>CAZMGF010000001.1:0-114003 GCA_964565765.1 uncultured Spirochaetia bacterium
TGATGTCAGGAGGATGCGTTGCTTTGGCCCATAAACAACATTTGACAAAAACTCGGGGCTCCTCTTCCAGGTGCTGACCGGATTTTTTACCGGCGCATTTGTCCATTATGCCATAGCGAAACTTTTTGGCCCGCTGGTTTTTAGCAGGGGGTTTTGCGGGTACGCATGCTGGACCGCGATGGTCCTTGATTTTTTTCCATGGAAGCGCCCGGACGGAAGGGTTAAGGGAGCGGGGAAATACAGATACATTCATTTTTTTGCCGCGTCCGCTCTGGTTGCGGCGCTGCTCTATATTTTCAGATTTAACCTGAAGATAGGTTCAATGGCCTCCATATACTGGTTTACCGCCGGTAATATCCTTTATTATGCCGCGGGAATCACCCTGGCATATTTTCTCAGGGATAACCGCGCTTTTTGCAAATATCTGTGCCCGGTGGCGGTTCTTATGAAAATACCCGCCAGGTTCTCGCTTTTCAAATTTGGGGTGGACAACAGCAAATGCACAAAATGCCGCGCGTGTGAAAAGATATGCCCCATGGATATAAAGATACTTGACTACGCCGCCGGGAACAAAAGGATACTTTCAACTGAATGCATACTGTGCGGCGAATGCTCGTCGGTATGCCCGTCAAAGGCCATATCAATAACAAGCGGTTTTGACAGGGCGGCGGACGAATATATAAAATACAGGGAATAGCATATAAATATTAAACTGAAACTGCACTATTCCAAACAAAAATTTAACACAGTTGTCATATGTTATTGCCGGATTCACATATTTGAATTTACATCAAGGAGGCACAAATGAAAAGAGTATCAAGGATAGTATTTGTTCTGGCAGCTGTAATATTATTATCAGCCTGCGCCCTGCAGGCGAAGGCAAAGACTTATGTCACGCCCGCGGAGCTGGATCTTGTAAAGCTTTTGCCGCCGCCTCCGGCGCAGGACTCTGAGGCGACAAAAAAGGAAATAGAGGAGATACTCAATTTTCAGGAAAACAGGACGGATAAAATGACAGCATACGCCATGGCGGACCAGGAAATAAGCATATTCAGGTTTGGAGATGTGATGGGGGATAAATTCACAAAGGAAAACCTTCCAATAACCGAAGAATTCTTTCATAATGTTACCGCCAATGCCTCGGCAATATCAGGCCCGGCCAAGGATTACTGGAAAAGGCCCAGGCCCAGTGTTTTTGACCCCAGGGTAAAGCCGTGTGTAAAGGTACCGCCGAACGCTGCTTATCCAAGCGGCCATTCAACCGCGGGCAATCTGATGGCCATAATTCTCGCCAATATGGTGCCTGAGAAAAGCTCTGAAATTTTTGGCCGCGGCTGGGCATTTGCCGTAAACAGGATAATCGGAGGGGTACATTACCGCAGCGATTCCGAAGCAGGCAGGATGGCGGCAACTGTTATTGCCGCGTATATGTTTAAAAACAGCGATTTTATGGCGGATTACGATAAATCAAGGGCTGAAATACGCAGAGTGCTCGGCTATGATGAAAAAACTCCGGCCGCCACCGGCGCTAAAACAGGGAAGTAGGCGTGTTATGGCAAAAAAGATACTTATTGTTTACGGTTCACATGCAGGTTCTACAGCCGCAGCCGCGGAATTTATCGGGAAAACTTTTATAGAAAAAGGGGGCTCGGTTGATATTAAAGCGGCTAAAAAAGCAGGGAGCCCGTCGGGATATGATGCCGTTGTAATAGGAACAAATATAAGGGCCGGGCAGGTAAACGGGGCAATAAAAAGCTTCGTGGGACGCAATAAAAAGATTCTTGGAAAGGTGCCTGTGTCGGTTTTTGCGGTGTGCCTCACCATGAAAGATGATACAACGGAAAACAGAAAAAAAGTGAGCGCCTGGCTAGCGCCGCTCAAAGAATTAATTAAACCAGTGGATGAGGGGCTTTTTGCCGGGAAAGTGGAAATCGCGAAGCTCGGAGTTTTTGCCCGCTTTGTCGCTGAAAAAATGGCCAAACTAAATGATCAGGATCATACCAATTCCGGCGCCATTAAATCATGGGCCGAAAACCTTTACAACAGGCTATGAGTATCAGCCGGCTGCCAGCAGTTTTTTGACATTGCTGGAAAAATTTATAAAACCATGCGGCTTGTTTAGATAGCCCCTGGCTCCAAGCCTCACGGCCTCGTCAATTACTTCCTGGGTTTTCACCGAAGAACACATCAGCACGTCTATTGTGGATGTGGCGGGATTTGACCTTAATTTTCTCAGGGTCTCAAGGCCGTCCATTTCCGGCATCTCAACATCAAGTATTATAAGGTCCGGAATAACGTCAATTGCGGTTGACAGCCCTTCTTTTCCGTTTGATGCCGTATAAATCGTATAGTCTTCCTTCGAAAGATAAATTCCCGCAAGCTTTTGCTGCAATGGTGAATCATCAATAATAAGTATTTTTTTCATTGTCAGACCTCCTTGTTTTTCTTTGTTATCATTGACGGCAGGGCCGTAATAAACGAGAATATTTTGTCCGCAGCCTGAAGTACGGGGTGTTTAAGGGACGGATTTTGCTGGGAAATTTCATGGCCGTTGTGCTTTCCCACAACAAGCGTCAGGGCGGAAACCATATCGTTCAGGCGTTTTGACTGCTGGAGGAGACTGCTGCTTTCTTCCAGGGTTTCATTTGTGTTTTCCGTCATTTTGTTGATAACCCTTTCCATCTCCTCAACGCTGACGTATATCTGATCGATTTCTTTTGACTGTTCTGCTGATGCACCTGCCACCTGGCTTATAAGGGCCGACATCATGGAAAAAGAATTGCCTATCTCGTCAAGGTCTTTCCGGACAGACGAGCTTATATCAACGCCAACCGACACATTTTTCTGGACCTCGCGGATAAGTTTTGTGGTATTTTTCGCCGCTACCGAGGATTTTTCAGCCAGGCGGCGGATCTCTTCCGCGACTGCGGCAAAGCCGCGCCCGGCTTCTCCTGCCCGGGAAGCTTCAATTGAAGCGTTTACCGCAAGTATGTTGGTCTGGAAAGCAATATCATCTATCGTGCTTATAATATCCGCGGTCTCGTCCGAGGATGTTTTTATTTTGTGTATTGAATTTATGGCTTTTTCCATATTAACAATACCGCCGGTTGTTATTTTGTGGGTATCGTCGGTCATATTTTTTGCTTTTGTGGTGTTTTCTGCGTTGCGCGCGATCATGGCTGAGACAAGCTCAAGCGAGCCCGAGGTCTGCTCAAGCGAAGCGGCCTGCTCCGATGTACCCGAGTCAAGCATCTGGCTGTTCTTTTCTGATTTCTCGGCGGCTTTTGAAAGGCTGTCAGAAGCGTCCCGTATCGAGGATATTACGCGCTGAATCGGTGTGCTTATTGACCCGGCTATAAACAGGGCAAGTGCTATGATCAGCATAATGCTGAAAATAAGTATCCAGCCTATGGATGTCCTGATTGAGTTCAATGATGAAAAGGCGGTGTTTTTATCAAGGTCGGCGATTATGGCCCATTTTAAAAAAGGTATTGATACCGGCGAATAACTTGATAAAACTTCGCTGCCGGAGTAGTTCTTTGTGAATTTGACAGAGGTTCTGTTATAATCTATGGCTTCATGCGCGGCTTCAGTATCGACCATGTTGTGTTTTGAATTTATTTCCAGAAACGAGGCTTTCACAGAATGTTTTTCAGGGTCGATAAATGAGTTGGAACGCATCAGTTTATCCGGCCCGATAAGGTATACCTCGCCGATATAAGCGTCCTTGTCGGTGTGGCCGTTGCTTTTTACGGATTCCCTGAAGATGTCCGATTCCTGGGTGATCGAGTTTATAGAATCCGCTGATATTGTGCAAATCATTACGCCGCGCGCAGCGCCTGATTCCATAAGCGGGGCCGAAAGAAAAAGCACCGGCCCGAACAGCCTGTCAAGCTGCTGGTAATCCTGGAGATTGAATCCTTTCATTCCGTTCAAAAAGGCCTTTGAAATATTTGTACCGGCATAGTCTTTTGATTTGATGTTTGAACCTTCTTTAATTGTGGATGAAACGCTGTATATAACCGACCCTGAAAAATTAACAAGCAGCACGTCCGAATAGTCGTAGGTATTCATAAAATCGGAAAAGAGATGGCTGTACTTTTTCCTTGCCAGCTGCCGCGCGGCCTGGTCGGACTGCTGAAAAGCTCCCTGAATTTCGTCATATGCGCCGGTGAAAGCCGGATCAACAGAAGCAAACATCATGGAGCTTATCTTGAAGGAGAAAAACTTTTCTATCTGGGACTGCTTTATCTTGCGTATTGAATCAATGTTGGAAAATGAGAGAAGGTTCAGTATCTTTTCCATTTTATCCATCGCGTCGAATGTGATAATAAAGGCCGGGAAAATTCCCACCAACAGAAAAAAAACAAGAAGTTTAGTCTTTAGGTTTAAGTGTGTCTTCTTTTCCATGATGTCCTCCGTAAGTGTTTTGAGAAATTGTCATATTTCCAGCCAGTCCATCCATTTAAAAAAGTTACCGGGGCTTAGCACGGCGGCAGTTCCGTGGGGGCACTCCGCGGTTCCTATCAGAGGCCCGTTTGCCGCCGAATAATCGCCGGAACCCACAGGCTTGATATCATTTTCTGAAAAACCAAAACTTCCAAGAAACGAACCGGCAAGTATGCCGATAAGGGCATTTCCGGACCCGGAGGATTTAATCATGATGATGCAGCTCTTTGCCGAGACATTATCCGGTTCTTTTGCGGATATGGAGCACAATGATATGACCGGACAGATTTCACCGCCGTAGTTTATAAGCCCGCGTATATATTCCGGGGCGCCGTTTACAAGAACCGTGTCCATACACGGTATTATTTCGCAGACATACTCATAATTCAGCGCATAAATAACGCCGCAGGAGGAAAAAATTATGTATAGATTTGAACGCATTTTTTCCGGCATTGTACCGGAAGTTATCTGTTCCATAAAGGGCCTCCAAAAGCAAGTGTGATGCAGAAACAAGATTCTGTAATTCCTGCTGAATATACAAAAAGAATATTAATTACGGGTTAAGCGGCGGTAAATTTTTGCATTTATTGCGAAGGTTTTTACTTTAAAAAATTAAACCGCAGATTAACCGCCGGTTAACAAACCAATGGTTTAATTCTCTGCGGAGGCAAAAGCCATGGATGATATTAAAATAGAGCTCACAGAGGAACTTGTAGGGGAATTTGCGGAAGAGACCATAGGCAATTTAACAAAGGCACAGGCTGCTTTTGTCTCGCTTGAATACGCTCCCGGAGATTATGAACTTATCAATACGGCATTCAGGTCGTTCCATACAATCAAAGGATCGTCTGATTACCTTGGAATGACAGCTATAAAAGAATTTGCCCATCACATTGAGGATATACTTGGGGAAGTGCGGTCAAAAAAAAGCAGGCTTAACACCCTTATAATTACGGCCCTTCTGGAGGCATGCGACACCCTGAAAACAGAGGCCGCCCAGCTTAAAAGGCCGGGAAAATTTGACATGGAGAGGTTTAATTTTGATGTTTCTGTTATATATAAGGATTTTATAATGAAGACCATATCAAACAAAGCCGGGAAAAGCGGCATGGAGCCGGATAAAAACAGCAATACAGGCGCATATGATTTTTCTCCGGAAAACGCGCCGCGTGAGGAACTGGAAATCAGGATAGGATCGGAGAGGCTGAATAGTTTCATGGCAAACCTCGGTGAAATACTCGCGCTTGAGCCAGCGCTCAGGTTCAGCATGGCTGAAACAGCGGCGCAGTTTCCCGAAAAATCAGCTTTGATTGACAGAAGTTTTTCAAGATTTTCAAGGTCGATAGACAGGCTTAAAAGCAGCGCGTACGGACTTAAAATGCTTCCGCTAAAAAACGCTTTTATGAAAATGTCCAGGCTGATAAGGGATCTTTCTGTAAAATCCGGCAAAAAACTCAGGCTTATAACAAGCGGCGGCAATGTTGAAATGGACCGCGAAATAGTCGAATCGATAGCGGAACCCATGATGCATCTTATAAGAAACGCCTGTGACCACGGCATTGAAACAGCCCTGGAAAGGCGCGTTGCCGGAAAGCCGGAGCATGGGTTCATTAATATAAGCGCCTCGATGCAGGAAGGGAACGTCATTATAAATATCAGCGATGACGGAGGGGGGATAGACAAAAATAAGGTGCTGAAAAAAGCGGTTGAGGCCGGGCTGGCCCGTGAAAACGCGGCGCTTAACGACGAGGATATTTTTAAGCTTATTATGGCGCCGGGTTTTTCAACGGCGGAAAAAATAACCGACATTTCGGGCAGAGGGGTTGGAATGGATGTGGTGGCCAGGGCAGTCAACAAGCTTGGCGGGAGCGTAAAAATCAAATCCATACCAGGGCAGGGCACGAGGGTCTCCATGAAGCTGCCCGTGCTTCTTGCCGTTATTGAAGCTGTGGTGGTTCAGATAGAAAATGAAAAGTACGCCCTGCCGGCCGAGAACACTTTATATGCTTTTTGCGGCACCCATGATCCCGAGGACCCGGAAACAGACGAGATAAAATTCGTGGACCTGTCCGCTGGAAGATGTTCTTCCGGAATGTTCGTCACTGTGGAATCCGGCGGAAAAAAGAGAGCCCTGAAAGTTGACAGGGTGCTTGCCCCGCAGCCCATTGCCGTCAAAAAAATACATTCGCTTAAGCTTGAAAATACAATTTTTTCAGGAGCCACGGTACTTGCGGACGGGCAGCCGGCCCTTATAATATCGCCAGACAAGCTGGTAAATGCGGAAACATAACTTCCATATATTTGATATCTGAAATAAAAGGAGAAAATATGAAAAAGACTAAAGCGGCTTATTTTGAGAAAAACATGGAAGAGGTAAAAAAGAAAATAATAAGGGACTCAATAACTGCCATGGATTCAAAATTTTCAGACGGAGACATGAAGAAATTTATGCTGCTTGATAAAGCCGGCCAAAAAAGTTTTGTAACATCAGCCTTTTCAGGGCAGGAAAACCGCAGAAAATAATTATATATACTTTTTACCGGCTGACGGCGGTCAGCTCCTTCAGGACGCGGTTCCAGTCATAATTTTCAGAAACATTCCGTGAAGAAGCGCTTTTCATGGCAAAGAAATCGGGGCTGGATGATTCACATGCATCCACAAGAAAGGAGAGCTTATTGTGCCAGTCTGTCCTGTCGCCTGAACGTGCCACAAGGCCCGTTATTTTATCAATTACTATGTCCTGAGGGCCGCCGGTATCCGAAACTATAGCCGGAATTCCACAGGATTGCGCCTCAAGCACTGACATGCCGAAAGTATCTGTTATGCTGGGAAAGACAAAAACATCCGACCCTGAAAGCACAACCGGCAGCATCTGCTGCTGAACTTTTCCGGGAAAATATACCCCTGGCAAGCCGGAACATTTTAACTTTAATTCCTTTAAGTGGGGGCCGTCGCCAAGCATTATAAGTTTCAGAGACGGGTGTGTTTCAAGCAGGCCGCAATATACATCAACAAGAAAATCAAGATTTTTGTCTTTCGATATCCTGCCGGTATAAATCAGGACCGTCCCCCCGGTAATTCCGAGAAATTCCCGTAAAAAAAGCCTGCCCCCCGGCCTGTTTGAGAATAATTTTGTATCAATTCCCCTCCTGAAAATGGACATTTTTGAGGCTTCGAAGCCGCGGGCGCGCAGGATTGAAACATATTTTTCCGAAGGCACTCTGACCTCATCGAGAGATGAATAAAACCACCTTGTATATGCCTCGACAATGGAAGCCGCGGATTCGTCCTTTATTATTTCCATTGACTGGGAGGTAAAATCGGTGTGATATATACCGGAGCATTTTACACCCATAAGCTTTGCCGCTATGAATCCGGCCATTCCTACCGGCCCCGGGGTTGAAATTATAATTTCATCCGGTTCAAAAGCGTAAATCTCTTTCAAAGCGGCCAGGATTGAAGGCACTTTGATGGAATATTTTTCATAATAGGGGAGTTCAAAGGAGTGTATATACGGGATGTTTATAATATTAAAAGGCAGCCCTTTTGCCTCTTCTCCTGTGAGGCACGTGACAAGTTTTATATTTTTTTTGTTTATATATGACTGCCAGCCGAGTGTTTTAAGCGTAACAGACACACCGTTTAAGTCGTTAAGTGTATCTGTGAACCAGAGTATTCTTTTGCCTTCAGGAGCGTCAAGCTCCTTAAATCTTGAAGCAAAGGACATAACAACATTACGGTTTTCATGTATGTGCCTGATGGTGGTGAAGAACGGGGCCGCAAGGAATATTCCGGTAATAGAAGAGGAAACATTTTTTATAAGCGAAACAATATCCCCGCGGTTAAGGTCCTTCTGGACGGAAACCAAAAGGTTCTTCAAAAACTCATCGGTAATCATTGTTATTTTGTCGTAAACTATATCAAGCTTTTCCTCCACCGGAACTTCCGCGCATTCCTTAAGGTCGTCCACCAGCCCCGCAAGGAGCCCCTGCATGCCTTTTTGCGCGCCGCTGAAATATTTTGCCTTGCCGACTTTTAATTCATTTTTAAAGGAAAGCTTCTTTTTTTCAAAAATATATTCAGTGAGCTGGCTCAAAAGGCTTCCGGAAGGGCCGGAACCTTTGCGCCTTGAAAAATCATAGGCTATTTTATAGATGGCGAAGGCAAGCCCTTTAAAATCGTTGTGCCTGCCGCCGGCAAGTGAATGCTTGTTCCTTATGGATTCCAGAAATTCTTCAGGTGAGCCGCCGGCGGTTTCTGTAAAAGTTTTTGCTATAAAAATACCGGCGTGGTCATCCGTGCCGCCTGTAAATCCTTTTATCCATGGATCCGCGCTCATGGGTTCTATCCTGTGGCGGTCATAGATACTGTCTATGAATTCCGGGGTTAAGCCGCTTAAAATATGGTTCCAGGTCCTGTTGCTGGCGCTGTCCCTGCTGCCATTGATGGACTCAAACACATCAAATAACAGTATGAATTTTTCAAGATGGGATTCAGTGAGCTTGCCGTTTACCGAATATGTGGCGTGTGCCACAGAATAGGCCAGCTTTTTATCCTTTATATAGGCGCGCAATTTGTAAATATCGTCGCGTATAATGTTTATATGCTCAAATTCTCCCGGTGTAAAGCCATATATAAGTATATGGGCCTTGCAGCCGTCTTCCGGGAAATAAGAAGTGACTTCAACGCCTGAAAAAGTTTTCCCCGGATATTTTTCTTTGAGGTAAAAGGACCCTTCGGCGGTGTTGTGGTCGGTAATTGTGATGAAATTCATCTTTTTTTCGAGAGCTTCCCTGTAAATAAATTCCGGTTCGGTATATGATTCGGCGGCTCCAAGCCTCTGTAAAAACCATTCTGACGGGTGCATTGAGTGCTTTGAGTGAACATGCATATCGGCCCTTGCCATTTTAAGCCTCCTTCGGTTTTTGTCCGGCATTTTCTCTCAAAATAAATATAATTCAGCAGGCTTATTATGCCCTTAAATAAATGTTAATTTGGTGTTAAATCCGGAACCGCGGTATTAACACGAAATTAAGTTTAAATTCACCGCGCTTTAATGGCTTTCCTTTATATTTGCAGCATGATGAAAAAATTAAAAAAGAACAATCCCGGCATGTTGAAAACCGCCGGAGCCGCAGGTATAAACGCGGAAATTGAAGAATGGGAAAAGGCGGCTTTTTTAAAGGTTATTTCGCCGGTGCTTTCAAAAGAGCAGGAAGAAATAATCACAACATCCGGGCACGTTTCAGGGCTCCAGCAGGAAGTCCTTGCGGTTCACTGGCATCCGGAACATATTCCGATGGAACTTATAGAAAAAAGGATAAAGGCTTCATTTCCTGACGCGGTAAACAGCCTTATCATACCGACCCAGCATAATACTATTATGGAATTAAACGGTTTTGCGGGCGTTGAAATTGACTGTTTTTCCCATGAATTTGACAGGAAAGTCCAGCTGCTGCTTCATTTTACCGCCGCAAACGCGGCAAAAGCGGAAAAAATAAAGAGGCTCGCCGAGCATACTTTCAGGTACAGGTCAAAACAGCTCTTTGATATACTGCACGCGCTTTCAGGCAGCGACATGAAAGAATGCAGGAAAAAAGCGGTTCTTGCCACAGGCGCAGAGGAAAATATCGCGGAGTTTGTAAAGCTTTACGCAATCAAGCTCCTTAAATTAATTGAGGACAACGCCGGGTCAATCAACGGGAATTTCCTGAAGAACAAGCTTATAAGGGATTATTTTGACGAATTAAAAAGCGTGTACGACGGCCATGAAATAGATATGGCCCAGATATATATAAAATCCGTAAAAGAATCTGTAAAGGCGGTTTTCCCGACGGGTTATTTTTATAAAACACAGGATGTAATTTCGGAAGCGCGGGCCTGCGGAGCCGGAATAGTGGTGCCTCACCCTGAACAGTTCTGGCCCATATTGCTGGCCGATTACGACGTCGATGGTTATGAGGTCTGGAACCCGCAGTCAAGGCAATTCACCGAGTTTTTGATAGGAGCGGTCAGGAAGAAAAATTCAAACAGGAAAAGTTCGGCCAGGGAGCTCCTGATATTTATGGGTGACGACACGCATATGGGTGAAAAAATAAGGAGGCCCGCGGTCATGGACATGGACAAGGCGGCCAGGGAAATAGGCATGCAGCCGGCGTGGGACGACCTTGATATAAGGGAGGCTCTTAAGGCTGCGAAAGCTTCACGGAGCCAGGTAATTAATGAATACAGAAAGAGGCTTTTACAGGCTTAATTAAATAAGGGAGGTTTTTTATGGCGGCATTGGATGATGATTTTAAGTATGAATCGCTGCAGGACAGGCAGTCCATCGCGAAATACCTGGACGCCTTAAAGGAAGGTTTTTCAAGCGGAAAAATAGCCCTTGGCAGCAGGGAAAAACAGATAGTGTTTGAGCCGGCCGGCCTGCTTAAACTTGAGGTAAAAGCAAGAAGAAAAGGTGACAGGGTAAAAATAAGCCTGAAGTGCGGCTGGCGTGAAGAGAGCCAGTCAAGGGAATCAAGGGCCGAAACACTGGTTATTGAATCAAAAAAACAGGGGTAAAACTTGGAATTTGTAAAAGCAGTGGAAGAAAATTTTAAACTGATGGTCTTAGAGGTTACAAAACAGCTTGAAGATACGGTCAGGCTGCTCGGCGCTTATTCAAAGCAGCTGGCCGAAAAGGTGCGTTCAAGGGATGATTATATAGATACAATGAAAAATATTGTTGAAAACAAAAATTTTTCATTTGTTGCCGGAGTGGAAAAAGTCGATAAAAAAACCCTTCATAATATGTGGGCCGTAAACACAATAGTTCATAATCTTGAGCATGTTGCCGACCTTGCCGTCAATATAGCGGACCAGTCGGGATATTTTTCCGAGGAGGATTATATTAAGCGTTATGATTACGGCGAATATTTTAAAAAAATTCTTGATTCAATCGCCCTGGTGCCAAAGGCCCTGTTTACATCTTCCATAAACCAGGCTTTAAAGATATGCAGGGCCGAATATGAACTCGACGCGCTTTACGCCGCGGATCTGAAACATATTATTGAGGAAATGCGCTTTTCCAGGGACGCCGGCAACCTGGTAACAGCAATGTTCATACTGCAGTGCGCGGAGCGCATGGGCGATTCTGTTTTAAATATCGGCGAAGCAATTATTTCCCTTGTAATGGGCGAAAGAATGAAAATACACCAGTTTCAGGCGCTGGAAAACACGCTCTCAACCGCCGAAGAAAAGCAGAGAATAAGCGAGTTTTCTCTGGAGTCCGTCGGCGACACCAGGTCGGGAAGCACCATACGCAAGGTATATGAGCCGGGAAAGGACCCTTCTTCATCCAGGTGGGTTGTTTTCAAGGAAGGGCTCACATCAAAGCTAAGCAAAGAAAAGGAAAACATGGAAGCCTGGGAAAAGATAGCACCCGGACTGCCGCCGGGCATATTCGGATACCAGGCAAACGGCAGGACAGCCTCAATAATACTTGAATATTTAAGCGGCAAGAATATGAAGGATGTCGTTATAAATGAAAAGAGCGGTAATGTGAAAGAAGCCATGGCTATTGTGAAGGCAACACTTGAAAAGGTGTGGAACGCGACATTAAAGAAACAGCCGGTAAAGGCAATGTATATGGAACAGCTTGCTTCAAGAATAGGGGATGTTTACAGGGTGCATCCTGATTTTATGCACCGTGAAAGCAGGATAGGAGGCCTTGAGGTGGCGTCTTTTGAGGATATGCTCAAGACACTTACCCTGACAGAGAAAAAAATTGAAGCGCCGTTTTCCACGTTTATCCACGGTGATTTTAACATAGACAACATAATTTACAACGCGGCGGAAAAGCGGATAAATTTTATCGACCTGCACAGGTCGTCCTATAACGATTACGTCCAGGATGTCTCTGTTTTCATAGTGTCAAATTTCAGGATGCCTATTTTTGAACAGTCCATAAGGCGGAAATTAAACAACATTATCAATGATTTTTACTCTTTTGCCGCGGATTTTGCCCGTTCAAAAAACGATTCAACATTTGACGCGAGGCTGGCATTCGGCCTTATCAGGTCGTTTGTTACTTCAACGAGGTTTGAATTTAACAGGGAATTCGCCAAGATGATGTATTTAAGGTCGGTTTACCTTACTGAAAAAATTCTGGCCCACGGGAACAGGCCGTGGGAAGAGTTCTCGGTGCAGAAAGATATTTTTATATATTAGTGAATTAAAAGGAGAAAACAATGGTGAATAAAAAAATCGGCGTAGTGGGAATACAGGGAGCGTGGTCCACGGAAATGCTGGCCGAAGCCGTAAAAAAACGCACCGGGTTTGTAAATATAATTGATATTGAAAAACTTTCAGTTGACCTTGATACGGGCGCGGCCATATTCAACGGCGAGGATATATCAGGATATGACGCCCTGATCATAAAAAAGATAGGAAGGGATTACAGCCCTGCCATGCTGGACAGGCTTGAAATGCTCAGGTTTCTGAACGAACGCGGGATGAAAATATTTTCAAGGCCGGACAGGATAATAAAGGTTCTCAACAGGCTTACCTGTACGGTAACGCTCAAAAACGGGTCAATACCGGTGCCGGAAACCGCGGTCACGGAAGACCTGGATGAAGCCTGTGATATTGTAAAAAAATATAAGAAAGCGGTATTTAAGCCCCTTTTTACATCAAAGGCGCGGGGAATGACCATTATTTCGGATACGGTCAACCTGCATAATGAAATAGAAAAGTATAAAAAATCAAACAGCTTAATGTACATCCAGAAAGTGCTTGATATCGGGGAAAAAGACCTTGGGCTTGTCTTTGTAGGCGGTGAATACCTTACAACATACGCGCGCGTTAAAAGCAATGACGCCTGGAATACCACGACAAACAGCGGTGGCAGCTACATGATACACAATCCCACAAAAGAGATTATAAAGCTTGCCCAGAAGGCCCAGGATCTTTTTAAACTTGACTTTACATGTGTGGATATCGCGGAAACGCCCCGGGGGCCGGTTGTTTTTGAGGTGTCGGCATTCGGCGGATTTAAGGGTGTTTATGAAGCCAGCGGCATTGAAGCCGCAGAAGTATACCTTAATTATGTGTTAAAGGAGCTTAAAAATGCGAGAAAAAGCTGATACTGTAAGCTGGATAGCGGCTGATCTTGCCGCTTCATATGAACCCGACAGGGTTTTATTCCTTCAGCTCGGCGACTGTGTAATAAAGGTGCAGTCAAATTCCGCCGAGCTTATAATGAGGCTTTCCGCTTATTATAAGGGTTTTATCGGAGGAAGATCCGCTGACATAAGCGTAATGGCTTTTGAGACTGATGAGCCTGTTTTTGGCCATGAATTTATCAAAAAGGAACCCGAACCAGGAAAGACCAGGATAAAAGAGGAATATTTTGAACTTAAAGACGGCAGGATAGTGCGCAAACTGCTTACGGGCATGCATTTTGTTTTTGGAAAAGGGATAAATCTGGCCGTGGGCCGGTGCGTGGAAAATTACAATCAGGTTGTGAATTTTATAAACAACCGGTATATAGAAAAAATGCTCAAAAATGAATGCATGCTTCTTCATTCCGCCGGCGTGGTTTTAAAGGGCAGGGGGCTGGCCGTGGCCGGTTTCGCCGGAAAGGGAAAATCAACCCTTGCGCTTACCCTTGTCGGAAGGGGGATGAAATTTTTAAGCAATGACAGGCTCATGGTAAAAAAAACAGAACATGGAGTCTCAATGTACGGCATACCAAAGCTTCCAAGGATAAATCCGGGCACTGTCCTGGCGAGCCCTTTCCTGAAAAAAGTTATACCTGAAAATGAAAGGCTCGAATTCGAAAAAATTCCCGCGGATAAGCTCTGGGAACTGGAACACAAATATGACGTTGATATAGAGGACATTTTCGGGCCGGACAGGTTTGTGCTCACCTCGGAGATGAACGCGCTTGTAATAATAAACTGGGACAGGAACAGCAGCGCGCCCTTCGCGTTAAATGAGGTAAATCTTGAAGAGAGAACCGACCTGGTACACGCTTACATGAAATCACCGGGGCTGTTTTTTGAAATGTCGGAAAACATAACACCGCCGGATTTTTCCGAGCGGGCCTATATAAATGCGCTGAGAAATGTGCGGATTTATGAAATTACAGGATCGGTTAATTTTGAAGAGGCCGCTGACATGTGTATAAGCCTGCTGGAGCAGGACAAGGCCGGCGATTTGAGCCTTTCCGCCGGAAAATAAAAAAGGAGGGAACAGAAATGAGTAAACAGGAGATCAAACTCAAGGGGAACCTGGAAGCCGGGAAAGCAGCGGAGTACCTTTCGGATCTTGCCGCGAGTATGAAGAACGGATCGGTTTACATACAGAAGGGCGGGGAATTTGTCAACCTTAAGCCTTCTGGCAGCCTGGAATTCGAGATTGAGGCAAAAAGGAAAAAACACAAGGAAAAAATCACCATTGAACTGTCATGGAGCAGGAATGAAAAGGACGAGATAGAGGGAGACGACCTTAAGATTGCGTCCCCTGACCAGGAAAAAAAAAGTTAAAAACAGGTAAAAAAGGGAGGTTGTTGCCATGGGAAAAAAAGAAGTCTAACTGAAGTCAGAATTGCCTGTGGAAAAGGCCATTGAGTACCTGGAAAATATTTTATCGGGCCTTAAAAAAGGGAAGGTTTTTATCCAGCAGGGAGATGAAATAGTTGAACTTACCCCGGACAAGACAGTTGAAATTGAGGTAGAGGCAAAACAGAAAAAACACGGGGAAAAGATAACTGTAAAAATAAGCTGGAAAAGGGAAACACCGGAGGAAATTGGAAAGGAAAAGGAAGAAGAAATATTCAGGATTACTTCGGTCCAGCCTGAGATTAAAGAAGAAAAATAGGCCGGTTTTTATGGATGGGGTTATATCTTACCCGCCGTGTTTTTTTTTTGCGGCGGGGCGCAATTATATGAATAAAACAAGGCATTAACACTAATGGCCGTATTAACCGAATTTTAACATTTTTTTGGCAATTACTTAATAATTTCTGTATAATATATGAAATAAAAAAGGCGGTTATATACAATGGAAAAACTGATAGCTGTAGTCGATGACGAGGATGATATACGTGAGCTTGTCTCAATAAACCTGAAAAAAGCCGGTTTTAAGACAAAAGAATATTCCGACGCCGACTCGCTGATAAAATCCCTGTCAAAATCAGCTCCTGACCTGATAATACTTGATATTATGATGCCAGGGACAGACGGCATTGAAACCTTGAAGATATTAAAAAAAGATGACAGATATTCAATGATACCAATAATACTTCTCACCGCCAAAAGCGATGAGCCTGAAAAAGTGGTCGGACTTGAGATAGGCGCGGATGATTATGTAACAAAACCATTTTCCCCCAGGGAGCTGGCCGCAAGGGTAAAAGCCGTATTGAGGCGCAAATCAAAGACAGAGGAAAACTCTGAAATAGTCGAGCTCGGGCCGGTTTCCATTGATATGGATAAACACGAAGTAACCGTCAGGGGCAAAAAAGTGGAACTGACAGCGACAGAATTTAATATACTGCACATACTTGCCCTTAAAAAGGAACGCGTGTTGTCGCGCGAGCAGATACTGGACAATCTCTGGGGAAGTGAAAAAACAGTTGTGGACCGCACCATTGACGTCCATATAAAACACCTGCGTACAAAACTCGGGGCCGCCGGGAAAATGATAAAGAATATACGCGGCGTCGGTTATAAAATAGAATAATGAAAAACAAACTTTTTACAAGGATATTTATAAGCTATATAATAGTTGCCGCGGTAACAGCTGTTTTATCCGGTTTTTTTTCAATGAACTCCATAAGGTCCCACACAATAGAAACGCAAAAATCAATTTTAAAAAAATTCATTTCTGTAATTATGCCTTCAGCCGAGCCATATTTAAAAAAGCCCGGCGCCGCGGGGCTGGAAGAGTTTATAAAAAAAGCAAGCATCGGGACTGATATAAGGTTCAGTTTTATTAATAAAGATGGAAAAGTATTGGCAGACTCCGAACACGACCCCGAGACAATGGACAATCACAGCTACAGGCCCGAGATACGATCCGCACTGGCAGGCTCTGACGGCTCATCAATGCGTTTTTCAAATACTATAAAACAGGATATGCTTTATTATGCCGTGCCGTATTATGGCGGCAATAAATATGTTTCCGCGGTAATAAGGGCCTCAATGCCTGTTTCCGACATAAAAGCTTTATCCGACTCCATGATGTGGGAGATAATAAAAGCGCTTGCACTTGTGCTTCTTATAGCACTGGCTGCCGCTTATTTTTATTCCAGAAACCTGTACAGGCCGATAAAAGAGCTGGCCATTGCCTCCGGAAAAGTTGCCGCGCAGGATTTTGACGTGAGGGTATCGGTAAGGGAGCGCGATGAAATGCGCGAACTGGCCGAAAATTTTAATTTCATGACATCACAGATAAAACAGCTTTTTTCCGAACTCAAAGAGAAACAAAAACAGCTTGATTCTATTATTGATTCCGTATCGGAAGGGCTGCTTGTTGTTGATGAAAAGGGAAGGTTAGTCCTCATAAATAAAAGTTTCCGCGCGATAGCCGGAGCCGATATTAAGGAAGGCGGTTTTTACTGGGAGTGCTTTATGCCGGTAAAATTCAATGAAGCTGTTGAAAAGGGGCTGAAAAACAGGGCTTATTTTGTGGAACAACTTGATATAAAGGGCAGAACCTACCTGTGCAGCGCAAATTTTCTTGAGGAAAAAAAGCAGGTTGCATTTGTCCTCTATGATATATCCGAGTTCAAGGATCTGGAGCGCATTAAAAAGGATTTTGTGGCAAATGTTTCCCATGAGCTGCGCACGCCGCTTACCGCCATAAAGGGCTTTGCGGAAACACTTGAGCAGGATTCAAAGAACGCCGAAGAGAGGCACTACCTTGATATTATAAAAAAGAACGCAGACAGGCTCATTAATATAGTAAACGACCTGCTTACATTATCACAGCTGGAAGAAATGGAAAAACTGAGCGATACGGATAATGTGAATATTTTTGAGGTTGTATCAAACGCCCTGAAAATATTCGAGCAGGCAATCAAGGCAAAGGGGCTGTCTGTAAATGTTGATATTGACAGGCGTGTTCCGCTTATAAAAGGGGATTTTTTCAGGCTCGAGCAGGTCTTTATCAACCTTATTGACAACGCTGTAAAATACACGGATAAAGGGTCGATTGACATTTCCGCTGTTGTTGAAGAAAAACAGGTGAAGATAATTCTGACCGATACAGGCGCGGGTATTGCGCCCGACCATCTGCCGCGGATTTTCGAGAGATTTTATGTGGTTGACAAATCACGCTCGAGGAAACTGGGCGGCACAGGGCTTGGTTTATCAATTGTAAAGCACATAGTGGGCCTGCACAGGGGACGCATTGCCGCGGCAAGCGAACAGGGTAAAGGCACAACGTTCGAAATATACCTCCCGCTTTAAGCATCTTTTTAACAATTCCCGATTAATCAAATATTAACAATTCAATCATTCCGCCTTAACACCCTTTTCTTATAATTTCATCGTAAAAACAAAGCACAGGGGTTTGTAAAAAAAGAAAAGCATTACGTAAAATAATAAAACACGGAAATTTTTGAAAGATGATGAAAAAGATTTTAAAAAACCAAGGAGGAAGGAAATGAAAAAAGTACTAAGCTTTGTTTTAGCAGCAGTTTTTGCCCTCACGTTCTTTGCTTTTGCTTTCGCGGACGTCACGACATCATTTTACGGCTACCAGTGGCTCCGTTACGATTATCAGGTTTATGGCGGATCATACGGCCCGGCGACATACGCGGGCGGGAACGACAGCGACAACACATTTTCCATACCGAGGACTTATTTAAGATGGAAAATGTCAGATCCTACGGCGGGATATGAAGGCAACCTTACCCTGGATATCAACAACACCGACAGCGGAGAGAACTCGGGAAAGAACTGGTCAAAAGATTTGCCGGGAGCCATCACGACAGGTTCAATAGACTGGGCAATATGGGTAAAGAATGCTTATGTTGATTTTACAAACATACCGCTTCTTTCAAATATTGATGCGCTGGTAAGGGTTGGACAGCAGAATGTATATTTCGGAACTATTGACACGTGGACATACCCGACGATTGAAAAATCGATTGAAGACAAGAACGGCGTCATCAGCAGCGCCGACCAGGGAATATCGCTTGTCGGAAAGATCGGCGGATGGGGAGGGTATGAAGCCGCGGTTTATAATGGAACGGGATACAAGACAATAGCTGACGATTCAAATCAGGATATTACAGACAAGGCATATGATCTCAGCGTTCTTTTAACACCTTTCGCAGGTATCTACGCAAGGGCATCCTATTATCACAGGCTTACAAACCCGCTTGGCACAAAAACTTATGATTACAACGCATCGGCTGTAGTTGTGGGAGCTGCTTCGGGCCCGATAGACGCTTTTGTAGAATACCTCACGGCCAATGACGCGAGCAAATATGCGGCAGGCGCATCAGGAGTCCTCGTAGGATGGGAAAGCTACCTTGGCATAAAGCTTACGAACATTTTACAGCTGCATGCCAGGATAGATACATACGACCCGGACACAAGGATACATAACAATGAAGTTAACACATACATCGCCGGCGTTAATATTGACATGACAAATGCTACAACTTTACAGCTTGATTACCAGCTTGACGCCAACAAATATCCGTTCCTCGGCGGCGCCAAAGACAACAACAATTCCAACAACAACCAGTTCCTTGCCCAGTTAGTCTGGAAATGGTAACTTTAAGAAAAAAAGGGATTTAAGAAGTTAAAAAAAACTGATAAAAATCAGGAGGGTAAGATGAAAAATTTAACAAAAGCAGCGGCAGTACTCGCGCTTGCCGTGATTCTTGCGGTTCCGGCTTTCGGATGGAATTTTCCGTGGGCATCTAAACCGGCAAACAAGCTCGCGCTTCAGGGTTCCACAACGGTTCTTCCGATAGCCCAGAAAGAGGCTGAAGAGTTTATGAAGACAAATAAAGAGGCCGACATATCCGTTTCAGGCGGAGGATCAGGCGTCGGTATATCGGCTCTGATCGACAGCTCATGCGATATCGGCGATTCTTCAAGGTCGATAAAGGCGAAAGAAATAGTTCTTGCAAAACAGAAAGGCGTAAATCCAGTTGGAACAATCATCGCCAACGACGGCATTGCGGTTGTTGTGAACAACGGAAATAAAGTTGAGGCCCTTTCACTTGACCAGTTAAAGGCCATTTATTCCGGCCAGATAACAAAATGGAGCCAGGTGGGCGGATCAGACGACACAATAGTGATAATTTCACGCGACAGCGCATCCGGCACATTTGAAGTTTTTAACGAGCTTGTATTAAAGGGAGCAAAGCTCCGCGAAGATTCTCTTATGCAGGCGTCAAACAAGGAAGTTGCCGAGACAGTGGCAAAAACCCCGGGCGCAATCGGGTATGTCGGGCTTGGATATCTTTCAACCGACCTTAAGGCGCTTAAGATTGCCGGAGTTATGCCTTCGGATGAGACGGTATTGAACGGAACATACAAGCTCTCAAGGCCGCTTTACATGTACACGAACGGCGATCCTTCCGGGCTCGCAAAATCCTTCATTGACTTTATTTTAAGCGATGCAGGGCAGAAGATAGTCAAAGATGTCGGGTTTGTCGTAGTTAAATAAATTTAAAATATTCTTATACTGGATTTTTGAAAAGGGCCCGCCTTATGGCGGGTCCTTTTATTTAAAATATTAACGGGAATAATTAACACAATCTTAACAATCAAAAAACCTTTCATTAACCGCCAGGACATATAATAATTAAAGCAAAAAGAGAAAATATTTGGAGAAAAAATGGCAAAACAAACCGGAATGAGGAAAAATTTTATAGAGAGGCTGTTGCCCGGAGTCGCCTCGGTTTCACTGCTTTTTCTTCTTGGAATAGCCGTGACCCTTGTTTTTGCCTCCCTGCCGGTATTTCAGACCGTCTCGGTAAAGGATTTTATTTTCGGTACGGACTGGAGGCCGACGGCGGAACCGCCGTCCCTGGGAATCTGGTCTCTTATTGTGGCCTCTTTTTATGTCACTGTGGCGGCGATACTTTTTGCGCTTCCCCTCGGGCTTGGCAGCGCCGTATATATCGCCGAAATTGCCAATCCGACAATGAAAGAAATTTTAAAACCCATAATGGAAATACTGGCAGGCATACCTTCAGTGGTATTCGGATTTTTCGGAATAGTTTTTGTCGCACCCATTGTACAGAAAATTTTTCATTTAAATACAGGCCTGTGCGGATTTACCGCGGCCATAATACTCGGCATAATGGCAATACCCACTATTTCAAGCATTTCAGAAGACGCGGTATCGGCAATATCAAAGGACCTGCGCAACGCTTCCTTTGCCCTGGGCGCCAATAAATGGGAGACAATTATAAGGGCGGTAATACCCGCGGCAAAGTCGGGGATATTTACGGCTGTGATACTTGGAATATCACGGGCAATGGGAGAAACAATGACGGTGTTAATGGTGGCCGGAGGCGCTGTAAAGGTGCCTTCATCCTTATTTGACCCGATGAGGCCGCTGACCGCTACAATCGCCGGCGAGATGGGTGAAGCTGTTGGCGGCAGCGCCCATTACCACGCCCTTTTTGCAATGGGGCTCGTGCTGTTTATAATCAATATTTGTTTTAATATGATTGCCGAATATTTCCAGAAGGGGAAAAGGAATGTTTAAAAAAATGGCTGATGCGCTTAAATCGAAAGAATCAAGGCCCATAGCCCAGGAGCTTGGCTTTACGCTCCTGAAACTTTGCATACTTATTGTTGTGCTGTCACTCGGCATACTTGTTGTATTTATAGTAATAAAGGGAGCCGGAGTTATTAATATAGGATTTTTAACCCAGTCACCACGCGACGGAATGGTAAAAGGGGGTATTTTTCCGGCAATACTGGGAACCTTCCTGCTTTCCATCGGAGCAATTATCTTTGCGCTGCCCACGGGCGCGCTTACCGCGGTGTGGCTGACTGAATATGCATCAAGCCAGAGGTTTGTCAGGATAATAAGGATTGGAATCAACAGCCTTGCGGGTGTGCCGTCCATAGTATTCGGCCTTTTCGGCATGGCGTTTTTTGTGAAATTTATGGGTTTCGGCGTTTCGCTTTTATCAGGTTCGTTTGTACTCGGAATTTTGATATTGCCGACAATTATAGGGGCCTCGGAAGAGGCGCTTTTGACGGTGCCAAAGGCATTCAAAGAAGCCTCATTGAGCCTTGGCGCCACAAGATGGGAAACCATGTCAAAGATAATACTTCCAAACGCCCTGCCGGGAATATTGACCGGCATAATTTTAAGCGTGGGGCGCGCCGCGGGAGAGACGGCGCCGATACTTATGACGGCCGCAACCTTTTACACCGCACGCCTGCCGAATTCCCTTTTTTCAAAGGTAATGGCCCTTCCTTATCATATTTACGCGCTCATGACAGAGGGGTCTGCAAAGGGGCAGACAGAGATAGCCTACGGGACCGCGCTGGTGCTTTTAATGCTTGTGCTTGCCATAAACAGCGTGGCAATATATATAAGGATAAAGTCCAGAAGGGAAAGGAAATGGTAATATACAATTCAATAACAGGAGAAAAACATGGGTGAAGATATCAGGATAACGGTCAGGGATTTTAACGCGTATTACGGCGACAAGCACGCGTTGAAAAACCTGAATATAGACATACAGGAAAACAGGATAACAGCCATGATAGGCCCGTCAGGATGCGGCAAGTCAACTTTTTTAAGGTCCATAAACAGGATGAATGACCTTATAGACGGCTTCAGGGTCACCGGGTCGATAAAAATTGACGGCGAGGATGTTTATGACAAAAAAATAGATGTCACAAAACTTCGCAGGAATACGGGCATGGTATTCCAGAAGCCGAATCCTTTTCCGAAATCAATATTTGAAAATATAGCTTACGGCCTGAAGATAAACAAAATGTACAGCAGCAAAAAAGATCTTGAGGAGAAAGTTGAAAAAAGCCTTATTGAGGCCGGCCTCTGGGAAGAGGTAAAAGACGACCTTGATAAAAGCGCCTTTGAACTGTCCGGCGGACAGCAGCAGAGGCTCTGCATAGCCAGGGCGCTTGTAATCAAGCCCGAAATTATTCTTATGGACGAGCCGACCGCGTCTCTTGACCCCATCTCAACTTCAAAGGTTGAGGAGTTGATTCAGGTTTTAAAGAGCGAATACACAATAGTGATAGTCACCCATAACATGCAGCAGGCGGCGCGCGTGGCCGACAGGACCGCCTTTTTTATGCTGGGTGAAATAATAGAATACGACGTAACTTCGAAAATGTTCACGAAACCGGAAAAAAAGATGACTGAAGATTACATTACGGGAAGGTTTGGATAGTATAGTTGATTGCTATGATTTTGCAAAAACAGGAAAAACACATACAGGAGGATATAAATGGAGAGGCATTTTGACGAGGAATTGAATAACCTGAAGCGGAATATTTTAAAGATGGCTTCGCTTGTGGATGAGTCCATTGAAAAGGCTGTCAGGGCGCTTGTGGAAAGAAAGGAAGATCTTGCCGCTGAAGTTGAAAATCAGGACAGCGCCATAGATATGCTGGAGATAGAAATAGACATGCTTTGCCTTGACCTTCTGGCGCGCAGGCAGCCCATTGCCATTGACCTGAGGTTTATAGCTTCTGTTATGAAAATTAACAGCGACCTTGAGCGCATCGGGGACCTTGCGGCGAATATTGCCCATAAGACCCAGATTCTGGTTAAATATCCGGTGTTAAAGCCGCTCATTGACATACCAAAAATGGGGGAACTCGTCAGGGGAATGCTTAAAGATTCGATAACGGCCCTTGTTGATAAAAACTCGGAGCTTGCCAGGAATATAACAGCAAGGGATACTATGGTGGATGACCTGTATGTCCAGGTTTTCAGGGAAGTCCTGACACATATGATGGAGGATAATGAAAACATAAAGACAGGCATCGAACTCATTCTTATTGCAAAACACCTTGAAAGAATGGCAGATCATGTGACCAATGTGGCCGAGGATATAGTTTATATGGTGGAAGGCAAGACCATAAAACATAAATTTGAAGAATAAAAAGGAATACATAATGGATAAAACAAAAGTTCTCTTTGTGTGCATACATAATTCGGCGCGGTCGCAGATGGCGGAAGCTTTCCTGAACAGGATAGGAGAAAAGGATTTTGCGGCGGAAAGCGCCGGAATTGAACCCGGGAAACTCAACCCTTATGTTGTCGACGTGATGGCTGAGATTGGATATGACATTTCAAAAAACAGCACAAAAAGCGTCTTTGATTTCGCCGGAGAGGGCAGGAAATATGATTATGTCATCACCGTCTGTGATAAGGACGCGGCCGAGCGCTGCCCGGTTTTTTACGGCCCGCACGAGCACCTTCACTGGTCGTTTCAGGACCCTTCCACAATGGAAGGCACCGAAGACATGAAAAGGGCAAAAGCAAGGGCGGTAAGGGACGAGATAAAAAGAAAAATAACGCAGTTTGTCGCGCACGAGCTGTAGATAAAACATCCATTTTAGCAAGCCACATCCCCCGCTTGACAATTCACGTAAATCCCCTATAATCATAATAATCCCATTAAAAGGTGAAAAATGGAGCTCTGGCTGAAGCTGAGGAATTATTTTTTAAAGCTGATGATAAAATTTGACAACGGCTTTTTGTGCGATACCTGCAAATACAATCATCCAAGCGACTGCACACAGCCCGAGAGGCCCAATTCGAAAGAATGCAGGGAATACAGGCATAAATAAATTAGCAATTAAGGAGAATTAAATGCCCACTTACAATTATGAATGCGCCGGCTGCGGGGTATTTGAAGCTGAACATTCAATAAAACAGGACGCCTATAAAGTATGCCCGAAATGCGGTGGCACTGATATTAAACGGCTCATAGGCAACAATACCGCCTTTATTTTAAAGGGCGGCGGGTTCTATGAAACCGATTACAAGCGCGGCTCCGGTAGCGATTATGCCTCAAAAAAAGCCTCGGATAGCGCGGCTCCGGCGCCTGCCGCCGCGCCATGCGCCGGCTGCGATAAGGCAAAATCAGGGGAATGCAAGCCTTAAGCAGAGGCATACTGAATTGTGATTTAGCTTGTGTTGTTTTACGGGGAGAAAAATTAAGGCGGTGGAAAAATGTCCAGAAAAATTTTAATTATTCCGGTTGTTTTTACGGCGATACTTTTTTATTTTCCTGTCTATTCTGATTTTTCCGCTGATACGGACGCGCCCACTTCAATAAACAAAACATTTATCCAGAGCGAAATAGACGCAATTGAAGAACAGATAGGTGAAATAAACGACGATATCGGAGGGTTGACTTTGACAGAAGGGGCGCTTAAGGCCCAGGTATCAATCATACAGACACAGCGCCTGCTGGACGGGCTCACGGCAAGGAAAAACGACCTTAATTCTAAAATATCGGCAGCTGGAAAGAAAAAGAAGAAAAAAACAAAAACCCAGGAACAGATGGGTGTTGAACTTGCCGCGCTAAACAAGGAAATCGCAATCAGGAACGAGATACTGGCCCTTTATAAACTGCAGCTTGGCGACGACCAGAATTCCCAGGAAGCACGGACGGGAAATGTGGTATATATACAGGCGCAGATAAAATTAAGGGAAAACGAAATAGCGGCGCTTTACCCGGCAAAAGCCGCGGCGGACGCTTTAACCACAACTTTGCCGGCAAATGGAGCGGCGCCGGCGTTAACGCCGGAAGACTCGGCGGTGCAGGCCTTTTTGGACCAGATAAAAATTATTGACGGAAAAATATCGGATGACCGGAAAAAAACAGATGACCTGAAAAAAGAGGAAATCCCCCTGACAGTGCAGCTTAAGGGCATGGTTCAATAAGGATGGCTCAAATAATCGCGGCGGTCCGGATAATTATATAAGGTTTCCGGTAATTTATTTACGCATAATTATGAAACTTACCGGCGTGTAAATCTGTCATATAAATATGTACATTTTCTAATAATATTACATCGCGAGGGGAAGCGTGGGAAAAGTAAAAACACCGGTTGTTCTTATACTTATATTGTTCGCTTCAGCATATATCTTTTCCGCTCCGCCCCGCGGCACCGCCGGCGACCTGTGGGCCGACAGGATACTCGGACAGACAGACGGCTCCATCCCAAATTCAGGATTTGGAGAACTAAAACCCAACATGGGGACAAACCGCAATGTATTTAATGTCGGCGGGGTTCTTGTGGACAGGTATTCAAACCCGCAGCGCCTGTACCTGTGGGACGGCGGTAACAGCCGTGTGCTTGGATTCAGCGATATAAGAATTGCCCTTACAAAACTTGGCGGACAGCTTGGAGTAGATTTGTGCCTCGGGTCTGATCCGGCTGCGGTTCCAATGGGGGCGGATATGATAATAGGCCAGCCTGATTTTACCCACTGCGCCTGCAACGGAGACAACAATGTCCAGAATTACCCTTCATATACCCTGGCAGGCGCGTCTACGCTTTGCGGCATGGATCAGACACAGTGCTCGCCGTGGGAGGGCGGATCCTACTCAAATATGGCAGTGGACCAGCAGGGAAATCTTTATGTACCTGACACCTGGAACAACAGGGTTCTGCGTTTTGAAAGCGGCAGCCTTGTTTCCGGAGCTGCAGGTCCGGCGGCATCATATGTATGGGGACAGAATGATTTTAACGGTATAAGCGCAAACCAGGGATATTCCGCGCCAAATAACAGCACGTTGAGCTTCGGCTCCATTTGCGGCGCGGCTGTTGATTCGCTTGGGAATTTATGGGTAGCTGATTCCCGGAACAACCGCGTTTTACGTTTTCCCAATCCAAACGCCCCGAATCCGGGCGTACCTCTTCAGGCTGCAGACCTTGTGCTCGGCCAGGCAAATTTTAATACGGTTACATCAGCTTCTGATGTGTCGGATATGAACCATTTATACAGCCCTGTCGCTGTGCGTGTTGACACTTCCGGCGATGTTTTTGTGAGCGATCTGGCGGTGAACGGAAGCACAACAGGAAGGGTTCTTATATATAAACCGCAGTCAATTATGGCGGGCATACCGCAATATTCAAATGGAATGGCGGCAAATGCAGTGATTTCTTCCGGCGTTGCCACGCCATATTCCATTGATATCGACGCGCAGGGAAACCTCTGGGTTACTGAAACACTGTATAACCAAGTTGTGATGTACAGCGTGAACTGCGTTACCGACCCTCCAACTGCCGTGGCACAAAAGGTTCTTTTGCAAAACCAGCTTTCAACGGCGCAGTCGACAAACGCAACTTCGGGCAACGGAGCGGATTTTAAATATATTTATCCGGCGGGCGCTACAACGGCTTCGTGGTTCATGTTCGGGCCAGTGGCGGCCTCGGTAGACAGGGACGGCAACGTTTTTGTATGCGCCCATTCAAACATGCACGACCTGTACCGCTTCCCGGCCCCTGTACCCGATATAACTTCGCTGCCTGCGGGGCAGGCCTGGTCGGCGGATGTTGATGTTTTTAAACCGAGCCAGTTCTGTATGAAAAACCAGATAGGGCCTGCCAATCTTGAAGAAGGCGTGGGCGTGGCAGTCGGGCAGAATATGTCGCCGCAGCAGATAGTTGTTTCGGATGATTACCGTATTATGTACTGGAACATTCCGGCAGGCGGAGTGCAGGGTATAAGCAACGGGCAGGCCCCTGACGGGTATGCAGGAGTGACGGCTGCAAATGTTTTCCAGATGGGGACGACTATTTTCGGCCGCGTAAGGACGGATAGCATGACAACCCCTCAGCACTTATGGGCGATTGCTTACGAGCAGACAGCTTATGATGTACAGGTTTACAGCCTTCCTTTAACACCATATGCTACACCTTTGACCAGGGTGGCAAATACACTTCCTGTTCTGGGCGGTGGAAGCGTGACAATACCCACAATTGCCGGTATTTATCCCGACCCTGCTGGAAATTTCCTGTGGATAGCGGATAATACAAACAGCAGGGTGTTAAGGGTAAAAAATCCGCTTACTTCACCTGTTGTGGATGTTATTCTGGGGCAGGCAGGTTACACCGGCTCCCAGTGCAATCAGGGAGGCTCTCCCAATGCCTATACTTTATGCAATCCAGGCTCTGTCGAGATGGACCATCACGGCAACTTATATGTATCAGACGCGTCCCTGGAAACCGCGGGAAACTGGAGGATGATGAGATGGACCGCGGCGCAGATTCCCGCAAGCCCGGCGGTATGTGTTTACGATATAGCGGCTTCAGGAGTTTTCGCCACCGGAGGTAATTTCAATGTTGCCCAGGCATGCGTTCCTGCCGGAAGCCCGCCGATTGCCGAGTGCGCCCCGTTTGAACCGGCATTTACTTCAGATGACAGGATAATGGTTGCCGGACAGAACGGCTACACCGGCAACAGGTTCCCGGTTGCATTCAGCAATCCGGCCGGTGGGGATCTGCCGGTATCAATGCTCAATGATTTTAGCTCAATGAGCTACTCTGCGGTTTTTGACAACCAGGATAATCTGTATATTACAGACCTTGACAGGGCAAGGATGCTTATTTATTTTAAGCCTTTTCCGACGCCGACACTTACGCCTCTCACACCAATGCCGACCCCTACCTTTACATCATCTCCGACTCCCGGGTGTTTTCAGGAGGGGCAGAACCTGCCCGACCCTTCCGGCGGATTTTCTTCGCCCATTGGGGTGGCCGTTGATACGGCACGACATTATATTTATGCCGCTGATTCAGGAAACAACCGCATACAGGTATATTCATACGTTCCCGGCAGCCAGCCGGTGCCGGCGGCTATTTTCGGGACAGCCGGTTCCGGAAATATGCAGTTTAATTATATAAATTCCATTGTCACAGATTCCCAGGGGTATCTGTATGTCGCTGATTTCAACAACGGCAGGGTCCAGAAAATATGGTTTGACGGAACAAACGCGGCGCTTATTACTGTTGTTAACCAGGCGGCTGATAATATAGGGCATCCGCGCGGACTTTATGTGACCCCGGATGGAGCCACTGTTTATATAACAACTGATGGAAACCTTGTGTACAGATATGACGGGAGCGGGGCAAGCTATTCAGAGACAACATCTTTCGGAAGCGGACTGAACCTGCCCATGGGCATACTTAAAGTGGGAAATATTATTTATGTGGTGGACAACGGAGACAACAAAATTGAATATTTTACGGAAACGCCGGGCTCTCCTCCGACGTACAGCGCGGGGGCGGCGGTAAATACGGGCGCCGGGGCCACGCTTATGGGCAATATGTTTTTTATGACCGCGGACAAAGCAGGTTATATTTATGTGGCTTCCGCGAATACTTTTCAGCTGCTTATTTTCCAGAAAATGGCCGTGGACACATTTTATCTTGTGTATAATACCGCAATCAGCAATACACCGATGGACGTCGCTGTTGACGATCAGGATAATATTTATGTGAGCAACGGAGCCGGAAATAAAATCGTGGAGGTGCGCGGGTGTTTTACGGAAAATACAATTACAATCACCCCCACTATGACAGCGACGCCGACAGATACTCCGACTTTTACCTTCACCCCGACATCCACCTGCACAGCGACTTATACATGCACGGCCACGCCTACATACACGGCGACAGCCTTTACATTTACCAATACTCCGACTTTAACCGCGACGCTCACCCCCACGGCGACATTTACAGCGACTGAAACCTCCACACAGGTGGAGCTGCCGCCGTGCGGCGACGGAGCCGGCGCGGTGCTGTATCCGGTCCCTTTCAGGAGTTCTTACAGCAGCCTTAACCTGCACCTGAACCTTTGCTTTGCCGCGGATGTGAATGTAAAAATATATACTTCGGGATTCAGGAAGATAATGGACAATACTTTTAATGATGTGGCTGCGGATACTGACCTGGAAATTCCTTCGGCGGACATTAAAAGCGGCGCCAGACTGGCTTCGGGAATATATTATGCCGGTATAATAATTACCCCGAAAGCCGGTTCCGGGTATGCGGTAAAAAGAAAAGTAATAGCTTTTGTGGTTATTAATTGAACCTGCCCCGCTGTTATAGTATAATCAGTTGCGGCGGACAAAGCCGCATTAGTTGTTTTTAAAGGAGCCATTATACTTGAAAAAAATCACGGCCGTAATCCTTGCAGCCGGCAAAGGCACAAGGATGAATTCGGATAAAACAAAGGTTCTGCACGAAGTCGCGGGCAAACCCATGCTCTCATATGTCATTGAAGCATGCCATGACGCCTATGTTAAAGATATTGTCATTATAGCCGGTACCAATTATCAGCAGATTAAGGAATTTACGGACAAAAATTACCCGGAAAAATTCATCAAATATGCCATCCAGAAAAAACAACTTGGAACGGCCCACGCGGTCTCGACGGCCCTTAACGCAGGCATATCTTTAGGTGAGGCTGTCTTGATATTAAGCGGCGATGTCCCAATGATAACACCGGGGACGCTCAAAGCCCTTATCAGAGAGTTTACAAAAGGGGATATGGGTGGTATAATCTGCACCTCTAAAGTAAAGGATCCTTCGGGCTACGGCAGGATTGTTAAGGACGTGGCCGGCCATATAATAAGGATAGTCGAGGAAAAAGACGCCTCAACCGTGGAAAGAACAATAAATGAGATAAACAGCGGGATTTATATATTCGGGACAAAAAGCCTTAAAAAATATATAAAAATGGTGAAACAAAACCCGTTAAAAAAAGAATATTATCTGACAGATATCGCGGGAATAATGGCAAAAGAGGGGATTAAACTGGGTTCGCTTCCCATTGATTATGCCGAAGCCGCGGGAATAAACGACAGGGTGCAGCTGATGGAAATGAATTTGATTAAGAATAAAAAAACTCTTGAAAAACTTTCGAAAGATGGTATAACTATATCCGATTTTAATACCGTGTTTATTGATGAAAACGTCAGTATAGGCAGGGATACGGTTATATATCCATTTACCGTTATCCGCGGTAAAACCCATATTGGCACCGGCTGCTCAGTAGGGCCGTTCGCCCACATAAGGCCCGGAACCGTTATCGGGGATTTTTGCAAGATAGGAAATTATGTGGAGATAAAAAAATCAGTGATAGGGAGCCATACGAACGTCGCCCATCTGAGTTATATAGGCGACTCGGAAATCGGAAGCCATGTAAATATCGGGGCCGGGACCATCACCTGCAATTATGACGGTTTTAAAAAGAACAGGACAGTGATAGGCAATAATGTTTTTGTCGGGAGCGACACCAAATTTGTCGCGCCGGTAAAAGTGGGCGATAATACGGTTATAGCGGCCGGGTCTGTAATAACGGAGGATGTACCTTCCGGAGCCCTTGCGATTGCCAGGGCCAGGCAGGTAAATAAAGAAAAATGGAAGAAAAACAGGAGAAAAAAATGATAATTTTTTCCGGAAATTCGAATTTAAAGCTGGCGTCCGCGGTGGCGCACAGCATAGGGTTGAAGCTCGGAGACGCGCTTGTAGGAAAATTTCCGGAAGGCGAAGTACGGATAAAAATAAACGAGAACGTGCGCGGCAAGGATGTTTTTGTCATGCAGTCCACATGCGCGCCGACAAACGACAATTTAATGGAAATGCTCGCTATGATAGACGCCCTTAAAAGGGCCTCGGCGAAAAGGATAACGGCGGTCCTGCCTTTTTACGGATACGCCAGGCAGGACAGGAAGGACCAGCCGCGCGTGCCGATAACGGCAAAGCTTGTGGCAAACCTTATCACCACGGCAGGCGCAAACAGGGTGCTTACAATGGACCTTCACGCCGGCCAGATACAGGGGTTCTTTGATATCCCTGTGGATCATCTGCTCGCGGCGCCTGTTTTTATTAATTATTTCAGGAAGAAGAAACTGCAGAATATGATAATATCCACCTCGGATATCGGCGGCATAAAGCTGGCCTGGTATTTCGCGGAGAGGCTCAATACGGAGCTGGTAATAGTGGATAAAAAAAGGAGCGGCCCGGAATCGGTCGAGGCCATGCACCTTATCGGAGATGTGAAGGGCAAGGACGTCATAATCCCGGATGATATGATTGCCACCGGAGGCACGCTTGTACAGGCCGCAAAATTTTTAAAGGCCAAAGGGGCGCGTGATATATACGCCTGCATGACGCACGGCCTTTTTTCCGGCACAGCCGTGGAAAAAATATCAGAGTCGCCCATTAAGGAAGTTGTGGTAACGGATACCATACCGCAGGACGCTCGCAAAGAGGTTAAAAAGATAAAGGTTCTCTCCGTTGCCGAACTCTTCGGGGAAGCCATAACCAGGATACACGAGGAAAAGACCATCAGCCAGCTTTTTAAATAGCAATCACAGGGGGCTTTTTTTGCCCCGTGAATATCGGGGATCCGCACACTACGGGCATAAATGACGAGCCTGCGGGTGGGGACCGCGGAAAGAAAAACAGGACAGCGAACGTTGTCAATTGTGCAGGAGGAAGGAAATGGAAAAGGTAGTGTTGGACGCGGCAAGCAGGGAAGGAAAGGCGGAAGGCAGAAAGATGAAAAAAGACGGAAAAATACCGGCGGTAGTTTACGGCAAGGAAACAAAGTCAATGCCCATTGAGATCAAAATCAGGGACATTGAAAAGACTGTAAAGCACCTCTCGGAGGGGACGCTTTTGATCACCCTCAAGCTTACAGGAAAGGGAATGAATGAGGAGAAAATAGTCGTCATTCAGGAGGTCCAGAGGGACCCCAAGACCGATGAAATAATCCACGCTGATTTCAAGCAGATCTCCGAAAAGGAGAAATCAATATTCAAGGTGCCGGTATTCTCGACAGGGCTCTCGGAAGGCGTAAAGATCGGCGGAGTCCTCGAATTTATCACCAGGGAAATACAGGTAAGGTGCCTTCCCAAGGACCTGCCGCAGAAATTTGAAATGGATGTTACCAGCCTTATGATAGGCAACGACTTTACAGTTGAAGACATCAAGGTGCCTGAGGGCGTGGAAATTATGACCGGCAAGGACAAGGTCGTATTCACGGTCGTTTCCCACAAGATAGAGGAAGAGCCGAAACCGGGCGAAGCAGGAGCGGTGGAAGCAACTGCGGAAACTGCGCAGCCGGAGCTCATCAAGAAGGAAAGGGCGACGGAAGAGGGAGCGGAAGGCGAAGCTGCGGCACCTGCAAAAGGGGCGGCTCCGGCCAAGGAAGAGAAGAAGGAAAAGAAAAAATAACGCGCAACACGCGTTTAATACAAGGCCCGCGGCTTTTAGCCGCGGGCCTTTTTTTTTACCGGTTTAATTTTACTACTGGACAATGATAATGCATTGTTAGTGTAGGGGCGGCCTCACATGGCCGCCCGAAAACCAGACATGCATGGCAGGCGGTGCTTTTTTTAGCCAATCGAGCAGCTTATCGGCGGTGCAGGATGACGCAGTAAAAGTGTTATTAAAGCTTCCCGCAGCTTAATTTACACATAAAAGTATTATATAACGATTGGCTAAAAAAATCCCCGCCGGCCATTACGGTATTGCATTGTCACCGTAGTATGTCCGCAACTGAGATTTTCGTACTTCAAAAATCCCTGCCTGCCATTCTTTAATATAATCCTCATGATTCTATGTAATAATGATTGAGAAAAACAGCTGTTTTTTATATAATAAGAAAATTGAAAAATAAGGCGGTTTTATGAAACTTATGGCAGGACTTGGCAACAAGGGGTCCGAATACTCGCACACCAGGCATAATATAGGCTTTGAATTTATCGACCACATGGCCGCCGCGAACAAGTTCCGCATAAGCGCGAAAAACTCGCTGGCGCAGTTTGCGGAAAGGGAACTTGCCGGTGAAAAATGCGTCATAATAAAACCCCTTACTTACATGAACCTCTCCGGCGACGCTGTAAAAGCTTTCGTTGATAAACACAAAATAAAAAAAGAAGACATTATAATCATTCACGACGACATTGATTTGCCTGTTTATAAGATAAAGATCAAAGAGGGCGGGGGCAACGGCGGCCACAACGGCATCAAATCCATAACCGAAAGGCTCGGGACGCAGGATTACGCCAGGATAAGGATAGGGGTGGGAAAGCCGGAGCACAAGAGCCAGACTGTGGATTATGTGCTCGGGCAGATGGACCGGCTTGAAATGGAAAATTATTATAAAAAATTTGAAACCGCCGAAAAATTCCTTTATGACTGGATAGAAAACGGATTTGTAAAGGCCGCCGGCAAATTTAAGGACGAATAACACAAGCTGAAAAACAACGCGCAGGGACGACTTTGGGGGCAATGACAGGGGTAAAGCGCCCGTGCTTTTTACAAAAGAAGAAAAAATCATCCTGATAACCATACTGGCCGCCGCAATCACCGGCATAATTATAAATGTTTTTACATCATACGGACAGGGGCTGCAAAAAAGGCCGGAGGTAAAAACTTCCCCGCTTATAAACATAAACCTTGCAACCGCCGAAGAGCTGGAGGCTCTGCCAGGTGTGGGAAAAGTTACGGCCCTGCGTATAATAAAGTACAGGGAATCACACGGGGCCCTTAAGTCCGTTGAAGAACTTAAAAATGTCAAAGGGATTACGCAAAAAAAATTCGACAGGCTCAAGCAGTACATAGAAGCGCCATGAACAGGCCCATGTTCTTCTTAACGGTTTTTATGATTGCCGGAATTATAGCGGCCCGGGCAACGGGGATTTATTATTTGCCGGCTTTTATACTTCTGCTGGCCGCGGCCGCAGCCTGTTTTGTTTTCAGAAAAAAGACGGACAGGACGCTTTTTGCCCTGTTTTTTCTCCTGGGAGCCTTTCTTTACTCGTTTCAAAACACATATTTTCCCGCAAACCATATAATCCGCGCCGATATAAGCGCAGTTAAAACGGCAAAGGTTGAAGTGGAGGATGATCCGGAGGAGAGTAATTCAAAAATATATTTTTACGGCCGCCTTATTGATATCGGCACAAATGACGGCGGAAGCAGGGTGGTTTCCGGAAGGATAAGGGTGACGCTTGAAACGACAATAGGATACAGGCCGCAATACGGCGACATTTTAATCATTAAAAGTAAACTAAACCCTCCTGCCCGGCCTAAAAATCCCGGAGAGTTTGACTATAAAAAATATTTGGCCCTTAAACAGGCTTATTTTACGTTATACGCCAAAGACACTGCAGTTGAAAAAGAGGGGGCCAGAATAGAAAATTATTTCAAATATTTTTCATATAAATGCAAGGCAAAGCTTCTTTCAATAATTTATTCAAGCCTGCCTGATTCCGAGGCGCGGGTGCTTGACGGCCTGATGCTGGGCAACCAGCGCGCCATTCCCGATGATGTTTATGATGAATTTAAAATCACGGGTACGGTGCATATTCTCGCTGTTTCCGGAATGAATGTCGGTATGATCGCGGTTTTTGTTTTTTTCTTCCTTAAGTTAGCCGGGGTCAATAGAAAAATATCTGCCGTTATCACCATGGTAATGGTGCTATCGTTCATGTTTATAACCGGCGCGGGCGGGTCAATCGTGCGCTCCGCCCTGATGTCCTGCATGGTGCTCTCGGCAATTATATTTGAACGCGACGGCGACACGTACAATTCTATTGCCACAGCGGCATTCGCCATACTGCTTTTTAATCCTTCAGAATTATTTGATGTGGGTTTTATAATGTCATTTCTGGCCGCGTCCGGCATTATTTACGCCCTGGACTGGACAAACAGGGCCCTGCCGCAAATCCATCCCTGGATAAAGGACCCGCTGGCGACAACATTTGCGGCGCAGCTTTTTCTTACCCCTGTGATGGCGGATACTTTTCATCAGGTTTCAATAATAACCATTCTTGCCAACCTTGTAATAGTCCCGCTTTCCGGGACAATTTCCATTATAGGCTATGCAATGTGGCTTTTTGGTTTTTTCTCCGCCGGAGCCGCTCGTTTATTCGGGGCGTCAGCGTGGGTTCTTATTAAAATAATGTTATTTATTACCCACTGGGCGGCAAAAATACCTTATGCGGCAGTGTCAATCAGGACACTTCCGGCCCTCTTTGTGATATTTTATTATGTCCTGTTTATTATCATGCCGCACAGGGATATTGACCCGGGATTCTGGAAAATACGCCTTAAACCTGCGCTATCGCTGGTGCTGGCAGTATGGGCCATGCTCCATATGGCCGTGCCCGCGGCCCCGGCATTTTATGCGCCGGCATTTAAGGGTATTGACGCGGTTTTTATACAGACAAAGGATAATAAAAAGATTCTTATTCTGGGGCGCGATAATTTCAGGTCAAAAACGGCCGTAAAAAATTCAATCACGCCGTTTTTGAGGTATCTCGGAATAAATAATATAGACTCTCTGATAGCGTACAACATTGCCGAAAAAGAGAATGCGGACGCGCTTATTAGGGACTTCAGAATATGGAGTGTTTATACAGACAGGGGTTCATCCGCGTTTTTCCCCGGCGCAACAGTAATTGACGGTGAAAACTATTTCAGGGAAGGCTGTGCTTTTATAAGTCTTAATGAAAAAAGGGTGGATATAAACATTAATGGAAAAGAGATGACATTTCTGGACAATCCGGACCCGGAGGCAATGAAAAAGCAGGGGGCAATAATTTATGTCTGCGCCGGCGATGTAATCACCGCGGAACTGCTTGCCGGGCAAAACAAGGTGATAGTCAATACCTTAAATTCAGGTTATTTCCGCAGAAAAAAAGAGGGGCAGCCGCGTGATTTTACCGATGTGGCGGAAAAATCAATGTTTATGGAAGAATTAGGAGAAATAAGCCCGGATAAATAGCCCCTTTTTTATTGCTTAACCCCCTTATTTTTTATATAATATATTGATATTTACACATTTCCCTTTTATAAAAAAGGGGCATTTTCGGAGGCGTGATGAAAGGAATTATACTGGCCGGCGGGCTCGGAACAAGGCTCCATCCTCTTACAAGAATAACCAACAAGCATCTGCTCCCGGTTTATGACAAGCCGATGATATACTACCCTATCCAGATGCTGGTAAACGCCGGAATCAGGGACATTATGATAATTACCGGAGGATCGAACTCAGGTGATTTTTTGCGGCTGCTGGGCAACGGAAGGGAATTCGGGTTAACGCATCTTCATTACGGGTATCAGGAAGGCGAGGGCGGCATAGCTGACGCTTTAAAGCTGTGCGAGGATTTTGTGGGAAGGGATAAGATGGTGGTGGTGCTGGGGGATAATATAATAGAGAAGAACATAAAACAATTCTCCGCTGAGTTTGGCAGGCAGAAAAAAGGCGCGAAGATAATATTAAAGGAAGTCAGCAACCGGGGCGAATACGGTATTGCCGAGATAAATGGAAAGAAAATAACAAAAATAATTGAAAAGCCAAAGGACCCGAAAAGCAATCTTGCGGTTATAGGCGTATATTTTTACCCTAATGATGTCTTTAAAATAATCGGAAAATTAAAGCCTTCCAAAAGAGGCGAGCTGGAAATTACGGATGTTAACAATGCCTACCTGAAAAGGGGGCAGCTTACATATAATATTCTTGACGGATGGTGGCAGGACGCGGGCGAGTCAAAAGACGCGCTCCTTGAAACGAATATGTTTGTGAAGTCGCACGGGGCAAATAAAATATAAAAGAATTAACAATAAATGAATGCGGAGGTTTGTATGATCTCAGGTGTAAAAGTAAAGCAGCTCAAGGCCATACCTGACGAGCGCGGCAGGCTCATGGAAATGGTCCGTAAAGATGACGACCTTTTTATAAAATTCGGTCAGATATACATGACAACTGCTTCGCCCGGAGCGGTAAAGGCATGGCATTATCATAAAAAACAGGTGGATACATTTGTTGTGGTAAAGGGGATGCTCAAGCTGGTGCTTTATGACGGAAGGGAAAATTCAAGGACAAAAGGTGAAATAAACGAATTTTTTATGGGGGACCACAACCAGATAGCGGTGCAGATTCCCAAAAATATATATCACGGTTTTAAGGGTGTGTCGGAAACAGAGGCAATTGTCATAAATATGCCCACGGAAGTATATGACCCCAAAGAGCCGGATGAATTCAGGCTGCCGGCGCATACAAAGGAAATCCCGTATGACTGGGCGCGGAAAGACAGATAACAAGAACAGATCAACTTAAAGCACACCGGAGGTACTATTTTGAAGATTTTAGTCACAGGAGGGGCGGGATTTATCGGCTCCAATTTTGTTGAATACATGATAAAGAAACACCCTTCATATTCAGTCACTGTTTTTGATTCGCTTACATACGCGTCAAACCCGGATACAATAAAAGAATTCGGCAGCCACAAAAATTTCCGGTTTATCAAAGGCGACATACTCGGTGTAAAAGATGTTGAAAAGGCAATTAAGGGGCAGGACTGGGTTGTTCATTTTGCCGCGGAAACGCACGTGGACAGGTCTATTCTCGGGCCGGCGGCTTTCATTGAAACAAATATAAAGGGGACTTTCAACCTTCTGGAAGCTTCAAGGAAAGCCGGCGTCAAAAAATTTCTTCAGATATCCACTGACGAGGTTTACGGCAGCGTGGCAAAGGGAAAATCAAAGGAAACGGACCCGCTTGACCCGACAAGCCCTTATTCGTCATCAAAAACATCGGCCGACCTGATTGCGCTTTCTTATTATAAGACTTTCTCACTGCCGGTCATGATTACACGCAGTTCCAATAATTTCGGGCCGCGCCAGCACCCGGAAAAATTCATCCCGCTTTTTATAACCAACGCCATCGAGCAAAAAACCCTGCCGTTATACGGCGACGGAAAAAATGTCCGCAACTGGATTTATGTGGGCGATAACTGCTCCGGGCTTGATACTGTGCTCCACAGGGGGCAGCCGGGCGAGGTTTACAATATAGGCGGCGACACGGAAGAGCCGAATATAAAGGTCGCAAAATGCATCCTTGAATCATTCTGCCTGGATTATTCCCTGATAAAACATGTAAAAGACAGGCTCGCCCACGACAGGCGCTACGCCCTTGATTCGTCAAAATTAAAAAAACTCGGCTGGAAACCGGAAAATACATTTGAAAATGGGCTCGCCCGGACGATAAAGTGGTACGCCAACCACACAAACTGGTGGCTAAAGCTCAAGGGAAGCGCTTTTAAGGATTATTACAGGAAAAATTATAAAGTGCGGCCTTGATTTTTATATAAAATTGTTTTGCGGAGGGGATTATGAAAGTACTGGTTTTCGGGGGAACGGGACTTCTCGGCACTGATATAATCCGGGAGTGCGGGGAAGAAAATGAAGTAATAGGGCTGGGTACTTCGGACTGCGATATCACAAAGGCCGAAGAGGTTTATGAATATATAATGATACACAGGCCCGACGTTGTCATCAACAGCGCAGCAATGACCGATGTTGACAAGTGTGAGGAATACCCGGATCTTGCTTTTCGCGTCAACGCCATGGGGGCGAAAAATATAGCCAACGCATGCAGGGATTATTCAGCGAAGATAATGCATATTTCCACGGACTATGTTTTTGACGGGAAGAAGGGGGCTCCGTATGAGGAGAGCGACACGGTCAACCCTATAAACGCCTACGGCAGGTCAAAGGCCATGGGCGAGGAACTCGTAAAAACTTCCGGAGCCAAATACATGATATTAAGGACGGCCTGGGTTTTCGGCTCCAGGCGCAGGCATTTTGTTGATTATGTCGCGGAATGTATAAATAAGGGTGAGGACATAATAGCCGTCAGGGACATGGTTTCTTCCCCCACTTTTTCGGTTGACCTGGCCGGTATAATAAAAAAGATGATACCTATAAACACATTTGGAGTGTTCCACGCCGCGAATAAGGGCTACTGCTCAAGGCTGCAGATGGTTGAAGAAATAATGAAAATAATGAGAAAAACAACAAGGGTTCAGGTATTAAACCAGAGCCAGTGGAAGAGGCCGGCTCTGCGGCCGGAGTTCTCCGCCCTAAAAAATTACCACCTGCAGCTTATGGATATTGACAATATGGCCGGCTGGCGCGACGCCCTGAAAAGGTATTTAAGGTTCAAATCCCAGGCATAAAAAATCAGGAGGATTTATGAAAGTACTTGTAATAGGAGGGGCCGGATTTATAGGCTCCAATACGGCCGGGAGGTTCCTGAAAAAAGGGCACGAGGTCTGGGTATTTGACAACCTTTCCCGCAGGGGCACAGAATGGAACATAAACAAGCTTAAAGAAAATAAAAAACTGAAATTTGTAAAGGGCGACACCCGCAGATATGATGAATTGAAAAAGTTGTTCTCCGCAAACAGGGACTTTGACGCTGTCTACCACCTTGCCGCGCAGGTGGCGGTCACAACATCGGTGATAAACCCCAGGGAGGACTTTGAGATAAACGCCCTTGGCACTTTCAACGTCCTTGAAGCGGTCAGGGAAACAAAATCAAACCCGGTAATTGTTTATTCCTCAACCAATAAGGTTTACGGCGGAATGACCGACATAAAAATAGTAGAAAGAAAGGGCAGGTACGAGTATAAGAGCCTGCCGCGCGGTATCTCGGAAAAAAGGCTGCTTGATTTCCACTCGCCATACGGCTGCTCAAAAGGAACCGCGGACCAGTATATGATTGATTATTCGCGGATTTACGGCCTTAAAACCGTTGTGTTCAGGCAGAGCTGCATTTACGGCTACCGCCAGTTCGGCATAGAGGACCAGGGCTGGGTGGCGTGGTTTACAATAGCCGCCATGATGGGCAAACCGATAACTATATACGGCGACGGCAAACAGGTGCGCGACGTCCTTTTTATTGAGGACCTTGTGGACGCTTATGAATCAGCCGTAAAAAATATTGATAAAATTAAGGGGCAGGCCTTTAACATAGGCGGCGGATCAAAAAACACCATGTCGCTTCTGGAACTCCTTGCTTTTCTTGAAAAGTTTTTCGGCAAAAAAATACCGCTGCGCTTTGCCGGCTGGAGGCCCGGTGACCAGCCGGTATTTGTATGCGATATAGCAAAGGCGAAAAAGGCCTTCGGCTGGGTTCCAAAAGTGGGGCCAAAAGAAGGCGTAAAGAAGCTTTATGACTGGGTAAAGGACAACAAAGAACTTTTTGCTGACCTTTAAATTACCATGAAAATTTTATTTGTGTCACACAGCTCGGTTATTGGCGCCCACCAGCAAAAGCTTTCAATACTGGCTGAAAAATACAAATATGAAATTACGCTTGTAACCCCGCCATACTGGATTGAGGGTGGGGTAAAGACCCCCCCGTACACCGGCGGCGAAGGAATCACATATATATCCGGAAAAACATGGTTTCCAAAAAAAATGGTCCACATCTACCTGAATGCCGGGGAAATAATAAAAAAAACAAACCCAGATATTGTTTATATTGAGGAAGAGCCCTTTGATTTTGCCTGCTGGCAGTTTATTTCGGCGGCGAAGAAAGCGGAAAAAAAGGCGGCCTTTTTTACCTGGGAGAACATAAGCAGGGGGCATAACGTTGTTTATACCTATTTTAATAGAGCCTGTATTTCAAAAGCAGACGCGGCTGTCGCCGGAAATATTGAGGCAAAAAATATCCTGCTTGCCTCCGGTTTTAAAAAAGCGATAGTTGTAATGCCGCAATACGGCGTTGATATGGGTGAATTCATAAAAAAGAAAGAAAGAAAAGCCGGTGAGCCGTTTAATATAGCCTTTATGGGAAGGCTGGTTCCGGAAAAAGGCGTGGACCTGCTTTTAAGGGCGGCCCCGGGGATGGATAATATAATGGTTAATATAGCCGGCACAGGCCCGATGGAAGCCGCGCTGCGTAAGACGGCTGATGAACTTAAAATAAGCGGAAGGGTTAAGTTTTGCGGCCATGTGGGAAGGGAAGCCGTCCCTGAATTTTTATCCGGTATGGACTGCCTGGTGCTTCCTTCAATTACAACAGCCGGATGGAAAGAGCAGTTCGGCAGGGTTATTATAGAAGCCTTCGCCGCGGGGGTGGCTGTAATCGGATCATCTTCGGGTGAAATTCCTTCTGTCATAGGCGGCGCCGGGCTCATATTTAAGGAAGGCTCGGCGGATGAGCTTTGCTTGCGTATAAAAGAAGTGATTTCGGATGCAAAGCTGTATAAAAATCTTCAGGAAAAAGGGCTGCAAAGGGTGAAAGAAAATTTCACCAATGAAATATTGGCGCAAAGACTTGATGAACTTTTCAGGGCCCTGGTAAAGCGGGGGGAATAAATGGATTTAAAGAACGGGTTTTTGAGCCTTTTTTTTCCTACACAATGCGCCGGGTGCGGAAGGTATATAAAGGATTTCAAATACCTTTACCTGTGCCGGGCGTGCTACGCGGCAATAAAAAAAATTCCCGAAGAGAGCTGCCCGCGCTGCGCAAAACCCTTTAATTCGCCCCACCCTGCGGCGTGCAGGGAATGCGCTGAAAGAAAAAATCATTTCTCCCGTGTTGAGCCCGCCGGTATATATGAAGGGGGCCTAAGAAACCTTATACGGGGTATGAAGTTTTATTACAAAAGCTCTGCCGCGCGCGTTCTGGCGGGCCTGATAATGGAAAGAACGGACACGGGCATATTTGAGGGAGCGCACATGCTTGTTCCGGCGCCGCTCGGCAAAAAATCAGAGCGCGAGCGCGGTTTCAACCAGACTTTCGCGATTGCCCGGGTTGTTTCAAGCGCCACGGGTCTGCCTGTTGTCAGGGCGCTGGCTAAGATAAGGGAAACCGCCCCGCAGAATTCACTCGACAGGAAAGAGCGTATGAAAAATCTCTCAGGGGCATTCAAAGCAGTCTTTGATGTCGGGGGAAAAACTGTTATAATAGTGGATGACGTTTTTACCACCGGCGCGACAATAAATGAGGCGGCAAAGACACTTATGGAGGCCGGCGCCGCGGAAGTAAGGGGAATAACTGCCGCACGGTCGGTGTAATTAAACTATTGGAGCTTTTATGAAAACAAAATGCCTGGTATTGCTCTCGGGCGGACAGGACAGCACGACCTGCCTCTTCTGGGCGAAAAAGAAATTTGGAATCACCGAGACCGTATCTTTTGATTACGGCCAGAGGCACAGGATAGAGTTGAAAAGCGCGGCGAAAATCGCCGGGCTCGCCGGCGTCAAAAACAGCGTTATAGTCATAAAGGAATTTGAGGCCATTAAATACAGCGCGCTGCTGGACTTAAAGGCTGACGTTTCAAAAAAACACAGCCTGAATAAGGATCTTCCCGCCACTTTTGTGCCGGGAAGGAACATTCTTTTTCTTACAGCGGCTGCCGCCCTTGCCTATACAAAAGGAATTAAAAATATAGTGATAGGAGTTTCACAGGTGGATTATTCCGGTTATCCGGACTGCAGGGGGGAGTTCATAAAATCCATGGAAAAATCACTTTCACTTGGCATGGAATATCCCCTGAAGATACATACTCCGCTTATAAAACTTGATAAAAAAAAGACGGTGCTTCTGGCCAAAAAGCTTGGCGCGCTTGATATAATGAAACACACCCATACCTGCTATGAGGGTGCAAATCCGCCGTGCGGAAAATGCCCCGCGTGTTTGCTCAGGGAAAAAGGTTTTAAAGAAGCCGGAATAAAAGACCCGCTCAAAGCTTAAACATTTATTATCCTGGAAATTTAGCCTCTATGAGCCACGTCCCTATAATCCCCAGCGGTACGCTGCAGCATACTGATATAACTGTAAGCGCCGTATAAATGGCCATGCAATGGCCGGTTTCCAGCGGGCATTTAAGCGCCAGGACGCATATAATAATGGAAGTTAACAGGAAGAGGGAACCTGCTGTTATTTTTGTGATAAGAAAAGGGGTATTATACCTGCGAAACCTAATTTTACCGTCCAAAAGGCCGCTGAGCAACGCAATTAAAACAACCGCCGGAAGTATTGCCGAGACGATGCGGATGGTTGTGATAAGCGCGTCCTTTAGCGGGCCGGCAAGAAAAAATGTGGCGCAGGCGAGCAGGAAAAGCAGAAAGGCAAAAGCCTGCGGGAAGTGCACCAGTATGGGATGTATATGAAAGCCAAGCAGCATGCGCCTTTTTTCTGATACCGGGTCAATAAACGGCTCAAACATCTTTGCCGGCACTCCGCACGCCGGGCATTTGTCGTGTAATTTACCGGCTTCCATCACAAATCCGCACGATTTGCATTTTACAAGTTCAGCCATTTTTCGCCCTCCATAATTTATAGTATTAATAATATTAGGATATATTATAAAAGTCAAGAAGTTTGATGCCTGCCTTTAAAACGGCCCCTTTTCTTACTTGGACTTGAAAAAACCGGCCTGATATACTATTATATACACATATTATTTCAACATGTTGGAGGTAAAAATGGACGCAGTAATCCTCGCCAGGATCCAGTTCGCTTTGACCATCGGGTTCCATTTCCTTTTCCCCGCGATGACGCTGGGCACGGGGCTCATTATCCTTATCAGCGAAACCATTTATATAATAAAGAAGGACGAGGATTATAAAAGAATAACAGATTTTCTCGCGAGGCTTCTGGGCGTGATATTCGTGGTAGGCGCCGCCAGCGGCATTACCATGGAGTTTTCCTTCGGCAACAACTGGTCGCAGTACGCCAGGGCAGTGGGCGACATATTCGGGCCGATTCTGGCTGTCGAAGGCGTTGTGGCATTTTTCCTTGAGTCTGTTTTTATCGGCGTGCTTGTATTCGGACGGGGCCGTGTATCAAAAGGGCTCTACTGGATATCGGCTCTGCTGGTTTTCCTGGGCAGCCACCTTTCAGGGTTCTGGATAATTGTCGCGAATTCATGGATGCAGACGCCGGCGGGATTCGACCCGGCCATATACGCCCAGACGGGAAAAATAGTCCTCTCGGATTTCGGGGCCGCTGTTTTTAACCCCTCCACACTGCCCAGGTTCATGCACACCATAATGGCCTCATGGATGACCTGCTCGATAATGGTCACAGGTATAGGCGCTTATTATGTATTAATAGGAAAATTCGGGGATACGGCAAAAAAAATGTTAAAGTTCGGCATTATACTCTTTGCGATAACGCCTCTGCTCCAGCTTGTAACGGGCCACATCCACGCAGTACAGGTTTTAAACACGCAGCCGGTGAAAGGGGCCGCGCTTGAGGGGCTATTTGAAACGAAATCCGGTGTGCCCATATATGGAGCCGGATGGGTTGATGTAAACAACAAAAAGACAACGGGCATCGCGATACCGGACGGACTTTCTTTTCTTTATAACTTCCATCTTGATTCCACCATAAAGGGGTTAAACGAGTTTCCAAAAGAGAACTGGCCGAATGTAAATTTTATATTCCAGACTTACCACCTGATGGTGGCAATCGGAATATTATCAATAGGCGTCGGGCTTTTCGGCGCCTGGCTGCTTTACAGGAAAAAACTTTATGAAACAAAATGGTTCCTTTTCCTGCTGCCGTTCATGATACCGCTGCCGCATATCGCCCATGAAAGCGGGTGGATATCGGCCGAAGTGGGCCGCCAGCCATGGATAATTTACAACATGATGAGGACACACGACGCCGCTTCAGTTGTGGTCGGAGCGGGGCAGATATTATTTTCGCTCATCATGTTCGCCGCAATTTACACAATGCTCGCCGTAATATTTCTTTCCGTGGCCATGAAAATAATAAAAAAGGGATTTGATTCCCCGGCGGCGGAGGCCAAGATATGACACTTGCAAACCTGCAGGAGCTCTGGTTCGCGCTTGTATGCGTGCTTTTTGCCGGATATTCAATACTGGACGGATTTGACCTGGGGCTGGGAGCGCTGCTGCCCCTGCTCGGGAAAAAGAAAGAGGAAAAGGATATATTAATAGCATCAATAGGGCCGGTCTGGGACGGGAACGAGGTATGGCTCATCACCGGCGGCGGGGCGCTTTTCGCGGCTTTTCCGCAGGCGTACGCAACCGCATTCTCGGGATTTTATATTGCCATGATGCTGGTGCTGTTCTCATTAATATTCAGGGCCGTTTCCATGGAGTTCCGCAGCCATGACACCGCACGCGCGGGATTCTGGGAAGCCTCTTTTACCACCGGCAGTTTTTTTGCGGCGCTGTTATTCGGTGTTGCGCTTGGAAATGTTGTATTCGGCGTGCCCCTTGATTCTAAAATGGAATATACGGGTGATTTCTTTACCCTCCTGCGCCCCATGCCGCTGTTATTCGGCGTAACAGGGCTTGCTGCGGTTTTGGCCCAGGGGGCATCTTATGCGGCCATGAAAACTGAAAACAAAATACGTGAAAGGGCCTTTGGCCTGCTCGAAACCATACTGCCTTTTTATTTTGTGCTTGCGCTGCTTTACATGGCGCTGGTAAATATTTTTATAAAAAATGTAATGACGTCGCCTCTGTTCATTGCCGGTGCTGTAATTTCAATCGCGGCCTTAACGGCCGCCATGTATGCAAGGGAAAAACAAAAAGAAAGAATCCTTTTCGCCTCCACTTCCACGGCCCTGCTGGGGCTCTGGGCAATAACGGCGGCGGCGCACTATCCAAACCTTATAAAGGCCTCAAATGACGCGGCCCTTTCAATTACCACAGGCAACGCCTCAACTTCACTGCACACCCTTACGCTCATGTCATGGATAGCCATAATCGGCATGCCGGTGGTGCTGGCATATACCATTTTTGTTTACAGTATATTCAAAGGCAAGGCAAAGGCTCTAAAATATTAGGAAATTAAAAAATGCGCGGGCTGGATAAAGCCCGGCTTTAAGAAATGGGGATGAGATGAAAAAAGTTATTTTAGCGGTATTATTAATATTCACGGCGCGGCTTGTCCTTGCGCAACAGGGAGGCGCCTTTGTCGGAGCGGGCGGAGACGAACCCGCAAGCGTAGATACCGGCGCTGTAATGACCGGCGATGAGGACGAGGATATACAGACAGGTTTGAATGAATACGCGCAGATTTCCACTGTGTTTAAGGGCGGCGCGCTTTCAGGAGGCGCGGTAACCGCGGCTGACCTTCTGGGAGATGTGCCGGGAATATATTTCAGCAAGGCTTCGATAATGGCCGCCGGAAACGGGCAGTTCTCGCCGCAGGTAATTAATATCAGGGGATTCGGCAGCGCTCCGTACGCTAATATACTCACCGTGGTTGACGGAAGGCCGCAGTCAATGTCAATGTGGATGCACCCGCTGCTTGATACCATGACCCTTGACTGCGTTGAATCAATGGAAGTCATACAGGGGCCCTCGGGAGTATTATACGGGAACCAGGCAACAGGCGGAGTGATTGATATAACCACAAAAAAACGTGATGTCGAAGGCTCTTCATATGAAATGGGAGCCATGGAAGGCACCCACTTTACACAGGATTATTTTTTTAACGGCTTATTCAAGGCGGAAGAGATAGATTCTTCCTTTACGGCGGGTTACAATACCACGGGCGGCGAGAGGCCAAATTCGGATTCATATACCGAGGACGGGCATGCCCATGTGGGATATAAATTTGAGGAGGATCTTTCCGCGGCTGTGAACGGTGATTATTCTTATATAAGGTCATTCAATCCAGGGCCCGACTTTGCGCCCTACTGGCCCAGGGAAGCCGAGGCGCTTGAGGCGATTCATCGCGACGGCGATTTCAGGATAAATTATAAGCTCACCGATTATACGGGCTCAACAATGTTTTATACGGATTCCGGGTCCAACAGGTTCCTGGGAAACGCCACACCGTCAGCTGTAACGCCGGGAGCCTTTGATTTTACAATTCCGGGAGAGTACGACCAGTATGAAAATCACGGCATACGTGTGGCCAATGAATGGATAATATTTCCCGGGAATTCCACAAAAGCCGGCATTGACTGGCAGTATACAGGGACATTTTATGAAAATTATCCGGCAGTTTCATCCACTGCTGTTAATGTCGGAACCTATGAGGACAATTACGCGCCGTATTTTCTTATCAGCCAGGCCGTGGGGATATTCGGGGTATCCGGCGGGTTAAGGATGGCTTATTCCAGCAAATGGGGGTTTGTGCCAATCCCGCAGGCGGGCCTGAAACTTTCTATTTTTGACCAGCAGACAATTTATGTGAATGTTTCCAGGGGGTATTCAACCCCGGCGGCCGGACAGATGGTATTTGCCAACTTTGAGTCACTTACACCGGAAAGTTTCTGGCAGTACGAAGCCGGCCTCACCCAGACCTTAAATGAAAATCTTACATTCACACTTTCCTGCTATCAGATTGAGGCCGAAAACATGCTGCAGGTTGACCCCATGGACGACACGCTGATGAATTCCGGCTCCATGCTTGAGCGGTGCGCGTCCGCTTCTGTTGATTACAGGGCTTTCGGCTTCCTTGACACAGGAGCGTCGGCGGCATACCTTGACCCGCGTGATAAGACGGCGCGGCTGGCGCTTTTTTCCGGAAAGGGATACATAAAGGCGGATATAACAAAGGAGTATGAATTTAAGATTTCTGCTGATTTTGCCAAAGACAGATATGACGCCGATGATTTCGGGACAAAGCTCGGAGATTACGCGGTTGTAAACGCCTCGCTGGATTATAAAACAAAGCTTTTTGATTCCGAGACAAAATTTTATCTCAACGCGGTAAATCTGCTCAACACAAAATATTACGTTATTTCAGGTTATCCGGGCGAAGGCTTCAACCTGATGTGCGGAATGACCCTGAAGATATAATAAACGCGCAATAAATTTCAAAATGGATTTGTTTTTATTTTTATGGTATATTGTATTGGAGGGAGTTTATACAGGAGTTTAAATGAAAAAGATAGCGGCAATAATAATTTGTCTTGCGCTTTTGCAAATATTTACGGAAAATTCCGCGGCTAACGTTATAAATATACAGAATAATAATATAGGCTTAAATTTTGCCGATGATACATTTGGGTTTAATATGGGAACCAGCTATCTTTACAGCGTGCCTTCCGAACCGCTTACATTTGATTATCCCGGCACGTCGGAATTGCTTGACCCGCTATGCTTATCCACAACTCATTCAGTAATAAATGTGGACGGCAATTTATATGATTTTTATGATTGCCCTGTAGTAGGTACTGTGACAAGCGGTTCCAATTATGTTTCCGGAACAAAACAGGCGGCCGGGGGAGACATACAGGTTAATTTAATGATGAGTCTGGTCAATAATCCTGCTATAAATTCGCCGGTAGATACGGTAAAAATTAAATACACCCTTACTAATTATTCGGCTGTGGCACACACAGTGGGAGTAAGGCTGGAATTAGACACAAAGGTTTTGGATCAGGACGGCGCTATTATTTCAACGGATAACGGCATTACAACATTGGCAACCACAACGGCCTGGTACAAATCCCTAGGACAGATACCGGCAAACTGGTGGGATTTTAACTCCAGCCCTTATTCGATTCCGCCGCCGGAGCTTGTCGGAAGAGGATATACATATAATAATCCTTACGACGAAGCCGCAACAATGCCGGATATTATGGAAGTGGCGAATTGGGAAATGGTAAACGGAGACGCACAGTGGTCCGGAGAAACTATAGGCGACGGTCTTTCAGGACCTGATGACAGCGCTGTTGTATTCTGGTGGTGCAATGGTGATGGGGATCTTTCTTCGGGATTTACATTAAATCCGGGGGCTTCAATTTCATTTGTTACCTATTACGGGCTTAATGAGCAGGCGCTTCTTACCACACCGACAATTACCCCCACATATTCGCAGACATTCACAAGAACCCCGACTTTCACGATTACCCGGACACCTACCATCACTTCGACATGGACAGGCACTTTTACCTTTACGCCTTCATTCACGCAAACATACACACCGACAATAACAAATACATTTACAAACTCGCCGACATTTACAATTACCGCGACTGTTACCCCTACATCGACGGAAACGCCCACTTTTACAATTACCAATACATTCACGGTTACACCGACTGTAACGCCGACTTATACCGTAACAGAAACATTTACCCAGACACCTACACCAACAATAACCCCGACCTTTACCCCTACGCCGCCGCCTTTCAGGCTCATAGGCAAGGGCAATTTTCCAAACCCTTTTGTGAGCGACACATATCTGGTTTACTGGCTTTCAACTCCGGCGCAGACGGTCAAGCTTATGGTATACACCGTTTCCGGTGAAAAAGTTTTCTGGGACGACACCCTCACGGGGACTGCCGGTTATAATTCATACCACTGGACCGGCGTAAACAGGGCGCTGAAGCCCATCGCGTCAGGGGTTTTTATTTACAGGATAGACGCTTATGACGACAACGGCAACCACGCTGATGTAATTCAGAAGCTTGTCTGCGTAAAATAATAATCCATAATCCCGTCCATAATACATCTTTAAGAATGGCCAGAAATATGATAAATTATCCCTATGATATTTATCCTGATCGCCGCCGCAGCTATTATAAACATTATTTTAGGGGTGCTTGCCCTCGTTAAAGGCAGGAACCGCCTGAATTTATCCTTTTCAATAATTTCATTTCTGCTTGCGGCGTGGAACATCTGCGTGGTTTTCTGGAACGGCTATAATATGCCTGTCTTTTCAAGGATAAATTTCCTTTTTGTAACTTTCGTCCCTCCGGCCGCCCTCTTTTTTGTAAAATGCCTTTTTGAAGGGGAAAACACATCCGTAATGGACGGCATGCTTAAAGTTTATATGACGCTGGCCATTTCAGGGATGGTATTTACCATCTCAACATTTTTCTCAAAAACCCTCTTTGATATTTATATGCTTTACCAGGTGCGTTTTGCCATATTCATGTATGAGTGCCTAACGCTTCTTGGGGCATTTGGAGCCCTTATATACCGCTATATGCACATTAAATTTAAGCAGGAGAAAATTAAAATACGGTACGTGATAATGGCGTTTTTTATAATTTTTCTGGGAGGCATGCTTGATTTCATGGGCGGCCTGAAAATGCACAACCTGGAATACATGGGAAACATAAGCAATGTGGCATACGCCGCCATTATTTTTTTTGCCATATTCCGCTTAAGGCTGCTTGACGCAGGGGTAATTTTTAAAAATTTCCTGGCCTACACGCTGGTGGCGGTTGTACTTGGCTCGGTTTATGCCGCCCTTGCGCTGGCCCTGAATGACAAGCCCATCGCAATGACAGCGGCGATGCTGATAGTGAGCCTGCCTTCGGTTTATTTCCTTAAATACCTGCACGGCTACGCCGAACTTTTTGTCCGGAAAATAAGCGGGGTGCCGGCGACTGACGGGGCCAGGGCGGCATTCAACATTATAAAATCAACGCAGGCCGGAGAGGGAGAAAAAGTCAGGCGGATACTAATGCTTATAAGGGATTTTTGTGAGATGGACACGGCGATATATTCCGCCGCCGGCGCCTATTATCTGCTCGCATGGGAAACTGAAAATAGCGGATTCGCAAGGGTCATGGACGCCCAGGACTGCCCGGAAAAAATAGTAATAAGGTATGAGGCAAAAAGCGGAAAGGAAAAAGAACTGCTGGATAAATTCGGGGCCTCTATTATAGCCCCGCTGAAATACGGTTCACAGGCGGCAGGCATCCTGGCCGGAAGGAAACAGACGTCGGACATTTCATTCAACCAGGATGAGATTGAGCTCATCAGCGACATGTGCGAAACAGCTGCTTTTTATATCAAGGCCCACAACCTGAACCAGAGGGTGATTGAAGAAGAAAATATGAAACGCGTGGCCATGATGGCGCGCCAGATGGCGCACGAGATTAAGAACCCGCTCGCCGCGCTATGGGGGGCCGCCCAGCTGCTTGAGGGGAAAAGCGCTGCGGACATTGAAAATACCGGCATAATAAGGGAGGAGATTACCCGCCTGACTGCCATGCTTGATTCATGGAAGGATTTTTCCGGCGAACTGAAACTTAACCCTTCAGAATTCAACATTGTAAAACTTGCGGCCGATGTGGTCAAACTTATAAAATTCCAGGGCATAGTCGCTGATATAGTCCTTAACGCGCACCAGGAAAATATCACTGTAAGTGCAGACGCTGATAAGATAAAACAGGTACTGCTTAACATCATATTGAACGCCGCCCAGGCATCCGGGGAAGGCCCGTCGCCTTCCATAAAAATAGATGCGGCCCAAAAGAACGGGTTTGCCGAGATCAAGGTGCGCGACAACGGCCGCGGGATAGTCCCGGAGGTCATGGAAAAAATAAGGCAGCCCCTTTTTACCACAAAACCCAGGGGGTCGGGGCTCGGGCTGGCGGTTTCTGACAGAATACTAAAAGCGCACGGCGGCAGCATGATAATACAGAGCGACGGCAACAGCTACACGGAAGTTACCGTGGCCCTTTCAACGGCTGACGCGGCGTTATAATTAAAAATAGTTAATAGGGAGACAAGATGGCTAAAATACTTATTGCCGACGATGAGGAAAATATAAGGAAAGTATTAAAAGGGCTCCTTGCTAAAAACGGTTACACCGACGTGCTTCAGGCCCAGGACGGACTCAAGGCCCTGGAAATATTCCAGGATGAGAATATAGACCTGGTAATTTCCGACGTTAATATGCCGGTGATGGACGGCCTTGAATTTTTTTCAAGGATAAGGGAGAGCGGCGTCCCTTTTATAGTGCTTACGGCTTACGGCACAATTGAGACGGCGGTAAACGCGGTAAAAAGCGGTGTGTATGATTTTCTGCCGAAACCTTTTGACGAGCAGAACCTTGTTGATACGGTAAAAAAGGCGCTAAAAGAGAGCGGCCGCAGGGATACGGCCGCGGCTTCCGGGTCAATTGAGGAGATATTTTTTTCATCTTCCCATCCAGACATACTCAAAATAAAGCACATGCTTTCAAGGGTTATTAATACCAGGGCGGGTATACTTATATGCGGGGAGACAGGCACCGGAAAGGGTGTGCTGGCCGGGATTATTCACGGGCTCAGCGTCGATAAGGCAAGCCCCTTCATAAAGGTCAACTGCGCGGCCATTCCGCAGGGGCTCATTGAATCCGAACTTTTTGGTTATGTAAAAGGGGCATTTACAGGGGCGGCCATTGACAAACCGGGAAAATTCGAACTGGCGGATAAGGGTACTATTTTTCTCGATGAAATAGGGGAATTGAGCCCAGAGATACAGGCCAAGCTGCTTTCTGTCATACAGGAAAAAGAGCTTACCAGGCTCGGGGATGTCAGGGTAAAAAAGGTCGACGCGCGGGTAATAGCCGCGACCAACATTGATATCAAGGCGGCCATAGAGGAGAAAAAATTCAGGGAGGACCTGTATTACAGGCTCAACATTGTTGAATTCACACTTCCTCCGTTAAGGGAAAGATCCGCCGATATTCCCGCGCTTGTAAATTATTTTGCGGGGAAATATGCCGCGGAATTCGGTACGCAGATAAAGGAATTTGACGGCGCGGCGTTTGCAAGGCTGAAGTCATATCAATGGCCCGGCAACGTCAGGGAGCTTGAAAATATAATACAGAAGGTATCCATAATGGAAAGTGAAACCCTGATCACAGCCGAAGCCCTGGGCGCTTATCTGAAAAGCGGGGTTTCCGGTGAAACCGCAGCAACCATGTTCGAGGCGGGCAGGGAGGAAAAGGCAAAAAAAGAAATTGAGCTTATAAAGGACGCGCTTGCCAGGACGCAGAACAACAAGACAAAGGCATCGGAGCTGCTCGGGATATCGCGCAGGACCCTTTTATACAGGCTCAAAGAATACTCGATGGAATAGTCTTATTGACTTTACGGGCAGGGGCGTATAAAATCAATCAACAGCATGAATTGTATATTATAAGGAGGATTGGTTGAATTCATCAGTTAAAACAGCAATAATAATCTTTTCAGGCGCGGCCATTATCGCGGCCGCCGCGATTTTTTCCGGAAATAACGGCGTCTTTATAACCATACTTGCCGCCGTGGTTGCGGCATTATTGATGTTTCTTGCCATATATTTCACCGTGGCACGCTCTGCTGATATTCTGGAAAAATCACTCAGGCGTTTAAGTACAGGGGAAGCATCCGGCAGCGCGTTAAAACAAGGCGGCGGGGCCCTTAAAGAAATGGCCGCGTATATTGACAGGGCCGCCGCGGCGGCTGAGAGCCTCGGAGAAGGATCAATACCGGCGGGATTTAAGGGGCTTTCAAAAGAAGACAGGCTCGGAAGGGCCATTGAAAAAATAACCGCGTATATGGCCGGTATAACCGCGGCCGCCAATGAACTTGCGGCGGGAAATTTTTCAATCACCTATTCACCCGTATCTGAAAAGGATCTAACGGGCTCCGCGTTCGGATCCATAATAGATAATTTAAAACCCTTAATTAATAATATCAAGGGGCAATCCAACGCGCTATCTTCATCTTCCGAAGTTTTTGTGTCCATCGCGGACCAGCTAAAGTCCACCGCCATGCAGCTTTCCGAAACGATGGCGCACATTTCGGGGGCCACGGCGCAGTCGGCGAGCGATTCGCAGGACGCGGCAAAATCCGCCCTCAACGCGAATCAGGCCTCAAAAAAGGGGATGGAACTGATGGGAAAAATGCTCGCTTCCATGTCGTTTATAAGAAAGGATATGGAAATGTCGGTAAAGCAGGTGACCGAGCTGGCAGTATATTCGGACCGCATCAACCAGATGCTGGAGGTAATAAGGGCCGTATCAGAGGAGACAAAACTGCTTTCATTTAACGCGGCGATAGAAGCCGCACGCGCAGGCGAGCAGGGGCGCGGTTTTGCCATTGTCGCGGAAGAGATAAGGAAGCTCTCGGACAACAGCGCCGAGGAGCTTAAAAAGATATCGGTTATAATAAGGGATATCAGGACGCATATGACCACGCTTGTGGACAATATAACCAGGGAAGCGGTCCAGATAAAGGAAGGGGCCGAAATACTAGAGCAGTCCAACGCGATGTTTTCGGAAATAGCCGGAGCCGTGGACATGGCCACCACAAAAGTGGAATCCATCGCCGCCTCATCAGAGGAGATAGCAGCCTCTGCCGAGGAATCAGCCGCGTCATCACAGGAGCAGACCGCGTCGGTAGAGGAATTTTCCGCCGCGGGTACCGAGCTTGAAACCGCCGCGAAAATACTAAAGGAAACCGCGGAAAAATTCAGGGTATAAAACGAACGGAGAAAATCAGGTGCCAAACAAGACCCTTGCGGAAATGAAAGAAGTTTATGTAAAGCAGCGCGCGGCCATAGAGAGGGCCATTAAAAGTTACAGGGCCAAATGGGAAAAAGGCACCGAAGAAGAAGTGCTTGCCGAGATGCTTTTCTGCATTTTAACCCCCCAGTCCAAGGCAAAAGGATGCTGGTCATGCATGGAATCCATAATAAAAAAGAGGCTGCTCAAATCCGGCAGTGAAAAACAGATACTTGCAGAACTTAAATATCCCCGTTTCAAATATAAAAAAGCAAAATATTTCGTGGAAGCGCGCGGAAAATTCATGGACAAGGGCAGGGTCACCATAAAAAAAATTATGTCCGGCTTTGACGATCCCATAAAAATGCGCGACTGGTTCCATGAAAACATAAAGGGCTACGGCCTCAAGGAAGCCTCTCACTTCCTGCGCAATGTTGGTTTCGGGGCGGATATTGCAATACTTGACCGCCACATCCTGCGCAACCTTAAAAAACTCGGGGTTATCAGTGAAATACCCGCGCATATATCGGAAAAACTCTACCATGAGATAGAGGAAAAGATGAAAGCTTTTGCTAAAAAAATGAAAATCCCAATGGAGGCCCTGGACCTTATATTATGGGCCAAGGAAACCGGAGAGGTCTTCAAATAATGGAAAACAATCCGTATTCATATTTTTTAACATCAAGGTCGGCAAAACAATGGAAACGCATGGGAGCCAGGAGAAGGGCCGGCGTGCTGGCCCCGCTTTTTTCCCTCTATTCGGAAGAAAGCTGCGGCATGGGAGAGTTCCCGGATATAAAACTTCTCGTTGACTGGTGTGTCAAATGCGGCATTTCAATAATACAGCTGCTGCCGCTTAATGATTCGGGATTTGATTTTGCCCCGTATTCCGCCCAGTCAACTTTTGCCCTGGACCCCATGTACCTGCGCCTTGAATGCGGCGCCGGCCATGGCTCAAAGGATTGCGCCGGGGAAATTGAACGGCTGAAAAAAGCATGCCCGGCCGGGGCCAAAAGGGTGGATTACAGGCTGAAAAAAATGAAGCTCTCCACCCTGGGAAAAATTTTTACATCGTTTGCCGTATCGGAAGAATTTGAAAAATTCTGCCTTGATAACAGCTTCTGGCTTGACGATTACGCTGCATTTAAGGTGTTAAAGGATATGAATTCCATGAAGTCGTGGGAAGAGTGGGAAGAAAAATACAGGCGCAGGGATAAAGCCGCGCTGAAAGAACTGGCTATCGGCCATGAAAAAGAAATAAAATTTCAGAAATGGCTCCAGTATCTGATATGGGCGCAGCTTTCCGAAGCTAAAAATTACGCCAATTCAAAGGGAGTTTTTTTGCAGGGCGACCTTCCATTTCTTGTGGCACGCGATTCCGCTGACGTATGGGCAAACCAGGAGTATTTCAACCTTGATGTATCATCCGGCGCGCCGCCTGACATGTATTTCGCGAAAGGGCAACGCTGGGGAATGCCTACATATAACTGGGAAAAGATAGAAAAAAACGGATATGATTATATAAAAGAAAAAATAAAGTTCGCAGGAAATTTTTATGATATGTTCCGCATTGATCATTTTGTGGGATTATTCAGGCTGTGGACGATAAAACTAACCGAGCCTGAAAATACCTACGGCTTAAACGGGAAATTCGACCCCGGGGACAAAGATAAGTGGAAACAGCACGGCCAGAAAATACTCGACGCCATGACAGCAGACACCCTTATGCTTCCGTGCGCCGAGGACCTCGGCGTGGTGCCGGAGTGTTCATATGAGACACTTAAAGAGTATGCCATACCGGGAATGGATGTCCAGAGGTGGGCGCGCGACTGGGGAAATACATATGATTTTAAGGACGCGGATAAATACAGGGAAAATTCGATTGCCGTAATATCCAGCCACGACATGTCGCCGCTGGCAATGTGGTGGGAGCAGGAAGCCGCCACTGTCGACGCCATGCTTGTGGACAAATACTGCGAAGAATACGGATTTTCAAGGGATAATGTAATTGCCGGGCTCTTTGACACGCATATTTCAACAAAGACTAGGCTGCGCTGGCTGTCAGGCGTTACTTCGCCGGAAGAGGTACTGCGCAGGCTGGGAAAAAACAGGGACCAGGCGTGGATGTTCTATGACATGCACAGGGAATCTTTTTATGAAAAAGAAAAGTTCTGGAATTATATCGGGCTCCAGGGGCAGCCAAAGGCCCAGGCAGAACCGTACTTTATAAAGGCGGCAATTGAAAAGGCCTCCTCATCAAGGTCGATATTCGCGATACAGCTTATACAGGACTGGCTCTCGCTGGGTTCATATTTTGACAACTGGGACCGTACGGATATGCGCACCAACACGCCGGGAACCATAATGGACAAAAACTGGTCAATAGTAATGCCGCTTCCACTCGAGGCAATGGGTTCAATGTCGATAAACAAGGAAATACTGAAGATTAATAAGGAGTCGGGAAGGATTTAAATACAAACAGCTATAACGCGTGATGGAAACTTATTTCCGGCTTATATCCCATGCTTTTTGCGATCCTGCTTATAGTTTTTGCGGTTATATTTCTCTGCCCGTTTTCAATTTCGCAAATCTCCTGCTGATTAATATTGGCCTTTATTGCCAGGGCCCGCTGGGAAAGTTTTGCTTTGTGGCGGAGTTTTGAAAGGGATTCCGCGATTTCAAGCATAAACAATTCTTCTTCTACCCCTTTTTTAAAAGCCGGGTTTTTCATTGATTTTTTTACTTTTGCCGAATTAAAAAAGACTTCACCTGGCTGTACGGCATTCTTTGTTTTTGAGTTTTTCATTTTAGCTTTTCTCCATTTTTATTTATTCTCAAGCAGTAATCCCTGTATCTATCTTCGGCGATCTTGATATCGCCGGCAGGTGTCTTCGGCGTATCTTTTTCAATAGCGTGCAAGAACAAAGCCCTTTTGCCGGGAAGCCAGGCATATAAAATCCGGATCAGGATCCTTGGGGTACGGATTTTAAGCTCAAAGATTTTGCCCCTTACCTGCTCGGAAAACATCCGGCTGATTCTTGGCCCGTCTTTTTGTAATTTTAAGATGCATGCAATTATTTTCTTTCTGTCAGTATCGGTCCGCTGGGCGCTATAAATAAAGTCTTCAACGGGCTTTAATCCGGAACAGGCTACATAATTAATAGCTGTATATTCGTAATCACCCACGCAACTTACCCCATAACCTCTTGTCCAGCATAATTATATCTGACAAGTTATAAATTGTCAAGAATTATGTATAAAAGGCTTGGTCACATAATCTAAATTAACAGTATATGCTTTGCAGGCTTATTATCCAGGCCGAATGGAAAACAGCAGAAAAGAAAATAGCGGTTATTCGCTGATTTTAAATAGATAAATACAGCGTTTAATGATAAAATTACTTATGACAAAAAAACACTAAAAAAAGTGTAAAATTTAATAAATAAAGGGTTGAAATTACTTTTTAATAAATGTAAAATAGATTTACAAATAATACTGACGCAATGACGCGAAAAGACGGGGCGGCAGCGTTTCTTCGGACTTCGAAGAAGACGAAGTAACGCCGCAATCCCTTCAAGATCCAGACGCAACGCGCTGAAAAATAAGCCAAAAACTAACTTCTTTTTAAAAGAAGTACGCCAGGGGTGTTTCTATGGCTCAGACAAAGGATCTTAAGGCAAAAGTTCAGCAGCCGCAGCAGATTAAATCAAGCGGGAAATCACAGATTTACGATTTTGACCCTTCCACTTCCACTGCGGAGCTGATTTTTGAAAAAATGGAGACCAGCGACAAGGGGCTCTCCGACAAGGAAGCAAAAAAGAGGCTCGCTGATTACGGCTATAATGAGCCTCCCAGAAAAAAGGAAAAATCAATAGCCTTCCAGATATTATCCAAATTTTTTGAACCCCTCATAATAGTCCTTATGATAATAGGCGCGCTGTCGCTCTTTTTCGGCGACATTCCCAGCGCCGTGATAGTTTTTGCCCTTACCATCCTGAGCGTAGTCATGGGTTTTACCCAGGAATACCGCGCCTCCAAAGAGGTGGAAAAACTCATGGAAATGGTAAAGACCACCACCACTGTTTACAGGAACGGCAAACCCAAGGAAATCAATATAAGGGAAATAATACCGGGAGACATCGTGGACCTTTACGCAGGCGACATGATACCCGCCGACCTGCGCATCATTTCATGCAAGGACCTCTTCATAAACCAGGCTACCCTTACGGGTGAGTCCATACCTGTTGAAAAAAACCCGAAACCCAGCGAAAAAAAGACAACGGCAATATCGGATATGCCAAATATCGCGTTTATGGGCTCTTCTGTGGTTTCAGGCACAGGGCTCGGGGTTGCCGTAAAGACAGGCGTTTATACCCAGTTCGGAGAGCTCTCAAAGCGTCTCTCCACAATGCAGGTGGAGACAAGTTTTGACAAAGGAGTAAGGGCCTTTACATACACGATGATAAGGGTCATGGTTGTAATGGTCATTATAATATTCGCCATAAACTGGTTCTTCAAGCATAACCTTGTCGAGGCCCTGATGTTTTCACTGGCGGTCGCGGTCGGCCTGACGCCTGAGATGCTGCCTCTTATCAACACAATAACCCTTTCAATGGGCGCCTCACAGATGTCAAAAAAGAAAGTAATAGTAAAAAGGCTCAATTCAATACAGAATTTCGGGGCCATGGATATTCTCTGCACTGATAAGACGGGGACGCTGACCATGGACAGGGTCGTCCTTGAAAAATACTGCGATGTAATGAGGCAGGAGGACAAGGAAGTCCTGAAGTTCGCCTGCGTAAACAGCTATTACCAGACGGGGCTGAAAAACATCCTGGACAGGGCCATTTTAAAATATATCAACAAGCAGGAAGGGTTTGACATAACCAATTTCAAGAAAATAGACGAGATGCCCTTTGATTTTTCGCGCAGGATAATGTCTGTGGTTGTTGATATGGAAGGAAAGACAAGGCTAATTGCCAAGGGCGCGCCCGAGGAGATATTCAAGCGCTGTAAGCAATATGAGCTTGACGGCGAAAAAATAGACATGGAATATCTTGTGCTTGCCGACTTAAAGGAGGAATATGAGCGCCTCTCGGCAGACGGCTTCAGGGTGCTGGCCCTTGCTTACAGGGATTTTGAGGACAAAAAAACCGAGTTTACACGCGATGATGAGAGCGACCTTATATTAAAGGGTTATGTAGCCTTCCTTGACCCGCCAAAAGCCACGGCAGAGCGCACAATAAAGGCCCTGAAAAAATACGGCGTTTCAATGAAAGTTCTGACAGGGGACAACGACCTGGTCACGAAAAAGATATGCAGCGAGGTCGGCCTTGACGTTACCGGCATGATAACCGGTGATATGATGGAAAAAATGAGCGACGAGCAGATAAAGGCGGTAGTTGATAAGACCACTGTATTCGCAAGGCTCTCACCGGTACAGAAAGAAAAGGTAATACACGCCCTTCACAACAACGGCCACATAGTAGGGTTCATGGGCGACGGGATAAACGACGCGCTCGCCCTGAAGGCCGCGGATGTTGGCATATCAGTAAACAACGCAGTGGACATCGCGAAAGAATCAGCGGACATAATATTGCTTGAAAAAAGCCTCATGGTCCTCGAGGACGGCGTCATTGAGGGAAGAAAGACCTTCGGGAATATAACAAAGTATATAAAGATGGCGGCTTCGTCAAATTTCGGCAACATGATATCAATGACAGGCGCCAGCCTTTTCCTGCCTTTCCTGCCCATGACCCCGATTCAGGTTCTTATGAATAATTTTTTATATGACCTTTCACAGACGGCAATTCCAACGGATGAGGTGGATGAGGAATATATAAAAATACCGCGGCCGTGGAACGTGGCCTCGATACAGAAATTCATGTTTTTTATAGGGCCCATATCATCAATATTTGATTTTATGACATTTGCCGTTATGATATTTGTATTTAAATGCACCGGGCTCGGCGCGTCGCTGGATCTTTTCCATACTGGCTGGTTCGTTGAATCACTTGTCACACAGACAGTGGTAATTTATGTCATCCGCACCACCAAAATGCCGATAGCCCAGTCCAGCCCCAGCAAACTTCTCATTTTTACTTCGCTAGTGATAATCGCGATAGGGATAGCGCTGCCGTTTACTCCGGCGGCGCAGTGGTTCGGGTTTGTAAAGGTATCGGCAAAATATTTCCTGATACTTGAGGGAATGCTCGCGGCGTATGTTTTCCTTGTCTACCACGGACAGCAGTTTTTCATCAAAAAGTTCGGCACGGATTAAAAGCAACAGGCGCTTTTATGCTTGTAATCATATAACCTATATACTATTATATCCACATGCTTAAACTTATAAAACTGCTGAAACCTTATACCGGGACTATAATCTTCATAGCCGTCTTGTTCCTTACCCAGGCAATGATAGATTTGTCGCTTCCCACATTCATGGCGGAAATCGTGGACCACGGCATCGTCAAGGGCGATCTTCCTTATATATATAAGACGGGGTTCATTATGATATCCATCGCCCTGCTCGGGGTTCTCTGCGCCCTGACAGCGGGTTTTTTCTCCTCAAGGACCTCCCTTGGGTTTTCAATGAAATTAAGGAACATGATATTCACAAAAACCCAGGCTTTCTCCCTTAATGAATACGACAAAATCGGCTCTGCCTCGCTAATTACAAGGGCGACAAATGATGTGGCGCAGGTGCAGCAGGCACTAATTATAATGCTCTCCATGATGATGCGGGCGCCCCTTATGTGCGTCGGCGGCCTTATTATGGCCATATCCAGGGACAGGGAACTCTCCCTTGTCTTCGCGGTAGCTGTGCCGGCTCTCGGCCTGATTATATATTTTGTGCAAAAAAACGCGATCCCCCTTTTTATAGCCATGCAGAAAAAACTGGACAGGCTCAACCTTGTTATAAGGGAAAAACTCACGGGCATAAGGGAAGTGCGCGCCTTTGATATGATCGCGCATGAAGAGAAAAAATTTGACAAAGCCAACGCAGACCTAAACAGCACCGCGCTTTCGCTCGCCAATCTTATGGCTTTTATAATGCCCGCAATGATGGCGGCCATGAACTTTACAATGATCGCAATTGTCTGGTTCGGCGGGCTGCGCCTTTCATCCGGTAAAATGCATTTCGGCGACATCCTGGCTTTCATACAGTATGTAAATCTTATTTTATTCGCCCTTATGATGGTTTCTATGCTCTTCATTCTTATCCCGCGCGCCGAGGTTTCCGCGGGCCGCATCAATGAAATCCTTGAAACGAAACCCACAATTGAGGATCCTGTAAACCCGGCAACGCCCTCCGGAAGAAAGGGATATATTGAATTTAAGAATGTATCCTTCACGTACAAGGGGGCGCGGCAGAAGGCTCTTAACGGTATTTCTTTTTCAGCCGGGCCTGGAGAAGTTACGGCAATAATCGGCGGAACAGGTTCGGGAAAATCAACCCTTGTTAATCTCATACCCCGTTTTTACGATGTTGAAGAGGGTGAAATACTTGTTGATTCTGTCGATGTAAGGGATTACCCGCAGGCAGCGCTCAGGCCGATAATTGGTTATGTGGCGCAAAAAGCAATGCTTTTTACCGGCACAGTTGCCGACAATCTCAGGTTTGGAAATGAAAACGCGCCCATGGAAGATATTATAAAGGCGGCAAAAACAGCCCAGGCGCACTCTTTTATTGAGGCCATGCCTGAGGGATATAATTCTCTACTGGCCCAGGCCGGTAAAAACCTCTCAGGAGGGCAGAAACAGCGCCTCTGTATAGCCCGGGCCATAGTGATAAAACCGGAAATATATATTTTTGACGACAGTTTCTCGGCCCTTGATTTCAGGACGGATGCAGACTTAAGAGCGGAGCTAAAAAAAGAACTCAAAGATTCCACTGTGATAATTGTGGCGCAGAGGGTGACCACAATAATGGACGCCGACAGGATAATAGTGCTTGACGACGGCAAAGTCGCGGGAATGGGAAAGCATAAGGAACTTTTCGCGTCATGCGGGGTGTACCGCGAGATTGTACTTTCGCAGGTTTCGCCGGAGGAGGTCCAATGAGCGCAAACGAAGAACGCGAACGGCAGCAGCCTCCACCCCAGATGCGCATGGGCGCGATGTTCGGCGGCGGCGGGCCAAGGGGCGGCGGCCATATGCGCGCTATAGGCAGGCCGGTAGAAAAGGCGAAAAATTTTAAGGGAACGGTAAAAAGGCTGGCGGCTTTTTTAAAACCATACACCATACCGCTGGCTTTAACTGCGCTGCTGATAGTTATTTCCAGCGTTATCGCGGCAGCGTCGCCGAAGATACTCGGCCTGGCAATTACCAGCATGTTCAAATCTTTCACGGCAAAAAGCGCGCCTGATTACGGCTACGTGCTGCGCATCCTGGGCGGGCTCGGGCTGCTTTACATTATAAGTTCTGTTATTACATATTTTACGCAGCGGACGCTTGCCAGGACGGCGCAGAGGACCGCCTATACAATGCGCAGGCAGCTTGATGAAAAACTGTCGAAACTCCCCCTTAAATATTTTGACACCAAAACCCGCGGGGAAATAATGAGCCGCGTGACAAACGACGTGGACAATATCAATAACGCCATGCAGCAGGGGATGTCACAGCTCATCGGCTCCGTAATAGGCATAATTGGCGCGGTTGTAATGATGCTTATAATAAGCCCGCTGCTCACCCTTATAACAATCATAACCCTGCCTTTATCCTTCGGTGTGACGATGTTTATAGCGAAAAATTCGCAGAAATATTTCGCCGCACAGCAGAAATCGCTCGGCGAGCTTAACGGCCATATTGAGGAGATGTTCACGGGCCACAGGATAGTAAAGGCATTCGGATATGAGAAAAAATCCATAGAAAGGTTCGGCGAGATAAATACCAGGCTCTTTAATTCCGGCTGGAAGTCGCAGTTCATTTCCGGATTTATTTTTCCGGTCATGAATTTTATCAACAACCTGGGCTATGTGGCGGTCTGCGTCGCCGGCGGCATATTTGTCGTGAAAAAGACTATAGAAATAGGGGATGTACAGGCGTTTATCCAGTACATAAGGATGTTCACCCAGCCCGTGGCCCAGTCGGCCAGCGTGATTAACATGCTCCAGTCGGCCGTGGCATCGGCCGAGAGGATATTTGAGGTGCTTGACGAAACTGAGGAAACATCTGAAACAGAAGCTGCAGTTCCGGCCAAAAAAACAGAGGGCAGGGTCATATTTGATAATGTAAAGTTCGGTTACACTCCGGAAAAAATATTGTTTGAGTCCCTTTCACTTAATGTGGAGCCAGGGCATACAATCGCAATAGTAGGGCCGACGGGGGCCGGCAAGACAACCCTTGTAAATCTGCTGATGCGTTTTTATGAGATTACAGGCGGCGCCATAAGCGTGGACGGCGTTGACACGCGTAATTTAAAGCGGGGGAATTTAAGGCGCATGTTCGGCATGGTGCTTCAGGACACGTGGCTCTTCTCCGGGACAATACGGGATAACATAGCCTACGCCAGGCCCGGGGCCGCTGATGAGGAAATATTCAGGGCGGCAAAGGCGGCGCGCGCGGACCATTTCATAAACGCGCTCCCCGGCGGATATGCCACTGTATTAAACGAGGACGCCTCCAATATTTCACAGGGTGAAAAACAGCTTATAACAATAGCGCGGGCCGTTCTTGCGGACCCGTCAATGCTTATTCTGGACGAGGCCACTAGCAGCGTTGACACCAGGACAGAGGTACAGATACAGCACGCAATGAAGGAACTCATGAAAGAGAGAACCTCTTTTGTAATAGCGCACAGGCTTTCAACCATTAAGGACGCGGAGATGATACTTGTCATGAATGAAGGGGCGATAGTGGAGAAGGGGACGCACGAGGGGCTCATAAAAGCAGGCGGTTTCTATTCACAGCTTTACCGCGCGCAGTTCACAGCCGGAGAAACAGCTTAAAGGAACATTAAAAAAATTCCGTAGAGCCGCTGCTTTCTGCGGCTAAAACATGGTTTGCGGACATATGAGCCTTTTTTCGGGTAGCTGCGGCTAAATTTAAAAGATGGCCGCAGGGCCCTCCAAAAGTCTCATATGTCCGCAACCTGAAAATTTCCGTCCTCCAAAAAGTCCCTCTTGCCATATTTTACGCATTTTTTTGTAGGGGCGGCCTCATATGGCCGCCCGGCATGGATTTTTGTTTGATATGGCAGGCGGGTATTTTTTTCGCCAATCGAGCAGCTCTTCGGCGGTGCAGGATGACACAGTAAAAGTTTTATTAAAGCTTCCCGCCCCTTAATTTACACATAAATGTATTATTTAACGATTGGTAAAAAAATCCCCGCCTGCCATATTTTAACTAAACCATACATCTATTTGCGCCTGCGTCTGTTTTCTGTTATAATCAAATGACGGTACAAAATAATTTTTTATCGGGGGCAAAGATGCTTATATCAAAGGACTCAATCCACTTCAGGAAATGGCCCGTTAAAAATCCAAAAGCTGTCTTGCTTGCCGTTCACGGCATGGGGGCCCATTCACAGCGCTGGGAAGAGATGGCAAAATTCTTTAAGGCAAAAAAAGTGGCGGTTTACGCCATAGAACTGCGTGGCTACGGGGACCTGAGGCAGGTGCCGGGCCATGTTGAAAGTATGGATCTTTATATAAAGGATATCGGCATCCTTAAAAATATCATTAAGAAGGAAAACCCTTCTTCTCCTGTATTTATCATCGGCGAATCAATGGGGGCCGTAATTTCACACATGACGGCGCAGGAATTTGACGGGGATTATAAAGGGTTGATAGAGGTCTCGCCTGTTTATCAGGACGTAATGGATATAAGCCTTGCAAAAAGAGGGGCAATAGCTTTTACTGCGATGTTTAATCCTTCAAAACCAATTGATATGCCCTTTACCGCTGAAATGATTTCCAGGGACCCGGTGGTGGTGAAAAAATTAAACAAGGACCCGCGTGAAATCAGGGTGGCCTCTGCAGGGCTGCTGCTTAACATCCTCATGTACCAGATAAAGATAGGCGCCGGGCTTGACAAATTGAAAACACCATCCCTCTTCCTTCTTGCTGGAAGCGACAAACTCGGGGATGTTAAGTTTACAATGAAAATGTTCGCTAAAATGAAAAACGACAAGGAAATGCGGGTTTATAAGGATTCTTTCCACGCCCTCACCATAGACAAAAACAGGAAAGAGGTCTTTGGCGACCTTTTTTCATGGCTGATAAAAAAAATAAAATAGTTTTCTATTTTTTCTTCTGCTGCTGTATTTTTTTTCTTATTTCCATGCGCTCAAAGACATCTTCTACTTTTTTCAGCAGCTTTGTCGGGGAGAAGGGCTTGGTTATGTAATCAAACCCGCCTATCTTTAACCCCTCTTCCACATCGGCAAGCGCGGTCCTTGCGCTCAAAAAAATGACAGGCGGATGCGACGGCGGCCTTTTTGCGCGCAGCGCTTTTACCGCCTCAAAGCCGTCCATTTCCGGCATCATTACATCCATTATGACAAGGTCGGGTTCCTGCGCGTCTATTGCTTTTAGCGCCTCTTTTCCTGTTCTTGCCGTGATTACCAGGTAAGTGTCGTCAAGCGTTTCCTTGACTGCCGCTAAAATGTTCGGTTCGTCATCCACTGCCAGAATCTTTTTTCTGTCCATCTTTAATTTCCTCCTTTGATTGACCTGCTTGCCAGAATGTTTATTCCGCTTCCAAGTATGTTTTCTGATATGACCTGATTTATGGCCACGGGAGCCTTTATCCTTACCGCGCGCAGCAGCCCTGCTATTTCCATTACCTTATCTTTCGGGACGGGCTTCTCGCTCCAGACCGGGCAGAGCGGAAGAGATCCTCCATCGACCGTTATTGTGGTGGTGATTGTGCGCCTTGGATCGGTAATCTCGTCTTTCGCGTAATCAAGCCCCAGCTTGCAGGAATTGCCTGTAATGCTTGTGATGGCGCCGTGGCCGTCAAGTGTGGTGGTCAGCTCACACCCCTGGGGGCAGCGGATGCATATAAATTTACGCTCCATTTTCAGACTTCCGCCTTTACATTGTTTTTTACCACGCTCACTGTCAAATCTTTGCACTCTTTTGACAATTTTTTGGACAATTCGTTCCAGTTTATTTTCAGGGTTATCATCTCCGCGGGCCTGGCATATTTTTCCATGTGTGAGTAAACAGCGTTACCGTTATCCGTGATATTTATTGAAATTTTTTCTGAAAATTCCCTTGAAACACGCAGCTCCACAAAAACAGGGTTGGCTGAGCCGTACACACTTGATATTTTCTGCGGAATTACGGAACGCACGCCATCTCCGGGAATAATGTTTACGGTATCCGGCGCTTCAGGCGCTCCGGCAGCGAAATGGGCCGCGCTTATTCCGGCAGCTGAACCGGCCGCCGAGACATAATCCACCAGGTCGTAAATGGTGACCACATTTCCGGCAGCGAATATGCCGGCCACGTTTGTGGACATCTTTTCGTCAACGACCGGCCCGAGTGTAAGCGGGTCAAGGGCGACGCCTGCTTTTCTGGAAAGTTCATTCTCCGGAATCAGGCCGACTGAAAGCAGCAGTGTATCACAGGTGATTATTTTTTCAGTGCCCGCCACAGGAACAAGGGATTCATCCACTTTTACTGTCTCCACAGCCTCTACCCTTTTTTTGCCTATAATGCGTTTTATCGTGGTGGAAAGCTCAAGTGGAATATTAAAATCATTGAGGCACTGCACGTAATTGCGCCTTAAGCCGGTAAGGTAGGGGAGGAGTTCAACCACCTTTATTACATTTGCCCCCTCGATTGTGAGCCTCCTGGCCATTATCATGCCGATATCACCGGAGCCAAGTATTACAAAATTTTTGCCCGGCATATAACCCTCTATATTTACGAGCCGCTGAACCATGCCCGCTGTATAAACACCGGCGGGCCTTTCTCCGGGAATCCTTATCTGCGCGCGTGTGCGCTCCCTGCAGCCCATGGCGAGCACCACAGCCCGCGCGTAAAGCTCTATAAATCCGTCGGAGCTGTTTGCGGCGTATATTTTTCTCTCCGGCGTGAGGTCCAGTACCATTGTGTCAAAAAGCATTTCTATTTCTAGCCCCTTCGCCTCATCTATGAAATTCGAGGCGTATGCCGGGCCCGGCAGATCCTTTTTAAATATGACCGAGCCGAAGCCGTTGTGTATACACTGGAGCAGTATTCCCCCCGGTTCGTTGTTGCGCTCTATTATAAGGACATCCTTTGCCCCTGTTTTTTTTGCTTCTATGGCGGCTGCCAGGCCCGCGGGCCCCGCGCCTATTACTATGACGTCATAATTATTTTTCATGACAGGGGAACTTCCTTTGTCTTCCTGAAAACAAGTTCGCTGCCTTTGCCTTTTTTTGTAACGGCTGTTTCGGGGATGTTAAGCTCCCTGGCCATTATCTGCATTACGCGCGGGTAATCAAATGCCCCCTGGCAGCGGCCGGTGCCAAGCCAGGTCCTGCGTTTTATCCCGTCATATGTGCGCGCGGGAACGGGAGAGCGCATTGCGTCTATTATTTCACCTTCTGTTATTTCCTCACAGCGGCACACAATCCTGCCGTAAGACGGATTTTTACTTACAAGTTCAGCTTTATCTTTTAATGAAAGGGTGTGGAAATGGGGAGTATGCCTGCGCACGGGGTTCCACTCGTTTTTTTCCTTTAAATTTGCCCCTGCTTCATCAAGCAGGCTTATGGCTTTAAGGGCAATTGCCGGGGCAGAGGCAAAACCCGGGGATTCTATGCCGCATATATTCAGGAGCCCTTTTATCTCTTTTGGAGCCTCTATAATAAAATCACGCGCGCCGTTTCCTGAGGCCCTTATGCCGGCATAAACCGCTATTACGTTCTTCGGGTCAATAGAAGGGACAAGTTTTTTCGCACCGTTTATGACTTCGTCGAGCCCCGCTGAAGTTGTGGCGGAGTCCTCCTTATTTTCACATGACTCATTATTGGGGCCGATCATTACATTGCCGTGGGTTGTGGTGGAGACAAGTATGCCCTTGCCTTTTTCCGTGGGAACGGGGAAGAGGACGTTATTTATTGAAAGTTTCATCGGGTCAAAAATAAGATAGGAACCCTTGCGCGGGGTTATCGCGAAATTTTCCATTGTGGAGGCCTTATGCGCCACAGAGTCGCTGTATATGCCTGCTGAATTTATTGCCCATTTGCAGAAAAAATCACCGCGGTTTGTTTTAACCCCCGTTATCCGGCCGTTATTGGTTATAAAATCCGTGAACTCCGTTTCAAAAAGGTAATCCACACCGTTTGCCACGGCGTTTTCCGCCGCCGCAAGCACTGCGCCGAAAGGGTCAATCACCGCCGCGGAAGGGGCCCAGAGCGCCCCTGATGCCGCCGGATTTATAAGGGGCTCGCGTGTCATAAACTCATCACGGGAAAGTATCTTCAATCCGGGAATGGAATTGGCTATGCCCTGTTCATATAATACACGAAGCCTGGGAAGCTCTTCACTGCCGATTGCCACCACATAGCTGCCGCTGCTTTTAAATGAAATGCCGAGTTCCGGAGCAAGGGTGTGCCAGATTTTATTGCCTGCGGAATTCATTGCGGCCTTTGTGGTCCCGGGAGCGGGGTCATATCCGGCGTGTATGATGGCGGAATTGGCTGAGCTCGGGTTCATGCCTACATCAGCCTCTTTCTCAATGACGAGCATGCTGATATCATATTTTGAGAGATACCTGGCAGTAAGGGAACCCACTATACCGGAGCCGATAATTATTATGTCGTATCTATTTTTCATATTGCTCCCGTGATTTTATTCTTCCCATCCGATTGAACGTGTTACTGCCTTTTTCCATCCTGAAAAATACTTTGCCCGCTTTTCAGCGGCCATTGACGGCTTCCATTCATTTGACAGGGTCCAGTTTTGTTTAAGCTCATCCGTCGATTTCCAGAAACCTGCCGCAAGCCCCGCGGCATACGCCGCGCCCAGCGCGGTTGTCTCAGCAACTTTTGGATTTATGACATTTACACCAAGCATATCCGCCTGGAACTGCATTAAAAGAGCGCTTGCGGTCATACCGCCGTCAACTTTTAATCCGGAAAGTTTTATTCCTGAATCTTTTGACATTGCCTCAAATAGGTCGCGCGCCTGGTAAGCCGTTGCTTCCAGCGCGGCACGTGCTATTTGCGGGGCGCCTGTAAAGTGGGTCATTCCTATTATAAGGCCGCGCGCATCGGAGCGCCAGTATGGGGCAAAGAGGCCGGAAAACGCGGGCACGAAATAGACTCCGCCGTTATCCTCGGATTGCGCGGCAAGCTCGTTTATTTCAGGGGCCGTTTTTATCAGCCTTAATTTATCACGCACCCACTGGACAAGCGAACCGGCAATGGCGACAGAGCCTTCCAGCGCATAAACCGCCGGAGCCGCGCCTATTTTATAAGCTACGGTTGTTAAAAGTCCGTTCCTTGATATCACGGGCTTTGTACCGGTGTTCATGAGCAGGAAACATCCTGTTCCATAGGTGTTTTTTGCCTCACCCGGGGAAAAACACGCCTGTCCGAAGAGCGCGGCCTGCTGGTCGCCAAGGTCCGCCATAACAGGTATTTCACCTTCGAAAGGCCCATCTTTTTTTGTCATACCGTATGACGCGGGGTCGCTTGACGGCCTGATTTCGGGGAGCATTGAACCCGGCACGCCGAATATCTTCATCATTTTTTTATCCCACTGAAGGGTTTTCAGGTCCATAAGCATTGTGCGCGATGCGTTCGTCGGATCCGTAATGTGGCGGCCGCCGGTTAAGTTCCATATTATCCATGAATCCATATTGCCGAATATGGCGCTGCCGTCCAGGGCGGATTTTTTTACGGCAGGAACATTATCAAGGAGCCATTTTAATTTCGGCCCGGAAAAATATGTGGCCAGAGGAAGCCCTGTGGATTTCTGAAAACGGCGCATGCCGCCGCTTTTTGTGAGCTTGTTACATATTGATGCCGTGCGCAAATCCTGCCACACAATGGCGTTGTAAAGCGGTTTTCCGGTGTTTTTATCCCAGACAACCGTTGTTTCACGCTGGTTTGTGACGCCGATGGAGCATATTTCCTCCGGCTTAATTGAGGATTTTGAAAGGGTTTGTTTTATGCATTCAATTACATTTTCCCATATTTCAACCGCGTCGTGTTCCACATATCCGGCCTGCGGGTAGATTTGCTTGTGCTCCAACTGGTGCGAGGCGATGGGTTCCCCGGAATGGTTGAAAATTATAAAACGCGAGCTTGTGGTGCCCTGGTCTATTGCGCCTGCGTATTTTTTCTCGGCCATGATTACCTCCGGATATCGTCGTGATATTATTAAACAGTATTTTATATTGATTGTCAATTGGGAAGAAATCCGCCGCCCTTATGGGGCTACTGGATTTTTATTGTTACATTAAGGTTATTGCCGGACGCGGATATTGCGGAGGAGTTTTCTGAAAGAAGGCCGCCGAAGACGCTTACCCTGTTCTTGCCGTTTCTTTTGGCATAATACAGGCAGTTGTCCGCGTTTTTGATTATTTCCTGGCAGCTTTTTATCCCTTTGCTCCATGCAACCAGGCCGAAGCTGGCGGTCACCCGTATATTTATTCCGTTATAATTAAAGTCAGTCTCTTCAAGGGACATCCTCAGGCGCTCGGCCATATAAAGAGAGGAATTAGTGTCGGAGTAAGGGACTATTATTATGAATTCGTCACCGCCAAAGCGCCCGACAATGGAAATGTTCCTTGATTTTTCAATGAATAGCCTGGCCGCACTTTTAAGAATCATGTCGCCGCATATATGGCCATAGGTGTCGTTTATGCCCTTAAAGTTGTCAATATCAACAAGAATAAGAGTGAACGGGGCGTTCGTCCTGTCGGCAATGTCAATATACTGGATAAGTTTTTTATCCACGTAGGCCCTGTTATAAACTCCGGTCAAAAAATCTATTTTCATTTTTTCTTCCAGGTCCCTGTGGCTTATTTCCAGAATTTCAAACTGTTCACGGAGTATATTGTTTATTTCCCTGTGGGTTATCATGCCGACAAGCCTGTTGTTGCTGACAACAGGAAGCCTGTTTATAAGGTTTATCTGCATGATGTCGTTGGCTGAAACAACATCAAGCCCGGGGTCCACTGAAATAAAATCTCTTTTCATGATATTATCCGCTATCATTTCAAGGTATTTTACGGGCTCTTTTATTATGCATTCAAAAATGTCGCTGCGCGCGGCTATGCCAAGGGGCTTCATTTCGTCATTAACTATAACCACCGCGCCAACGTCAAACTTTAAAAGTTTTTTGATCAGCTCTGTGATACTTTCGGACGGGCCGGCTGTGACTGTATCTTTTGACATAATGTCCATTACTTTAAGGCCGTTCATGTTGCATCTCCACATATCACAGAATTATGCGTAATAATTATTGCAATGAAAATTTAATTTTTCATTAATTGGGTGTTAATTTTAAGGTAATATGATTTTGACGGCGGTTGAGGCAAGAATCCGTATTAACTTGACAAAAACGCGGTGCGGGAATAATATTTTTAAAATAACGGAAAAAGGAGCGGCTGCTGATATGATAAAAATTCATTCTGATTTATGCAGAGGCTGCGGTGAATGCATTTCGGTCTGTCACGAAAGGTGCATGCGCCTTGTTGATAAAAAAATAGATATTAATTATGAACGTTGCAGTACATGCGGGCAATGCGCCGCAATTTGCCCGGAGAGGGCGCTCTGGTGGAATGACAGCAGGCCGGAAATTTTTGATACGTCGTTGCGGCCCGGCAGGGAACAGGTTGAGGAACTTTTAATGGAACGCAGGACAAACAGGCATTTTACCCCTGAAAAACCGCCGAAGGATTTAATAGAAGAAATCATTAATATGGGAGCTTATGCCCCGACGCATAATTTTCGCATGCGCAGTATAGCGGTAGATGATGAGGCCCTGATAGATATTATAGACGCCGAGCTGTTTAAAAAGACTAAAACCGTTTATGAAACATTTTTTAGGCCGCCTATAATAAAATGGCTCATACAATTTATGCCTGAACCGGTAAAAAAAGAGTTTTTTAAGGCGGAGCCAAAGCTTGAGGCTTCCATTAAAGCCGGAAAGGGATATATATTAAGGCCGCCGGTTATTATCTACATTATAGGGGATAAACGGACGCCCTTAAGCCTGGAAAGTGCGCAGTATTCTATTTATAACATTGACCTTTACGCCAGGGCGAACGGCCTGGGGTTCAGAAACCTCACCGGAAATAATATGTTTTTGAACGGCGGCGGGAGAATCAGAAAAATTCTGGGAATAAAAAAGAGCGAATCAATATTCGCGGCCGGAGCGCTGGGGTTTGTGTCAAGAAATTTCAGGAATAAAGTAACCGGAAAAAAACTTCCCGTCAGCTGGTCCGCCGCGGATCCGCACTTTAACGGCAAATAACGTACTGCTGTAAAGCAGGAGCCCTGCCCTTATACATGGCTGAAAATACCACTTGACAAACTTAAACTATATTTGTATATTTGAATATATAAATATACTTAGGAGGTGCGCCGTGAAAGAAACAGTTAATATGCTTAAGGCGCTCGGGGATGAAACCAGGCTGAGAATTTACATGCTTCTGTCTGAAAAAGGGGAGCTTTGTGTCTGCGATATAACCAGCATTATTGAAATAACACAGACGCATGCTTCCAGAAGCCTTGGAGTATTGAAAAACGCAGGGCTTGTGAAGGACAGAAGAGACGGCCTCTGGATGCATTATTCCATAATTAAAGAAGGCATCAGTGAGGCTGTAATGTCATTTGTCGGGGAAATATCCAGGGGAAATGAAACATTGAAAAACGATATAAAAAAATCAAAAATTGTACTTAAGAAAAACGCCGGGTGCTGTAAAAAATATTGCAAACAGGAAAAGCTGGCTTTAAAGGAGAATTTAATTGGAAACACAAATTAAAAAACTGTCATTTATCGACAGGTTCCTGACACTGTGGATATTCCTGGCAATCGGGGCCGGAATTGCGATTGGTTATTTTTGGCCGCAAGCCACAGGATTTATCAGCGGCTTTAACATAGGAACGACTTCCATACCAATAGCCATAGGCCTGATAATAATGATGTATCCACCACTTGCAAAGGTAAAATATGAAAAAATGAGCGAAGTATTTCACAATAAAAAACTGCTCACCCTTGCCCTGGTACAGAACTGGCTGACCGGACCGGTTTTGATGTTCGGCCTCGCTGTTTTATTTCTGCGGAACTATCCGGAATATATGATAGGGGTAATACTTGTAGGGCTGGCAAGGTGCATTGCAATGGTTATCATCTGGAACGATCTTGCCGGCGGCGACAGGGAACTCGGCGTCGGGCTTGTGGCATTTAACGCCGTCGCCCAGATGCTTTTCTATGCCGTATACATATGGTTTTTCATCACATTTTTATTGAATGTTCTGGGGCTTACAAAAGGGATTCACATATCAATTTCCATATGGGAATCCGCCAAAACCGTTCTTATTTACCTGGGCATTCCATTTTTTGCCGGGATGGCTACAAGATATATACTGCAAAAGGCAAAGGGAAACGAATGGTATGAAAAACGTTTTATACCAAAAATCAGCCCGCTGACACTTGTGGCGCTGCTTTTTACCATAGTGGTAATGTTTTCATTAAAAGGGGGATATATAATTAAAAAACCCCTCGATGTCGTGATAGTGGCGGTTCCGATGATTTTGTATTTTGTATTAATGTGGTTTGTTACATTTTTTATTGCCGGGGCGCTGGGAGCGGATTATAAACAGAGAGTGGCGGTTTCTTTTACCGCGGCAAGCAATGATTTTGAACTCGCCATTGCTGTTGCAATAGGGATATTCGGTATAAGTTCGGGGCAGGCTTTCGCCGCTGTAATTGGGCCGCTTGTCGAAGTGCCCGTGATGATACTGCTTGTTAACGCGGCAGCGGGATTAAAAGCTGTTTTTAAGGAGGCGGAAAAATGATCAAAGTATTGTTTGTATGTATTCATAACAGCGCCAGGAGCCAGATGGCCGAGGCGTATCTCAACAAGTTCGCCGGCGACAGGTTTGCCGCGGAAAGCGCGGGCATTGAGCCCGGAACGCTGAATCCTCTTGTTGTCAAAAGCATGATGCAGGATGGCATTGATATTTCAGGCAATAAAACCAAATCAGTTTTTGACTTCTATAAGCAGGGCAGGATATTTGATTATGTGATAACGGTATGCGACAAAGAAGCCGCGGAACGCTGCCCGTTATTTATAGGTGTTACGCAAAGGCTGCACTGGTCGTTCCCGGATCCTTCGAAACTTGAGGGAAGTGAAGGGGAAAAACTGGAGAAAATATCAGGAATCAGGGACGCGATAAAATCGCAGATATTGGAATGGGTAAAGACCATAAAATAGTTAAACTGGAATATTTTAATAAAAAGGGCCCCGGCTGACCAGGGCCCCTTTGTTGCCGCAATCAATGTATATAATTCAGGTTTTACCGGCGCCGGCCGTCAAACGGCTTGTTAAAAACACCGTTTAATTGTTAAATACAAGGCGCAGGTACCGCCTGAAATATTCCAGTTCTTTCTTTTCATCCTCATCCAGGAACCTCTTAGGATCATCGCTGTCTTCTATTGTGAAAATAGTATCCTCGTCATAAAGGCTCAAAGGGTAATCATTTATAAACATATATCACCTCACACAGGTTTCTTGCATCAAATATAACAGCCGCAGCGTAATTTTCGGTTAATTTTGTGTGATATGAATGTTAATTGGGGGGGGAAATTATGGAACAATTATGCCGTTTAGACCGTCAAATTTTACGAAGGTATAAAACCCTTTTGGAGGTTTCTATGAAAAAAACTATCTTAATTGGCCCTCTTTTTTTAACGGTTATCGCGTTGATGCTGGTTCAGGGGTGCGGCAATTATAACCCCGGCCATCCATACCAGCATCAGTCTCCGGCATGGAACACACTTGGAAACGCCGGATTTTCAAACGGCGCCGCGTCGAATATTTCATTTCAGGTTTATAACGGGACCCCTTACGCGGCATATCAGGACGGAGCGTCCGGGCCGGAAACTGTAATGGCGTTTAACGGCAACGGCTGGGTGAACGTGGGTACTGCCGGATTTTCAGGAAGTACGGCATCTTATTCATCTTTGCAGGGTTATAACGGCGAACCGTATGTGGCATATGAAGACGCTGGAAATACAAATTTTGCAACGGTAATGGTATATGGCAGCAGCGGATGGCAGCCGCTTGGCGCTGAAGGATTTTCTCCCGGCCCGGTTTCATTCACATCAATGCAGATATATCAGGGGACGCAATATGTGGCATTTTCTGACGGTCTCAATCTTAACAAGGCAACAATGATGGGATACAGCAACAATGCGTGGGGGCTTATAGGCACGGCAGGATTCTCTGCCGGAGCGGCAAATTACCTTGCTCTGCAGGTTGACAGGGGAACGGCATATGTTGCTTTCTCCGATGGCAATGCGTCAAATAAGGCGACGGTAATGAAATATGACGGTTCAGCATGGGAAGTTGTAGGAAACGCGGGTTTCTCAGCTGGAGCCGCGAACTATATTTCACTTCAGATATCACACGGAACGCCTTACGTTGCATATCAGGATGTCCAGAATGGAAACAAAGCGACTGTCATGAAATTTAACGGAATAAGCTGGGTTGACGCCGGCCCGGCGGATTTTTCCACGGGAGAGGCTGACTGGGTTTCACTGCAGGTTTATGAGGGCACTCCATTTGTGGCTTACGTGGACGGCAATCCAGGAGCGGCAACTGTAATGGTACTAAATGGAAACACATGGCAGGCCGTGGGCAACGCTGATTTTTCCGCCGGCCACGCGCTTTATACATGCCTGCAGGTTTACAATGGCACCCCTTTCGTGGCATACTCGGATGCGTCCCAGGCAGGCAGGCTAACAGTAAAAGTATTTGAATAAAATTTTTGGTTCATTTGCATTTTTGCGCCATGGCTGATATAATGTGCTGAAAATAAAAAGTACAGGAGCCGCATATGGCCGAAAATGAATTTAAGGGATACCCGAAAAAGGCCGTGGAATTTTTCAGGGGAATAAAGGAAAACAACAATAAGGCATGGTTTGAGTCCCATAAAGAGGATTATATAAAGTACTGCGTGAAACCCACCTGGGACCTTATAAACGCGCTTACCGATACCGCCCGCAAAATTGACCCTCTTTTCCAGACCGACCCTTCAAAAATGATATCAAGGATATACAGGGATGTCAGGTTTTCACGGGATAAATCACCCTATAAAACACGGCTCTGGTTCTCATTTAAACGTCCGGGAGCACAGTGGCAGGACGCGCCGGGATATTATTTTGAAATAGCGCATGATTCCTACGGTTTCGGCATGGGTATGTACGACCCGTCAAAAGAGGTCATTCAAAATTTTCGCAAGGCAATCACAGACCGGCCCGCGGAATTCTTCAGGGCAATATCTTTTTTTAACTCAAAAAACAATATTTTCATGCTCGGCGGTGAAAGCTACAAACGCCCTCCAAAAGAAAAAGTTGATAAAAAACTGCTCAAATGGTACATGATGAAAAATCTATATTTTTATTATGAAAAGCCCGTTGACAATCTGCTTTTCAGCCCGCGCCTGGCTGATGAGACCGCGAGGGGATATAAAATACTGGCGCCGTTTTACAGCTATTTATGGAAAATTAAAGATTAAAAAATAGTGGCGGCGGCCTTGCCTGTAATGGTAAAATATGTATGTTCTTCGATTTGTGAATATATAACAGGAGGAAAAGTGAGAAGGTTTTTGTTCCTTGTAATTCCATTGATTTTTTTTCCGGTTATAATACATCCATCCACCAGCGCACCGGTTGACCCGGCTGTGAAAAAGTACATTGATGCCGGAATAGAAAAGTATAATTCAGGGGATCTCGCCGGCGCCATAGAAAATTGCGGCAGGGCAATAGCCGCCGACCCGAAATGCGCCGCCGCATACAACAACCGCGGACTTTATGAAGACGCCGCGGGCGATACAGCCGCGGCGATAATGGATCTTGATAAAGCTGTTGAACTCTCTCCCGGGCTTGCCGAGGCATATTTTAACCGCGGCAACGCAAGGTCAAAATCCGGCGATAAAGCAGGCTCAATAAGTGATTTTGACACGGCCATAAGCCTTAATCCCGGATATGTGAAGGCATACAATAACCGCGGCAACGTAAAAAATTTCCTTGGAAACCACGAAGGCGCCATAGTGGATTACAATAAGGCCATAATGCTTGACCCGAAATACGCGGAAGCCTACAACAACCGCGGTAGCGTTGAGGACGAAATCGGGGAGCACGCCCGGGCCGTGCAGGACTGCGGCAGGGCAATAGACCTCAAGCCTGATTTTGCCGTGGCATACAACAACCGCGGAAAGGCCAAAAACAGGGCCGGTGACAGGGCGGGGGCAATGGAAGATTTTAACAGGGCTATCGAGCTTGCGCCGAAACTGACCGTGGCTTATGTAAACAGGGGCATAACCAGGTACCAGGCAGGTGACAAAAAAGGGGCGATTGAGGACCTTAATATGGCGGGCAGCCTGGGCAACAGCGCGGCATATGAAGCCGCAAAAAAAATAGAGGCGAATACCGCCCCCGGCCAGGCTGAAAACAAAACCACGGATGATAACATAAAAAAGGCCGAGGATTACAACAAGCTCGGGGAAGCGGCCGACTACGCAGGGAACAGCAGGGATGCCATTGAATATTTCAGCATGGCAATTGAATTAAACCCCGGATACGCGCTGGCATACAACAACCGCGGCTGCGTAAAAGACGATACGGGCGACCATGAAGGCGCGATAAAGGACTGCGGAAAGGCAATTGAGCTTGACCCGAAAAACGCGGTTGCGTATTATGACCGCGGCCTTGCCAGGACCAATGCCGGCGACTACAAAGGTGCGGCAGGCGATTACAGCGCCGCAATCGGTCTTAACCCGAAATATGAGCAGGCATACAACAACCTTGGAGCGGTAAAATATATTCTTGAAGACTATAAAGGGGCCATAGCCGATTTTGACACACTCATAGGGCTCAACGCGGGATATGCTCCGGCATATTACAACCGCGGCCGCGCAAAATATAAACTTGGAATGTATGACGGGGCCATTGAGGACCTTAATAAAGCCGGAGAGCTGGGGTATAAGCAGGCATATAAGGAAATAAAAAAAATAGAGAATAAAAGCATATGATCGGCGGGATTGCTTATGTCAACTGACAGGGGATTCGCCGATTTTGTAATTGACCAGCTTCATGACGCGGGTATAATAACGGCAAAGAAGATGTTCGGTGAATACGGGATATATATGGATTCTTTAATAATAGGGTTTGCGTGCGATAACCGGCTCTTTATAAAACCAACGGACGCTGGCAGGGAATATATCGAGGGCTCAGGCTGGCTGACACAGGCGCCGCCATACCCCGGCGCAAAGCTTTATTATCTTATTGAAGACAGGCTTGACGACAGGGACTGGATATGCGGCCTGGCAAGGGCCACTTACGTCGGACTTATTAAAAATAAAAAAAGCATTAGCAGTTTAAAACTTAGAAAAAAACACAGGGGTTAAACGCGATGGCTGACCAGGAACAGAATTACTGCTCGGTGTGCGGCAAGGAAGTAAGCGCGGACGAGGACTTGTGCAAGGCCTGCCGGATTAATTTCGGCGACGAGATGGAGGAAAAAGAAAGACAGAAAGGCAAGAGGAAAAAAGAAAAAAATTAGCGCTTGTGCGCTGCTTTTAAGGGAAAGAGAGTGAGCAGGCTTGAACAAACAATTATCAGCCGTGCGCCTGTTATCGCCGTTTATATTAATGTGCGCACAGGCTCTTTATGCCGGAAGCGCCGCCGAGCCCGTTCCAACGTGCGCTGCGATTACAAAAACCATTGATGTGAGCGCGCCGGTTATTTTGAACAAAACAAAGGGAGAGGAAATAATTTCCTTTATTGAAACCCGTGACAGCGGTTTTATTTTCATCGGGCGGTCGGGAGTGATGAAAAACGGGCAGAAAAACATTTACGTTTTAAGAGCCGGCCCTGACGGCCGGCCGGAGTGGGAAAAATATTTCGGCCAGAACGAAATGATATCCGAAGCCGCCTGTATAATTGAAACCGACGGCGGTTACATTATTTCAGGCGGAATCAACAGGCACCCTTTTATAATCAAAATCGACAAGTCAGGCGGCTTTCTCTGGGATAAAGTTTATTTTGATGATGCTTACGGCGGCTTTATCAGGTCAATTGCTGAAAATAGCGCCGGTGAAATATTTGCGGCGGGATATATTCAGGAAAATGAAAACGCGCCGAAATCCATACTCTTAATGAAGGTCAAGGAAAGCGGCGGGGAACTTATTCGCTCGCAGGTTTACGCGGGAAAAGGCGGCCGCGCCGCCGGGGCCTATAAAATAGCCGGCAGCTCTGATGGCTGCGAAGTTTCAGGATATTCATGGTCAAACGCTGTTTTGTTCAGTGTCGACGGAGCCCTGGATGTAAAAAACGCGCTCAGCCTGAACACGGATAATAAATTTGAGGAAATTTCCATTGAAAAACAGGTGAAAGGTTCTGATATAAAAGCTGAAAATTCCGGCGATACGGGGGATAAAAAAGTTCAGGGCGCCGCGATATTTTCGGATTTTTATGACGGGGGCAACGGCATAAACGCCATGTTCTATAATTTTTTTAATGCCGGCTGCAGGCATTGCGTTATATGCCGCGCCGGTTCGGATCCTTATACAGCAGGCGGCGGGCTCTGCAGTACGCTGGACGCAGTTTCGCTGGCGCAAAAAGATGACAGCCGGTTTTATATAATTACGGAAAACAGTATAGCGGCCTTTGACAATAATTCCGGATTTTATGATTACAGGTCGGGAGCGTCCATTTCCGCCGGAAAATATAAGGCGGAGTTTTCCAGGGGCGTTGTAACAAATGACGGCAATCTTGCGGTGCTGGGAAATATTACCTACCCGGAGACAGTCTCCGATTCGGGAATGACCTTTAAAACCTCAAAAACACTGGCCTTCTTCACAAAATTAACCCCGGATATGAAGAAAATCTGGTAAAACCGAAAAATGGAAAAACAGCAAAAATAATTGCATTGACAATTGCCAGCTTCTTAATATAATGTGGTTTAATAAGGGTTCAAAAACAAAAATATTTAAGGGGGATGCTATGTCTGTTCATAAGTACAAATTCGGATGCGTTAAAGACCTGCGCGACGGGCGTGATTATCTAATGAGGCCCTATCTTCCCGCTGTAACCCTGCCGGATAAACTTGATTACACTTCAAAAATGACGCCGGTGCGCGACCAGGGTGATGAGGGGACATGCGTGGCTTTTTCAACCGTGGCCGGCATGAAAGAATACCAGGAACAGCTTGACTGGAAAAAGTACATGAAACTCTCTCCGCGGTTTGTGTACAGCGAATGCAAAAAGCAGGACGGCCATCCCGAAGAAGAAGGGACGCAGATACGCGTGGCGATGAAAGTGTTGGCGCAAAACGGGGTATGCGAAGAGCGGTTCTGGCCCTACGCGCCGCACCAGACAGATAAGCCCGGGGCGGGAGCGGCCGCGGATGCCAAAAAATTCAGGGAGCTCTCATACGCGAGGGTGCTTAACCTTTATGAAATAAAACTGACGCTCGCCTCAAAAGGGCCGTGCGTGATTGGTATAGAATGTTTTTCCGGAATAATGAAGACAAAAACAGGAAAAGTGCCCATGCCGCCGCCGTCCGAGCAGACGCTCGGCGGCCACGCTATATGCGTTGCAGGGTATGACGAGAAGGCAAAACTTGTAAAGTTCAAGAATTCCTGGTCAGAGGCGTGGGGAGACAAAGGTTACGGTTATTTGCCGTACGCCTACATAGACAAATATATGACAGACGCCTGGTCAGCGGTTGATATAAAAGACGCGCCGCCGCTGACAATAAACGACGTGTTAAAGTACGGAACAAAAAAATAATTAATAGTTTCTTGTAGGGGCCGCCCCGCGTTTTTATTATTATAAGTTGACAATTCGGCCGTAATCCATAATAATTACACCATAAAGAAATAAAGTACGATTACCCTATAAAAGGCAGAATTTATGACGATCACAGCGAGAATTACTATTCCGCTTAAAGAGCGGAATTATTTTTTTAAGGGGGCGACATGCTCCAGATAAACGACCTTACCCTTTCTTTCAGCGGGCAGGAGCTGCTTTCAGACGTCAGTTTCAATATCCACAGCAACGAGCGTATCGGGCTTGTCGGCCGCAACGGCTCGGGAAAAACTTCGCTTTTCAAGCTGATTACTGGAGAACTTCATCCTGACAGCGGCCGTATAATGATACCCAAGAATTATACAATTGGATATTTGAAACAGCACCTGACTTTCACCGAGGCTACCGTGCTTCAGGAGGCGTGCCTGGGGCTTAGGGATGAGGAACGCGCGCAGGTATGGAAAGCGGAAAAGATGCTCTCGGGGCTAGGTTTTACGGAAACTGAAATGGAAAGATCACCGGCCTCTTTTTCCGGCGGGTTTCAGGTCAGGCTGAACCTGGCAAAGGTGTTGCTGGCCGAACCGCACCTGCTGCTACTGGACGAACCCACAAATTACCTTGATATCATATCCATACGCTGGCTCGCAAAATTTCTCCAGAGGAGGGAAAACGAGCTGATGCTGATAACACACGACCGCGAATTCATGAATTCCGTCACCACGCATACCATGGCCATACACAGGCAGAAAATAAAAAAGATCGAGGGCGACACCTCGAAACTTTTCAACCAGATAGCCTCCGAAGAGGAGGTCTATGAGCTCACCAGGCAGCGCGAGGAAAAAATAAGGAAGGAAGCCGAGGATTTTATAAACCGCTTCCGTGCCCAGGCCACGCGCGCCAGCATGGTGCAGTCGCGCATAAAGGCCCTGGACAAGATGGACAAAAAAAGCGAATTAAACAGGATAGCCGAGCTCGGCTTTAAGTTCAATTTTAAGGAGTTTGAGGCAAAAATGCCGCTGCGCGTGCAGAATCTTTCATTCGGATACACGAAAGAGAGGACGCTCATAAAAGACTTTTCGATAGACGTGGGGATAAATGACAGGATATGCGTCATAGGAAAGAACGGCAAGGGAAAATCAACCCTGCTGAAACTTTTTGTGGAGGAACTAACCCCGGAAACAGGAACAGTAAAAATGCATCCGGAGGCGTCCACAGGTTATTTCGGCCAGACAAACATTGAAAGGCTCGACACTTCCAATACGGTCGAAAGGGAATTCATGAAGGTAAGGCCGGACATGAAATACACCGATATACGCAGGACCTGCGGCGCAATGATGTTCCCCGGGGACGCGGCGTTAAAGGAGATATCCGTGCTTTCCGGCGGTGAAAAATCAAGGGTTTCCCTGGGCAAGATACTTTTAAACCCCGCCAATATACTTTTGCTTGACGAGCCGACAAACCACCTTGACATAGAATCGTGCGATTCCATGATAGTGGCCCTTGATGAGTTTCCTGGAGCGGTTATCATAGTTACGCACAGCGAAATGTTCCTCCACCACCTTGCCAACAGGCTGATAGTTTTTAACGAGGACAAGGTGACGGTTTTTGAGGGCACATACCAGGACTTTCTGGACAGGGTTGGCTGGGAAGAAGAAACAAAAAAACCGAAAAAAGAAAAGCCCGTGGAAAACCGCGTTGAAAGCGAAAAACAGGACCCTGTTAAAAATATAAAGAAAATGAAAAAATCGATCGCGCAGAAAATAGCGCAGACGGAAAAGTCCATTGATGAGGCCGAGAAAGCCTTTGAGGAAGTAAATCATAAACTTGTCGAGGCATATTCGAAACCGCGGGATCCGGCAATCCAGGAACTTGAAATTGAGAGCCGCAGGCAGCAGCTCAGGATCGACAAGGGGTATGAGGACCTGGAAAGATTTATAAAGGAAATGGACGCGCTTGAGGGCGTAAAAGAGCAGTAAAAGACGGACGGCTTGACTTTGATAAAAAATGAATGTATACTTGGACTATCGCAATACCCTGTATTAAAAGGGATCCAAACGCGCGCCGGGGTTTAAAAACCCGGCAACTTACTTAAGACGAGGCTTATAAAAATGCGCTTTCTATCCAGACTATCGGCACTTCTCATGTTAACATCCGCGTTTCTTCTGCTTTCAGCCGGCATTACCCTTATGTTTGTGCCCGACCTTGACGGGGTGGAAAAGGGATTTTTCATAAAGGTAAGTTCCAACGGCAGGCTCAAAAAAAGGTTTGTGTCCCCGCATTCGGAAAATTTTGTAAAAGCATCCGACCTCCCGCGCTATGTGTACGGCGCAATAATTACATCCGAAGACGAGGATTTTTACAGCCATAACGGGGTGAGCATGTCTGAAATTCTCGATGCGGCGCGCTATGACATCAGCCACGCGACACTGAAATGCGGCGGTTCCACAATAACGCAGCAGCTTGTGAAAAACATTTATCTCTCAGGGGAAAAAAACATCGGGAGAAAGATAGTTGAGGCAGCCACGGCCCTGTTGCTTGAAAAAAAACTTACAAAAAAGCAGATACTCAACTATTACATTAATATAATAGAGTTCGGCGACGGCATATACGGCATAAGGCAGGCGTCAGAGGCCTATTTTAACAAGCCGCCGGAAGCATTAACCCCGAAAGAAGCCGCCATGCTGGCGGTTGTAATGCCAAGGCCCAGGTCCAGGGGAATGGCGCTCTATGACCGGAAAAACAGGGAGTTCCAGAAAAAAAGGGTGGCCAATCTTTTGTACAGGATGAAGCAGAACGGGTATCTAAAAGAGGGCGGGGCCTAAATTCCGCGTGTAAACAAAAATCATCTTTCAGGCGTCCAATAATTATGGTTCAAAAGAACAGGATTTTGGGGTATAATGAACCCTATCAAAGACGTTATAAGGAGATGAAAATGACCAGCCGCAAAATTATTTTCCTGCAATTTATCCTCACACTTTTATTTTTAGCTTTTAATTCCCATGTTTTGGCCCAGAATTCGGGTTCCGGGTCCGACAACGCCGATTATTCCATCGCTTACATAAATGATTTTGACGGCGATTGTAATATTTTGAGGGCCGGAACCACACAGAGAGAAGATGTAAACGAGTTATATACACCGCTGTATAAGGGAGACACGGTGGAAACCGGGCCGTCATCCAAAGCGGAAATAGTTTTTGACGATGAGACCATTGTAAAACTTGACGAGAGCAGCTCAATTGCCATAGCGGATATCAACAGGGACAAATACAAAAAGACCCTGCTTGACGTAATACAGGGGTGTGTTTTTCTTATTGTTAAAAAGCTGGAGCCCGGTGATGAATTTCAGATAAAGACAAAAATGGCCATAGCGGCCGTTAAAGGCACTGAATTTGCCGTACAGGCAGGCATCACGGGCGGCGATGACCATGTGGCGGTTTATGACGGCAGGGTAAGGGTAGCCTCAATGGATAACAACGGGAATGAAAAAGAAAATACATTTGTCGATAAAAACAATGAAACAGTAATATCCGGACATGAAAGGCGGCTGATCAGGCGCTCCGGCTTAAGCGACAGGTTCGCAAGCAGAAGGGCCGAGCTAAGCGACCTGCGCGCCAGGATTATGGCAATGCGCGAACTCAAGAGGAACGGAAAAATCAGGGAATTTAAATATAACAGAAGGCTGGAGCATATCCAGAAAATGAAACAGCTCAGGAACAACCCGGCAGTTTATAATAAAATGGACCGGATGCATAAGGCAAGGATAGAAAAGATTATAAAACGCGAAGACATGTACAAGGCTGCGATTAAGAGAAGAAATGATGAGGTCAAACAGAATCAACAGGGCGGCGATAATGACCACGGCCGCGACCAGGACCAGGATCAGAAGGACAAGCACCGCGGCTGGCACCTGTAACTGCGCTTAAATTTAGGGGCGGCCCGGTTTTTAATAAGTAGAGCCGCTGCTTGCTGCGGCTAAAACATGGCAGGCGGGCCTTTTTTCCGGCCGTCCGTCAACTGGACACACTTGAGGTATTCCGGAAGAAAAACCGGAAGTATTATTATAGTTTTACCTTTGCGATATTTACACGGGCCTTATTGTTGACGGAACGTCCTCCAAAAAGTTCCGCCTGCCATATTTAGCGCGTTTCTTCTTACTGCCTCTCAGCGCAGCATTAAAAAAAACAACAGCCGGTTAAAACCGGCTTTTTGCTTTTATAGTGAAAAAATAACTGGTGGAAATATTTTCTGTTGACCCGGGGCTTTGACGGGGGTAATATATGCATTATTGCCGCAGTATATCAGGCCGGCTTTATTTTATTATATTAAGGAGGGGAATGTGGAAAACAATATCAAGCAGATTGCCGAGAGAATCAGGACCTTAAGGGAAATCGATGGTGAATCAATAGAGTCGGCAGCAAAGGCTCTGGGCGTAAAGAAAGAGGAATACGAAGGCTATGAAAGCGGAAAATCAGACATACCGGTGAGTTTTTTGTATGAAATAGCCGGCCGCTACAAAGTGGAACTTACAGCCCTTTTGACCGGCGGCGAGCCGCATATGAACACCTTTTCCATAGTAAGGAAAGGTTCGGCTCCCAAAGTCGAGAGGTCAAAGGAATACTCCTACCAGGACCTGGCCTATAATTTTAAGCATAAGAAAATGGAGATATTTGAGGTTACTGCAGGGCCAAAACCCGGTGATGTTGCCGGCCATTACAACGCGCACCCGGGCCAGGAATTCAATTACTGCCTTGAAGGTGAGATAAAAATATTCATCGGAAAAAATGAAATGATACTTAAAACCGGGGATTCTATTTATTTTGATTCTGGAATACCGCACGCAATGGTTTCATTAAACAATAAACCCGCTAAATTTTTAGCGGTCATATTATAGGAGGGTGGAAATGGCCGAAAACAACGCTAAGGGGACGGACCTGCTTGACATATACGCTCCCGGGCAGTTTTCTTCATACGAGGATTTTTATAAAAATTTTAAGGTAAACATACCGGAAAATTTTAATTTTGGCTTTGATGTTGTGGATGCCATGGCAGAAAAAGCGCCGGAACAGCCGGCCGTTGTATGGTGCGATGATAAAGGCTCGGAAAAGAAATTTAATTTCAGGGAAATTATGGAAAACTCCAACAGGGCGGCTAACGCCCTGAAAAAGCTCGGAATAAAAAAGGGCGATGTGGTAATGCTGATTTTGAAGCGCAGGTATGAGTTCTGGTTCATATCCGTGGCGCTGCACAAGATAGGCGCCGCCTGCATTCCGGCCACGCATCTGCTCACTGTAAAGGACCTTAAATACCGCAACAACGCCGCGGGAATAAAAATGATAATCAGCGTGGGCGAAAATACAATTATGGACGCCATTGATGAGTCACAGAAAGAATCAAAGACGCTTACGATAAAGAGCTGCATCGGCACTGACAGGCCGGGCTGGGTGAATATGTCAAAGGCAATTGAGGCTGAAAGTCCGTTGTTTTCAAGGCCCGCCGGCGCTGAAGCGACTGTGAACAGCGATATTTTTCTCCTCTATTTTACTTCGGGAACCACAGGAATGCCCAAGATGGTGCGCCATAATTATATGTACCCGCTCGGCCATATAATAACCGCAAAATACTGGCAGCGCGTCCAGGCAGGCGGGCTCCATTTTACCGTGGCCGACACGGGCTGGGCAAAAGCGGCCTGGGGGAAGATTTACGGGCAGTGGATATGCGGCTCGGCCGTTATGGTATACGATTATGACAGGTTTGTTCCAAAAGAAATGTGCAATGTGCTGGCGAAATATTCTGTGACCACATTCTGCGCGCCGCCCACAATATTCAGGTACCTTATAAAAGAGGACCTTTCGCAGTATGATTTTTCCGGCTTGAAGTACTGCATTACAGCGGGAGAGCCGTTAAACCCCGAAGTTTACAGCCAGTTTCTCAAAATGACAGGCCATAAGCTCCATGAAGGTTTCGGCCAGACCGAGTGCACCGTGGCAGTGGCGACATATCCGTGGATGGACCCGAAACCGGGCTCCATGGGAAGGCCGGCGCCGGGATATGACATTGACCTTTTTGATGAGAATGGAAAACCAGTGGAGACGGGTGAAGAGGGGCAGATAGTGATTAAAACCGACAAGAGCAAGCCGGTTGGAATGTTCGACGGATATTACCGCGATGACCAGCTTACAAAAAGGGCATGGCATGACGGCGCTTATTATACGGGCGATGTGGCCTACCGTGACGGCGACGGATATTACTGGTTTGTCGGAAGGGCAGACGACTGCTTTAAAAGTTCGGGTTACAGGATAGGGCCATTTGAGATTGAGAGCGCGCTTCTGGAACACCCGGCGGTGCTTGAGTGCGCGGTTACAGGCGTGCCCGACCCTGACAGGGGGCTGGCTGTAAAGGCTACTGTGGTCCTTACTAAAAATTACACAGCGTCAGACGCTCTGGTAAAAGAACTGCAGGAGCATGTTAAAAAGGTGACGGCGCCTTACAAATATCCGCGCATAATAGAGTTTGTAAAGGAGCTGCCGAAGACTATAAGCGGCAAGATAAGAAGGATAGAGATAAGGGGCGAAAACAAATAACCGGCCCGGGTATATACAAAATAAAAAAGGCGCGGGAAAACCGCGCCTTTTTTATTGAAGAATTAATGCAATAAAAAAAGGGTTAAAACGTCTATAGTATTGTAGAAGAAAACGAGTAGGGGCCGCCCCATGTGGCGGCCCCGGTAGAAACTGTAGAGCCGCTGCTTACTGCGGCTAAAACATGGCAGGCAGGCCTTTTTTTTGGTCGTCCGTCAACCGGACACACTCGAGGTATGTCGATAGAAAAAGCCGAAAGTGTTATTATAGTTTTACCTTTGCGATATTTACGCAGGCCTTATTGTTGACGTCCGGCACAAAAAAAAGTTCCGCCTGCCATATTTAACGCTGTAGGGGCCGCATTATATGGCGTCCCAAAATATGGCACGCAGCGTTCCGGCACTGTTAATTAACAAACATAAAAAAGGCAGGACAATGGAAAAAGCGTTATCAACGGGCGTGACAGGTTTTTTTTCCAGAGAATACGGCAAGATGGTGAATTTTATCAGGAAACGGCTGAACGACTCTTCCTACCGTGACGCCGAGGATATTGTACAGGACGTTATGGTGAAAATATTTGAATCTGCCGATATAAATGTGCCGCTTGAAAAATTATCGGCTTATATATATACGTCGCTGCGAAATAAGATTGTGGATTCTATTAGGGCCAGAAAAGGAGCCCTGGCGCTCGATGAAATATCAGAAAAAGAGGAATTTTCCCTCACAAAAATGGTGGCCGGAGCGGACAAGGACCTTGAGAACAGGGAATTCACCGGCGTGCTGTATGAGGCCATAGAGTCGCTTGGCGAGGACGAACGTGAAATAGTTGTGCTTACGGAATTTGAGGATATTTCTTTCAGGGAACTTTCCGAAGAGTGGGGTGAACCTATAGGCACCCTGCTTTCAAGAAAGGCCCGGGCAATGGAAAAGATCAGGGAAACATTAAAAAAAGGAGGTGTTTGAAATGGAACACAATGGCATGGAAGGGCGCGGCTGCGAGCATGGGCATGACTGGCCGGCTTTGAGGATCCTTAAGGTTGTGGGAATGGTAATCGGCGGGCTTTTTATTGCCGTGGTTTTCGGGTTCCTGTTCGGATATTTTGTAATGAAGCTCTGGAACTGGCTTATGCCTGATATTTTCGGACTGAAAACAATAGGTTACTGGCAGGCTTTCGGCATAGTGGTGCTGGCAAAAATGCTCTTCGGCGGATCTCACGGATCCCATTACAAGCATCATGGCGACAAATGGCGCCGCAGGCCATGGAGGCACATGCACGGCGGGGAATGGGCGCCGGGCGGGGATTATTCCAACTGGAAATATTACGAGGATTACTGGAAGAGCGAGGGAAAAGCCGCTTACGAGGCTTACCTTGAGAGGATAAAAGGGAACAAATAGCCGTAAAAACAAGGAAACCGCAAAAAGCCGGGGCCAAAACCCCGGCTTTTTTATTTGTATTTATCGCCCCTTTTGTTTATAATTAAATATCTTAAATGGAACAAAAAAAGAAACAGGGATAAAAATGAAAAAACTCGCTCTGGTCATAGCCGCAGGATTTCTGCTGGTTTCATGTTCGAGCCGCCACAATCCGGCGGTTTCCCCTTTTTCGCCGGCATATTACACAAACACCGGAAAAATAAAGAGCTCTACCGTTACAACATATATCATATCTTCGACAACCGCCGGGACATATTATTATGACTCCTCCGGAAATATTCAGAGAATAGACAACACAGTGTCTTCAATCCCTTCAGGGTCCGTTTTTTACCAGTATACCGGTTCCGGCATGGTATCCTTTATAGGCAATCCGCAGTGCGTGACCCAGAACGGCAATGAATCTTTTTCGTATGACTCCTCAAACAGGCTCAGTGTGATGAATTTCACGGCCACATACACGACAACATCCAATGATGTTCAGACGCTGAATTACGGGGGCGACGGCTATGTGGATACTATAAATGAGACGCAGAACGGGGCCACGGCATGCTACAGGGTGATAACAAGGGACGCTTATGGTTTTATAAACAGAGAGGATATTTACCCGAACCCTTCCTCCACTACGGAATTCGGTTATATAACTTTTACGCGGGACGACGCCGACAAGATTGTTACTGAAAATATATTCATCGGTGCGGTTAATATGCTTACTGTATCCGCTGTTTATGATACGTCCGGATTTATTTCACAACTGAATTATTCGGTTGGCGGGTTGCCGGTCATAAGCCAGAGCTTTGTGACCCAGAGCGGGCCGTTTGCGGCAGCGGGCTTAAACGGATATTATTATACTGATAAGGACCTTTTCGGCCTTGCACACGATACGGTAAACGCGGGAAGCGCCGGGCAATAAAAAATTACAAAAACGGACAAAGGAAAAAACTTGACTTTATAGTATACAAAGTGTATAATATAATCGAAATGAAACATACAGCACGAGCCGCGGCCTGGAGTGGGCGCGGTAATTTATTCCCGGTAAAAAAATGAGGGGGATTTTATGGAACAGAACGAAGCGGTATTTTCAAAAGCAGTAAACGCAGGGAAGAAAAAGTATTATCTTGATGTAAAGAAAGCCAGGAATAATTCGATGTACCTCAGCATAAGAGAAGTAGCTTTTGGCGATGAGGCAGGCGGAGGCAATCCGAGAAAAGTTATAATTTTTTCGGACGCCATCAGGGAATTCGCCGCGGCTTTTGACGAGGCCAAAAAATTCGTGCCGGCAAAGGAAAAGGAAGCCGCGGTAAAACAAAAAGAGGCGGCACAGGCAGTTTAAAATACAGCTAAAAACAACTTTTAAAAAAGGGCGGCAGGCCGGGAACTGCCGCCCCTTTTTTTTATAGAACAAGAGCTTGCAGAAAGGAGATAGGAGAGAGGAGATGGCAAAAATCACCGCGTTTTCCCGTAAAAACTTCCGCAGTGAACCGGTTTTAAGCAATTGGCTATTTTTCACATTATTTTAAGCAACAAAGGCATATAAAATTTGTCAAAAATATGGAGCTGTGATATACTTTTAATGTAGAATTTAACCGTTTTAACGTTCGCCCAGGAGATTGCGGCATATGAAAAGGAATTCCATTTTTTTATCTTCTATAATAGTTTTCATTCTTATAATTATTTCTTTTTCATTTTCAGATACCTGCAATTTTCCTTTCCCGCAGAACATAAACTATCCATACGGCATCAAGCCAAATAATTTTACAAACGCGCAGATGGACCAGCACTGCCTGGACTGGTTCAATAAGTGGAAGGCATATTACGTCACCCAGAATAACTGCACCGGCAGTGAGTGGCGAGTACAGAGGACGGTTACGGGCAACGGCATAACCAACGGCTGTTACGGTTTCGCGACAGCTCCGGCCGAGAACGATACGGTCAGCGAAGCGATAGGGTATGGAATGGTAATCATGGTTTTCATGTCATCCGCAACCAACAACACACAGCAGTATTTTAACGGTTTTTATACCTACTACAAGGATCACCTGGACGGCGCCGGTCTCATGAACTGGCAGATACCATACTGCAACAGCGGCGGCTCGGCCACTGATGCCGATGAGGATGTTGCATTTGCGCTGCTGGCAGCTGACAAGCAGTGGGGTTCGGCGGGAGCAATCAATTACAAGAGCGAGGCAAATACTATAATTGGAAGGATACTTTCAAATGAGATAACCGCCGCCAACGACATAAGGCCCGGCGACGGCTGGGACGGGGCGAATATCTCATATTTTGCCCCTTATGAATACAGGATGTTCGGGGATTATACCGGAACTTCACAATGGTATTCTGTGGCTTCGCATACCTACCAGACAATTGTAAATTATTACTCCAGCAATTCCCAGACGGTCAATGCCGCTCTCGGTATGGATACCGGCCTGATGCCAAACTGGTGCAATTACGACGGGACCACATGGAGCCCGGGGGCATGGTCCATGGACCCAAACTCATGGTGGTGGGACGCTATCCGCCACGCGTGGAGGCAGAGCTATGATTACCTGCTTTACGGCACCATGAACAGTCCGCTGGCCTACAGCAACAACAACAAAATATCCACATTTTTCCAGACAAAATATAACGGCGACGCCACAAAAATACTTTCCCATTATACCCTCGACGGCACTGAAACACAGTACAACAGGGGGGACAGGACGCCTGATCTTGGCACAGAGGATGTAAGGAACCTGCCGGGCCCGGAGGGCGCGGTCGCGATTTCGGCCATGGTTGAAGGCGACCAGAACTGGCTGAATGAATGCTATTATGACCTGGTAACAATGGACGCCGGCACCGGCTCTGGAGGTCTTACAAACACCGGCGTGTTATGGGGAACGGATTATTTCTGCGACATATTGAAGATGCAGTATTTACTTATTCTTACGGGCAATATGCCAAATCCTATGGGAAACTATCCCACGCCAACTCCCACAAACACATGGAACGTATTGACCCCGACCCCGACCCCGTCGCCTACGCCGATAAGAGGGATGTTTGATGATTTTGAGACCGGAAATATAATCAATCTTGACACATCGGCAGGAGGCCAGACAGCTTTTACTTCGGTGGTGAATACAACAAACAGGCCGGCGGCATTAACAGGCGGAGGTTTGCGTGACCTACAAATAACCTCTACTGCCAATGGCTGGGGGGCTTATGGAGAGGACTCACCATACACAGGGGGGCTCGGATATCTTGATGAAACAGGAGCGACAGCACTGTCATTCTACATTTATCCGACAGTGGCGCTCTCGGGAAATTTCTTTGTGAAACTTGTCGAGGCAACGGCCAACGGCGCTGATGGTGAAACATATTCAAACAGGATAACTGAAAGCACAAATTCAGCCCCGGCAAATACATGGACAAAGATAACTATCGCCATCACCAATACTTCCGTCTTCAGCAGGGACCAGTATAATACGGTTAACGGGGACGGTGTACTTGATTTGAGCGGTATCAAGAGTTTCTATTTACAGGTTGACAGCGCCCCGAACGCGACCATATATATAGACAATATACAGTTCACCGGGAATTTTCCGACGGTTACGCCGACTTCCACTGTGACAAAAACAAGGACGCCCAACGGGACGCCGACCAACAGCCCTACAATCACAGTGACCGCGACAAATACCCTTTATTATTCACCGACAATTACACCGACATGGAGCTCAACGCAGACAAATACTCCTTATATAAGCCCCACTATAACGCAGACTTCGACCATTACTCCGACTTTTACCCTGACGCCTTACATTCCTTTCGGGGTTTTTGACGATTTTGAGACAGGGGTATTTAAAAATTTAAATACAACTGATACCGGAGGCGGATCGACGGTTGCGGTTACCAACGTGACCACAACGGTTCATGCCGGCACTCATTCAATGCAGGTTGTAACAACCGGAACAGCAGGATGGGCCGTTGTTACAATTGATTCGCCTTATGACGGCGGACTGGGTTACCGTAATTTTACCGGGGCAACCGCGCTTAATTTCTGGATAGACGCGCCGGCCGGCACCGTATTGTTCGTAAAGGTTGTCGAGACGAACGGGCAGCAGTGGTCGGATAGGAACGTACCTATTACTGTTCCGGCCTCGGGTTGGCAGGATATAAATGTTGCGCTATCTTCGCTTACTGTGGACCAGTATTCACCCACCGGCGATGGGGACGACGTACTGGATCTAAACATTATTCAGAGCGTGACTTTTCAGTGGAACAATCCCGGAAATATGACCATGTATATAGATGACATAAAATTTACCGGCATGCCCACTCCTACAATGACGCAGACATCCACCAAAACAGCCACATTCACGCCCACCATGACTCCGAGCGCCACGGACACTCCGACGTTTACACTTACGCAGACCCCTGCATTTACAAAAACATATACGCCTTCAATTACGCCCACATATTCATTTACTGTACCGGCGACCATTACATTTACACAAACAGCAACGCCCACAACTACATTTACATACACCGGTACTCCGACATTTACGGCCACTTCAACGCCGACATTCACATTTACCATGACAGTGACGCAGACAAGGACAGTATCGCCGACAATTACAATATCGCCCACGGGCACTCCGCCGACGCAGACTGTAACGCCTACGGTAACTGCCACATCTTCTGCAACCCTGTCGGTCACGCCGAGTTTTACGCGGACATTTACAGGAACATTTACAATGACAGCCACGCCTTCATTTACCCCGACATATACGCAGACATCAACCGCGACATTTACCTTTACCCAGACGCTTTTCGTAACTCCGTCAATTACGCCGTCAGTAACGGCAACCATGACAGGCACGCCGCCAACCGCAACTTTTACTTCGACTGTAACGCAGACGGCCGCGAATACATATACTTTTACAATGACGTTTACCGGCACCGCAACCCAGACAATGACACCCACAATGACATTTACCTGTACTTTTACCCCGCAGGCGGTTCCAAGCGCGGTACTTACATTTACTGCCACTCCGACACTGACGCCGGGCAATAACGGCGGGACAAAAACAGTTATTTTTCCAAATCCATACAATCCGGCCGCGGGCGGCAAGCTTGGAATAAGTTTTTATACTGAAGATACTTACAGTGAAATTCAATTCAAGGTATATACATGCTCATACAGGCTGGTATATTACGGGACACAGAGCGGAAGCTTCAAGGGGCAGACAGAAGCGGACATGGATGCCGGCGGGTTTACAAAATTTGCCAATGGTGTATATTTTTATGCGGTGTCAGGGACAAATACCGGCGGACAGCAAAAAAAGTTTTCCACGGGAGTGCTTGATATTATTAAGTGACCGGAAATTTTAGTATATAACTATTTTAAGCCCGGAATGTCCGCGCCTGATGACAGCAGGGATATTTCAGAAAAAACCTGCGGTACAATAAAAAAATTATCACAGACAATATAACGCGGGTTCCATAAAGGTGAAAACTCCTCTTTCGACTTCCTGAGAGACCGTCCATTCGAAAGTTTCAGGCCGTAATTGAATAATGCCGCCGCGGCGTGGTTTAATGCCGGCGTATAGGAATTAATCGCCGAAATATTCGAAGGAGCAAGGCCGAGGTTGAAAAACGCGAAATGTTTTTCCTTGCCCCACAGGATAAGATTATATTTAAGAAACCGTTCAACGCCGTCAGGCGCGCTCCGCGAATACCTTATGATATCCATTCTGTATTCACCATGTTCCGGGCCCGTAAAAATATCGGAGAAACAGACAGGCTGGCCGTTTCTGTCAAAAACACAGGCTATATGAAAATGCCTTAGATATTCCACGTCAAAATGGCCGATCAAAAATCCCGGTTCTTTTATTCCGTGATATTTAAGCCATTCATCCGATATTGAGGCTATTTTTTTATAAAAAGACGGCGGAGAGTTCCTTGGCATCATCCTGAATGAATATCCGGAGATCTCCAGTTTTTTTGTAAAGGATTTCAGAAGGCCTTCCACAGCGACTTCCCGGGGATAATATTCAAGGGCTATACGGGCTTCGTCGCCTATTTTGTAAAAATTAAGGCCGGTATTTTTGTAAAAATGCAGGTTCTCGCCGGATACGTTAAAAAAAACACAGGAAGCGCCGTGCGAAAACGCGAGCCTGCGGAATTTCCAGATTAATTCCTCGAGCTCCACATACGGGCCGCATGGGTCGCCGAGCGCTATCCAGCGGCTGCCGCACCTGGCGTACATTAAAAAAGAGAGGCGGGACCATGAAAATAAAAGATTTTTGTCGCCGGAAAGGGCCAGCTGGGAGAGAGTGTCCGGAGAGTTAAACGCTATGGAGGCCGCGGTGTTTACATCATATTTTGTGGATGTATGGGGCGAAGGTTTGTATGGAATAAAAATATAGGCAATCATCCAGATTGCAAGCGCCGCGCCGGATGAGAAAAAAGAAAGCACGCCCTGTATATACGCCGCCTGGCCGCGGGCGGCCGGAGAAAGATACACAGCCAGCCCGCAAAGGCAGGCCGTTCCGGAGGCCGCATAGAAAAATCCCGATGTCGGCATTTCGGTAAACGGCCCGCTTTTTCTGTAAAAATTTTTTCCGAAAGGCAGCATGAACAAAAGAATAAGGTAAAACGCCGAAGCGGCCTCGTATGAAAAACTGTTTATCATCAGCAGCGCGCCGCATGCCGCAAGCAGGCCCAGAGAAAGATTATATGAAGAATAAAGGTTCTTCTGCAGGCCGCGGGTGCACATTATAAGCCCTGCGCCGCATAACGAGAGAAGAACCGCAGAAAAAGGCTGCAGCAGGGGAGGCATTATTGATGAAACAACGCCGAACCGCGGCATTATATAAGGAACGCAGGATATGAACATAGAGGCGGCACCGGCGGAAAAAATAAGGCATGAAAAGAAGTAACCCGGTGTGGAAGAAAGCAGGTCCTTTAACTCGCCTGCTTTCTTAAAAAAATTAGTGCGCGCATGGACCGCCTCGGCAGCGCCGTAAACTATATATGAGCAGGCCAGAGGCAGCAGATAATATATTATCCTGTAAACGACAAGGGCCCCGAGTATTTCCGGCCCGGATATGCCGGAAGATGAAAGCAACCAGACAGTTGAGGCTTCAAAAACACCGAGCCCGCCCGGGACATTGCTTATTATCGCAAGAAATTCAGAGGCCAAAAATACCGCTAAAAAAAAGACGAAACGCGAAGGATCAGCGGAAAAAAGAATGAAAAACGCGGCGGCGGCTGATGCCCATTCTAAAACTGAAAACAATACCTGAAGGGCCACTGTCAGAAGGCCGGGCGGGTTAAGACTGTATCCAAAAGCCTTTATTTCCTTTTTTGAAAATCCGCCCCAGATGAGATACGCGGCAAGAAGGATGACGAACACAGCGGCTGAGGCCGCAAGCCCGGCGCCTGTCCTGCCGGTAAAAAACAGGGAGCGGGACGGGAAAAAAATGAGGATGGAACTTAAGGCGCAGAAGCCGGTAAAGGAAGAGATTTCGCAGAAAGCAATAACTCTGGCGATTTCAGCGGCGGAAAAGCGCCAAAGTGAATAGAGCCTTAAACGGACGGCTGATGAGGACAAAAGCGAGAGTCCCAGGCTGTTTCCGAATGCGTTTGCGGCGAATGATACCGCCGCCGCATTCCACAGGGATATTTTTTTTCCGGCATAACGCGCCGCCAGGAAATCATATGATGCCATTGACATGTAACTCAGGGCGGTAAAAAAGAGGGATAATATTATCCTTGGCGCGCTTATACCGGAAAAGGAAAAGGGAAAGCCGGAACTTTTTTTGAAATATCCCGCCAGAATGAAAAGTGAGGCAAAAAACAGGATCCCCGTAAAAGCAGCCCCCAGCTGTCTTAACAGTTTGGTATTCATATAATTATGATATATAAACAGGATTTATTATGCAACAGGAATTATTGCGTTTGGTTTAACCGGAAAAATTACAAATAAACACGCGGCAGTAAAACGGTTAAACGGTTAATTTTTACGTAAAAACAGGGTGTTTTATAGGTTGATATATATGTCAAAAACTATTATTATTCTTTGATTTCTCCGCGTTATTTTTTTTGCGGAAAATACTGGAATAAAAAAAATCAATTGCATGGAGAAAGCAAGCCTATGAGGCCGGGAAAATTATTGTTTATATCATTTTTTTGCGTGCTGCTTTTTCCGGCGGTTTTTTTAAGGGCCAATGTCGCCGGCGGCGGAACAGGCACCGGAGCGAACGTGACTGCGACACAGACAGGCAATAATGTGGTCCTGGCTAACGGCATAGTTTCTATTACAATAGACATCACCAATGGCAATATCACAAATTTTACCTATAAAGGCACGAACCTTATGGCAGGCGGCAACGGCGGTGGATATTTCTATATAGACGGCTCCGGCGGGCCCACACTGACGAATCCGGCTTACACCCTGACGGTTAATCCGGCGGACAACGGCGGGAATCAGGCTGAAGTGGAGCTGCAGACGCTTGGCAGCCCCATGGATTGCACCCTTTATTACGACCTGCTACGCGGACAGCAGGGTATCTACGACACTCTGGTACTGACACATGAAAATACATACGCAGACTACCCCGGAGCTGAACTGCGCACTAATATGTACGTAGGCTCAATGTTCGACTGGATATGCGTTAACCCTTACCGGTTCCGCCAGATGGCCTCGCCAAATGACACTTACATAGCCACTCCCGGAGCGCCCGCGGAAGTATTTGATTTCACCAGCGGTATTTATTCCGGCACCACGGGATGCAAATATTCCTACAGTCAGCCGCTTGGCCAGACGAACGCATACGGCTGGGCCTCAACCACATCAAAATTTGGAATCTGGCAGACCTTCCCGAGCCATGAATATCTGGACGGCGGGCCCATGCACAGGGAACTAACCGCGCACCTTGGCAACACTCTGCTTGACATGTTCGGAGGCGGACACTACGGCTTCGGACTTTCCCAGGATCAGCCGGCCGGAACATTTGTTTCCAAGACCTTTGGCCCGGCTTTCATTTACGCCAACGAATACACGGGCACTGCCACTGATGTCAGCATATACGCGCAGGCTTTATTTACTGACGCTCAGGCGCAGGCCCAGGCAGAGCAATCTGCATGGCCCTACGCCTGGTTCAACCCGCAGCCGGAGGCGACGGGTTCCGGCACCACGGTTTCCGCATACCCGCAGGCTGCGGACAGGGCAACCGTAACAGGTACTTTTGCCATCAACGACGCATATAATCCCGCGGCATCACCTGCGGGCATGTGGATAGGGTTGGCGCCGCTTGACGGCGGGGTGGATTTCCAGCAGCAGTATCTCACCTGCCAGTTCTGGGTACAGACCGGAGCCGGAGGCGCTTTTTCAATTCCAAACGTGCTGCCGGGAATTTATAATCTCTGGGCCTTCGGGCCTGGAGCGGCCGGCACCTTCGAACAGTCCAATATAACCGTGGCCGCGGGGCAAACCCTGAATCTTGGAGCAGTGACATGGGCTCCGCTGCGCCTCGGGCCGACTGTGTGGGAAATAGGCGTGCCGGACCGGAGCAGCGAAGAATTTAATAATGGAGAGCACGACGTGACCCCCTGGAGCGGCGTTCTGCCGCCATACGCAGGCGGCGCGCCATACAACACTCCGGCGGTATGGTCCGCTTTTCTGGATTATGCAAACCAGTTCCCAAATGATGTCAGCTACACGGTCGGCGTAAGCAACTACGCCTCTGACTGGAATTATTGCCAGCCTACCATACTAAATGCCGGCGGCACATACGTGGGAACCACATCAAAAATTTATTTCAATCTGGCAAAGGCGCCTGCGGCGGGAAATCAGGCGCGCCTGTATATAGCATTTGCGGCCGGCTACAGCGCGGCCTGCATACTAACCATTAACGGAGTTGTCCAGACTGCGCCGGTCACAGGATCCACAGACGGGGCCAACGCGGCAACCATAGCGAATTCAACCACGGGATTTTATGTGCCAAACTACAGCTTTGATACCATGGTGCGCCTGGGCACGGACGGGGCATGGGGAGACGCATACCTTGATTTTCCCGGTACTAATCTTAAGGCGGGATGGAACGAAATTGATATAGGCCTGCGGCCGACCGGAGGGGCAGGCAACGGCAATGGTTTTGAATATGATTATATAAGGCTTGAGCTTCAGGGCTACGCCCAGCCGAGCCCTACTCCTTCTCCGCAGGGTACCGCTGCGGCGACATATTCGCGGACTGTAACTCCTTCATATACGGGGACGCCGGCCAATACTTTTACCATGACTGCTTCCGCGACATCAACTTTAACAAGGACATCTTCATACACAGCCACGGAAACCGGGACATATACGCCTGCATTAACTGCGACCCGGACTTTAACTTTTTCAGCGACACCAACGCCGACCCCGGCAAATTCTGTGACTTTCACGGCAACACCGTCGCAGAGTGTTATTGCCACGGCGGCTTTCACGCAAACAACCACAGCTTCGGCCACATTTACGGCGGCGGAAACCGGGACAATGACAGCAACCACCGCTTATATGCTGACTGAAACATTAACATCCACGCCTTCATATACATTTACAATAACTGTTACGAAGACAATTACCGGAACCGCAACTGGCACGGTTACTGCGACATATTCCCGTACATCAACGGCTGTCATAACGACAACCTGGACAGCCATGCCGTCTTATACTGCAACCGCAGCAGCCACTATAACCCTGACGATAACCAGCCAGGCAACCCCTTCCGCTACATTGATTTATACGGCTGCTTCAACCCCTACAGCGGCGGAATCTCCGGTTCCTGAAAGCACGCCGGCTGAAGTAATTGTCTATCCTGATCCGTACGATCCGGAAAAAGGAAACCTGAATATCATGTACAGCCTTGCTGAACCGGAGTCTTCCGTGGAATTCAGGCTCTATACAAGGGGGTTCAGGCTTATAAGGCAGGAAAATCTGACCGCGGGCATTGCCGGAATAAAAACAGATAACGTCCCGGCGGATGTTTTTGACGGACTTTCAAACGGAATTTACATATATGTGCTGATAATAAAGGGAGATGACGGAATGGAAAGGCCGGGGAAATTAAGGGAAATGATAATTTTAAGGTAAAAATAAAAAAATAGCATAACCTTATGATTGATTAATCCGCGCAAGTGTTTTAGAATGGCCAAAAGGAGAATTATGAAGGCAATCACCATAAAAGACATCGGCAAAAAACTCGGCATTTCACACACAACTGTTTCCCGCGCCATCAACGGCGACACGCGTATCAGCAAAGCCACACGCGACAGGGTCATGGCGGCGGTGGAAGAGATGGACTATTCCCCGAATCTTGCCGCGCGCGGCCTGGTAAAAGGGAAATCAAACACAATAGCTATCGTGACCCCTTCATATTTTGCCAATTTTTCAGTTGATGTAATGAGGGGCATTGAGCCTGAAATGATAAAAACCAAATATGACATCTGCTATTATACAACAAGCCGTTACACAACCATGGGAACACAGGGGATGGATGAACATATTTATGAAATGATATTGAACGAAAAAAGGGCCGACGCGGTAATTGTGATAAACGGTTCTCTGCAGGGGAGAAAGGATATAATTAAGCGTTACAGGGACGCGGGGATCCATCTGGTGTTTGTGGAGGGCAGGGATGACTGGGGGCACAGGGTCCATTATGACAACCAGAAGGCCGCGGCAATGGCTGTAAAGCATCTTGTGGAACGCGGAAGAAAAAAGATCGGGCTGCTTATAGGAAATTTTGACTGTGTTGAATCGATGATGGAAAGGCACGACGGGTTCAGAAAAGCCATGCAGGAATACGGCGGAAAACTCGAAAAAGAATCAGTATTCAGCTTTATTGAGGATTTCGGGGACGCTGTAAAAAATTCCCTTTATCATTTTATCAAACACAAGATAAACGCAGTATATGTCGGCACCGGCGATGAGGACGCGATAAGAATGATAAATGAGGCGAAAAAACTTGGCTTAAGGGTGCCTGAGGATATTGCGATAGTGGGGCAGGATGACATAAGGATGGCAGCGGTGGCCGGACTTACCACAATAAAGCAGCCCATAACCGAAATGGGACAAAAAGCCGTTGAAATGGCCGTTGCCGCCATTGAACAAAAAGAGCTCAAAAAAATGAGGGATGAGATATTTTATCCGGAATTAATTATAAGGAAGACAACATAAAAGATCCGGCCGCCTGGCAAAACCCTTTGCAATTATGAAGACCTGATATTTTTACAAAAAAAACGATTGACCACAGAATAAAAATATTATACTATTTAGGTTAATCGGTTAATCATAATTTTTAGGGGGAATCCAAGAATGGACGAATTAAAGAGAAAAGATACAAAAAGGCTGGCGGTTGAACGTGAAATCAAAATACTACAGGCTGCTGCCGCGCATGAATTATCCCCCAAAATGCCGGAAAAGGCATATATTAAAAATCTTTCGGGCGGCGGATTGTGCATTGTTTCCGACACGCTGATAAAAAAAGGCACTGTAATAGAGGCTGATGTCCTGCTCAGGACCCACGGCCTTGAAAAATTCAGGGCTTATATACTGGCGGTATGGAGCAGGGAGTCGGAGGAACCCGGATGTTTTGAGACCGGGATGCAGTTCCTTGGCATTAAGCAGGAAGCCTTTAACGGGCTTGAACACTATTTAAAACAGCACCTCAACTGATATCCTTAAAGCGCGGTAAATAATCCTTTACCTTGGACTTTTTATATAGTATTATTATTTTTGTTTTAAAAATAAACTTTAATTATATACAGGAGGTTTTTCAATGAGCTGCATCGATGAGGTAAGGGCAAGACAGATTATCGACTCGCGCGGTAATCCAACGGTGGAAGTTGATGTTATTACATGTGACGGTATTATAGGAAGGGCTGCGGTGCCATCCGGAGCTTCAACAGGAACCAAGGAAGCGGTCGAACTTCGCGACGGCGACAAGAAAAAATGGGGCGGCAAGAGCGTAACAAAAGCCGTAAAGAACGTAAATGAAATAATAGCCAAAGCTTTAAAAGGCAAAAGCACGCTGGACCAGGCCGGGATTGACAAATTAATGATAGAACTTGACGGATCTGAAAATAAGGGAAAACTCGGCGCAAACGCCATACTCGGCGTATCGCTTGCCGTGGCAAAGGCCGGAGCGAACACTGTGGGACTGCCGCTTTACAGGTATATCGGCGGAGTAAATGCGAAAGAACTTCCTGTGCCGATGGCAAACGTGATAAACGGCGGGGCGCACGCCGATTCGAACGTGGACATACAGGAATTCATGATAATGCCTGTGGGAGCACCCAGCTTTTCCGAGGCTGTAAGATGGGGAGCGGAAACATTTCATACGTTAAAGTCTGTTATAAAAGCAAAAGGATATAATACTGCCGTCGGGGACGAGGGTGGATTCGCGCCAAGCTGTAAATCGAACGAAGAACCCCTTCAGCTTCTTGTGGAGGCCATTGAAAAAGCAGGATACAAACCGGGCGAGCAGATTGCGATAGCCATGGATCCGGCAGCCTCTGAATTTTATGATCAGGAAAAGAAAAAATATATATTTAAAAAATCCACAAAAGAAGAGCTGACATCGGAACAGATGGTTTCTTTCTGGGAAAATCTGGTAAACAAATATCCGATTATATCGCTTGAAGACGGCATGGCCGAATTTGACTGGGATGGCCAGAAAGTATTGACAGACAGGCTGGGAAAGAAAATACAGCTCGTCGGGGACGATCTTTTTGTTACGAACCCGAAAATCCTGAAAAAAGGGATAGACCTTGGAGTGCTGAATTCAATCCTTATAAAGGTAAACCAGATAGGCACCCTTACAGAAACACTCGATGCCATTGAAATGGCAAAGAGGGCGAAATATACGGCGGTTGTTTCACACCGCTCGGGCGAGACTGAGGATTCCACAATAGCGGATATTGTAGTGGCCACAAACGCCGGACAGATTAAAACAGGCTCATTCTCCAGGACGGACAGGGTGGCCAAGTACAACCAGCTGCTCAGGATAGAAGAGGAACTTGGAGACCTGGCGCAGTATAATGGAAGGGCAAATTTCTATAATATTTAATTCATTACTTATTGGTTTTGGATTTTAAATTTTTACTTTAATAAAAAGGCCCCGGTTAACAGCCGGGGCTTTTTATTTACGGAAGTATAAAAAAATGTTTACCTTTAGGCGGGTTGTTGTATAATATTTTTCGGTTTTATTAATGACCGATATTGAAAAATATGGAGGCTTTTATGTACAAAATAGTTTTGATCAGGCACGGCGAGAGCGTATGGAACAAGGAAAACAGGTTTACCGGATGGACGGATGTGGATCTTTCCGAAAAAGGCGTTGAAGAGGCGAAAAAAGCCGGGCAGTATCTCAAGAAAGAAGGATTCTCATTTGACCTGGCCTATACTTCCGTATTAAAAAGAGCGATAAAGACCCTTTATACGGTTCAGGAGCAGATGGATCAGCTCTGGATACCGGTAATCAAGACATGGCGCCTGAATGAAAGGCATTATGGCGCTCTTCAGGGGCTTGACAAATCCGAGACTGCGGCAAAGCACGGCGAAGAGCAGGTAAAAATATGGCGCAGGGCATATGACATTGCGCCGCCGAAACTTGAGGCAAATGACGACAGGAACCCGGCAAAAGATCCCAGGTATAAGGGGTTGAAGCCAAACGAGCTTCCGCTGACAGAGTGCCTTAAGGACACCGTCGCAAGGGTGCTTCCTTACTGGAACAAGGAAATTGTGCCCAACATTAAAAAAGGCAAAAAAATTGTCATAGCCGCGCATGGAAATTCGCTGCGCGCCCTTGTTAAATATCTGAGCAATATTTCGGACAATGACATCGTCAACCTGAATATCCCGACGGCAATGCCGATGGTATATGAGCTGGGAAATAATCTGAAGCCTGTAAAAGATTATTATTACCTTGGCGACCCTGAAGAGGTAAAGAAAGCCATGGAAGCCGTGGCAAACCAGGGCAAGGCAAAAAAATAGGGGGAGGCAATGCGTATGCATATCTGGCCCGTTTTTTTGGGCGTCTTTTTTATTCTCGCGGGGTTAAATATAATTTTAAAGACATTTTTTAATTTTGATATTCCGTTCTTTAAGATAGCCATAGGCCTGTTTATAATTTTTATAGGAATCAGGGTGATGTTTCCGTCAAAATGGCATGGTGATTTTAAACCTAAAGCCGACGGCCGTGCCACCATATTTTCGCAGCAGGAGATGGGAGGGGCGCTGGTGCCGCACGAGCACAGCATTGTCTTTGGCTCGGCGAAGATTGACCTGACAAAACTTGAAGTAAATGGAAGCGTTAAGATAAAAGTGGATACTGTTTTCGGGAGCACCGAGATAAAAATCGATCCGTCTAAACCCATGAAAATACACGGCAGCACCGCGTTTGGCGGGATAATACTGCCAAACGGGAATTCCACAGCTTTTGGAAGCGTGAATTACGAGACGGATTCCTATAAGGAAGGGCAGCCATTTATTTTACTTGAGGTTAATACTGTATTTGGCGGCACTGAAATCAATAAAGAACCTTTAAAATAAAGAAAATAATGCAAAAGAACGATATTTTGTGTTTTTGTCCGGTTAATTAATAATAAAGAACGGCCTTTAATAACTTGACATTTTTACAGCCGATTATGTATAATAAAACCGGGTTTACAAATGCGCGTTGAACTGGATTCTCATAACATAGACTCGATCAAGGAGGAATTAACGATGGGAATGACTCAGCCGGAAGCAATTGCGGAAAGACTAAAGCAGGAAGCCAAGAGGTTATACGCCGGGGTTCTTATAAGGGTTTCTCTTGATGCTTATCCTAATGACGACGGAGCGGACATATACATCTACGCCCCGAGGAAATTTTCTGACATGCTGCTATCCAAACTAAAGGCGGCAAGGATACAGTTCCTGAAAAACACAAAAGTAAGCATTGATAAATTGAGGATTTTTATGGAAGATTCGGAGAATATGTCTCCGGAATTAAAACAGCGGCTTATGGCGGCGCAGGCTCCACAAGCGCCCCAGGCGCAGCAGAAGTAATTTTTAAAGGGGAAAACTTTAAAAATTTTTACAAAACGTATGGCGGGATTAGTGTCCCCATACGTATTCATCGTTTAAATAGCGGGAGAAGAATGAAAAAGTTAAAAAGGGAAAAGCATGTAACTTTGATGGTCGTGCCCGACGACACCGGCAGGGTTTTAAGCATAAAGCTTAACGCCCCGCTTTTCATGGGCCTGCTCGTGGTATGGCTTGTTTCCGTAATACTCTCCGCGTTTATAATCGTCAGGCATTCCAATTACAGGGCCACTCTGGCATATGACAAATACCTCCAGCTCAAACACAGGGAATTTTCCAGGGAAATGGTCGAATCACGCGATACTGTAAAGCGCGTGGCTGAAATAGACAAACAGCTCCGCGACCTGCTGCAGTTAAGGAGCAGGGACGCGCTCATAAAATACACCGGATTCGGCGGGCCCTCCTACCTGGACACCAAACTCCTTGAAAAAAATGTAAAGGACGGGGACGAGGTAATTTCCAGAAAAGCATTTGACCTTGCCGTGCAGTATGTTGACGACCAGGCAAAGGGCAATGAACAGTCCTTTCAGGAAATCATAAGCTATATAACAGAGCAGAGGGCCAGACTTACGGCGGTGCCTTCGGGCTGGCCGATAAAAGGATGGATTACCGCGTCATTCGGCTCCAGGATAGACCCTTTCACAGGGTCGCTTTCGTTCCACGCCGGGGTCGACATCGCCAACGATATAGGGACGCCGATAAAAGCCACCGCCGATGGAGTTGTTGTATTTGCTGAATTTGACGCCGGAGGATACGGCAATCTTGTCACCATCAATCACGGAAACGGGTATATGACAAAATACGGACACATGCTGAAATATATAGTTTCCCCGGGGCAGTATGTCAAAAAGGGACAGGTCATAGGATACCTGGGCAGCACAGGAAGGTCGACTGCGCCGCACCTTCATTATGAAGTAAGGCTCAACGGCGTGGCTGTAAACCCGGTCAAATACTTAAGCAGGGAAGTCGCGCTTAAGTAATTAATTCCTGAAATTCAAAATAAAAAAAGACCAAGGAGATATTATGATATCCGCCGGACTTGAGACCATTATCGGGAAAAGCTGCGAAGTAAAAGGCGGCATTATTGCCAAGGGCGGAGTGCGCGTTGACGGAAAGGTGGAGGGCGGGGTGATTACCGAGGATTCCGTCATAATTGGGGAAAATGCCGTGGTAAAAGGGGACATTCACGGGACGCATGTTATTATAGCCGGAAGGGTCAACGGCGATGTTGTGGCCACAATAAAACTTGAAATACTTCATACCGGAAAATTATACGGGGATATAATAACCCCGCAGATAGCCATGGCCGAAGGCGTGGTGTTTGAAGGCACCTGCGAAATGGAAAAGAATTTTCAGGAACCGGCAGCCGCCGCCAAGAAGTAACCCCCAAACCGCCCGGCCTAAAACCCGAGTTTTTAATACGCCTTGATAAAGGCAAAATAATGAATTATAATTACCGCACGGTAAAAAATTCCTTTAAGGAGACATAATGATAAAGGTACGTTTCGCTCCGAGCCCCACTGGATATCTTCACATTGGCGGGGCAAGAACCGCTCTTTTTAACTGGCTCTACGCAAAACACAATAACGGGAAATTTGTATTAAGGATAGAGGACACAGACAGGGAGCGCTCCACAAAAGAATCGGAGCTGGAAATACTTGAGTCCTTAAAGTGGCTCGGCCTTGACTGGGACGAAGGACCCGGTAAAAGCGCGGACGATTCCCTTTACTATCAGACAAGAAGGCTGCCGGTTTATCACAAATACGCGGAAAAACTGCTTTCCGAGGGAAAGGCATATAAATGTTTCTGCACTAAAGAGGAACTTGACGCGGAAAGAAAAAAAGCCGAGGCTGAGAAACGGGCTTTTAAATATGACGGCAGGTGTTCAAGGCTCTCCGCGGATGAAGTAAAAGCGAACATTGACGCCGGAAAGCCATACACTGTAAGGATAAAAGTCGAGCAGACCGGCGAAACCGTAATGAATGACATTGTAAGGGGCGAGGTAAGGGTTCAGAATTCAACACTTGATGATGTAATAATCCTGCGCGCCGATAAAATGCCGATATACAATTTTGTAGTGGTTGTGGATGACGTCGAAATGGGAATAACGCACGTTATACGCGGAGACGACCACCTTTCAAACACACCAAAGCAGATACATATATACAGGGCCCTTGGATTTGACCTGCCGCAGTTCGCGCACATACCGCTTATTCTGGGCGCCGATAAATCCAAATTGTCCAAGCGCCACGGCGAAACATCCGTGATGCGCTATAAGGAAATGGGATTTTTGCCCGAGGCCATGGTAAATTACCTGGCGCTTCTCGGCTGGTCGCCGGATAATGAAGAGACAATTTTTACTCCGGAGGAACTTGTGGCCAGGTTTGACCTGGGAAAAGTGCATAAATCAGGGGCCATGTTTGACAACAAAAAATTAATGCATATTAACGGAGTCCATATAAGGAAGAAAAGCGCGGATGAGCTTGCCGCCCTGTGTGTTCCTTTCATGAAAAAGGATTCGCTTATAACAGACGCGGACATTAAGGGCAGGATGGAATTTATAAAACACACTGTTGTTTTACAGCAGGAAAAAATGCAGGTTCTATCTGAAATATCCGCGTTATCATCATATTTTTACAAAGATGAGATTGAAATGGACGCTGACGCGGCAAAAGTCTGGGAAAAGAACGCCGCTGAGAGGGCAAAGATACTTGAAATACTCTACGGGGTGCTTGAATCGGCCGGTGTTGACAAAGTTAAAGTTGAAGAACTGCTGAAAACCGAAATGGAAAACGCAGCCATCAAACCCAAGGCGTATATGCATGTAATCAGGGCCGTGCTTTCAGGAACAACCACCGGCCCCGGGCTTTATGATATCATAGAAACCCTCGGCAAAGAAAAATGTGAGAAAAGAATCGGGAAATACAAAAATTAAAAATATTTTCAGGGAGCGTCATGTCAATAATTGAGGCAATAAGAAAAAGGCAGTCCTGGCGCAGCTATCTTGCGAAACCGGTTGAATGCGAAACCGCAAACGTGCTGCGTACATTTTTATCAATGAATACGACGGGCCCGTTTGGCTCAAAGATACGTTTTGAACTCATTGATTTTGACGAAACCCCCAAAGAAATGCTAAAATCCATGGGAACCTACAGCATAATAAAGGACGCAAGAATGTTCATGGCCGGCTGCGTTGAAAAAAACGGGCGGTACCTCGAAGATTACGGATACGCCATGGAAAAAAACATCCTTAAAGCCGTGGAACTTGGCCTGGGCACATGCTGGCTCGGCGCCACTTTTGACAGGAACGGTTTTTCCGAGAGGCTTCACTGCGGATACAATGAAATTGTGCCGGCGGTTTCTCCGGCGGGTTATGCTGTGGAGAAAAGGCGGCTTGCGGACAATATGATTAGAAAAGTGGCGAACTCCGACAGCAGGAAGCACCTCTTTGAGATATCTTTCGTGGGTGATTTTAATTATTCAAAGGTCCCTGACGGGAAATACAAGACGGTTATGGAATGCGTAAAATGCGGGCCATCAGCCACGAATCAGCAGCCATGGAGATTTGTAAAGGAGGAAAAAGGGGAAATTTACCACCTTTTTCTGGAGCGTACCAGCGGCTATATTTATCCCGCCGGGCAGAACATAGATATGGGAATCGCAATGTGCCATTTTGAACTTTCAGCAATGGAGCTCGGCCTTTCCGGCGGATGGGTGATTGAGGATCCCGGCATAGACGCCGGAGGCAGGGAATATATTGCCACGTGGAAGAGCTGAAAATTAAATACCCCTTTTTACATATACCTTTCCATATTTTATCTGGCCGATGGCCGCGGCCTGGCTTTCATAGACCAGCAGGCAGTAACCGGATTTATAGGGCATTGTGTTGTCTATGGTCATGCCATTTTTAATCCTTCCGTAATTTTCCTGGTTCAGGGCCATTGAAGGTATGTTAATGAGGGCGCTGGGAATGGGGATAAGAGCGCTGTTTAAATCTTCTATTTCATCTATTTTGCGCGCCTGTGAAAGTGAAAACTCCCCTATTTTTGTCCTGACAAGGGCCGATAAAAAGGCGCATGAACCTATCTTTTCACCAAGATCCCTGGCAAGGGACCTCATATAAGTACCAGAGCCGCACGCCACCCTTAAATTCACCGTATTGGTTCCGGAAGATATGAATTCTATTGATTCAATCTTTACCTGCCTTGGTTCCGGGTTTACTTCTTTGCCCGCCCGGGCCAGTTCGTACAACTTGACGCCGTCTTTTTTTATTGCGGCAAATTTGGGCGGAACCTGCGATATCTCACCTGTAAAAGAGGGAAGAGCGTCCTTTATGAGCCCGTCAAATCCGGCCGGCACAGGAGCTTCCTTTATTACCTCTCCTTCGGCGTCATCGGTATTTGTGGCCCTGCCGAAAGTTATTTCCATTTCATAAACTTTGTTGTCAGGCAGATATTCGTTGATTTTGGTGGCTTTGCCCACCAGAACCATTAACAGGCCTGTGGCGAGCGGGTCAAGGGTGCCTGAATGGCCTATTTTTTCAACCTTGAATTTGCGTTTTATCTGCTCTATGACACCGAACGAAGTCGGCCCTTTTTCCTTGTTGATAAGAAGAATACCGTCCATTTTTGCCCTCGCGAAAATTTAAATTATACGGCCGAATTTTTTGAATTTGACCTTTAAATTTTTATTTTACGGTAATGATACTAAACGATTTCATGGTATTATGCAACACATTTTACCCCCGTGGTTTTCAGGCTTTAAGGCGTAAATATGTAATTGACAAAATCAAGCGTGAGTCTATAATAAAAGGGCTTGATGGGTGCGCATATTATGAGGTAAATACAATGAAAAAACTATTACTTTCCGTATTAATATTTTCATTTTTTCTTGTTTCAAACAGCATTGCTGGGGATTCGGCAAAAAAAATAATCAACGAATCAGGCAAAGCGGTTGTCTTTATAAGCGTTCAGGGCGGCACAGGGCAGGAACGGGGGCAGGCGACCGGATTTTTTCTGGGAGCGCAGGGAAGGATTGTTACAAATTTTCATGTAATATATGACGCCGCGAATATCTCTGTCAAGACCAGCGACGGCAAAACATACTGGATAAAAGACGTGCTTGGCTGTGATGTAGAATCTGATATTGCGATATTTACTGTTGCTGGTATAACTGAAAGGCGTTCGTATTTGACCCTTGCAAAAACCAAGCCTGAATCCGGAGACGATGTCATAGTAATAGGCAACCCCATGGGGCTGGAGCAGACAGTTTCAACAGGCATCATATCGGCAACCAGAAAACTTCCTGAAATTGGGGAAGTATATCAGATAACGGCGCCAATATCCCCCGGGTCAAGCGGAAGCCCGGTTATCAATTCGGACGGCGAAGTTATCGGGGTGGCCGCCATGCAATATAAGGAAGGGCAAAATTTAAATTTTGTGGTGCCTTTTTCTGTGGTAAATAAAATACTGGCATCGGAAAAGCCGGCTCCTTTCAAATCATGGAAAAAAAGTGGTATAGGTTATATGCCTGGCAACGCCGACGCAACGACCAAGCTGGGATTTATGTATTTTGGATCCGATAAATATAAAGAAGCGGCTGCCTGTGCGTATAATGCCATAAAGTCCGACCCCAAAAACGCAAAAGCATATTATCTTGCCGGTATTGCGAACTTCAGGCTGAAAAATTCCGATTATGCGATAAGCTATATGAAAAAAGCCGTTGAACTCGATCCGTCAATTGAATATCTGCACAACGACCTGGGTGTTATTTATCACAAAATGGGCAATGACGGGCAGGCTACTGAGGAATATTTTAACGAGATTGAAAAACATCCGGGAAACCAGAACCCTTACTGCAATCTTGCGGAAATTTATGAGGCCGGGGGAGCGCCTGATGACGCCGTGGAAATATTAAAAAAAGGACTGGTGAACTGCGAGGACACGGCATGGCTGCATTCTATGCTGGGGCTTGTTTACGCCGACACGGACCAGATGACAGACGCAATGTCGGAAGAAAAGACAGCCCTGAAAATTGATGAAACATGCCCTGAAGCTTATTATGGCATCGGGGTCATATCCGTAAAGAACAACGACAAGGACGGGGCCCTTAAGGCATATTATAAACTGAAAAAGCTCGACGAGGATCTCTCGAAAACATTGCTGAATATAATCTATAATTAATTAATAAAAACAGGGCGGGGCAGGACGGATGTTTATTTATTATAAGGAGATAAAATGAAAAAGCATGCAGCTTTGTTTATATTTGCCTGTATGATTTTATTAATAACAGCTGCCGGATGTTTGCAAAATGTACGGATTTATGATGACAATGACGACGACAGGCCGGCCGCGTTATTTTATGGCTATGTGGGATTTAAAAACAGCCCGGCATCTGTAAATGAATTCCTGCTTAAACAACTGGATCCGCCGACGGACAAACCCTATTATTATTGCCAGATATACAGGGGCGTATATTTTTGCTATCTGCCTGTCGGCACATACAGGATTGAAAGATTTTCATCGATACAGTCATGCGGCGAAAGATGCACGGAGACGATAAGCTACAACATGCCGGCGCAGCAAAATGGTTTTGTCATAACCAGGCCGGGGCTTTTTTATTACAATTCGGTAAGGATCAGGCAAAAAATGACACAGGAGTTTTTGAATACAAAAATTGAATCCTCGGCTGAAAAAGCTGATTGGCCCAGCGAGGAACAGATACTGGAAAGGCTGCTTGATATTACAAACAAGGGATCAAAAATTGAAAAACTTATTTATTCCAGGCTGTATCAATACAGGACGATGAGGCGTACAAATGCAAAAACTAATAAAAGTTAGCATTTTGTGCCTTGCGGCGTGTGTGTTATATGGCTGCGCCGGAGTGGTAAAAAAAACAGATTCTGAAACAGGCGCGCCGGCAGGCCCCGGAACCACAATAATAGTCGGAAAGATAATAATAGACCCGGAACCTGAAAAAGGTGAAAGCTGGATGTTTAACAGCGCTTATGACGGCCAGATAATAATTTTTATCGATAAAATATTAAAAATTACCGGCAGCCACGACGACGCATTCTGGGATAAATGGCCCTTAAAAATTGAAGGGATAGAAAACAAGACTTTTTTTTACGGCCTGAGGAACAAAAGGTATTATTCACAAATGCTTGGTTATCTGCTTCCGAGAAACGGGGAATATGAGCTGATAAAATTTCCCATGGTTTTTACGCTGGACATTCAGCCGGGCGACGGGGCAATATATATCGGCACGATTAAAATCACACGGGATTTATTTTACGGCCTGAAAAGAATTGATGTATATGACGAGTACAACAGCGCCCTTCCTGAATTTATTAAACGGTATGGACGCGCTATAAAATTAAAAAAGGCCATAGCAAAGGTATTAAATGAAAGGGAAAAAGACGCCGCCCGGGAATGATATAAAATATATAATTTTGGAGGAAGTTCAATGAAAAGAGAATTAACTATAATATTGGCCGCGGTTTTTTTTGTTGCGTGTTTTTCTCCTTTTATCGCAGCTGAAATGACCGCAAAAGAACAGGCTGAGAAATATTATTATGATGTGTGTTCCTTTGCGGAAGAGGATGCGCAATATGAGTTTGGTGATCATTATACTCCTTATCTTGCAATGGGATGCCTGCTGGGGCCCGTAGGCGTGTTTCTTGGAAGTTTTATTTTTCCGTCTGTCCCGCCAAGCAGGATAATTGGCAGGCCGTACGCCTATGTGGCGCAATATACAAAATGCTATATTGAATATTTGAAATGGAACAATCTGTTTTTGACCGTTCCGGGATGTATTCTCTGGGGTGGTGCGGTGGCCGTATACGTGGTTATTATAAGGTATATGCCGGGCATATATTAAAGGAGAAAATATGAAAAAGAAAATCAGCATTTATATGGCGGCGATTCTGTTTTTTCTTTCGGCGACGCCGATATTTGCCGAAGGCGAGGAGGAATACCGCGCGATAAAAGACGCGGAGACTGTTTTGAGCTCATCCAAATATGTTTCATATGGCGAGGGCTGCGTACTGGGGCCAATAGGAATATTGATGGGGCTTTTAATAAGGCCTTCACCTCCGGCGACCGCAGTTCTTGGAAAATCCCCGGAATACGCCGAGGAATACCTTGAAGATTATAATTACAGGGTAGGCACGGGACAGGCCATGGCGGGTGTAGCTGGATGCTTTACAACGGCTGTGGTTGCAGCCACAGGCGGGTTGATAATACTTATAGTTGGCGCTTTACACTAAAAAATATAAACGGCGGCGCTGGAGGGCAAACTGAAGCAGCTTCTCATTTTATTATTGATTATGCTTTCAATAAATTTTCTTTATGCCGGCAATATAAGGCTGGATTTTAAGAAAACAACAATTGAAAACAGCAGTACGGAAACAGTGGGGGGATTCATATACCTGAAATACGGGCCAACCACCGG
>CAZMGF010000002.1:0-97263 GCA_964565765.1 uncultured Spirochaetia bacterium
GCGGCGCTGGTAAAGCCGGGCCTTGCCACGGTAAAACAGCCTGTATATGAGGGGAAAAGGGCGTTTGCAATGGCTGTTGACCATGCCGAGAACAGGATGCTGGAACCGGTAAATATGGTAATAAAACCTGAATTAATAATAAGGCCGTCCGCCGGATAGAATAAAAATAAAACGCACTTGACTTTTCGCTAAAATATTGTATATTTAGGTTACCGGTAACCTTAACGTTAAAACGGAGGGATGACATGGACAAAACAAAAGCGCTGCTTGAGGAGATTTACTTAAAGGCCGAAAACGCCGCTGACATCTATGAGCTCATAATGAACCTGATAAAAGAAAGTTCCTTAAAACTGCAGGCACCCGGCGGCAATAATTAATTGCTAAATGCCGGCTGTTTTGGCGTTTTTAACTTATTATGATTTTTGCTTCTACGTATAATAATATACCCGGGGTATGTAAATGAAAAAATTTTTAGCAGCCATAGTTTTTATGACAACCCTGGCATCTTTTTCATATTCAGCAAATGATGTGTTAATACCACTGGCGGGGGGCAGCCAGATGACCTGCCAGTTCATTAATAATACAGGCACCTATTCCAGCAGCCAGGTATATGTTTTATGCTACGGGCAAAATTCCAGCAACCAGATGTGCTATCTTGACCAAAACGGCAACATGGTGCCTCTTGCCGCCGGGCAAAATCTTTCCAGTTTTTCCTATCCAATAAGTTCTTTCAGCGGGTTCCAGTTCCCTCCAACCATGATTTCCGTGCGCCTCTACGTTTCGCTCGGCTCTCCCCTGAATATGAATATCAACCCCGGGAACCCGGTGGGGGTTGCGGCTCCAAACATAGACAATCCGTCCGACCCGAATATTAACATTCCGTTTGACTGGATAGAGTTCAACCTTCAGAACAGCACAATATTCTGCAACACCAGCCAGGTTGATATGTTCGGCCTTCCCATGGTAATGACCCTTTATGACAACGCGGCCGGCGGGGGATATACTCTCAACGGTACGGTCGGCATAACAGAGACAGCAAGCGCCATTATGAGCGAGTTCGTAGCCGGCGTTCCTTCCCAGTTCCAGAACCTCGAAACTCCCATCAGAATAGTGGCGCCAATACACGGCAGCTTCGGCAGCGGCGGTCCAAACGCAACATACCTGTCCTCATATATTGCCGCAGTATGGAACGAATATAAAACAACCCCGTGCGTGATACAGATGGGAGGCAAAACTTATTCAGCCACTGTCAATGGCTCAAATCAGCTTTCTTTTACCACGCCCGGCGATTCAAATTTATATCTGGTAAATTATCCGTCGGATCAGGATGTATGGCAGGGCGCAGGCACGATGGCGGAAACCACCAATCCGGGCAACGGACAAATTACATCAGTTGAGCTTGCTCTTGAGGCTATAATATGCGCCAGCTTCCACAGGCATGTCATGGACAACACAGCAAACATAAACACTCCCTCCGCTTATTATCAAAGCGCTCCTTATGATTATTACGCGCAGTTCTGGCATATCCACAGCATCAACGGCGCGGCTTACGGCTTCTGCTACGACGACGTTAATACCCAGAGTTCCACAATGGTAAGCACAAACCCCAGGGGAATAGTTCTGGCCATCGGCGGAGGCGCTTATACCGCGCCCACGGCCACACCTACCCCGGCGCCGCAGCCAGTGTGGCGCGTGAATGCGGGAGGGGCGCAGTACACAGACACGCTTGGAAATGTATGGGCGGCGGATGAAGAATACAGCGGGGGCACACAGGCAGTGCCGGTTACAAACGCAATTACAGGAGCGCTGCCCGGAGCGGCTGACCAGATTTTATACCAGACACAAAGATATGGAAATCCTTTCACCTATACTTTCAACGTTCCGGCGGGTTCTTATCAGGTGACAATGAAGTTTGCGGAGACATACTGGACAGCGGTGGGAGACAGGGTATTTAATATATCCATAAACGGCAGCCAGGTTCTGACAAACTTTGACATATTCAAGGATTCGGGCGGAGAAAACATGGCTGACGACAAGATATTCTCAAACATAACGCCCAACGGAAGCGGCCAGATAGTAATCCAGTTCGGGCCGGCAGGTACGGATAACGCCATGGTGGACGCCATACAGATAATCCCGATGCCGTCCACGCCAACCCGCACACCCACTTATACCCCGACATTCACGCCAACAACTATTGCGCCGGTGTGCGCTTCCTGGGTCACAAACGGCAGCGCTTTTGTCAGCGGCAGGGGAGTCACCCTTACCACGGCCGCAAACAGCCAGGGAGGCTCAGCCTGGAACTCCACGCCAATAAATTTGAGCCAGAATTTTAATATGACATTCATGGCATATTTCGGAGCTGCAGGGGGAGCCGACGGCATTGATTTTGTTTTGCAGAAGGATGGCAGAGGCACAACTGCATTAGGTTTGCCCGGCGGGGACAAGGGCTACGCAGGCACACCGGGAATTACGCCATCTGTTGCCTTTGATCTTGAAACCTTCGGGAGCAACGGAACCCTGCAGGTACTTGAAAACGGGAGCAACACAGTGAATGCATGCGCCTATGTGTCTGGCACGTGCCCGTATGTGTTTGCTTCCAATGTATCAAACCAGCAGGAGCATACTTATCAGGTGGTCTGGAACGCGGCGGCCAAAACCCTTACACTAATATTTGACGGCAATGTGGTCATGGTATATAACCGGGACCTGATAAACGCTGTTTTCGGAGGCGGTTCAAGCGTCTATTACGGATTCACCGCGGCAACCGGAGGTTCAAACAACCTTCAGTATGTATATGAAACCGGCTGCTCCATGCCCACTTCCACTTTCACCACTACACCCACATTTTCTCCAACTTTAACCGCAACTTTCACGCCTGCGTCAAGCATGACATCCACAGGCAGCGCCACAGCGACAATAACTGCCACGTTTACTCCGTCAATAACAAGTACAAATATTATAACGGCCACGCAAACAATAACCAGGACATTTACCAGTGTCAGCACGTCAACACCAACTTTTACACAGACTTGTACAGGAACCACGCCCCCGACATCGACTATTACACCACTTAATACAGCGACCATAACGCCTGCAATTACACAGACCGCTTCCTGGACAACCACATATACCGCTACCGCCGTACCGACCGGAACAAATACCAGGACTCCTTCTGCAACGCAGACTGTTACCGGCACTTCTTCCGCGGTTCCAATATTGACATTTACCATTACACCCACAGCCACACCGTCACAAACACCCTTTTTACCTTCAGCCACATCAACATTAACATCTTCACCGGTTCCTTTCATTAGCGCGACAACAACTGTGCCGCCCGCAACGGCAACTTTTACCGCAACCGTGCTTCCTGCTGTATACATAAAAACTCCGGTATTATATCCAAACCCGTCAAACGGAACAGCCCCGGTGTATATGATGGTTCCCGTTACAGAACCGGCTGATGTCACAGTGGAAATTTTTACGGTTTCATACAGAAAAGTCAGCAGCAAAATATTAAAAAACGTTTTGCCGGGAACACCTGCGCTTATTTACCCGATAAGCGGGGGCACATCGCCAGCCAGCGGATTATATTATGTCCGCGTAGGGGCGCAGGGAAACAAATGGACCGCAACGTTGTTAATTATTCGTTAATATAAAAATTAAGGATGTTTTACATGCATGTGAATCAAATTAAAAAAGTATTTTTTTTAAAACAATCCGCAGCCAACTCCGGCGCAATGAAAAAACCGGGCCGGGCAAAAAGTCTGTATGCTATTTTTTTACCTGCTGTGTTGTTATTGCTGTCCGCTCAATATGTCATGGCAGATCCGCAATGGACGCTGGTCTGGGACGCTGAATTCAACGGCCCGGCCAATTCTTCCCCTGACCCCACCTACTGGACTTTTGACACGGGCGGAGGAGGCTGGGGAAACGGGGAACTTGAAACATATACCAATTCCACGGCCAACGCATTTCAGGATGGAAACGGCCATCTGGTTATCCAGGCCCTGAACAACAGCGGGAATTACACCTCGGCCCGCATGAAGACACAGGGGGTTTTTAACCAGGCTTACGGTATGGTTGAAGCCTCAATTCAGCTCCCGCCGGGCGGCAGCGGAATTTGGCCGGCTTTTTGGATGCTGGGACAAAATATCGGTCCCGTGGGCTGGCCGGCCTGCGGCGAGATTGACATGATGGAAGACGGGCTGCCATGGTCAAACACAGTTTTCGGCGGGCATGTTCACGGCCCTATGCCCGGCGGAGGAGACTATTACGGCGGAGCCGGAGTAGGCACCAGCGCCACACTGCCAAGTGGAACTGTAAACAGCGGCTTTCATACATACGGGGTGCAGTGGAGCCCAAATCAGATACAGTTCTTCGTGGATGGATATATTTACCAGACACTAACGCCGGCCAGCGTTCCCGGCACATGGGTTTTTGATCATCCTTTTTTTATACTTCTGAACCTGGCTATAGGGGGCCCTTCTGGAAGCCCGAACGGCGTTGCGTTTCCGCAACAGATGCTTGTAAGTTATGTAAGGGTTTACAAGCCAACCGACAACGGCACATCGCCGTATGGCGGAACGGCGGCAACAATTCCAGGGACAATTCAGGCGGAAAATTATGACGCATATAATGACTCAACAGACCCCACAGAACCCGGCGAGGGATTCGCGTATAACGCCCTGCAAACCGCAAACACCAGCGGCCAATACAGGACAGGAGACGCCATAAGCATCGAGAACTGCAGCGATGCCGGCGGAGGTTATGACGTGGACTGGACCAGCCCCGGCCAGTGGATGCAGTATACGCTGAACGTCACCCAGAGCGGGTCATATAACATTGATGCGCGCGTCGCCAGCAGCGGGCAGGGCGGAACTTTTCATTTCGATCTGGACGGCACGCCAATCACAGGAGAGATGACATGCCCTGATACCGGAGGATGGCAGAACTGGCAGGATGTTGTTGCAAGCGCCGGTAATATCAGCGCCGGAAAGCATGTGCTGCTTTTGGTTGAGGACACCATGGGTGCGGGCAATATGGGAGTTTGTAATATTAATTATATCAGCATGAACCTGGTAAACCCTCCGAGCCCGACGCCCACATTTACGCCCGTGGTTCAGCCAGTGTGGCGAGTGAATGCGGGAGGGGCGCAGTACACAGACACGCAGGGAAATGTATGGGCGGCGGATGAAGAGTACAGCGGGGGAACACAGGCAGTGCCGGTTACAAACGCAATTACAGGAGCTTTGCCCGGAGCGGCTGACCAGGTTTTATACCAGACACAAAGATATGGAAATCCTTTTACATATACTTTCAACGTTCCGGCGGGTTCTTATCAGGTGACAATGAAGTTTGCGGAGACATACTGGACAGCGGTGGGAGACAGGGTATTTAATATATCCATAAACGGCAGCCAGGTTCTGACAAACTTTGACATATTCAAGGATTCGGGCGGAGAAAACATGGCTGACGACAAGATATTCTCAAACATAACGCCCAACGGAAGCGGCCAGATAGTAATCCAGTTCGGGCCGGCAGGTACGGATAACGCCATGGTGGACGCCATACAGATAATCCCGATGCCGTCCACGCCAACCCGCACACCCACTTATACCCCGACATTCACGCCAACAACTATTGCGCCGGTGTGCGCTTCCTGGGTCACAAACGGCAGCGCTTTTGTCAGCGGCAGGGGAGTCACCCTTACCACGGCCGCAAACAGCCAGGGAGGCTCAGCCTGGAACTCCACGCCAATAAATTTGAGCCAGAATTTTAATATGACATTCATGGCATATTTCGGAGCTGCAGGGGGAGCCGACGGCATTGATTTTGTTTTGCAGAAGGATGGCAGAGGCACAACTGCATTAGGTTTGCCCGGCGGGGACAAGGGCTACGCAGGCACACCGGGAATTACGCCATCTGTTGCCTTTGATCTTGAAACCTTCGGGAGCAACGGAACCCTGCAGGTACTTGAAAACGGGAGCAACACAGTGAATGCATGCGCCTATGTGTCTGGCACGTGCCCGTATGTGTTTGCTTCCAATGTATCAAACCAGCAGGAGCATACTTATCAGGTGGTCTGGAACGCGGCGGCCAAAACCCTTACACTAATATTTGACGGCAATGTGGTCATGGTATATAACCGGGACCTGATAAACGCTGTTTTCGGAGGCGGTTCAAGCGTCTATTACGGATTCACCGCGGCAACCGGAGGTTCAAACAACCTTCAGTATGTATATGAAACCGGCTGCTCCATGCCCACTTCCACTTTCACCACTACACCCACATTTACTCCAACTTCCGTAATTACGGCAACACCGACAATTACTCCCACTGCCACCATAAGTTATACAACAACTTTTACGGCAACAAATGTTATTTCATATACGCCAACATATACAATGACAAACACCGCGGCTTACACGGCTACAAATACCCAGACATTTATTGTTACTTCCCTTAACACAACGACTGGCACGCCCACAATAACACCTGTTTTTACAAAAACATCAACTTTAACAATAACTCCTGTAAATTCTTCAGTGCCGACGGCCACGTTTACCTGCAGCCAGACATTTACAGCAACGGGTACGTGGCCGCAGACACTGACACCGGCAATTACATTTACGGCAACACAGCCGGCAATTCCGTCATTTACAGCTACTTTGATTGCAACCGTTGAACCAACCGCAACACGCTCAATTATTTCTTCGGCTACAATAACACAGACTGTATCAGTTACCGTAACACCCACAGCCACACAGAGCGGTACGCCGCAGTTAACAATTATCCCGTCACAGACTCCTGTGGAAACCTTTACGGCAACTTTAACGCCTCAAATAACAGCAACGTCCACACCAGTGACGGGCTTGCTGGTTTACCCGGATCCGTATGATCCGGGCGATAATTTACCAATGCATATTTCTTTCAATTGCGCCGCAGGAACAGTTTCAATAAAAATAGAGTTCTGGTCAAGGGCGTTCAGACTGATCAGACAGTATGAAACTCCGGTTTCGGTTCCGGAAAAAACGCAGGGTAAAATAGACCTGGACAGCTCACTTTTTGCAGGTTTCTCAAACGGAATTTATTATATTACTGCGATTACATCGGACGGCGGTACAGGGCAGGCAGTATCAAAAATAGAAAAATTCATTATTGTTAGAAAAAAGTAACAGGAAACGAGGAGGTACGCCGGACAGTGGTAAAAAATTAATAGAAATAATATTAATAAACATTGCCACGATTAAATTAAATGTATTATAATGATTTATGGATTTGTTTGAAGGGAGATTTAATGCGTAAGAGCCTTAAGTATTTAATATTTGTGTCCTGCTTGATCATATCTGGAGCCTCTTTTTCCTTTGCCGCAACCTGCACGAAAAGACTTCTGGCATACTATCCCTACTGGAACTCAAATTATCGTTCTGATAAAATACAATATTCAAAATTAACCCATATTTGCCATGCTTTTGCGGAACCAAACGCCGACGGGACATTATATCTTGATCCCGGGCCGCCCGCTTTACTGGAACCAGCGCTGATAACAAATGCCCATGCAGCAGGTGTTAAAGTTTTAATATCCATAGGAGGAGCATCCTCTGCCGGGCAGCCGCCCGACTCCACCTTCAGAACCATATCGCAAAGCGCCGCGTTAAGGACGGCTTTTGCCAACAATATAGCCTCATTTTGCTCCACATACGGATACGACGGAGTTGACATAGACTGGGAAATGCCGGGCGCCATGGACCCCACTGATCCGGGCGCTGCTGACAGCGCAAATTTTGATCTTATGATACAGGCAATAAGGACCGCTTTTAATTCAACAAATTCTTCATGGTTAATCTCTATAGCGACTTCTTCGGACAACTGGGGGGCGCAGTGGCTGGATTATCCGACTTTAAATAATTACGTGGATTTCTATAATGACATGACTTATGACATGCATGGAAGCTGGAATAATACCATGGGCTATAATGCGCCCCTTTATCAGGGCAATTACGCTGAAGATAATCTTTGCGACCAGACATGTATGGATTACATGATGACTACAAGGGGGGTTCCGGCGGAGAAGATAAATATGGGAATACCCTTTTACGGGCAATATTTTCCAGGGTCCAATGTTCTTTTTTACACATGCGGTAACTGCTCCACAACCGAGGCAAACTATAGCGCGATAGCGCCGCTTATAGGCAATGGCTGGACCTATCACTGGGATGCGGCATCACAGGTTCCTTATTTGACGAATAATACAGGAGCGGGGATTTATTCATACGATGACGCACAGTCAGTGGGGCTCAAGGCTGATTACGCGTTAAATACAAGAAATACCGGCGGGATATTTATGTGGGATTTGTCCGAGGATTATATCAGCGCCGGCAACGAGCCGCTTCTTGACGCAATGTACGCAAAATTCAGCCCGTTTTGTTCGGGAAGTTCTCCCACGTCTACTCCGGCCCTGACTTATACTGCGACACTAATCCCGACAGTGACATTTTCACGGACACCAGGTTCAACAAATTCACCGACATTTTCTGTTACTAAAACAAGCACTGTTCTTTCAACAGCGACCCTTACATTTACCGCCACACCGCCGGCCGCGACTTTTACTTCAACCCTGAACCCTACGCTTGCATTCTCGCAAACACCGGGCTTAACAAACACACCGTCATATTCCGCCACTAAAACAGCCACTGCTTTTTCAACATCAACACTTGCATTCACGGCCACACTTCAGGCCGCGACTTTTACCTTTACGGCCACTGTAACCGTAACAGAATCACAGACAAAAACAGCGACTTACACTGAAACATTTACGCAGACGGCAACTACGACAGCAATACCATCATATACACAAACTTTTACACTTACCGCCACACCCACAGAAATTGTTTTAAATACGCCGACGCCCACACCTTTTATTTCAAATATTTTTGAAATAACAAATCCGCTGGCTTATCCAAACCCTTACAATCCGGCGTCGGGTAAAATCTGGTTCCGGTTTAATTCATCCAAAACAGCTGTCAGCATACGGCTCTGGATTTATACGGTTTCTTACAGGCTTGTATTTGAGAAAACCATGAATGGTTCATATACCGGCGCATCCATAATTTCAATTGACGAAGGCACACTATCAAATTTTGCGAACGGAGTTTATTATGTTGTGCTAACCGGAAATACTGCATTAAATGAAACGGCCGCGCCGCCGCCAATGATAATGATAATATTAAAATAAAATTCAACTTTAATCTAAAGTGCTTAAAACCAGGCCGGGCTTTAAGGCGCCGCGGCAGAAAGTACCCGGGAAATATATATAACATTGAAAATAAAACGGCTCTGTGATAACCTTAACTATAAAGGACAAGCTTCCGGAGGGTATCAGATGAAAAAAACAGCCGTTTTTATCATAAATATAACAATCATAATATTCATGGCGTCATTATGCATTGCCGACGGCTGCAAGACATCCACAGGCGCGTTAAAAAACTGCGGCGACAGCTGGGAGGATGTTTATAACGGCGTAAAGACACACTGTGACTGCGTGTGTATTGACAGCTCGTGCACAGGCGCGGGTTGTTATAACAGCCCGCCGGTTTGCTATGATGAGCCAGCTTCCGGAAGCACAGGCAGCGTATCCAGCGCCGGCAGCACGGGCCAGGCAAATATATTCAGCGACACCCAGGGAACCGCTTTTTTCTCGCGCAACCAGGCTTTTGAGACCGGCGACTGGGCCGATAATAACTCGCAGAAGTGGGAAGCCTTTGAGGCAAGGGTGCTACAGGCAGGATACGCTGATATGTCTTCCTTTATCAATAACAATTCCGGCAGCATGCCGTTCAATGATTTTGTGTTTCAGGCAACGTTAAAATATCTAAATAATAATTATTTTAACAATAACAGCGGCGGCAGCAACCTTGTGCGGGACGATTCAGTTATTCCAAACGCCTCGTTTTACCAGGGCTATAACAATACAATGAAATTACCCTCCGGGTTCATTGGAATCGACGACAGCGGGGTCTATATAAGCCCCGGTAAACCGCCGAAGACGCGCGGCGCCGACGAGGATATATCATTTGAAGAACGTGAAAAAACATGTATAAATTCCGTGGTTGACACAAACGGCGGGGTAAGCATTGATCAGCAGGGTTATGATTCAATGCGTGACACGGCGTCAAAGCAGTTTGACGCGCCAACAGCGGGTAAAGGAATTATAAATTCCACTTATGATCTTGTTTGCTCAAAAATCGACAGCAAGGCAATGGACGCAATTAAAGATACTGTGACCGGGCTGCTGTCCGGGGGCAATGAAGATATAAAAACCGCGTTAGGCTCCGCTGTTGACGCGGTTCAGGGAACAGGTGAAATCATCAAACCTGTCGATTCATTTCTTAAAGGAAACGATGAAGAGGCGGGAACGGAAAATCTCGGCAATATGAAGAATATGCTTTTTGGCCAGCTGAGCGGACCGGCAAAGACAATCGCAAGGTACTCGACAAAACTTGTCGAAACTTTTTCAATGAAAACCCTGGATTACTCAATTAAAACCATCGGCGACGGCCTGAAGATACTCAATCCCTGGAATCCGGGAAATTAAGGGCAATTCCATAAAACTTAAAAGAGGCATTATTATGAAAATCACCTGTAAAAAGACAATCGCGGCGGTTATATTATTATTTATTGCCGCGTCTTGTGTATATGCAGAAGATACCGGCGGCAGGAAATATCTGAAAGAGACGCTGATACTGCTTCCCGGAAAGACAAAGGCCAGTTTCAACTGGATAATCCCGCCGCGGGAAAATGAAACTCCCGGAGCTGATATTTCATTCAGAATGGGCGGCAATGGAAATATCTGGCTGGGCCGGGACGGTAAATACCTGCTTGATCCTGTCAGCGGGCTCATGCTTGGCATAAATGAAAATTTTGATGACTTTGCTCCGTCTGAAAGCGGCTCTCCCGTATTCATATCCCGCGGTTATTTGTGCGTTATACCTGCAATAAAGTCGCCAAAGACGGCAAATACAAACCTTTCATTACAACCGGTGGCAAAACTGCCTGCGGATGATTGCAGGATATTTCCGGCACACGGAGGTTTTTTTTATATTGCCGGTAAGATAAACGGAGCCTATTCTGTTTTTACTGCTGGCGGGCCGGAAGGTATGATAAAGGTGGAAGCAAAAGGCAAGGCCTTTGTTTATAAAAAATTATTCACAACTCCGGCGGCAATTGCCGCGGTTGCCGGAGACGGAAAAACAACATTTGTTGCCATGGAAAGGCTCGTTATATCCCTGAAAAAAGGTTCCGGCAAAGCAGATCCTTTTTTTATTCACAGGCAGGATATAACAGGGCTGGCATATGACCCAGATGCAGGATTGTTTTACTGCACTGAAAACGGCGTTGGATATGCCGCAGCCGGCGGGAACATTGAGTTCCTCAGGGTCAAAAAACCCGAGATAGCTGTATCCGGCGGCAAGCTTTATGTTTATCTTAAAGAAAGCAACGCTTTGCTTGAGGTAAGCGGCATAAAGGAATTCAGGTCTTATATTAAAAAAAGCGGAGACGTAAAGAATAATGACAAATAATATAAGGCCGCGGCCATATGCTTCAATATTCATTTTCACCGCTATAATATTATTTGTAACAATGCCGCTGAACGCATCTGAGGGCAATACGCCGCGGTTTAATCCTGATATTTACAACAGCGCTGATGTAACCTACCGCAGTCCGGATTCGGGAAATTCATGGATGGGCTTGGACCGGAAAAAGGCGGCCAGAGGATTTCTTATGCTGGGATACCTGCCGGACGCTGTGGATAATTATAAAAAGCTTGAAGGCGGCGACGACTGGAACGAACTCGAACCTGAATATGCCTATGCCCTCTCTTTAAGCGGTTATGACGAACCTGCCATGCTTTACCTGGACGATGCGCACGCCAAGGATCCGTCCTCGGCTGTTCCTTATTATTACGCCGGAAGGATTTTTATTTTTGCCGGCTACGGCGATATTGCGGAGAACTTTCTGGATATAGCCGGCGCGGTGGACAATTCTTTTTCCGGTCCGGCAGGAGACGCTCCGGGGCTAAAAAAGAGCATTGGCGCGGTTTCTTACGCCCCTATGGACGCTGATTTTAAGGATGAACTTGGATACAGCGGAAAAGACGGCGTTGTGGTCCTGAATGTTTTTCCGGGGCCGGAAAAGTTTATTACAGGGATTCAGACGCGGGATGTCATAGTAAGCGCGGCAGGAAAGAAAATTGAAAGCGTCCGGGATTTTGTGAATTTAATAAACAGCATGCAGCGGGGAAGCAGCCTGGAGCTTGAAATATGGCGCGGCAGGGCAAAAAAAACCATCTCCGTGAGCGTGGCATCCGGCGAGGACCTTGCCGGGCTTCCGGCTGAGAAAAAACGCGTAGCACCTCCGGACGCAAAAGCAAAGGCTCTTCTCGTAAGGGCGGTCACCCTTTTATCAGAAAAAAAATATTTTACTTCCATATTAATATACAGGCAGCTTATCGAAGAATATCCGGGCTGGGAAATACCATACCTTGGTTACACACTCGCGCTTGAAAAGTGCGGCGCCTTTGAATGCGCAAAAAAAGCCGCGATACAGGCCCGGCTTGCCGCTGAAAACGATAAAGAAACTATTGAACAGTTAAAGTTAAAATCAAACGAGCTTGCGGCAATGCCAAAAGCTGACCAGGATAACTGGATTATGGCCCAGACGGCCGAGAGTTTTAAGGAAAAACCCGCAAGTTTTTACCTTGGGTTCGGCGGAGGCCAGCTTATGTTCGGCGGCAGCTCCGGTTTTAAGCTCACAATAAGCGGCAGGGCCGGAATGCTTTTGAACAGCGGAATGGATCTTTCCACAAATGTGGGATATGATAATTCTAGCGGATTTGACCTTGGTGTTAACGCGACGCAGAGGTATTATATCGGCACAGAGTACAGCTTAAATCCCGGCGCCTCGATTGATTTTAATACTGGCAGGGGTTCGCTTTCCATCGGGGTGCTCTGCGGCGGCTCCTGGTATTTTGACAATAAAAGGTCCAGCATTGACGCTCTTTTATCATTGAACGCATATATAGGCAACAGCGCGGCCCCTGCTGTTGGATTTTACCTGGGCACAACAAGGTATATGTGATGAAAATAAACAGCGCTCCGGTGAATAAAACAAGGATATTTGCCGTTGTATTGATATTATCTCTATTTTCAGCGGCTGCCACCGCGGTTTATCCTGCGCAGGATTATGCTGAAAAATTCAAAAAAACGGAATTTTACACAAAAAATAATTTTTTTGATTCCGCGTCAGTTTCGGGAAGCGGCAATCTTATCCTTGAGGCTTCGGCAAGATTTACAGCCCTGAAGGCTGATGAAAAAAACAGAATTTCAGTGGAAGCCGCGGCTCTCTGGAAAAAAATATCAACTGGAAAAACCGGCGCGGTATTTGTTGAAATCCGCGAAGCCGGAAAAAGAACATCCCTCTGGAAATCAGAGGGTGATGATTCAGGCGTAATGATTGAACAGTGGGGGCCTGAAATCCTTCCGCAAAATGAGAGGTCAATATTCATGTCGGCTTCTATATCCGGAAATTCAAGCCAGAGCGCTCCGGTGATAAGCGGGACATTCGGGACCTATTTTTTTGCAAACCTGCTCGACTGCGCCGTTAATTTATCCGCGGCGGGTTCCAATGCAGAGATAGGCTTAAGCGGAAGGTGCCACTACCAGCTTGATAAAAAATGGGATTTAAACGGCGGACTGGGGCTGAGTGTTTCGGGAGGTTCAGGCGCGGCGACAGGGGAACTGTCATTTCTTGTCGGCGCAAGCGAATTTTTATCCTACAGGAGCAGCCTTGATTTTACCGCAAGTATCGGAACAGCCGGAGATGTAATGATTGGTTCCGGAATAACATATTATTTTAATAAAATACCGGGCATTGATATTGAAACACCGCTTCCGGTAAACAAACCCGCCGTCAGCGCCGCAAGGCCGGGGATTACGCCTGTGGACACCGCCACTCCGGTAATTACAATGGAAGAGAGCGCAACGGCAAAACCGACAGATACACCGGCTGCTGCTTATACACCGACACCAACAGAGATTGCAAAAACTGTAGCTGCCGCTGTTGAAAACACCGTTCAACCGGAAAACACCGCTGTTGCCATAAATACACCGCAGCAGGCGGATACAGCAACGGCTGTTGTTACTGCTTCTGAAAATAATATTAAACCGGCAAATACAGCTTTTGTTGTAAGTACGCCGCAACCGACAGATACCGCAACAGCTGTTGTTACCGCAGTAGAAAATAATATTCAACCTACAAACACCGCGGTTGCCGTAAATACTCCGCAGGTTGAAAATGTACAGTCTGATTATTTGCAGCAGACAATATCGGCGCCCCAGGCGGTAAATTCAAATGAAGCGCAGCCTCCGGCAATTACACAACAACCTGCAGTAACGCAGGTTATAAATACGCCGGTTCCGGCTATTTCCCAGGCGGCAACGTATACGTCCACACCGGCAGCAGTTGCAACACAGCAGCCAGCCGGCAATGAAAAAGAGACGGCAACTGAAACGGTTAAGGTCGATACCGAAGCGGCACCGCCGCAGCCGGCAGCTCCGGAAACAGCCGCAGTACCGGCTGAAAATAAAAAAGAAGGAACCACAGCGGGGTTTTTTATGGAAGTTGACGGCCTTAACATGGCCGAGTCTTTAACAAATAACTGGCGCGATATAGGAGGAAAAATAGGATTCGGAAACGACGGGGTTGTCGGTATGAGCCTGATCCCTGAATTTATTTCGGACAACCGAAATACTCCTTTATATGAAAGGGCCGGCCTTGACCTTGCCCTTGATTTTTATCCGCTTGGACGGTCGCCTTCCGGATTTTATCTAGGGCCCACAATAGGAGCAAGATATTTTATCTTCAACTCCAACCCGCAGAATATCGGGTATATTACAACAGTTATGGACAATGAAATTGAATTAAGCTACGGCGGCGAGGCCGGCATAAGGCTGCTGGCAAACTGGTTCGTTATAGACGCTTCTGCGGCATATAATATTAAAACGCAGGGCAATCCGGCATATATGTGGCCCGGCGAAATATTAAATAATTTTTCATTAAGGGCCGAGGCTGGTCTTATGTTTTACGCGGATGATGAAAAAAACACGGGTACCGGCGGGAATAACGGCGCAACAGAAAACAGCCGGACTGATGAAAAAAAAGGCACATCAGCCGGTGTATTCATTGAAGCGGACACCATGAGCATAGAGAGATCAATGCAGAACGGCTGGGATGAATTAAACTGCAGGTTTGGATTCGGCGACGACGGTATATTCGGCATGAGCTTTATCCTTAACGGAAAATATTATGAAGACAGCGTCAACAGGTACTATACACCGGGACTTTCTATTGCCCTGGATTTTTATCCCGGGGACCATTCGCCTTCGAGGCTTTACCTGGGTCCGCTGTTCGGTGCAAGCTGCAACCTTATAGGGAGCGCCTCTGATACGCTCTCCATTTCAACGGATAATTATGCCACACTCACCCTTGGCGGCGAGGCCGGCATAAGGATAATGATGAACTGGTTTATGGTGGATATCGGCGCCGAATATGATTATAATACATTTTTGTACCAGACAAAAAAAGCCTCGGAAGCGGATGCGTTTATTTACCGCGCCGGTATAGGGCTGATGTTTTATGATTCATCAAAGAACACGCAATAGCCGGAGGTGAATTTTTATGGCAAAGGATGAAAAAGAACTCATTGATATGATAGTAAAATACGCCGCTCACAAAGGCGGGGCAAAAGACGGCTGGTATGTCGGTGTTTCAAAGGATCCGCAAAAAAAACTTTTTAAGGTTCACGGCGTGGACAGGCAAAAAGATTTCTGGATATTTGACCACTCTGTAGATACAACAGAGGCTGCCAGGATAATAGACAAGCTGTTAATGATGGGTTTTGACGGCGAGGCGCTGCACTCTCCCGATGGCACCGGGATATATGTATACCAGAAAAGGGAGCATACAAAAGAATGAAAAAAATATCAGCGGCAATACTCCTTGCGTTTGTTGCGGCATTTTCTTTCGGCTGCATATGCTTTGCAGATGATCTTGAGGGGATACTTTCCGGAAATACTGTTATTGCGGCGGCGCAGGCGCCGGCAGATTTGAATCCCGGAAAGGCGCTTGCCGGGCTCTCAATGTGGGCACTGATATGGGGGCTGATATTCAACAGTGTCGGTGTTTTTGCGTTTTTATACGGAAAAAAGAAATCAAACCTGCCGTATCTGATAATCGGGGTTATACTTGTGGTATATCCATATGCCGTGCAGCAGGCGTTACTTATATTTGTCATAGGAGCGGCCCTTACTGCGGCGCTTTATTTTTTTAGGAAAGGAATTTAAACGATGTCTCATAAGTTGTACTTGACTATAATAGCTGATATAATTTATTGACAAAACCATCAGTTGTTTTATAATAATTTTATTGGGTTATCTGGCTGCTAAAAAAACGCGGCTTTAACAAACAAAGGAAGAGACGGCAAAAGGAAATATTTAAACTCAAAAAAATAGTGTCGCCGCCTCACTCCTCTAGATATACCCCCTTATATCATTTGCCAAGAAATTGGCTCACGCCTAGAAAAGGCGGCGACACTTAAAATATCTTTAAAAAAATATTTCACTTTTATTTATCTATACATTTGGCCGCACAAAAAAACCGTCTTAAAAACAGCGCAATGAATCCTTGAAAAATTTTATGGTTTAATATATACTAAAAACATTCTATAAAAATTCCGGGGTAAAACATGGAACTTAAAAATACCGTGTTACATAGCGAACACATCAGGCTAAAAGCCCTTATGGCGCCATTTGCCGGATGGAACATGCCGATACATTACGGCAGCATAATTGAAGAGGCAAAACAGACCCGCACCACGGCCGCGGTTTTTGACATCTCGCATATGGGGGAGTTTTTTGTGACCGAGGATCCGTCGAGATCCACCCTGGACGAGGCCATAACCAACCCTGTAATAAAAATGAAAGAGAAAACATGCCGCTACGGATTTTTATTAAACGCCAACGGGACGGTCATGGACGACCTTATAGTTTACAGGCTGGCTTTGGACAAGTGGATGATAGTCGTGAACGCCTCCAATATAGACAGGGACGCCATGGCAATCTCATCTGTGCTATCCAAAGATACATTTTTTATGGACGCCTCGGACGCCACGGTAAAAATAGACCTTCAGGGGCCCAAAGCTATGGAAGTGATGAAAAAAGTCGCCGGGGACTCAATAAAAAAACTTAAATATTTTACCTTTGATATTTTTAACATCCTTGGCCAGGATTCCGTTATAAGCAGGACGGGATATACAGGAGAGCTTGGTTATGAGATATATGTTTCCAGGGAGACAGGACTGGAACTGTGGAAAAAATTTCTGGATGACCCCATGGTAAAGCCCGCAGGCCTGGGGGCCCGCGATATTTTAAGGCTGGAAGCAGGGCTGCCGCTTTATGGCGACGAGCTTACCGACTCGGTGACGCCGCTTGACGCGGGTATGGAAAAGTACATTGATTTTGAAAAGGAATTTACAGGCAGGGAAGCCCTGTTAAAACATAAAAACAATATCAAACGCATGCTCACCGGAGTTGTCATGGAAGGGCGCAGGACACCCAGGCATACAAACAAGGTTGTTATTGGGGGAAAAGAAGCGGGTTTTGTGACAAGCGGAGTTTTCTCGCCCCATTTGAACTGCGGCATAGGTTTTATGTATATCGACAAAGAATTAATAACCGAAGGCAGGGAAGTCACCATTTTGCTTGATAAAGGCGAGGCAAAGGGCCGGGTGGCCGCTCCGCCTTTCATTAAAAACACTTCAATCAGATACCAGGAGGCTTAAAAATGGAGATTAAAGAAGGATATTTTTATTCAAAGGAACATGAATGGGTTAAAATTGAGGGCAATTCCGCAAAAATGGGGATATCGGATTATGCCCAGCACAAACTCGGGGACATAACATATGTCGACCTTCCAAAGGCCGGTAAAGAGGTAAAGCAGTTCACAATACTGACCGGAATTGAATCCGTGAAGGCGGCAAGCGATATTTATTCGCCGCTTACAGGAAAAGTCACCGCGGTAAATTCCACGCTTGAAAGCGCCCCGGAGCTTGTGAACAAATCACCTTTTGGGGACGGATGGATAGCACAGCTGACAGTTAACGACCCGAAAGAGGTTTCAAACCTTATGGATGCGGCGGCATATAAAGCATACCTGGATTCCCTGGAGGGATAATGGCCAAATTTACCCCGCACACTGAGAATGAAATAAAGGAAATGCTCTCCGATATTGGAGCGCAATCCATGGGATCCCTTTTTTCCGATATACCCGGGCCATTAAAACCGAAATCTTTTAACCTTCCTGAAGGCATGACGGAATATGAGGCCTTGAGCAGGCTTACAACCCTTTCCGCGTCTAACGAAACCGGCAGGATACTTTTCATGGGCGGCGGATTTTATGACCATTTCATACCGGCGGCTGTGGACGCAGTTTCATCGCGCGCTGAATTTTATACCGCGTATACACCTTACCAGCCGGAGGCATCCCAGGGTACCCTGCAGGCGATATTTGAATACCAGACAATGATTGCAAAGCTCACAGGGCTCGAGGTATCTAACGCCTCGCTTTACGATGGAGGCACGGCCATATATGAGGCGGCCGCAATGGCAATAAGGACCAACGGAAGATCCAGGATAATTATAGACGCGGGTGTAAATCCTGTTTACAGGAAAATATTGAAAACATATGTGATAAATCAGGATGTGGACATAATTGAAGCGGACCTTAAGGATATTTCCACTGACAGGGAAAAAATTACGGCGCTTTTAGATGAGCAGGCAGCGGCCCTTATTGTGCAGACACCGAATTACTTCGGCATAGCGGATGACTACACCGATCTTTTTAAAATATGCGATGAAAAAGGAATAACAAAAATAATGGTTTTTTATCCAATGTCTCTTGGAGTTTTAAAGACCCCGGGTGAGATGGGGGCCGATATTGCCGTAGCGGACGGCCAGTCACTGGGGCTTCCGCTTTCTTTCGGGGGGCCGTATCTCGGCATTATGGTGGCGTCAAAGGGTTATGTGAGGAAAATGCCCGGAAGGATAGTCGGGGAAACCCTGGACAGGAACAAAAAGAAATGTTACGTCCTGACGCTGCAGGCAAGGGAGCAGCATATCAGGAGGGAAAAGGCCACGTCAAATATATGTTCCAACCAGGCGCTGTGCGCGCTGCGGGCGGTCGTATACCTTTCTTTAATGGGAAAAGAGGGTTTCAGAAAAATTTCCCTGCTTAACCTTGAAAGGGCCTCATACCTTAAGGAAAAACTCGGCGCCTTTACTGAAGTAAAGCCGGGGGCCACTTTTAATGAATTTACAGTTAAACTTAAAGGGGACGCCGGTGAATTCGTGAAAAAAATGGAAAAGAAAGGGTATTATGCCGGTATACCGGCTTCCATATATTATCCCGACAAGAAAAACTATCTGATAATCGCCGCAACGGAAAAAAGGACAGTTGTGGAAATCGATAATTTCGCCGAAGCTTTTAAGTCGGCCCTGTAGGTGAAAACAATGGATAATATATTTTCAAAGAGCGTAAAGGGAAGAAGCGGGGTTGACGCTGGAAAGGTAAATGAAAAGGCCATGGAGGCAATACCCGCGTCTTTAAGAAGGGCCGCGGAAAGCGGGCTGCCTGAATTATCAGAACTTGACGTGGTGAGGCATTTTACGGTTTTGTCGCAGAAAAACTTTTCAGTGGACACACATTTCTATCCGCTGGGTTCCTGCACAATGAAATACAACCCGAAAGCAAACGAGGCTGCGGCGGCGCTGCCGGGATTTACCGGGCTGCACCCGTACACCGCGCTAATTGACGAAGAAGCGGCTCAGGGGGCGCTCGAGGTAATATACGATATTTCCCGGCAGTTATGCGAGATAACAGGCATGAAGCGTTTTACAACACAGCCATACGCCGGGGCGCACGGAGAACTGCTCGGCATACTATTGACCGCGGCCTATCACAGGAAAAAAGGAAACAATAAAAAATATATTGTAGTGCCTGAATCGGCCCACGGCACAAATCCGGCAAGCGCGGCAGTGGCAGGATACACTATTATTACGGTCGCTGTGGATAAAGAGGGTGGAATAGACATAGATTCTCTCAAGGAAAAAATGAATGATGAAGTCGCCGGCATAATGATGACATTGCCCTCAACCCTCGGGGTATTTGAAAAGAGGATAAGCGAAGTTGTCGCGATTGCAAAAAAATATGACGCTTTAATGTATTATGACGGCGCGAATCTGAATGCCATCCTTGGCAAATTAAGGCCAGGCGATGTGGGTTTTGACATTGTGCACATAAACCTGCACAAGACCTTTTCAACGCCGCACGGCGGAGGCGGGCCGGGATCGGGCGTGGTCGGAGTTTCAGAGAGGCTCCTTGATTTTCTTCCCGTACCTGTAGTGGCAAAGGACCATACCGGCAGGTTCATCCTTGATTATTCCGTAAAAAACTCCATAGGCCAGGTTGCCTCTTTTTTCGGCAACTTCGGCGTAATATTAAAGGCTTATACTTACATCCTTATGCTCGGACGCGAGGGGTTAATCGACCTTTCTGAGAAAGCAGTACTGAACGCGAATTACTGCATGGCAAAATTAAAGGCTTTCTACGACCTGCCATATGACAGGGTATGCATGCATGAGGTGGTCTTTACAGCCAAAAAACAAAACGCGTACGGGGTGCACGCCACCGACATTGCAAAAGCCTTGATTGACAGGGGAATACACCCGCCAACGATTTATTTTCCGCTGGTCGTGGATGAGGCCATAATGATAGAGCCCACAGAGACCGAGTCAAAGGAAACCATGGATTTTTTCATTGAAGCAATGAAGGAAATAGCCGGGCTCGCGCAGACCGACCCGGAAAAAATAAAGAACGCGCCCGTTACCACGGAAATATCAAGGCCGGACGAAACAAAGGCAGCGAGGGACCTAAAGCTTACATGTTTTTAAATAACAGGGCGCGCCTGATTCCGCCGGCATCATTTTCACCCTATGAAAACATGGCCATTGATGAGTACCTGATTGAATACTATGAAAAAACCAGTAGGCCTGTTTTAAGGCTATATTCATGGAAACCCGCCGGGCTATCAATAGGAAGGAACCAGGACGCGCAAAAGGAAATAAACCTCGAAAAATGCGCCTCACGTTCTGTGCCGGTTGTCAGGAGGCTTACAGGCGGCGGCGCCATTTATCACAAAAATGAACTCACCTACTCCGTTGTATTATCAGAAAACGACCTATCAAAGGAACCGCTTACAGTAAAAGGATCATTTGAAAAACTCAACGCTTTTATAATCCGCATGTATTCCAAATTCGGGCTCAAGGCGGCTTACGCCAGGGATATTGCCGTTGCCCGGACAAACTTCGGCGGGCGCAGTCCTTTCTGCTTCGCGGCAAATGAGGAATATGACATTATGATAGGTGGAAAAAAAATAGGCGGAAATGCCCAGATGAGGAAAAAAAATATAATTTTTCAGCACGGCTCCATTCCACTGGAAGAAACCAGCGAGGCCCCGGGATTTGTCAGGGGAGAGCATGGCGCGGGGAACTACACCTTTCTTAACACGGTTTTAGGAAGGAAAGTTTATGTGGAGGAAGCCGCGGCAAACCTGATTGCAGCTTTTATGGAGGAATTCGGAGCGGACCTTAAGGAAGAACCGCTTGTGATGGATGAAAAGAAAAGGGTGGTTGAAATACTTACATCAAGGTACGCGTTGAACAACTGGAACCTGAAAAAAATGAATAAATAAGCAACGGTGAACATGCAAAAACCGGAATATGCCGTAAAAAAAATTGATTTTAAAGAGATGCACTCCACCGAGAAAGCACTAGCCGGGCTTGGCCTGCATACAGTCTGCCATCAGGCGCGCTGTCCGAATATTTCGGAATGTTACGCGCGCGGGACCGCGGCTTTCCTTATTCTTGGCGACACCTGCACCAGGAGCTGCACTTTTTGCAATGTTAAAAAAGGCAGACCTGCGGCGCCTGATATCAGTGAGGCGAAAAATACCGCTGAAGCAGTCAGGCGCCTTAAATTAAATTACGTTGTAATAACATCTGTCACACGTGATGACCTGCCTGACGGCGGGGCATCATCATTTGTTTCAGCCATAAATGAAGTACGGCTGCTGAACCCGGGCGTAAAAATCGAGGTTCTTGTGCCTGATTTTGCAGGTAATGAACCGGCAATTGAAGCGGTTGCTGATACCTCCCCGGAAGTATTCGCCCATAATATAGAGACCGTCCCTTCATTATATAAAGTGAGAAAAGGGGCCGATTATAACAGGAGCCTGGCGGTTTTAAAATACGCAAAAGCCAGGAACAGGCTTGTGGCCGTAAAATCTGCGCTCATGCTCGGGCTTGGTGAAAAAGAAGATGAAATACTGTGTGCTTTCGGGGATCTCATAGGCGCTGGGTGCGATTTTTTATCCGTCGGCCAGTACCTGCAGCCTGATAATGTTCATGAAGCTGTGGTTGAATACATAACCCCCGAAAAGTTTAAATGGTATGAAAAAAAGGGTTATGAGGCCGGCTTTAAGCATGTTGAGAGCGGAGTGTGGGTCAGAAGCTCTTATATGGCTGACAGGTACATTTTAAAGTAAAAAGTTAAAAGGCAACACCAATAAGTAAAGGAATAACGGATTTTCACGGGTTGCATTGGGGTATATTTTGGGTTATGATGTGAAAGCAAAAGAATAGCAGTGGAGGGCAAATGTACGATCTGGTTGTAATAGGTTCGGGCCCTGCCGGGCACACGGCGGCGCTTGAGGCGGCGAAATTAAAGTTAAAAACAGCGGTAATTGAACGCAACCCTGAAATGACAGGCGGCGTCTGCCTTAATGAAGGCTGTATCCCCTTAAAAGGAATGTTATATTATTCCCATGGCGGCGGAGATTACCACAATATACGCGGCGATGTCATGCAGAGGGTTTCATTTTTACGCAAAGGCTTAAATTCAAGGCTTGCTCTGGCAGGCGTGGAAATGATATACGGCGAGGCCAGGTTCACCGCGGCCGATACTGTTGAAGCGGCCGGCCGCGTTATTAAGGCGAAAAATTTTCTTATAGCCGTGGGTTCCTCTCCAAAAAGATTCTTCAACAATCCCGCAGTGTTTTCCCCGGAGAAAATATTTGAGCTTGACGACGCCCCTAAAAAGGCGCTTATTATAGGAGGCGGCGTAATAGGGTGCGAGTACGCCTCATTCCTTAACAATATAGGGGCAAGCGTTGATATAGCCGAGGCCCTGCCGACAATTCTTTACGGCGAGGACCCGGAAATGATAAACACCCTTTCAAGGGAATTCAGGAAGAAAAAGATAAGGTTATTTGAAGGGGCGGCGGTGGCCGGCATAAGCACGGACAGAGAAGCTGAAATTACCGTAAACTCCACCACAACCGTTGAAAAATACGACATGATATTTGAGGCAACGGGCAGAAGGGCGAACACGGGCAGGCTTGGGCTTGAAGCGGCCGGGGTGGCGCTTGATGAAAAAGGATTCATAAAAACCGACACCAATATGGCGACAAACGTTCCTGGAATTTACGCGGCTGGAGACTGCATACCGACGCCCATGCTGGCATATACAGCCTCGAGGGAAGCCTTTGCCGTGGTGGAGCATATCGCAAAGGGCGCGGCCGGAGATATTAATTATACCAACGTTCCAAAACTTGTCTTTTCCTCGCCACAGCTGGGCAGCATCGGTTTGAGCCAGGCAAAAGCGGCGGAGTTAAATATTCCGGTTAAAATATACAGGTATTTTTTCAAGGCCATTGGCAAGGCCGTTGTTGAGGACAGGGACGCCGGCCTGATAAAACTCATTGAGGACACGCGCACTTCCACTATAATCGGGGCCTGCGCCGTGGGCGAAGAAATAACCGAGATAATAAACGAACTTACGGTGATAATAGGGGCCGGCGTTAAAACCAATGTTTTAAAAAACTGCGTGCACGTGCACCCTTCATACGCGGAAATAATTACAGAGGCACTTTCTTTCGGAGGCTGAGCCTTCCGCAATATTTCCAATTACAAAACTTGACACGGCACAATTCATATGCTATATTTAACCAAACAGTTAAACCGAAAGGTTAATAAAAGAGGGTCATATGAAAAAGAAAAAACAACCGGAAAAAGCAAAGACAAAAAAAACTGCCGGAAATTCCAGAAAAACCATCAGGCAGGCGGCGGCGGCAGTGGCGCTGTGGCTGGGAAAGGGTGAAGCTTGGCTGTAAAAAAGGACGACGGAAAGACAAAAGAGAGGATATTGAAGGCCGCAATCGAGGAGTTTATTGAGCATGGTTTTGACGGCGCAAGGACCCAGGCCATAGCCGACAGGGCAAAGGTGAACAAGGCCATGCTCCATTATTATTATACCAGCAAGGATAATATGTATGAACAGGCCATAAGCACGGTGGCCAACGCCATAATTGAAAAACTCGGGAAAATACCCGCTGAACAGCCGCAAATTGAGGACAGGATAGGCAGTGTAATTGACGCTTACATAGAAATTTTTACCGACTACGCCGATTATTTTAAGATAGTCATATATGAGGCCATGCGCGGCGGAAAAGTCCTAAAAAAAGTGCTACTTTCAAAAAACATACTTAACAACAGCAGCATAAGGAACTTTATCAAATATTTTGACGACCAGGTGTCAACCGGAAAAGTCAGGAAAGTGGACAAGGTACAGTTGTTTATGAGCATTGTCACGCAGATGCTGCCCGTATTTATAGCCGGGCAGATATTAAATGAAGTTGTTGATGTCTTCGGGGTTAAAAAAATCGTCGCGGATAAGTTCATCAAAGGAAGAAAAAAGTTCGTGCTTGACCTTATAATGAACGGAATAAAAAAATAGCGTGGAGGGTTGATTATGGATGTCGAAAAAATCAAGAAGTTAAGGCCGGTTATAGCGGCTGTCGTGGCGCTTGGCATCCTCGGATTCTGGCTGCTGCCAAAGTTTTTCCACAATACCCCGAAGGTTACGGCCTCGGGAACCGTTGAAATAACAGAGGTTGATGTCTCTTCCAGGATTTCAAGCAGGATAACAACGCTTGAAAAGGACGAGGGGCAGGAGGTTAAAAAAGGGGAAACTATGGCGGATCTTGACGACTCAATAGTCGCGGCCCAGAAAGACGCGGCCGCCGCTGTTTTCGTGAACGCCCGTGATATTTACAACAGGTCAAAAAATCTTTTTGATACACAGTCAATTTCCCAGCAGCAGTTTGACTCGGCCCAGGCGGCTTTTGTTTCGGCACAGGCACAGCTTAAAGAGGCGCAGGTGATGCTTGACGAGGCGGCTGTAAAAGCGCCGTGGAGCGGGATCATACTGAAAAAACATGTCGAGGCCGGAGAGCTCGTATCGCCGGGTTCGCCGCTTTTTACTATCGGCGACTTATCCCAGGCGAAAGTCACTATTTATGTTCCCCTGACCCAGATGACCATGATTAAATACGGCATGAAGGCATTAGTTGAAATTGATGCCTACAAAGGGCGAAAATTTGAAGGTAAAGTTACATTCATATCCGGCGAGGCGGAATTTACCCCGAAAAACGTGCAGACTCAGGATGAAAGAATAAAGGAAGTATTTGAGGTGCAGATTACTGTGCCAAATCCCGAGGGGATCCTGAAGCCGGGAATACCTGCGGATGTTGATATACAGATATGAGGAATAACAAATGGAAATAATAAAGGTAGAGGGCCTCCGCAAGGAATTCAAGGGGATAAAAGCCGTTGACGGGCTTGATTTTTCCGTTGAACGCGGGGAAATATTCGGCCTCATCGGGCCCGACGGCGGAGGCAAGACGACAACCCTGCGCATATTGTCGGGAATAATGACTTTAAGCGGCGGCAGCGCCGTTGTTCTCGGCAGAAAACTGCCTGACGAGGCCGAAGGGGTCAAGGAACATATAGGCTATATGTGCCAGAAATTTTCCCTTTATGGCGACCTCACAGTCGAGGAAAATATAAGATTTTTTTCAGACATTTATTCCATAGAAAAGAAAGAACTTGAAGAGAGGCTCTCACCCCTGCTTCAGATGACAAGGCTCGCGCCGTTCAAGGACCGTCTTGCCGGAAAATTATCCGGCGGCATGAAGCAGAAACTTGCGCTGATTTGTACCCTTATACACAGGCCCGAGATACTTTTTCTTGATGAACCCACAACGGGCGTGGACCCGGTGTCGCGCAGGGAATTCTGGGAGATACTCCAGCAGATACACGCCGCCGGCGTTACAATAGTGGTGACAACCCCCTATATGGACGAGGCAGAGCAATGCTCGAAGATAGGGCTCATGTTCAGGGGAAAAATAATCGCGGCAGGCACGCCAAGGGATATGAAAAAATCCTTTAAAGGAGTGGTGCTTGAGTCGCATCCGGCCGATTCGGAAAAATTTATGGAAATAATAGCTTCAAGCCCTTATATAAGGGACCAGCAGCAGCTCGGCAGCAGGTTCCATATTGTTGTGGATGACACCGCAGCCGCGGAAGATTTTATCAGTAAGGCTGAAAAAGAATCAATGACCCATATTATTGCGGCAAGCGTTGAGGATGTATTTGTGGAACGTATAAAAAATGACGGGGTTTAAATGAGAGAAATTTCAGTAAGAGCCGAGAAATTAGAGAAAAAATTCGGGGATTTTACGGCCGTTGATTCCGTCTCTTTTGAGGTGGAAAAAGGGGAGATATACGGATTTCTCGGAGCTAACGGCGCCGGTAAAACAACTACCATAAGAATGCTCTGCGGCCTGCTGGAGCCGACAAGCGGCGACGCCATGGTGGCGGGATATTCAATAAAAAAAGATGCGGATGCTGTCAAAAGAAAGCTCGGGTATATGTCACAGAAATTTTCACTTTATTCACTGCTTACAGTGGAGGAAAATATAGAGTTTTACGCCGGCATCTACGGCCTTACGGACGCCGCCATTAAAACAAGAATACCCGAGGTGTGCGCCCTTGTGGAACTTGAAGGCTCCGGGGCGAGGATAGTCGGAGATATGCCGGGCGGTTTAAAACAGCGCGTGGCCCTTGCATGCGCCATAGCGCATAAACCCGAGATAGTTTTTCTTGACGAACCCACGGCAGGTGTTGACCCGCTCTTGCGGCGCAGGTTCTGGGAGATAATAAGGGGTCTTTCTGATTCCGGCACGACGGTATTTGTTACGACCCATTATATGGACGAGGTGGAGCACTGCAACAGGATATCGATAATGCACGGCGGCAGGATAATAAAGGAAGGAACAATACCGGATATAAAAAAAGCGGTCTTTGAAAAGCCGATTATTGAGATACAAACGGATACGCCTGTAAAAACATATGACGCGCTCAACAATAACGAAGAGCTTGCCGGGGATATATCAATACACGGCGCCCTTATACACGTGACTTCAGGAATGGATACAGCGGCGGCTAGGGGGCTAATCGCGAAGATACTCAAGGAACAATCCATAAACTTTACCCAGCCCGAGGAAGTGGAACCGACAATGGACGATGTCTTTGTAAAACTTGTGAAAAAATATGAGGCAAAAGCATCATGACGCCGGGGGAGAAAAAATTGGGGCGGGACACAGGAAAGCTCAATGCAAAAAGGATAATACCGGTGATGAAAAAAGAGTTCCTGCATATTGTGCGGGACACACGCTCTCTTGTAATAGCCCTGCTTGCGCCAGTAATACTGCTTGTACTGTACGCGTACGCCGTCACATTTGATATTAATAAAATAGACCTCGGGGTAGTGGATTACGACCGCACGTTTATTTCAAGGGAAATAGTCCAGAAATTCACGGCAAGCGGTTATTTTGAAGTTAATAAAGGGTGCTATAACAGCATGGAAAAATGCGTTAAAACGCTCAGGATGAACGGCATTAAAATGATTCTTGTCCTGCCTTACAATTTATATACCGATATTAAAAAAGGCAGGGAAGTAAAATTACAGGTCATAGGCGACGGCTCGGACTCAAATACAATCTCAATCGGGCTGGGTTATTGCCAGGCTATTATCGCCCAGATTTCCGGCAACCTTATGCTTGAAACCGTAAGCTCGCGGGGGTTTGATGTGAAAAGCGTTCCCATGATAGTGCCGGTGCCGAGGGTATGGTACAACCCGGAACTTAAATCGACCAATTACATAGTGCCCGGGCTTGCCGCCATTATAATGATGTTAATATCCGCCCTGCTCACTTCGCTTACGATAGTCAGGGAAAAGGAACACAACACATACGAGCAGCTTGTGGCAACGCCGTTAAAGCCGCTTGAGCTTATGATAGGAAAAATAGTTCCCTATATAGTATTGTGCCTTATTGACGTCACGCTCATCGTATCGGTGGGCATTTTATGGTTCCATGTCCCTTTTAAGGGAAGTTTTATTGTACTCGCGGTTTATACGCTCCTGTTCCTTTTCTGCGCACTGGGGCTCGGGCTTATTATTTCCGCAGTCGCGGAAAATCAGCAGGTTGCGGTAATGGGAACGGCGCTTGGCACGCTGCTGCCGTCGATACTGTTATCAGGGTTTGTTTTTCCCATAGCTTCAATGCCGGTTATTATACAGGCGATAAGCTATGTTGTTCCGGCAAAATACTATATAGTGGCCTTAAGAACCATATTTTTAAAAGCCGGGACGGGCTTCTTTACCGTATGGGGTGAGGGAATGTTCCTGCTTGTATTCGGAACCATTTTTATAACAGCTTCCGCGAGAAGTTTTAAGAAAACAATAGGCTGATGAAGGGATGTTAACATGGGAGGCTTAAGGGAGTTTTTTGTGCCGGTAAGGCACATGATGAAAAAAGAATTCATAGAGATGAGAAGATCAAAGCTGATTATTATGCTTGTAATTGCGCCTATCCTCCAGGCAATTGTCTTCGGGTATGTGGCCACGACCGATATAACGCATGTGCCCACAATGATATGCGATGAGGATTCATCTGCAAAAAGCAGGGCGCTTGCCGATAAGTTTTTAAACAGCGAATATTTTAATATTGTAAATTTTACGCGCGACCCCTCGGCCATACAGGGTGAGCTCGGAAGCAACAAAGCAAAAGTGTGCATAAGGATCCCGAAGGATTTTGAAGAAAACCTTAAAAAAGGAAAATCAATACAGGTACAGATAATAGGTGACGGAACCGATTCAAACAGCGCCACGCAGACAATGTCCAGGGCCCAGCTTATTATAATGGCCTTTTCGGAACAGATATTCGCCGATAAGATGGCCGTAATGAAACCGGCAGTGGGACCCCTGCCGTCGCTTGCCATGGAAGAGCGGGTATGGTACAACCCGGAGCTTGCCAGCGCCAATGATATGGTGCCCGGCGTTATAGGGCTCATTCTTACAATAATCACGCTTGTAATAATGTCCCTGTCAATAGTCAGGGAAAAGGAATCGGGCAACATAGAACAGATGGTGGTCACTCCAATCACGCCGCTTCAGATAATAGTCGGGAAGATAATACCCTATATATTTCTGGGTCTGCTTGATATAGTGCTGGTAGTTATCGTATGCGGCATTATTTTTAAGACGCCTTTTGAGGGGAGCTTCATGCTGCTTCTGGCGCTGTCATTCCTGATGATAATGGTCAACCTGGGTATTGGCATATTCATTTCAACTATATCGGCGACGCAGCAGCAGGCCATGTTTTCGTCCATATTCATAATGATGCCAAATATACTCCTGTCGGGGTTTTTGTTCCCGATAAAAAACATGCCGCTGGTGCTGCAGTGGCTCACATATCTTATACCCATGAGGTATTACATGGTCATAATCAGGGGGATTTTTCTGAAAGGGCTGGGGTTTATGGAGCTCCTTCCGGAAGCGTCCGCCCTCTTTATTTACGGGCTTGTGATTTTTACACTGGCGATAAAAGCCTTCAGGAAGACGGTAAGTTAAAAAAATTACGCAGGCGAAAAATTGAAAGATTATATAAAAAATATTTTCAGGGCGTTTAAATACAGGAATTACAGGCTCTATTTTTTAGGGCAGAGCGTATCCTTTACAGGCGCGTGGATACAGCAGGTGGCCATGGGATGGATGGTTTACCGGATGACAAATTCCGCACTTATGCTCGGCATAATAGGTTTTACTTCACAGGCGCCGGCATTTTTTATGGCCCCTTTTGTCGGGGTCTTAAGCGAAAAAAGAGACCGCAGGAAAATTCTTCTTTATGTCCAGTATTTTTTCATGCTGCAGGCAGGGCTGCTAACACTGCTTGTAATGACCGGTACCGTACAGATTTGGCATATAATAATTTTAAGCATACTCCTTGGCATTGTCAGCGGTTTTGACATGACCACAAGGCACACATTCTTCCTTGATGTTGTTGAAGAAAAAAATGACCTTTCCAATGCGATTGCCCTTAATTCCGCAATTTTTAACGGCTCGCGCCTGATTGGCCCGGCCATTGCAGGCGCAATAATTGCGGCAGCGGGGGAGGGCATATGTTTTTTGATAAACACTTTATGTTATTGCGCCGTGGCAGTATGCCTTTCAATGATGAACATTGAGAGAAAATATCAGGACGTAAAGCTGGGCGAAATAAATTTCATCGGGGAAATCAGCCATGGTTTTAAATATTCTTTTTCATTCAGGCCGATAAGGGAAGTAGTAATAATAATGTGCGCTGTTTTCTTTTTTACATCGCCGTTCACCGTATTCATGCCGGTATTCGCGAAGGATATATTAAAGGGAGGGCCTGGCACAATGGGGATGCTTATGTCGGCAATGGGTGCCGGCGCGCTTGCCGGAGCCATTTTTGTGGCTGCAAGGAAAAATACCGCCGGGCTGATAAATTTTCTAATTGTTTCAGCTTTTATTGAAAGCGGCGGGCTGATATTTTTCAGCGTTTCAAAATTGATGTGGCTCTCGGCCCTATCTGTCGCCATAGCAGGGGCAGGGGTTATTATGTTCAACTCTTCTGTAAACACGCTGCTGCAGATATTCACAGACGACGACAAGCGCGGCAGGGTGATGTCCCTTTTTATAATGGGGTTCACGGGGATAATTCCGTTTGGCGGGCTCGTGCAGGGATGGGTGGCGGGAAAAACCGGGGTTCCTTTTGTGGTGCTTGCGGGGGCAATACTCGGGGCTGTATGCGCGGCGTTATTTATATTTAACCTGAAAGAACTCCGTCCGATGATAAATAAGGTTTATGAAGAAAAGGGAATGACAGGTTAAACTTAATGCCCTTGGATATAAGCTTTCATTGACATTTAACGCCGGGAGTAGTAAATTATAAACATGTGCCTGTCGCAAAGGGCTAAAGGGAACAGGAAACACAGGCTCCCTTAAGATAGTTTAAAGATGAAATATTAATACAACAAACTACCTTCAGACAGGCAAAGCAGCCTGTCTTTTTTCATTTTAAAGGAGAAAACCTTATGGCCAAGAAAAGTTATGAAAAGCCGCCCATATCAAAGGGCGATGAGCTTGATATAGAAATAATGGACCTTGCCTACGGCGGGGACAGCGTGGGAAGGTATAAAAATTTTACGGTATTTATACCATACGGCGTGCCCGGCTCGCTTGTACGGGCCAGGATAACAGAGTTAAAAAAGAATTTTGCCTCCGGGAAGATTTTGCGCGTAATAACCGAATCCCCGGCTTATACAAAGCCCGTTTGCCCTTATTTCGGGGAGTGCGGCGGCTGCGACTGGATGAACATCAAATACACCGCCCAGGTGCAGTATAAACACAAGTTCGTGAAGTTCATGCTTGAAAAGAGCGCCGGGCTTCCCAATGTTGAGGTGGGACAGCCCATAACTTTTGACAATCCGCTATATTACCGCAACAGGGCGCAGTATAAGGCGGCAATCGAGGACGGAGTTGTGAAGATGGGGTTTTATAGGGCGCGCAGCCACGAGGTAATAGGCGTTGATAAATGCATGATACTCCAGCCGAAAATAAACGAGATTGCCGCGGTTATAACAAAGGCTTTTAACGAGAGAAAAAAAGAGATAAGCCTTTATGATGAAAAAAGCAACAGGGGCTATTTACGGCATGTGGCAATAAGGGTCAACATGAAAGGCGAGAGCCTTGTCACATTTGTGGTAAACGGCAGGGACATCCAGCCTTTTATAAGCTACGCCGCCGAGGCAGTAAGACTAAACGTGCAGGGGTTAAAAGGTACGGTGCTTAATACAAACACAGAGCCAGGGAACAACGTATTCAGTGACAGGGAAAAAACAATATACGGCCAGCCATATATAACAGAGAGAGCGGCAGGAATTGATTTCAACTTGAATTCATCCTCATTTTTCCAGGTTAACGCTTTGAGCCTTGAAAAAATGGCAGCCTTTGTAAAGGAGAATATAAAGCCCGGCGCAAAAGTGCTGGATCTTTACGGCGGCGTCGGCGCCTTAACCCTGCCTTCCCGTGATAAATTCAGGGAAATATTTGTTGTTGAGATAGACACAGGCGCGGCCCAGCGGCTCCATGAAATGACCGTGAGGAACAATTACCACAATGTCACAGTGGTCAACGGCAGGGCCGAGGACGCGGTTGATAAATTCATGAATGATGTGCGCATTACGGACCTTGTTATTGACCCGCCGAGAAAAGGGATACATCCGAAAATACTGGCGGCAATAAGGCGCAGCAAAATAGAAAACATAGTTTATATATCATGCAACCCGGCCAGCTTTGCCAGGGACATCAACGAGCTCAAGGACAATTATTTTGTGGCAGAGGTGCAGACCCTTGACCAGTTCCCCCAGACATACCATGTGGAACTTATGGCAAGGCTGGAAAAGAAAAAGGCCGGCAGGGAGGCAGAGCAAAATGCAAGACCGCATCATAGATTTTAATAACATAATAGTGCTGATGAACAAAGCCAGGATCCTGGACTCAGTCAATCTTACAATTGACGCCGGTGAGCATACGGCCATACTCGGGCCGAATGGTTCCGGAAAATCCACCCTGATAAAGCTTATGACCAGGGAAATATATCCTTACAGCATGGAGGAGAAGACCTTTAAAATATTCGGCGAAGATACCTGGGACATCCACACCCTGCGCGGAAAGCTCGGCATTGTATCTGATTCCATATCGCTTCTTGCAAACCCGGATGTGACGGTATTTGACGTTGTGGCCTCGTCATTTTACGACGCCATGAATATGTATAATATGGAAGCCTCCGATGAAGTCAGGGAAAAGGCGGTTAAATCCCTTGAATTTATGGAAGTGGCGCATCTAAAAGAGAGGCTCATTTCAGAGATATCCTCGGGAGAGGCAAGGAGGGTATTTATTGCCAGGGCCCTCGCGCACAACCCGAAGGCTATACTGCTCGACGAACCGACAAATTCCCTTGATATATATGCCATGAGGAAATTCAGGGCCACAATTTCAAGGATTGCCAATAAAGGTGTGACAGTTATAATTTCAACACATACAATGCAGGATATAATACCCGAGATAAAAAAAGTGGTTATGCTTAAGGGTGGCAAAATATATATGTCCGGGAAAATAAAAGATGTCCTAACCGAAAAAAACCTGACAGGGTTGTTCGGGACTAATGTGAAACTGCGCGAAGAAAAGGGGCATTATATAATTTCCTGAAAAACTGGAGATATGCGGAATGAAAAAAGTTTTTATTAAAACTTTCGGGTGCCAGATGAATGTTTACGATTCCGAGAGGATGGCGGGCGAGCTTGCCGCCGGCGGCTATGAACTTTGCGCCGACGGGAAGGAAGCCGAGTTCGTGATAGTAAACACATGCTCGGTGCGCGCCCATGCCGAGGACAGAGCGACAAGCTACATAGGCGCCGCAGTAAAGGACAAAAAAGTCATAGTTGCGGGCTGCATGGCCGAGCGCATGAAAGAATCCATTATAAAAAAATTCCCGCGCCTTTACGCGGTTGTGGGCACATTTAATTTTTCCAACATAGCGGAGATTCTGGAGCGGCCCAAAACAAAGTTATTCATTGAAAACGTCAACGAGCGTTATACAAAAAACCTTAAACGCTCCGATAAGGTGCGCGGCTCAATAACCATAATGCAGGGATGCGATAATTTTTGCACTTACTGCATAGTGCCATACGTGCGCGGCAGGGAGAGAAGCAGGGATGCGGCATCAATCATTCAGGAATTGGAAATAATGGCCGGCCAGGGTTTTAAGGAGGCCCTTTTTCTTGGGCAGAATGTGAATTCATACCTTGACGCCGCATCCGGCGATGATTTTGCCGGGCTCCTGAAAAAGGCCGCTGAAGTATCAGGAATTGAGCGGCTGCGGTTCATGACCAGCCATCCCAAGGATTTAAGCGACGATTTGATAGGGGCTATAGCCGGTATAAATAAGGTTTGCAAGCACATACACCTTCCGCTCCAGTCCGGGTCGGACAGGATATTAAAGGCAATGAACAGAAAATATACAGCTGAATGGTACAAAAGCAGGGTGGCCAGGATAAGGAGCGCGATGCCGGGCGTATCTGTTACCACGGATATACTTGTGGGATTTCCCGGAGAGACAGAGGCTGATTTTATGGAGACAGCGGAAATGGCCGAAAAGTGCCGCTTTGACGCGGCTTATATATTCAAATATTCCGTGAGAAAAGGAACGGCCGCGGAAAAACTCGCCGATGATGTCCCTGAAAAAGAGAAATTAAGGCGGTTAAATTATGTGCTTGAATTGGAGAAAAAAATAGGGGAAGATATTACCAAAAGCCTCATTGGCGGGGAACTCGAAGTGCTTTTTTACTCTCCGGCAATGAAGGAACCCGGAATGATGGAAGGCACCACCCCGGCCAACAGGAAAGTAATAACCGTTGGAGGGGCTTCTCTTGCGGGCACCTTAAAAACGGTTAAAATAACAGGCGCAAAAGGCGCGATACTTACTGGAGAAATCCTTAAATGAAAAAAATCGGCTTGTTTTTAATTCCGCTATTTTTTGCGGTTTCATTTTTATCGGCTTCTTACCACTCCAACATGACGGAGGAAGAGGCTTTTATTGACGCAAACGCCTCCTTTGACAAACAGGATTTTGACGCGGCACGCAAAAGCTACAGCGATTTTACGGACAAATTCCCCCTGTCAAAGCACAGGGCAGAGGCTCTAATAAGGCTCGCGGAAATGGCACCGACAATTGAAGAAGCCGCCAAAATTTACAGCAGCGTGATTGCCGATTACGCCGGCGCTGAACCCGAGGCCCTGGCACAGGCAGCCCTTGGAAAGCTGTATTACGCCTCGGGAGATTACACAAAAGCCAGGGGGTATTTTGATACAATTATCCGGAAATTTTCCGAAGCAACTCCGGCCGGGGAATCATATTATTACATGGCGCTTTGCATGTACGCCTCAAAGGACTATGACTCTATTGACGGAATAATTGACGCTTTCGGAAAAAAGAATTTTCCGGCATATAAAAACAGGATGCAGCTTGTGCGGGCTGATTCTATTTACGCAAGGGAAAAGTATTCCGACGCGGCCGCCGCCTACAAACAGGTAATTGACGCGGCAGACCCGAAAGAAAAAAATATTTATATGCCCGCTGTATATTTTAAGCTCAGCGATTCCCTTAAAAAAAGCGGGGACACCAAAGGCGCGGATATTGTTTTTTCCGACCTTAAAAACAAATTTCCCGCTTCCATAGAAGCAAAGGGGCTGACCGTCGAGGCTCTGACCGTTGCATCTCCACCGGCGGAAAAACCGGCGACGGGGATATTTTACAGCGTACAGGTGGGCGCATACACGAATAAAAAATTCTGCGATTACTGGGAGAAGAAACTGAATAAAGACAATTTTGAGGCCAGTGTAAAAAAAGATGGAAACCTTTTTAAGCTTTCTGCCGGAAAATTTGGATCAAAACAGGAAGCACAGAAACTTAAGGATGAACTTTTAGTGAAGGAAAAGATAAAGGGATACATAATTAAAATCGCTGAATGACAACACGGAGGCATATGTGAAGGATATATTTTCCGTCTGGGGAAAAACAAGGCAGATAGTTTTAATAGCCATAACAGCGGCCATTTACGCCGGCGCGCTCATACCATTTAAGGCCATCCAGATAATTCCGGGCTTAACAGAGCTAAGGCCGGCCTCTGTTTTTCCCGTGATATTCGGCATCATGTTCGGCCCGGCCGCGGCGTGGGGCTCTGCAATCGGAAATCTGATAGCGGATTTTTTTGGAATGCTTTCACCGGCATCTGCCTTCGGGTTCCTGGGAAACTTTCTTTACGCATATATCCCTTTCCTGATATGGAGGGCCCTTATAAAGGAAGAAGTTACAATGAATTTGAAACAGATACTTGTCTTTATTCTTGCCTGCCTTGCGGCCAGCGCTGCCTGCGCGCTCACCGTGGCCGGCGGCGCGTCGCTTTTTAAACTTGCGCCATTTAAGGTGCTTCTGGTGATTATATTCGTGAATAATTTCCTGATGTCGTCGGTGCTCGGCATAATATTAATGAAACTCCTTTATAAAAGGCTGGAAAAAACAGGGCTGATGTACGACAACAAACAGCAGGCCTGATATTAATGATAGAAATCAGCGGACTTAAATACCGGTACAAAAAAGAACTGCCGGAAGTACTCAAAAGTATAAACCTTTCAATCAACCCGGGTGAAAAAATATTAATTGCCGGAAAAAACGGCGCCGGGAAAACAACCCTTTCAAAAATTCTGTCCGGCATTATACCATTACTCGACAAACGCGGAGAGCTTGAGGGGCAATATATGTACGGCGGTGATGAAGTTTTTAACCTCAAATATGCCGATCTTAAGGGGAAAATGGCACTTTTATTCCAGGACTTTGAGGGGCAGATAGTCTCCACATCAGTAAGGGAAGAGCTCATCTTTTACCCGATGAACCTTGGAAAGTTTTACAGGGAATCAACAGGGAGGGCGGAAAACCTCGCGGAGCAGTTCGGGATGCTGCCTCTTTTTGACAGGAGCATCAGCAGCCTCTCGGGCGGGGAAAAGCAAAAGACCGCTATTCTTTCACTGCTTTCCGCCTCGCCGGAAATACTAATCCTTGACGAACCTATGACCGATCTTGACCCTTTTTCCCAGGATATGATACTTGAAATGATAAAGGGGTACAGGGGAACCCTTATAGTATTTGAGCAGTCAGTGGATTTCTACGCCTGTTTTGATAGGATAATAGTTATGAATGACGGCCTTATAATTTCAGACGCGGGAAAGGAAACAGCAGGGGATATTAAAATGCTTGAAGGGGCGGGAATCGGCGCGCCGGAAGTTTTCAGGGCCGCAGGCGGTTATTTTCCTTCCATGAAGCAGGCGTGCGCCGGGATAAAAAAGGACTTTGAGTTTGACGCAGATAAATATTCAACAGCCAGCGCAGTAAGGAATAAGGACGTACCAGCAGTGATACAGGTTAAAAATCTTTCATTTATATATCCGGGGTCGCGCGAAGAGGTTCTTTCTGATGTGAGCTTTGAAATAAAAAAAGGGGAATTTCTCGCGGTTGTAGGCGCCAACGGCTCTGGCAAAACAACACTTATGAAAATACTGGCGGGAATTTACAAAGATTTTCAGCATGGCGAGATATTTTACGCGGGAACTTCAATAAAAAAGCGTGGTGTCCAGGGGCAGGTTGGCTATGTTTACCAGAATCCGGACAACCAGATATTTGCCGAAACTGTTTTTGACGAGATAGCCTTCGCCATGAAGATGAAAGGCGCGGCTGAATCTAAGGTAAAATCCAGGGTGGGCGCAATTATGGAAATATTCGGCCTGACAGACAAATCAGAAGCGGATCCTTTTTCATTGCCTAAAGGGGACAGGCAGAAAATAGCATGCGCCTCGGTGCTTGTATCCGAACCCGATGTGATTATACTCGATGAACCCACAACCGGGCTAGACTATCTTTCATACAGGGGGCTTATGGATATAATAGAGGAACTCAACTCAAAGGGAAAGACAATTATAACAATCACCCATTCAATGGAGGCTGCGGCTTCATACGGGGAGAGGATACTCGCGCTTGCGGGCGGCAAAATTGTTTTTATGGGGGACAAGAGGGAGTTTTTCAGCGGAAACTTCCATACAAAAGCCGCCAGTGTAAGGCCCACGGAATTAATGGAGGCTTCACTGGAACTGAACAACAGGCTCATCCTTAACAGCAGGGAATTTTCAAAATGCTGGAGGAAAAAATGAGCCTCTTTTTTTATAAAAAACAGGAGACCTTCATTCACAGGCTCGACCCCAGGGCAAAGATAATATCGCTAATACTCCTTTTTGCCATAGCAGCGGCAACGCGCCTGGTTTATCTTCAGCTCATACTTACAGCCGGCCTGCTGGCACTTTTCTTCGCCTCGCAGAGCCTTGAACCGCTGCGGCGCATGGCAGCGCTGTTTTTAACCATAGCATTTATGACGTTCACACTCTGGATATTTTTTTATGAAGGTAGCGTGAAGATTTTTTCAGCCGGTCCAATTGTAATATACAAAGGGGCCGTTTATTTCGCTGTTATTTCAGCATTAAGGTTCATAAACCTGCTTCTATCAGGGCTGCTTTACCTTTCCACCGCATCACTTGAGGATCTCTCTGATTCAATGGTGCTTTTTGGTGTGCCATACAGGGTGGCCTTCACATTTTCGCTTTCTTTCAGGCTGGTATCGGTATTTGCCTCCACAGGTTCGGCGATTGTGGAGGCGCAGAAGGTGAGGGGCAACGACCCGGAAAAAGGGGGGCTTTTTGCAAGGATAAAATCATACGCGCCGCTGCTGGTGCCGCTTATTATAAACGGGGTTAAAAAGGCGGAGATACTGACCCTTGCGCTGGAGTCAAAGGGGTTTGCGCCGGATAATAAGATAAACCTGACGGGCAAACATTCCATGAAGCCATACGACATAATGGTAATCTGCCTGATGTTCGCTCTTACAACGGCTGCCATAGCGGCAAGGTTCGCGTAATTTTTGGATATTTGTTGGGGACATATGAGCCTTTTTCCGGGTAGCTGCGGCTAAATTTAAAAGATGGCCGCAGGGCCCTCCAAAAGTCTCATATGTCCCCAACCTAAAAGTTTCCGTCCTCAAAAAAAGCCCCGCCTGCCATTATTCATTCAGTGCATGGACCCCTGTAGGGGCGGCCTTATATGGCCGCCCGAAAGAACCGTAGAGCCGCTGCCCATGTCCGTTTAAGCTTCAGCGAAAACGGATTGCTGCGGCTAAAGCCTGGCATGCAATGCATGCTTCCGGCTCTGACCTGGTTTTGCATGGCGGACGGAAATTTTTCCGGCACGTCGTCTGAATTTCAGGTATAAATAGTTATTTCGGAGGCTGGTTCTTATACCCATTAAAATTCATATCAATAAAAACTCCTAAAAGCAAGGTGTGGGGGTAATCAGGTCCTGATTCATGATTCAATGAATGAATTTCAATTTACCGCAGGGACTTCGCGGCGTCAAAAATAAGAAAAAATTTGACAATACAACAAATTTGTTGTAAACTATATTTAATTAAGGCGGGGTGGGGGTAGTGAAAATAGAAACATTTAAAGTGACGTTTTATACAAAATGCGGAAAAAGCCCGGTAATTAAATTTTTGTCAGAGATGAACAATGATACACGGATAAAAGTTTTTCAATATATTGAAAAGCTTAAACAGCACGGAAATATGTTGAGAGAGCCTTTTTCAAAAAAAATTGGCAGTATAAAAGGGCTGTTTGAATTGTGTGTTGAATATAACAATAATGAGTACAGATTCTTTTATTTTTTTAAGCCCGGAAGGGAAGCGGTCATTGTACACGCAATACAAAAGAAAAGGCAAAAGACAGACTCCGGAGAATTAAATACGGCGGCTATACGAATGAAAGAAATACAAAAACAAGGAAGCGGTGACAGGAAATGAAAAAAAAGAAGAGCGTTACTGCTGAATCAAAAGAATATGAACGCCTTAAAAGAAAAACACTTGCTTCACCGGGCGCACGGGAAAAATTTGACAGGGGCGTGGCGCTTATGGAGCTTGCCATTCAGATTTCAAAAGAGAGAAACAACAGACACCTGACACAAAAACAGCTTGCTGAAAAGGCAATGATGAAGCAGCAGGAAATAGCGCGAATTGAAAACGCAAAGCACAGCCCGACATATGACACTCTTTTGAAAGTGGCCCACGGGCTGGGGAAAGAACTGCACATTGAATTTCGGTAAATGAAAGGAACTTGCAAAATGAAACTGGCAAAAAAGCAAATAACTTTTGCAAAAACAGGCCGGACAAAAGAAGACAAAGAAAAAAATATGTACGTGTTTTTATGTTTTTAATGTCTTTATAAACCTGCTTGTAGTATAATAAGGTATTACAGTTTAGGAGGTATTTATGGCCGAAAAAGAACCCGCGAGAAAAATAAACGCTGTCATGACCCAGAAAACATCCATCCTTGGCACCGACAAGGAAGGCAACACCACATATAAACTCAGTTTTTTTATGGAGGATAAGGCGGTTAAGACAAAATCCGGAATGGAAGTTTACGCCATTGAAGTTCTTAATAAGGACGGCGTCTTAAAACGCTACGAGCTTTTCGGGGATATTCCGGACGGTGATGTTTATGAATATTATGAGACAGGACAGATAATGGTGGAAAAACATTATGTCAACAGCCTTAAAAACGGCCAGTACAAGCTTTATTACCCGTCAGGCTCTGTGTGGAAGGACGGCAAGTTCACCAATGACCAGATGATAAGGCTGAAAACATTCGCTGAAAACGGCAAACTGCTTGTGGATAAGATATTTTCCGAAATGGTTTCAATAACAACCGGAGAGACCGAGGTTTTTTACAAGAGCGGAAGGGAAATAGCAAGATGGCTCCACGCTGCCGACGGCTCAATAAAAAAATACGGAGAGACCATAGACGGCGTGGTGCAGTATTATCTGGATAAGACATTAAAGGAAGAACACATATATGACGACGGATACCTGATTACAATTAAAACTTACAATAAAAAAGGGCAGGTCCTGAGGGAACGCTCTTTTGTAAAAGGGGAGGGGCCGGAAAAATAAAAAGCAACAGCGGGGTGGCGGCGCTTAAAAAAAGCGCGGTCTGAGATTATACCCGAAGAACCTGATCCGGGTAATGCCGGCGTAGGAAAAATAAAGCATTTTATAATGCGGACCAAACTGCGCCTTCAACCCGGTATATTTAAGGGAAGAAGGCTTTTTAAATTATATTAGGAGGATTTACAATGGCTGATTTGCCGGAAATTGGAAAGATTTCGCCCGATATTTTTGATGAGATGATCTACCCTTCGCTGGGGAAAAAGAACCCCAGGGTGCTTGTGGGGCCCGAACACGGCGTTGATATCGCTATAGTCGATATCGGCGGCGGAAAGGTTATGGCCACAACCACTGATCCGGTATTTATCGTTCCTGAATACGGTTTTGAGCGGGCGGCGTGGTTCGCCCTGCACATACTGGTCTCGGACGTGGTGACCTCGGGATTAAAGCCTTCTTACCTTACAATAGACCTAAACCTCCCGCTCTCGATAAAAAAAGAGGAACTAAACACAATGTGGCGCGTTATTTCCTCCGAATGCGACAGGATGGGAATATCAATAATAAGCGGTCACACCGCTAAATATGAGGGGTGCAGTTACCCGATGGTCGGCGGCGCAACGGTCATTGCAATAGGCGACAAGTCAAAATATGTGACACCAAAAGGGGCCAGGGTAGGGGATAAAATAATAGTCACAAAAGGGGCCGCCATAGAAGCGGCGGGGCTCTTTGCGGTGACTTTTGAAAAAAAGATTGCCTCGATTTTTGGCGCGGATTTTTCAAAAAAAACCTCTGAAATTTTTTACAAAATGTCGGTGGTCGATGACGCGCTGATTGCCGCTTCCGTGGGAGTACGGGACAGGGGGGTTACCTCAATGCACGACGCGACAGAATGCGGCGTCTGGGGAGGGCTCTATGAAATAGCAAAAGCCTCAAAAGTCGGGATGAAAATAATCAAGGAAAATATTATTGTCCTGCCGGAGGTAAAGGTGTTATGCGAACATTACAAAATTGACCCGTACTCGTCAATAAGCGAGGGGACGCTTCTGATTACGGCAAGGCCGGATAAGGCTGATAAAGTGGTAAAAAAACTTAAAGAAAATAATATTGACTCCTCAATCGTGGGCAGTGTTGTAAAAGAGGAAGAGGGTATTTCTGTAATTGAAAACGGCGTTGAAACAACCTTAAAACACCCCAGGATTGACCCCTTCTGGCTTGCTTATGCCAGGGAAATGGGGCAGCTATAAGAGCGGGGTTTTTACCTTTTAAAAGAAAATTTTTAATGGTAAAATCATCCTTATCAATAATACTTTTTTAGTCCGTTGAATGGAGAATTATGATAAATGTAAAAAAACTGGCCGAAAAAGCCCTTGAAGGAGTATGCCTGACAAGGCATGAAGCAATTGCCATCCTTGATTATCCCGACGAGGGGATACTGGAGCTTCTTGACGCGGCCTATATGGTAAGGAAAAAATATTTCGGTAAAAAGGTACACGTCCAGGTTCTTTTAAACGCCAAATCCGGGCTTTGCAGCGAGAACTGCGGCTACTGCACACAGTCGAGCGTTTCAGGGGCCGATATAAGTGAGTATCCTTTAAGGCCGGCGGCGGAGCTTGCCGGAGGGGCCGTAAAAGCAAAAAAAAGCGGCGCTGCCCGTTTTTGTATCGCCCTAAGCAGCATCAGATATGACGACAGCCTTATAAAAAAACTGGCTGAGGCTGTGTACCTGATAAAAAAAGAGGCTGACATAAGCCTGTGCTGTTCAATGGGATTTTTGACAGAGAGACAGGCAAAGGAACTTAAAAGCGCGGGCCTTGACAGGATAAACCACAATCTTAATTCCTCAAGGGAATTTTATCCGCGGATATGCACGACACACACCTGGGACGAGAGGGTAAAAAATCTTAAAGTCTGCAGGGAAGCAGGGCTTGAAATATGCTCCGGAGGTATTGTCGGCCTGGGCGAGGGCAAAGAAGGGGCCGCGGATCTTTTTATGGAACTTAGAAAAATAAGGCCGGATTCCATACCGGTCAATTTTTATATTCCTGTTCCGGGCACGCCACTGGAAAAAAAGGGTGATAAGCTAACTCCGGCTTACTGCCTTAAGGCGCTCTGCCTTGCAAGGCTCTCCAATCCTGAATCTGATATAAGGGCTGCCGGCGGCAGGGAATTTCATCTAAAATCAATGCAGCCATTGTGCCTATATGCTGTTAATTCAATTTTTGTATCGGGTTACCTGACAACAGGCGGCCAGCCGGCAGGCGAAGGTTTTGATATGATAAAAGATATGGGTTTTGACGCTGAGCTGGAGGGAATTGAATGATTGATTTTGAGGCGAGGCTCCGCGAAATAGATGAAAAAGGGCTCACACGGGAACTTTTTACCATGCCGGCATCCGGCGGAAAATTTTCGCTGAATGGAAAAGAATACCTGAATTTCTCCTCCAACGACTACCTTGACCTGGCAAATGATGACAGGATAAAAAAAGCCTCAATTGCAGCCGTGGAAAAATACGGCGCAGGCTCCGGCGGCTCACGCCTGATGTGCGGAACCCTTCCACTGCATGAGGAGCTTGAAGCCTCACTTGCCGGATGGCTCGGATATGAAGCAGGTATAGTTTTCGGAAGCGGCTTTCTGGCGAATCTCGGTGTAATATCCGCGCTGGCCCGGCAGGGCGACGCAATATTTTTTGACAGGCTGGACCACGCAAGCCTTATTGACGGTGTGCTGGCAAGCGGAGCATTGTGGAAGCGATTCAGCCATAATGACATGGAAGGGCTCGAAGAAATGCTCAAAAAATCCTCCGGCAATAAATTCATCATTGTGGATTCTGTTTTCAGCATGGACGGCGATATTTCGCCTGTGAAAAAGCTGAGGGAGATTTCAGACGCTTACGGCGCTTTCCTTATAGTGGATGAGGCCCACGCTATCGGGGTTTTCGGCAGCGGCGCAGGCATATGCGCGAGGGATAATGTAAGGGCGGACCTGATAACCGGCACCTTCAGCAAAGCCTTTGGCGGGTACGGAGGCTTCGCTGTTTGCTCCGGCATAATAAAAAAAGTCATCATAAATACGGCCAGGCCATTTATATTTTCAACTTCGCCTCCTCCGGCATGCCTGGGAGGAGCTAAAATGGCATTTGATATAATAATGAAGGAAAAAACCTTGGGTAAGGAACTTCTTTCAAACTCTCTTTATTTTCACGGGCTGCTTAAGCAGGCAGGGCTCAAAGTCCCGGAATTTTCCAGTCAGATAATACCTGTAATGATCGGGGAAAACGGGGACGCGATAAAGGCTGCTGCGCGGCTTTTTGAAGAAGGTGTGTACGCGAAAGCAATAAGGCCGCCTACAGTCCCAAAGGGCACGGCGCGCTTGAGGTTGTCTGTAACGCTTAGCCACAGCAGGGCGGCGTTAAAGTCAGCGGCGGAGAAAACAGCCTCAGCCGCTTTGAAAGCCGGCTTAATTTGAAAAAAGAAATTGTTTTAATATCCGGCTGGGGCGCCGGGCGGAACGCTTTTTTCAGGATAGAGGAAAAGCTCGGGGAAAAATTTGATTTTTCATATCTTCCATGGGAAAAAGGACTGAATGAAAGTTTTGCGGCTGAATTTATCAGGGGCAGGCAAAAACAGGTTATTTTAATGGGGTGGTCGCTTGGCGGGCTTATCGCAATACGGGCCGCGGCCGAAATACCGGAAATAATATCAGGGCTGGCCCTTATCAGCGCGACACCGCGCATGACGCGGGACGAAGGTTATGATGGCGCGCGTGAAGGCGAAATCAGGGCCATGGCAGCCGGGCTCCTGAAAAACAGGGAAAGAATCATAGAAGGTTTCGCAAAAAAAGCGTTTGGTGGCGGCGCCGAAATTGATGAATATAAAATGTCGGCCGCGGGATTTACAACAGATGAGCTTTTATCCGGGCTGCAGCTGCTGGAAAAAACAGATATAAGGAAAAACCTTGATTTGATAACCGTACCGGCCCTTATAATGCATGGAAAGCAGGACAGTATTATTCCTGTCAGCCAGGCGCGTTTAATCCATGATATGATAAAAGCAAGCTCTTTACTTGAATTTGACGCCGGCCACGGCCTCCCTTACATTGCGCCGGATATTTTAATCGAAGCAACAGGCGGGTTTCAATGGAAATAAAAAAAATAAAGGACCAGGCACGCAATAATTTTTCAAATGCCGCGGAGTCGTACGCGGAACATGCCGGAGTGCAGGAAGAGGCCGCTGAAATACTTGTATCAATGCTGCCGGAACAAAAAGCCGCCGCTGTACTTGACATAGGAAGTGGAACGGGGTTTTTGACGGAAAAGGTTGTTGAAAGGCTCGGCGCGGTGGAATTTACAGGCGTTGATTTTGCCGAAGGCATGGTAAAGGTGTGCAGGCAGAACTGGCCGCAGCATAAATTTGTCTGTGAGGACGCTGAAAAATTTGACCCGGGCGCGGAATATGACGCTGTTGTGTCAAATTTCACTTTTCAGTGGCTATCTGATATACCAGGCGCCATGCGCAGGTTTTATGGCTGGGTAAAAAAAGGGGGGATATTTGCCTTCAGCGCGCCGGTAAAAGGGTCGCTAAAGGAACTCAAATTAATATCAGGCTCGTTCCATGATTTTCCCGAAGAGAGCCTTCTTCTCAGGGGAATGCCCGGCCCGGAGAAACTGCAGATAAAAGAGATGACAGCGTGGTATGATTCGCCGCTGGATGCCGTAAGGTCAATCAAAAATGTCGGGGCGAATTATACGGCGCCGGAAAAAGAGCGCGGCAGGATAACACGCGCCGGTATGAATGAGTATAAAAAGGCATATATTGGAAAGGACGGAAAATATCCCGTCACTTACCGTGTTTTATTCGCGGTAATAAGGAAAGGGAACCAGTTATGAACAGGGGATTTTTCATAACAGCGACAGGCACAGGCGCGGGGAAGACAATATTTTCCGCAGGGCTGCTCGCGCTGTTGCTGGAAAAAGGGGTAAAAGCCGCGCCGCTTAAAGCGGTTCAGACAGGCATGAGCGGCTCAAAAATATCGCCGGACCTGAAAATAATATTCAGACTTTCCGGATTCAAACCTGAGAAGGGAAGTCTTGAACTTATGCAGCCATTTACATTCAGGGACCCGTGCTCGCCGCATCTTGCGGCCGAGCGCTGCGGCAAAAAGTACGCGTCAATAGCAGGGGTTAAAATAGCGGCTGAAAATCTTTTAGAAAAATATGACGCTATTGTCGCCGAAGGCGCAGGCGGTGTTCTTGTGCCGGTTGACAGAAGGGAAAAGAGTTTTATGGCAGATTTAATAAAGGGTACAGGGCTGCCGGTAATACTTGTATCACAGCCAGGGCTCGGAGCCGTTAACCATGCATGCCTTTCTTTTGAGGCGCTGAAAAGCAGGGGGATAAAAATAGCCGGATTTATTTTTAATAATATTGAGGGTAAAAGCGGCAGCAGTTATATAATAAGGGACAATGCCATTGTAATTGAAGAGTATTCAGGGGTAAAATATCTGGGTACGCTTCCGTTCCTGAAGGTGAAAAACAGGGAAAACCTGCTCGGCGCTGTAAAAGCCATGCATGGGATTAAAAAATTAATTGACGGGGAATTTTAATATGGACAGGAAAAAGATACAGGCGGCCGACCTAAAAAATGTCTGGCACCCTTATACTAATATTGATGAATTTGAAAAAACCGATTTTCCTGTTATAAGCCGGGCAAAGGGGTCATATTTTTATGACATTAACGGGAAAAAATATCTGGACGCCATAGCCTCATGGTGGTGCGTCAACCTCGGCCATTCAAGGCCCGAGATTATTTCCGCCATAAAAAAACAGGCGTCAGAGCTGCAGCATGTTATACTCGGAGGGCTTGCCCATGAAAAGGGGGCCCTGCTGGCGGAGAAACTTGTTGAAATAACCCCGGAAGGGCTTGACCACTGCTTTTTTTGCGGCGACGGCGCCTCGGCTGTGGAGGCTTCGCTCCGCATGGCCCTGCAGTACTGGGAAAACAACGGGGATAAAAAAAGGAAAAAATTCATATGCCTTCAGGAAGGCTACCACGGCGACACACTCGGCGCCGTAAGCGTGGGTTTTGTCGAGGAGTTCCACAGAGAATTAAAAGGAGCCGTAAGCGAGAATTTTGCGGCTGAATCGCCCCACTGCGCGCTCTGTAAATACGGCAAAAGGCCGCAGGATTGTTCTGTGGAATGTTTCGGCTCAATGGAAAAAATAATCGCGGCACACCATGAAGAAACCGCGGCGGTAATTGTGGAACCGCTATGCCAGGGTTCGGCTGGGATGCGCATCTATCCGGAAGAATATTTAAGGCGCCTGCGAAAACTCTGCGACAAGCACGGGCTCATACTCATTGCCGACGAAATAGCAGTGGGTTTTGGAAGGACGGGAAAAATGTTCGCCTGCAATAAAGCCGGAATTACCCCTGATATCATGACACTCGGCAAGGGCATGACCGCGGGATATATGCCAATGAGCGCTTCGGTTGTAAGCGACAGGATTTATGACAGCTTTAAGGGTGGCAAAACATTTTTTTACGGCCATACTTTTTCAGGGAACCCAATAACCGCGGCAGCGGCCCTTGCCGCAGTAGGGCTCTATGAAAAGTTAAATATTGTTGAAAGAATCAAGCCGTTTTCAAAGCTCCTGAAAGAGGGGATGGAAAAAGCCGCCGGGATGCTGGACAACGCTTTTTATAACACCCTTGGCATGATAGCCATGATGCACATACCGGAAAAGCAGGGTGGCGCAAAGAGGGCAAAGCTCGCGGCGCAGAAAGCCCGTGGCATGGGGGTATTTTTAAGGCCTCTGGGGCCGGTGCTTTACGTCTGGCCGCCTCTCACGATATCTGAAAACGAGATAAAGGAAATTTACAGGGTTCTGGAAAAATCGATAGCGGACACCAAAAAATAAAACCATTTTCTTGTAGGGGCCGCCCTATGTGGCGGCCCGGTATTTGACCGGCATGGCAGGCAGTGCTTTTTTTGCCAATCGAGCAGCTTATCGGCAGTGCCGGATGACACGGTAAAAGTGGTAATGAAGCTTCACGCAGCTTAATTTACACATAAATGTATTATTTAACGATTGGCAAAAAAAGCCCCGCCTGCCATTTTTTACCAGACGGTGCATGGTTATACGCTTGAAGATTTACATTATATTATATATAATTACCTGCAACAATAACCAGGGAGGTTGATATGAAAAATAGGGTGATTTTCCTGACACTTCTTATAATAATACCTGCGGCTATTTTCGCCGCGCTGCCAAAGGGGACACAGCTTGAAACCGCCCAGCAATACGCCGACAAGGACGAATCGCCGGTGGTATTTTTTGACCCGGGCAGCGGCGACGCGAAAGGGTACATACTTTACGCGGATTTGAACGACAGCGGGGAAAACGCGCTGGTCATCCCTTACAGGATACATAAAACCGATGAGGAGATAGAAGATAAGGCGGACATATACAGGCAGACATTATCTGTTGATGTTGTATCCGGCGGCAAGAAATTCAGGGGCATGCTGGAAGTGGACCTTGCCTACAGTTATTCTCCGATTGTTTATCTCACGTCGTTAAGGATAATCAACAATGAGCTTCCCAAGGTTTTTCTGATGGTGAGCGACGGCGTTAAGAAAAAAGACAAGAAACTGACCCTTATGTATTCCAGCTATGACAGGAAGGATAAAAACAGGGAGCAGAAGATATTTGAGACGGACAAAATGCCTTGGGAACTAATTTTGTACCAGTTCGACGCATCAACCCCCACCATAACGGAATTTGACATAAATTACGAGCAGAGCTACGGGAAATATTACATAAGGCCGCTTGACGGCCCGGACAAAACCGTGAGGGTTTCGCCGGAGTCGATGAAGAAATTCGAGGAGCAGGTTAAAAAGACAAGGAACGACATATTTTTCGAGTACGACGAGAAATAGAAACTAATGTTTTTGTAGAGCGGCTGCTTGCTGCCGCTAAACTATAATGAGGGGATTTCATTAATTTTAAATCACGTACTTTCGTGTTTTGCGACGAATTTATGGAGAATGCTTGATATAAGTGTCTGGTAGGGAAGCCCTTCTTCCAGCGCAATGCGCTTTATACCTGACAAATCCCCCGACGAGAGCCTGATATTCAGCCTCTGATCCTTCCTTAATAATTTTATTGTATTTTTAGCCGCGGAAATGGCTTTGGCTTTTTCTTTTGGGAAGTCTTCAACCCTCTTTAACCTGCCTTTTTCATAGAGGTCAAGTATCAGCTCTTCTTCACTGTTAAATTTGCGCGCCATGTTAGTTTTCTCCTTTTGAATACTTTTTTCTGGCTTTTCTGTTAGGTATTATCGTCTTTAAGAAGATGTCGCCGCCTTCTTCCACGAATGGGACAAGGTATACATAGTCATTAGTTTTAATGACATATATCTTCTGCCCGGGATATTTATCCTGGTTTGGATGATCAAGTATATCAAGCAACCCGCCGCATTCTATCCAGAATACAATACCTTCAAACGTAATACCACGATCTCTTTTTAAAGCCTTGTTCTTTGTTTCATCCCACCTATATCGCTTCATAGACAATATATCACAATGTGTGCCTATTGTCAACAGAGGCTTTCCGTAATAAAAAAGAGAGGGGGCAAGCCCCCTCTCTATGAGAATATTATTATATAACGATTTTTTTAAAACAATTCCGTCTTTAAATCCTCCAAAAACGTGGATTTGAAATTCCTCATCTTTGTCTTCTCCACCACCCATGTGCTCCACATGTCGGCGTAGTGTATTAATAATGTAAGGGGATAGGGATCGCTTTTGATATCATCCCACGCCGGCACAAACGGGCCGTCGTGGTAGGCTATTGCCTGCAGCTCATCCTGCGTGAGGTCCACAAATTTTGAGATTAACAGGGCGGATTTGTGGCCGCCTCCGAAGCCGAGCTGCTTCGTGTTCCAGAAATAGGGCTGCTTGTCCGATGTAGCCGTGTTGTTTTTGTCATAGGTCTGGTTGCCGAAGCCGTCTGTCACCTTGTGCGCGTCGTGGAATAGGGCGCAGAGTATTATCGACTCTTCGTTTTTGTCCGGCATGAGCGTTTCCCTTAATTTCAGCGCAAGCTTTGCCACGCCCACCTGGTGTATCAAAAGGCCGCCCTCGATACAGAGGTGGTACTTTGTGGAAGCCGGGGCCTTAAAGAGGCCGTGCTTTTCCAGGTAAGCGGCCATTTCCTTTACCCCTTTGCGCCCCGATATTTTTGAGAGCAGCTCCTGATATTCCAACTTTGCCTTTTCAATGTCAGCCATGACAACCTCCGGTAAATGATTTCGGTCATCATACTACTTTTTAAATGTTTTTGTCAGTAAAAAAATGTGTAAGCTGTGGCTAACACTGTAAAAAGGCCATACCATAGGTGCTATAAGGGGTAAAACACGAAAAAAAAGAAAAATCATTTAAAATAAGGGTAAAAATCGCCTGTTAGTACGCATAATAAAAGGGATGGTTAAACTAACACTTTAACAAATTTGAACAATGCGAAAATAGGCGTGAATATTAGTCTTTTTAACGATAATATACAATATATAGCACAAATAAAGGGTTTATATACATGATATATACAATATATGCCATATTTTTTTTCTTGACAATTATTGATGACTACCATATATTGTGGCCAAGAGGAAAAAATAATACAACATAAACGGGTTTTGGGATTGACATTTTAAAAAAAAGATACTAAAATGCCCCCCTAAATTCGTATAAGGAGGAGAAGGCTGAATGAATAAAGTCGGACATATCAGGAAAAGGGACGGCCGCATCGACCCTTTTGACCATTCAAAAATAACCGAAGCAATCTTCAAGGCGTTCAAGGCCAATAATAACTACGAAAGGGAAAAAGCAGAAGTAATATCCGAGCAGGTAGCCTCAATTATAAATGTAGTATACAAGGACGGAAAGATACCTTCCGTTGAAAACGTGCAGGACCTTGTGGAAACCACCCTTATCAATAACGGCCTGACCAACATAGCGAAATCATATATACTCTACCGCGACCAGCACGACAAAATGAGGGACGTAAAGAACCTCCTTAAAGATTCGACCACCCTGATTGATGATTACATAAGGAAGATAGACTGGAGAATCAAGGAAAATTCCAATATGAGCTATTCACTCCAGGGATTGAACAATCATGTGTCATCAATAGTCACTTCAATGTACTGGCTCAATAAAATTTACTCGCCGGAAATCAGGCAGGCGCACACCGACGGCTCGATTCACCTTCACGACCTGGGGCTCCTTTCGGTTTACTGCTGCGGCTGGGACCTTCGCGACCTTTTAACACAGGGGTTCGGCGGGGTTGAAGGAAAAATTGAATCAGCGCCGCCCACGCACCTGGAGTCCGCGCTCGGGCAGATAGTAAATTTCTTTTACACCCTCCAGGGAGAAGCCGCAGGCGCGCAGGCGTTCGCGAACTTTGACACGCTCCTTGCGCCTTATATCAGGTACAACAACCTTTCATATGAGGAAGTAAAACGCTCCATGAGAAGGTTTATTTTCAATATGAACATCCCTACAAGGGTCGGCTTCCAGACACCTTTCACAAATATCACAATGGACCTGACGGTCCCCGGCAACATGAAGGACGAGGCTGTAATTATCGGCGGCGAGATAAAGGAAGAGACATACGGCCAGTTTCAGGAAGAGATGTTTATGATAAACCGCGCCTTTGCCGAGGTAATGCTTGAGGGCGACGCCAAGGGAAGGATATTCACATTCCCGATACCCACATATAATATAACGCGTGATTTTGACTGGGATAACGCCGAGCTTGACCCGCTCTGGGAAATGACGGCAAAATACGGCATTCCATATTTCGCAAACTTTGTAAATTCCGACATGAAGCCCGAGGACGCGCGCTCCATGTGCTGCAGGCTGCGCCTTGACAACAGGGAACTGAGAAAACGCGGGGGCGGCCTTTTCGGATCCAACCCGCTGACGGGCTCCATCGGCGTTGTGACCATGAACATGCCCAGGCTCGGATATAAATATAAGGGAAACAAGGAAGGCTTCATCGCGGAGCTTTCATATCTTATGGATGTGGCAAAGGATTCGCTGGAAATAAAAAGGAAGATGCTTGAAAAATTAACCGACCAGGGGCTTTACCCCTATTCCAAACATTACCTCGGCGGCATAAGGCAGAGGGAAGGGGTTTACTGGAAGAACCATTTTTCCACCATCGGACTTATCGGAATGAACGAGGCGTGCATAAATTACATGGGCAAGGATATCACGACGGAAGAGGGAAAGAATTTTACAATCGAGATACTTGAATATATGCGCGACAGGTTAATGGGTTATCAGGACGACACAGGCAACCTTTACAATCTTGAGGCCACGCCCGGAGAGGGAACATCCTACAGGCTGGCGAAGATTGACAGGGAAAAATATCCGGATTTAAAGGCCATGGGCGCGAAGGAACCATATTATACAAATTCGACGCAGCTGCCTGTTTTCCACACAAGGGATATTTTCAGGGCGCTTGAGCACCAGGATCCGCTGCAGACCCGCTATACAGGAGGGACAGTTTTTCACATATTCCTAGGAGAGAGGCTGGCATCCATAGAGGCGACAAAGGCGCTTGTAAAAAAAGTGGCGGAGAGGTTCCACCTGCCGTATTATTCCATAACGCCTACATTCTCGGTTTGCCCGGTGCACGGTTATATCGCGGGCGAGCACTTTGACTGCCCCGTATGCAGGGACTCCAAAGAGGAAGAGCTTAAAAAAGAAATAGAAAAGATAGAGGCCCAGCTGGCTTAATCCAAAGAAAACGCGGCCCAAAGCCGCAAAAGATAAAATTTATATTTTCAAAAGGAGAAAAAAAATGGCTGCAAGGGAAGAAATGGAACTGAAACTGGAAGAACTAAGAAGCGAACTCGCCAACGTTAAGGGCACTGAATGCGAGGTTTATTCAAGGATAGTCGGATATTTCAGGCCGGTTAAACAGTGGAACAACGGCAAACAGGAAGAATACGCCGACAGGGTGGCCTTTGAGGCTGATGTACCAAAGGAAACGACTGTAAGAGCGCTGTAATAATTTAAATCACAGGAGCGGGTGTGAAAAACCCGCTCCTGCTTATTTATCCCAGGGGAGAAAAATAAAAAATGCGCATTAATGGATTTGAGGGTGTTTCACTCATTGATTATCCGGGAAAGGTCTCTTCAATAGTTTATACTTCACCGTGTAATTTCAAGTGCCCTTTCTGCCACAACCCGTCGCTTGTCGGCGTAAATGATGACGTCCTCGGAGTTGATGAAATAATAAATGAAATATCAGAGCGCAGGGGATTCATTGAAGGCGTTACGCTTTCCGGCGGGGAGCCGCTCATGCAGGACGACCTTGGGCTTTTCATTGAAATTTTAAGGGAGATGGGGCTTAAGGTTAAGCTTGATACAAACGGTTACTTCCCTGAAAGGCTGAAAACACTCCTGGATAAAAAGATGGTTGATTATGTGGCCATGGATATAAAGTCTTCGCCTGAAAAATATCAGTTTGCCTGCGGAGTTAAGGCATCAATGGAAAACATAGTGGAATCAATCGCGCTTATCAGGGAATCGGGCGCGGAATATGAGTTCCGCACGACAGTTGTGCCGGGAATCGTGGATGAAGATGATATTGCGGGTATTGGCGAGATGATATCAGGAGCCGAACTTTTTTCCATACAGCAGTTCCGCAACGACAGGACATATGACGATTTATATAAAAAAGTGATTCCTTATAGCGATGAAAAGCTCTCAATTTTTGCAGAGACAATGAAACAATATGTAAAAAAGGTGAAAATTTTAAACACCGCAGAGCTTGCCTGACACCGCCATTAACCGCAATAAAATAAAATAATTATCAAAAATGGATTTTACCTCGGGCCAAATCATGATATAATCTGCCAAATGGTTTTTAAATTATACTGACGGGGTAAAACGCGCATGAAAAAAACCGCAATGATAATTCTTACAATTTCCATTCTGTTTTGTTCCGGTGTTATGGCCCTTGAAACTACAATCCTAAATCCGACGCCTGACACGCCGGTTATTTACGGGGTACACGCCACGGGCGACGGTGGCTCAATAATAACTGGAAGTTATGAGAATAATTTTGCCGGCGGGGAAGGGTTTTTAATACTTACAAGCGCGGCTGGAAATATTACATTTAACAATGTAGATTACTCATATATGTATTTTGACGCCTGCAAATCGGGAAACGGTTATGTAATTGCCGCAGGTTTGACATATACAGCAACCACGCAAACCGACAACACTCACCAGCTTGTTATTCTTACCGCGGACAGCAACGGCCTGACAACAGGCGCCAGGATTTCCGGGGACCTGAACACGACGCCGGTTGCTGTCACAAACTGCGCCGACAACAGCGGTTTTGTAATTGCCGCCGATTATTATAATTATAACGCAACCGGTTATTCGAGTCCTTATTTTGAAAAGGTTAACAGTTCAGGCGCAAAAGTGTGGTCCAACCATTTTGATTTTACTAATGATATTTATCTTTACAGCATAACCCCGTTATCCGACGGCGGATATATTGCCGCAGGCTACGATTATTCGGATTCTAACGGCTTTCTCATGAAAGTGGACGCAACCGGCAATTCAGTCTGGGCGACAGAGAACAGCGCGTGCACGTCATATGATGACATTGCATTAAGGCCGGACGGAAGCATGCTGGCAACATGTTATATTGACGCAAATCCGGATTATTATTTTATGATTCAGGCCATTGACAGCAACGGCAACACACTCTGGAGCAAAACATATAATCCCTATCCCGGATATGATTTTAATGACTATTCAATATTTTATTCGGGCTCCAACGACTGCGGTTACATAATAACCGGAAGCACAACTTATCCGGAGGGGTATTCGAACACAAGTCATAACTTTGCGCTTGGCATTGATTCCAACGGAAATACCATGAATTACACATCATTCGGCGACGGATCACAGGATATAGAATATGGCGTCGGGACATCCATAGGAAACCAGCAGGCCGATATTGTGGGAACAATTGGTGAAAGTCAAATATACTGGAACAGATTTACTTTAAGTTCTGTTGTGGCGCCGCCTCCAGCAGGAGGCGCATCCGCGTACAATGCCTACGCATACCCTGAACCGGCTTCGGATTATGTAAACATTGTTTACAGCCTTACTGCCCAGTCAAATGTTACCATTAACATATACAATTTCGCAAACACTCTTGTCGGGCAGAACCAGACGCTTGAGTCTCCGGATAACAGCGTTACGACAAAAGTAGATGTCAGCAGGCTTAAACCCGGAGTTTATTTTTATGAAGTTGTCGCAAAGGCCTTAAACGGCGGGGAAACAAGATTCAAACCCAATAAATTCATGGTAAAGAGATAAGGCGGCTAAAATGAAAAAAACAATCGTATCCATTGTAATTTCAGCGGTGATTTGTTCGATGATAGGCGCGTCAACCCCTTCTGACAACAGCACGATTTCATTTGTAAATATTAATCCGGGAGGCAGGTCAGCCGGGCTTGCCGGAGCCTATACTTCAATTGCGGATACAGAATCCATATCATACAATCCGGGGGCGCTCGGGCAGTTGAACCGCGCGGGTTTGATTCTTTCCTATACAGCCTGGAACCTAAATACAAATTATCAGTATCTTATGGCTGACCTTCCTTTGCCGCTGGGTACAATTGGTATTGACGGATTTTATTCTGATATGGGCACCATTGACGGCATGGACGCGTTTGGCAATCCCAACGGGCAGGTACTCAAAGCCTATGCAACGGGCGGCACATTGGCATACGGCGCGATGGTAAACCAGAGCCTTTCAGCCGGCGCTGATGTGAAGATGGCCTGCCAGTCCCTTGCCGGATCCGGTGTCACGGGGATATATGTTGACGGTGGTTTGTTTTACCATATAAATGACAGCTGGAATGCAGGGCTTTCTTTCAATAACTTTGCCTTTAATGACGAGTCAACGGCGCAGTTGAGCGCAAGCGGCGGCGCGTCATATACAACAGTGTTTGACGCCAACTCAAAGCTGCTTGCCTCGGCTGATATAAAATATCTATTTTCATCAGGAACTTCCTGCGCAATCGGCTGTGAATATACAGCTTTTAATGTCGCTTCAATACGCGCAGGCTATAATATCAGGGGGGAAAATCAGGATTTAGGGGGCATTTCAGGATTGAGCCTTGGAGTCGGAGTAAATGTTTCCGGCATGAAACTTGACTATGCCGCTGTTTCTTACGGCGACATGGGGTTCAATCACACTGTATCATTGTCTTTCCAGTTTGAAGCGGTGTCAAGGACCACCACAGCGGCTCCGGCGCCTGCGGCAGATAACAGCGCCTACCAGAGGCTTTTAAACGCCCTTGTGGACCAGTATGTCACTGAAGTGCAGGAATATAAGGAAGAGGGGGATTATACAAAAGTACTCAAAAAACTTGAGTCCTTAAAGGCTTTAATGCCGGATTATGAAGGCATTGACGATAAAATTGCCGAAGCAAAAAAGTCCCTTGAAAAAGGCGAAGAGGGAAAAATGGAAGAGGGTTATTTCAACAGCGGAATGGATTATTACGTTACCGGAAAATATGATGAAGCAGGGATAAAATGGAACGAGGTTAAAAAATTAAACCCGGCTTTCCCCGCGATAGACAACTGGATAAATACCGCGGCTGACATGAAGGCCGGCAGGGAAAAATCAAGCAGGGCGGAAAAATGTTTTATCGACGGCATGAAACTTTATAATAAATGCATGTATGTGGAGGCGCTTGCCAAATGGAACCTCTGTTCGGACGCGGGCTTGCCGGACGACCGCCTCACATATTTCAGGAAGAAATGCATGGAAATGTCCGACAAGATCGACATGAAGGCTGGCGAGGCTGAGACTTTCTTCAATAAAGGCAACATCATGGAAGGCGTAAAAAAGGTAAGGGTTATTCTAACGCTATGCCCGGTAAATGAATTCGCCCTTGGGAAACTCAGGCAGTTCAAGGGAAACATCAAAAAGCAGGCCGACTACCTTTATACCGAGGGAATGGATAAATACGCCTCAAGGCAGATAATAGAGGCCATAATGGACTGGGAAAAGGTGATTGAAATAGACCCGGACGGAAACACGGCAGCCAAGGCAAAAGAGAACATAGAAAAGGCCAGGGAAAAAATAAAGAACATTGAAATGCTCAAAAACTAAAGGGCCGGATATTTTTATGGAAACCCCGGCCTGCATATGATATAATTTTTTAAATTTTCTATTGGATAAAAATTATCCAGGAGGGCACAAATGGAAATAAAAGAAGGGCTTTTTACATCTGAATCTGTTACCGCGGGCCATCCCGACAAGGTGGCTGACCAGATTTCCGACGCGGTTCTTGATTACATCTATTCAAAGGACCCCATGGGCAGGGTCGCGTGTGAAACACTGCTGGCCAAGGAGCTTGTCGTTGTGGCCGGAGAAATAACCACAACAGCGAAACTTGACCACAATATAATTGAAAAGATTGTAAGAAAAACCTTAAAGCAGATTGGATACACCACGCCTGAGTCGGGCATCGGAGCCGATACATGCAAGGTAATCACTTCCGTATCAAAACAGTCGCCTGATATAGCCATGGGCGTTGACCGCGAGGGCGCCGGCGACCAGGGAATGATGTTCGGATACGCTTCCGACGAGACAAAAGAATATATGCCGCTTCCTATAACGCTTGCGCACAGGCTCGTGGAAAAGCTGCATGAAGTAAGGGAGAAAAAAACAGTACCGTACTTAAGGCCCGACGGAAAATCACAGGTTTCAGTTGAATATAAAAAGGGAAAGCCGGTGGCCATAACGGCTATAGTGCTCTCAACACAGCACGACGAGACTGTTTCAGACGATCATTTCAGGATAGAAGAGGACATGAAAAAATATGTCATAGACAAAGTCATCCCGAAAAACCTGATAACTTCCAAAACAAAAATATATGTAAATCCGACCGGTAAATTCGAGGTTGGCGGGCCAATGGGCGACACCGGCGTTACGGGCAGGAAAATAATAGTTGACACATACGGCGGAATGGGCAGGCACGGCGGCGGCGCCTTCTCAGGCAAAGATCCCAGCAAAGTGGACCGTTCAGCCGCGTACATGGCGCGCTATATAGCGAAAAACGTGGTGGCGGCCGGCCTTGCGAAAAAATGCGAGGTTCAGCTTTCGTACGCAATCGGCGTGGCAGAGCCCACATCGGTAATGGTAAACACTTTCGGCACGGGGAAATACCCGGAAGCAAAAATATCCGCGGCTGTATCGGCGGTATTCAACATGACGCCCAGGGGAATCATGGAAACCCTGAATCTGCGCAGGCCCATATACCAGAAATCAGCGGCATACGGACATTTCGGCAGGGCTGATAAGGATTTTACATGGGAGAAGACCGACAAAGCCGCGGCGCTGAAAAAAGCAGTTATTGCGAAAAAGAAGATTATTTAAAAAGATTGCAGATAAATTTTCCGGGAGGAAAAAAATGGCAAAGTCTTATGACATAAAGGATATAAAGCTGGCGGCAGAGGGCAAAAGGAAAATGGAATGGGCCGAGAGGAACATGCCTGTCCTGCGCCTTATCAGGGAAGATTTTAAAAAGAGCAAACCCTTAAAAGGGCAGACGACCGTTGCGTGCCTGCACGTTACCACTGAAACCGCAAACCTTCTCTGGACACTCAAAGAAGGCGGGGCAAATGTTGTGGCCTGCGCGTCAAATCCGCTTTCAACACAGGACGACGTGGCGGCCGCGCTTGTCAAATATTATGACATCCCGGTTTACGCCATTAAAGGCGAATCAAACAAGGTTTATTATTCACATATTTTATCGGCCCTGGAACACAAGCCGACACTGACCATGGATGACGGCGCGGATACGGTTTCCATAATTCACAAGACCCACAGGAAGCTTATTGACAATATTATAGGCGGCACCGAGGAAACCACGACAGGCGTTATCAGGCTCAGGGCAATGGAAAAAGAGGGAGTCCTTGAATATCCAATAATCGCCGTCAACGAAGCCATGACAAAACACTTTTTTGACAACCGTTACGGCACGGGCCAGTCGACCCTTGACGGCATTATCCGCGCGACCAATGTACTTCTTGCGGGGCAGAATTTTGTGGTGGCCGGATACGGCTGGTGCGGCAAGGGCCTCGCCATGAGGGCGTCAGGCATGGGAGCCAACGTTATAGTGACCGAGATAGACCCGATCAAGGCGCTCGAGGCAAAAATGGACGGTTATCTTGTAATGCCGATGATACAGGCGGCGGCAATAGGAAATATATTCTGCACTGTCACAGGCGATATCAATGTTATCAGGAAGGAACATTTTGTAAAAATGAAGGACGGAGTTATCGTATGTAATTCCGGCCACTTCAATGTTGAAATAGACCTGCCGGCGATAAACGAGCTGGCTGTTTCCAAAAAAGAGGTCAGGAACCTTGTTATGGAATATAAGTTAAAGAGCGGCAAAAGGATATGCGTGCTTGCCGACGGCAGGCTCGTGAACCTGGCCACGGCAGAGGGGCACCCTTCAATGGTTATGGATATGAGCTTTGCCAACCAGGCAAAAGGTGCGGAATATATGGTAAAGAACCACGCCAACCTGGAGAAGAAAGTTTACAATGTCCCCGAGGATATCGACAGGAAGATAGCGGAGATAAAGCTTAAATCAATGGGAGTGGAACTGGAAAAACTTACGCCGGAGCAGGAAAAATACCTTAACAGCTGGCAGGAAGGGACCTGAAAATCCCTGCGGAATTTTCAGGAGAGAGCAGATAGTAGAAAGGTGACAGGAGAAAAGTAATACAATAAAATATGGGGCGGCTTTTCAGCCGCCCTTTTCATTTCCAATAAACAAATTGACAATACCGCGGCTTTATAATATAACATTAAGACACTGAGGCGGCGTAGCCAAGCGGTAAGGCACGGGTCTGCAAAACCCTTATGCATCGGTTCAATTCCGATCGCCGCCTCCAGATAAAAATCAGGGGCCTTTCATGATAAAATATAAAACGACAATTGGATTTTTTTATGCAAAATAATGAAAAAAGCGCTTCGCCTGCGGTGCAGGGCAAAAACAGCCTCCTTCTTATAATCGCGATAATACTCCTCTACACCACCTGGAGTTCCACTTATCTTGCAATCAGGATAGCGGTCCGCACCATATCTCCGCTTACAATGACAAGCCTGCGTTTTTTATCGGCGGGGTTTTTGATGTATGTCATAGCGCTAATTATGGGGGAAAAGCAGCCCACAAGAAAGGAAATTATTGGCGGGTCAATTGTCGGTATCATACTTTTTCTTGTTTCCAATGTGATGCTATGCTACGCCGAGCAGAGCGTAAGCTCGGGGCTATCGGCGGTCGCGGTCTCGTCAGGCGCTTTCTGGATATGCCTTATCTCCGGTTTTTTCGGGAGATGGCCGACAAAAATGGAATGGTTCGGTATAGCCATAGGTTTTGCCGGGATAGTAATACTCGCGACAGGTGGAGAGATGAAGGGAAATATGGCAGGTACCATTATTCTTCTGGTTTCATCCATCGCATGGGCCTTCGGCTCGGTGCTCTCAAAACATGTGGCTGTACCAAAAAGTTTCATGGGCAGTGCGGTTGAAATGCTTGCCGGCGGTTTTAGCAGTTTAATAGCGTTATACGCCACCGGCGGCAGCCTGAACATTCATCCGTCACAGGAATCAGTATGGGCCCTTGTATACCTGATAACCATCGGAGCCATGGTTGGGTTCTCAGCCTTCATGTATGTATTCCAGAACGCAAGGCCGGCGCTGGCGTCAAGCTATTCATATGTAAATACAATCGGGGCGGTCATACTGGGGGTTTTTATATTAAATGAAAAAATAGGGATGCGCGAGATTGCCGCAATCGCGGTAGTCATCGCGGCTGTGGTAATAATTGCCGTGGCGGGAAACCTGTCAAACGGGGGTGGAAAAAATAGAAAAACGTGAGTTGCTCATTGGATATAAAGGAATTTCCATGCCGGCCGTTTTTTCTTTTATATTTGCCCTGGCAGGGCAGACATTAATTTATTTTTTTAAAAACATACCTTTTGGCCTGATTTTTTTTGTTCTTTCCGCCGCCGCCCTTGTTATTGCCGGAAGAGGAAATACTGGAAACACCGGCGGCAAAAACGATTTTTTTTCCTCAACATTCACGCTTTCAAAAAAAGCAGAAGTGATTATTTTGCTGCTGATATTTTCCATCGCAATTTTCATGCGTTTATTCAGGCTTGGAGCAATACCCGCAGGCGGGTATTGCGATGAGGCGGCCAACGGCCTTATAGCCCTTGATATTCTTCACGGAAAAGCTCTTCCTGTTTTTAACGCCGGAGAGTACAGCACAAGCAACGCCGCAGCGCTTATATATCTGATAGCGGCTGTTTTTAAGTTTGCCGGCGCCGGAATGACCCAGATAAGGCTCACGTCAGCGCTTTTCGGAATACTGGCCATTCCCGCGATTTATTTTCTTATACGCTCTCTCGCCGGCGCAGTGCCCGCCCTTACAGCGGCTTTTTTGCTTGCAATAATGCGCTGGCACATAACCTTCAGCCGCATCGGTTTTCAGGCAGCGCTCGGGGTATTTGCCGTAATACTGGTGATTTATTTTGCCTTCAGGGCATATTACAGCGGCAAAACAGGTGATTTTATAATACTGGGTTTTTTGTCAGCATTTTCAATTTATGCTTACAGGACGGCCATGCTGGTTCCACTTGTCCTTATGGTATTTTTGATATTTTTATTTTTTTACGACCCGGCATATTTCAGGTCTCACATACGCGGATTTGCCGCCTGCGCGGCAACCGCGCTGATTGCGCTTGGCCCCCTTATATATTACGCGGCCAATAACAAAGCCCTTTTCATGAACAGGCAGGAGCAGGTATCAATATTTAACCGCAGTGTAAAGTACTCGCCTGAGAAGGGTACATGGGAGCCTGAAACCAGGCCAAGGTTAAAACTGCTCCTGGATAATATAAAAGAAACACTGCTGATGTTCAATTACCGCGGGGACTCAAACAGCAGGCACAACCTGCCTTATGAGCCGGAACTTGATTTTTTTACGGGCATGTTCGCTGCGGTTGGTTTCATTTTTGCCCTTACAAGACTCTTTAACCCTGTTTACTTCTTTTTTACTTCAGCCTTCATTATCCTTATGTCTTCCGGATTTTTTACAATAGAGGCGCCGCAGGGTTTAAGGACCTTAAACGCCATGCCGTGCGTAATCTTTTTTGCCGTGGTTTTTATAGGCAGGTTTACATCTTCGTTTAAAGATAAAAAATTCCGGATAACCGCCTGGATTATAATTGCGGCTTCGCTTCTTGTTTCCATGATGAATAATTATAATATTTATTTTAACCGCCAGGCAGTTGACCCGCGCTGCTGGGAGGGTTTTTCCACGAAAGAATATTACGCAGGCAGGATTGCCTGCGCCGCAATTTCGTCTGGGAATCATGTGGTTTCAGTGGAAGAGTACCTTGAGCATCCGACATTTATTTTTGAATCAGGAACCGTTTCGGGATGTGAAAAATTTGATATTACGGCGTTTTTAAAATTACAGGGTAAAAAAAATGACATGACGTATGTTTTGCCGGTAGCGTATATGCCGCTGGCTGAGTATTTAAAGGAAATCTATCCGCACACAGTAATTACCGTACTTTCAAATAAATATGAGGCGAAACCGCTCCTTATTTATTTTACGATATCTGCAGCTGATATTAATTCGCCCGCTGTTAATTGCGCCGGCAGTGGGGCGGCCGCTGAATTTTTTGAGGGGCACGCCTTTTCAGGCAAATCGGCCCGGGAAAAAGAGCCTGCCATAATGATGACGCGCTTTGAGGATCCTGGATTTAAAATATCATCGGCAATCTGGACGGCGCAGCTTTATATAATAAAGGCAGGAACCTATCTTTTTGACATAAGTTCGTTCGGTGCTTCGCGCCTGATTGTTGACAGAAAAACACTCTTTGGCGTAATTGCGCAGGATGACAGCCTTGGGGCCTCAAAAAATTCGTCCCCGGTTTACCTTTCAAAAGGAAGCCACTTAATAAGGGTTGAATATGATTCAAATATTCACACATCAAGCTCTGACGGGCGGGGAAACGCGGGATTGTGGCTGTTCTGGAAGCAACCCGGAAGCGGTGATTTGACACTTGTTCCGGGCTGTATGCTTACACCCTATTAAAAAAAGTTTATGCCTTCAGATTGAGACTGTGGTTTATTACCGGTCTTGACAACCACCCTTTAAAGCCCTATAATTGAATAATTGAAACCCATTGTTAAACCTTTTATAAAATACAAATAACTGGGTAGATGAAATATGCCCGAAATTTATGGCTACAATATGGAGGTAGTGTTATGGCGGATGAAATAAAGAAAGAAGAACAGGCGGAAACAGAAGCGGTGAAAGCGGCGGCTGAAGCGGCAAAAAAAGAGGAGCAGGCTCAGCCGGCTCCAAAGACTCCGGAAGATATTTTAAAGGAAAAGGACGACAAAATAAACGAGTTGACGGACAAATATCTGCGCTCACTGGCGGAACTGGATAATTACAGGAAACGCATGCAGAAAGAGAAGGAAGATTTTGTGAAATACACGCGCGGCGAGGCGGTATCGTTGTTTCTTCCGGTAATTGATAATTTTGAACGCGCGCTAGCGTCAACGGCAAAGGTAAAGGATTTTGACCAGCTGAAAAAAGGCATAGATATGGTTATAAAACAGTTTGAATCCGCCCTTAAGGAAATGGGGGCGAAGGAAATTCCGGCAACGGGGATTTTTGACCCCGTATACCACCACGCAATGCACAAGGAACACGCCGAGGGAAAAAAGGACGGCGAAATCATTGAAGTTTACCAGAAGGGTTACATGATTGACGACAAGATTATCAGGCCGGCAATGGTAAAAATAGTCCATAACGAAGGGCACAAAGAGCACAACCACAAGGAACATAACGAAAAACACGGGAAATAGAAAAGGGGTTTTAACTTCATGGCAGACAGCGATTTATACGCCAGGCTCGGGGTTGGAAAGAACGCCACGCCTGAGGAAATAAAATCAGCATTCCGCAGCAAGGCCAAGGAAATACATCCTGACATGATACAGGATGAAGCCCAAAAAAAAGTGGCCGAAGAAAAGTTTAAGGAGCTGGGCGAGGCTTACAGCATCCTTTCAGACCCGGAAAAAAAACAGAAATATGACCAGTACGGTTACGACGGGATGAAAAACGCCGGCGGCTTCTCCGGATACGGCGGCGGGTTCGGCGATATGGAAGATGTTTTCGGGGATCTCTCCGGTATATTCGGCGATCTTTTCGGTTTTTCCGGAGGCTCGCGCTCCTCATCCGGCCGCAGAAGGCGCAGCGGCGAGGATATGAGGTTTGACCAGGAGCTGACCTATGAAGAGGTTGTTTCGGGGAAAAAATCCATCATAGAGGTTTCAAGAAAAGAAAGCTGTGAAACCTGCAAAGGCAGCGGGCTCAAACCCGGGACGCAGAAAAAGACGTGCAAGACATGCGGCGGCGCCGGCAAGGTAAGGCAGTCAAGCGGTTTTTTCTCCGTTGTGACCACGTGCCCCACATGCGGCGGTGCGGGAAGCATTGCCGAGGCTTACTGCGTGGACTGCGACGGCTCGGGCGTAAGGATGAAAAAAAGAAAGATTGAGGTTAAAATACCTGCTGGAGTTGACGACGGTTCATACATGAAACTTGAGGGGCAGGCGCATGCGGGATCCAGCGGCGGGCCCTCCGGAGACCTTTATGTTGTCATTCATTTAAAATCGCATGAGATATTCAGGCGCGAAGCGGGAGACGTTTACATGGACCTTCCTATAACACTCTCCCAGGCCGTGCTTGGTGATGAAATAGAAATCCCAACGCTTTACGGAAATTATACGCTTAAAATACCGGGCGGCTCCCAGAACGGCGATAAGATCGTGATAAGGGACCGCGGGTTCCCGGCAACTGGCTCTTCTTCAAAAGGGGCCATGCGTGTAATTATAATTGTGGAAATTCCCAGGGGGATAAATTCAAAGTTGAAAGAAGCCTTTAAAAGTGTTAAAGTTATGGAATCCGAGGATAATTACGACGCGGTTAAAAGGGCCCAGAGGGCCTTTAAAAAGTATACAACGAGGTGAAGCGGGATGGCTGATGAAAAGTTTGACGCGATAGTGGTCGGCGGCGGCCCTGCCGGCCTGTCGGCGGCCTATGTTATGGCCAAAGCAGGCATGCAGGTTATAGTCATTGAGAGAGGGGAATATTGCGGCGCCAAGAATGTTTTCGGCGGCATATTTTTCACCAATGTAATGAAAGAGCTCATACCGGATTTCTTAAAAGACGCGCCCATTGAGCGCAATATAACAAAAAGGCGTTTTGCCTTCCTTTCACAGGACGGCGAATTCGGCGGGGATTTTAAATTTGACAGGTTTAACAAGGATTTTTCAAACAATTCTTTTACGGTTCTGCGCGCGAAATTTGACAGGTGGTTCTCGGAAAAAGTCGAGGCCGCCGGCGCCATGATAATTACCGGAGCCGTTGTTGATGATTTTATAATGAAGGACGGAAGGATAGCGGGAGTTAAGGCAAGAATGGATGACGGCGACCTTTATGCCGATGTGGTTGTCCTGGCAGACGGCGTGAATTCGCTCCTGGCAAAAAAGCTCGGATTCCACAGGGAGCTTTCGCCTGATTCCACAATAGTTGGAGTAAAGGAAATCCTCTCTTTGCCCGAGGAAAAGATACGCGACAGGTTCCAGTTGAACGGCAACGAGGGCGTGGCCTACGAGTATTTCGGCTATGCCGCAAAGGGCGCCATAGGCTCTGGGTTCATTTACACCAACAAAGATACAATATCGGTGGGCGTCGGGGCCACAATCAAATCGCTTCTGGAGCACAAACTCAACCCCAATGACGTACTTGAACATTTTAAGAACCACCCGGCTATAAGGCCGCTTGTGCGCGACAGCGAGCAGAAGGAATATTCAGCGCACCTTATCCCCGACGGCGGTTATAAAAAACTTTCAAAACTTTACGGCGACAATGTCATGGTGGCCGGAGACGCCGCCGGTTTTGTAAACGCCACGCTTTTCCACGAGGGGACAAACCTGGCCATGGAGACCGGAAAGCTGGCCGGAGAGACCGCTGCGGAAGCCTTCAAAAAAAAGGATTATTCCGCCGAGGCCCTTTCCCTTTACCACACCAAACTGAAAAATTCTTTTTCATTAAGGGACATGAAACAGTTCAAAAATTCCAGCGAGACGCTCGACAAGAACCCGCAGCTTTTTGACAAATATCCGGATATGCTCGGGGACCTTATCGCCGAGCTTTTCACCGCGGACGGCGAGGCAAAATGGCCCAAGGAGCGCAGGCTGGCCCTGAAACTTTTGATGTCGGAGAATCCTTTCAGGCTGCTTAAAACAGCCATTGATATGAGGAGGGTAATAATATGAAGCATTTTACGACCATGGAAGACAAGCTCGGGCTGGACAAGTTTACGGCCTTTGAAAAACCGCATTTAAAAATAAAACCGGGCTCCGACCCGATGGTGGTTGAGCACAAGCTTTTTATCTGCCCGGCCAAGGTATATGAATTAAACGACAAGGGAGAGCCCATCGTTTCATTCGAAAACTGCCTTGAATGCGGCACGTGCAGGGTGGCGGCGCCGGAGGAAGTGGACTGGAACTATCCGCAGGGCGGCTACGGCGTAACGTTCAAGTTCGGATAGAAGTAAAATCCATGAAACTTGTATTTAATATCGGCAACACAAATATAACAGCCGGATTGTTTTCCGGCGAGAACCTCAGCTTTAAAATAAGGCTGCGCACCAATATTAATTACACAGAGGACCAGTATTTCGCGGTTTTTTACACACTTTTAAAAAGGGAGGGAGTCGACCCCTCTGATATTGACGCCGCGATAATCGGCAGCGTTGTTCCGGCTATCACCCGCGTAATAGAACACATGATAAAAAAATATCTCAAGCTGGAACCTTTTATGATTGGCCCGGGCATAAAGCTGAATTTTAAAAACCATTATAAAAGTCCCGGTGAAGTAGGCGACGACAGGCTGGCAAACTCGGCAGCCGCTGTGGCCATTTATGGGAAACGTGATATGGTGGTAATTGACATAGGGACCGGGACGACATTTGACGTCGTTTCAAAAAAAAGGGGATATCTGGGCGGCATAATAATGCCGGGGCTTAACCTTATGCTCCAGTCACTCTTTACACGCACCGCAAAATTACCGCAGGTAAATCTTAAGTTTCCGGCGTCTATTATAGGAAGTTCAACCGAAGAGGCTATACAGAGCGGCCTTTTAAACGGCCTTGTCGGGTCGATAAACTACCTGATCGACGGAATTAAATCAGAATTAAAAACAAAAAAAATAAAGGTCATACTTACCGGCGGGGACTCCGACCTTATACCAAAGTCAAAGATCAGGGGAAATGACATAATTGTGGACAAGGACCTTACATTAAAGGGATTTAAGCATATTTTTGATATGAATAAAAGGCCGGTTAAAAAAAATATTTGAAACAGGCTTTGTAAAACGGAGGAAAAATGCGCAGGGGAGCACTCGTTGTTTATCTTATTATTATGCTTGTTGCCCTTCTGGGGTATCTTGCGCTGGATTTTAACGTCCGCAGGGCCGACACCGGGGCGGACGATTCAATGAAGATGGCGGTGATCACCATGCTGCAGTCCGAATGCGCCGTCAACATGCAGGTTCTTGAAAAAGACGCGGGCAGGGATTTTTCGGTGCTGAAAATAAGCGGGCTTAAGAATTTTGTTGTTTTCGCCGGAAAGAAAGCGAAATTCGGGGAACAGGCCTCAAAAATATGGCGGGGGTTAAAGGAACGAATTGACGCCGCGGGGATGCTCTCCGGCAATGATGATGAGATAAAAGTTTCCGGAGACAGGGCCCAGAACGCCGCAAATATTGACAAGGACTTAAAGGAACTTATGAACAGGGCCGCTGAGAACGGCTTTGACTTTAATTTTTAAAACAAGGCGGTAAAATGAGGAAATTTCTTGTGTGGTCTTTTTTTATCCTGCTTGCGTGTGCCGTTGTGACGGCCGCCATTACACAGACCCTTGACAAAAAACGCAGGTCCGAGGATTACCGGAGGATGCTTTATATAATGGACCTGAAAAAAGAGGTCGGAGAGGACCTTGTGACGTGCAGGGCCGCCATATCAGACAGCGAGAACAAGGACGAATCCATAATATTAAAGAACAAGGTCCTTACAAATTTTATGAACCTGGCCGAGTCTGATTTTAAGTTCGGAAAAGAGGCCTCCGAGCGCTGGATGGAGCTGAAAAAAAGGCTGAAACTCAAGGGTTTTTTAAGGACGGAAGAAATGGAAGCAGAAGTGGCCGGAAAAGATGTGAATGACGTATATGATATTTTTATAAATTTAAACTGGATCCTGCAGAAAGCCGGAGACAACGGTTATAATTTTGATTTTTAATCTACTTTTAAAATAGCGAGAAAGGCTTCCTGGGGTATCTCAACCGAGCCTATGGCTTTCATCCTCTTTTTTCCCTCTTTTTGTTTTTCCAGAAGCTTCCTTTTCCTGGTTATGTCGCCGCCGTAGCATTTGGCAAGGACGTTTTTTCTCATTGCGGGAATAGTCTCCCTGGAAATTATGTTCGCGCCTATTGCCCCCTGTATGGGAACCTGGAACATCTGCCGGGGGATTACTTCCTTTAATCTCTCAACCAGGTCCCTGGATTTCTGGTAGGCAAAATCATCGTGCGTGATAAATGAAAGTGAATCCACCTTTTCAAAGTTGACCAGTATGTCAACTTTTTTCAGGTCCGATTTCCTGTAATCTATCAGCTCATAATCCATGGAAGCGTAGCCCTTTGACATTGATTTCAGCTTGTCGTAAAAATCCCATATTATTTCCGCGAGAGGTATCTCATATACGAGCAGCGCCCTTGTCGATGAGATGTATTCGGTGTTTATGTATGTCCCGCGGCGCTGCTGGCACAGCTGCATGAGCGGGCCAAGGTATTCCGCAGGCGTTATGATATTGAGCTTTACATAAGGCTCCTCAATATGCTGCACATAGGCAAAGTCGGGGAAGGAAGAGGGGCTGTCGCATATAAGCGTCTCGTTTTTTGTCGTGATTATTTTGTATTCCACGTTCGGTGCGGTGGCGATAAGGTTCAGGTTGTATTCGCGCTCGAGCCTTTCCTGGATGATTTCCATGTGAAGCAGCCCCAAAAAGCCGCAGCGGTAGCCGAAGCCCAGGGCCTCGGAAGATTCGGGTTCATAAAAAAGGGAAGAGTCGTTAAGCTTTAGTTTTCCCAGGGCGTCTTTTAGCTCGGTGTACTGTTCCGATACCACGGGAAACAATCCGCAGAAAACCATTGGCTTTATGTCCTTATATCCGGGCAGCGCTGCGCCGCAGGGATTGCCTGTTTCAGTAACCGTGTCGCCGATTCTTATATCGCTTAACGCGTTTATGCCTGCAGTCAAAAATCCCACCTGGCCCGCGAACAATTCATCGACCGGCACCATTCCCGGCCTGAATACGCCAACGCTGTCGACCACCCAGTCATTGCCCGAGGCCATCATGCGCACTTTCATTCCCTTTTTAATGTGGCCGTCCATTAGCCTTACAAATATTATGACACCCTTGTAAAAATCAAACTGCGCGTCCATGATGAGGGCCTTTAGCGGGGCATTCACGTCGCCTTTCGGCACGGGTATGCTCTTTATGATGCTGTTTAGTATTTCTTCGATGCCTATGCCGGCTTTTGCGCTGGTCAGGACGGCCTCCTCGGCGGGTATGGCAAGCAGTTCCTCAAGTTCGGATTTTACCTTGGGGATGTCCGCGTTGGGCAGGTCTATTTTATTTATGACGGGAATTAATTTTAAGTTCAGGGTATTTGCGATGTGGGCGTTCGCCATTGTCTGCGCCTCAATGCCCTGGGAGGCGTCGATTACAAGCAGGGCGCCTTCGGACGCGATCAATGAACGCGAAACCTCGTAGGTGAAGTCCACATGGCCCGGGGTATCTATGAGGTTTAGCATATACTCGCGCCCCTCATACATGTATTTCAGCTGCACTGCCTTTGCCTTAATAGTTATTCCCCGCTCGCGCTCCAGGTCCATGGAATCCAGCACCTGTTCCTTCATCTTGCGCTTGTCGATCGTATGCGTGAATTCAAGCAGGCGGTCGGCAAGTGTGGATTTGCCGTGGTCTATGTGGGCTATTATTGAAAAATTTCTGATATACTGGAGATATTCATTATCCAATTATTTTACCTCGATGTATTTAAAATCAAAATACCTCTGCTGTGTGGACTCTCCGTTATACTGAAGCATGAAAGCCACCATCTGCATGAAATCCCTGTTGTAATTGTTCTCCATGGCCTTAACCTGGAAGGTGATTGTCTTTAGCTCTCCGGGAGCCAGATAAAATTTGTGCACTATATCGCCGAACATTTCAAGGTTCGAAACCTTTAATAATTTCAGGTAATAATCCATGGATATTGAGGCGGTATTTTTTACGGAAATATCAATCGTAAACACCTCGCCTGGTTTTACAGAATCCGGAAGTTCCCACGAGGCGGTAAAAGGAAAAAATCCCTCTTTAACGCGCAGGTATGAGAAGGAAGCCGCGCCCGCCACACCCCATTCAAGTGATGAATAGGGGCCTTTTGAACCCTTGAAGGCGCGCGTCAGGTCGTGCCAGAAAAGTCCGAGCTGCGGGTTCACCGGGTATAATTCATCAACAAGCATTTTTTGTCTTATGAAGTGCTCCTCGGGCCCGGACGGGCGGTATGTCCTTCCAAGAAGGTTCCAGTCAACGCACTGGCCCGCGCACAGGTTGGTGGAGCCTTTTCTTAAATAATCGCGCCAGGAACCAAGCATTTCAGGGTATGTTTTTTTGTCTATGGAATAAAACATTCCGGAATTAATATCGACCCCGGCGTCTATGAACATCAGGGGATCCTGCCCGTGTTCCTTGCCCTGCCTCCATGTCAGTGAAAAAATCCAGAAGGGCTTTGTTATCCCGGCTCTCTGTTTTATATCTGCGATGACCGTGGACATTTTATGCGCCCTCCACCAGTCCCACAGTTCAATGAAATCCTTGTCCTTTTCAATCTCGAGTTTTTTCCCGAGCCAGAGCATCCTGGCCTCGTCGGCCATAGCGGCCCAGTCAGCTGGAACGCCGGCTACGGGCATATCGTGTATAAAATCCGAGGCATATTCAAGGCCGCCGAAATCGGTCCTCATATAATCCATGCCCAGGTAATCAACCGCGGGGTTGTCCTGGAAACTTTTTAACAGGTCGATGAGGTCCTGCCGCCTTTTCATATCCAGAATTGAAACATATATCATTGGTTTTAGCATGCCCGTTGAGCGGTCATAAGCGGTGGACTGCCTGTAAGGGGATAAATCCTTCCTGTTGCCGAGCACCACAAAGCTTGTGATCCACGCGCCGTATTTAAGGTCATATTTGTGGCATTCATTGCCAAGCTGGCTTAGCTGGCTCAGGGTTATTTTATCCCATGGAAAATCATCGGGTTTGAAACTGTTCCATATCTGCGACTGGCCCACGCAGTGCCAGAGCGCCGAGGCGCCCATGAATTTTGCCCAGAGCACGTAATTTTCCCATATCTTGACGGACTGCCCGTCCATGCCCGGAACGCGGGTGATTATGGAATCTCCCGGCTCAATATCCATTGCGCAAAAACCCTTTGGCATTGGAAGGGGAACCCTGCGTGTCACTGAAAAATTAAGGGTTCCGGCGAATTTTTTCTGGCCGCTCTGAAAATAGACGACGGCCCTGTAATTGCCGAGCTTCGGGTTCCAGGGAATCGGCCAGAGGCCGGTCCATCTCTTTGCGGCAGGGTCATAGGAAAAAGTAATCGAGTCCGTGCTCCCAACCGTGGTGACCTGCCTGTTGTCACAGAAAATTTTTGCCGTGCATACCGCGGCCGAACGGATCTTGTCGGAGGCGCCATTAATATCCAGCATGGGGCCGGTGTATTCGCAGTACATATCCACCAGCTCGTAGCGCAGATAAGCGGCCTTGCCGAGCCTGAGTTTTATGCCCTCGGCCGAGGCGGCAAAAGCCATAATAAGCAATATTGCCAGACAAAAAAGGAATTTTTTCATAAGCTCCCTTAAAACAAGTTAGTATAAAGTATAATAATGAACAAAGACACAAAATATGATTATATAGGGAAAATAAAGGCTGTCAAGCCCAAAACTTATGTTCCGCATAAACCCCTTTGTGATATAATTATCAGGTGGTTTTATAAATTTGCGCCGGGAGATTAAAGGAAAATATGCTGATAAATGAGATTTTTTTTGACCTTGAAGGCGAGGGGAAATACCAGGGGCTTCCCACCCTTTTTATCCGTTTTACAGGCTGCAATTTAAGGTGCTCCTGGTGCGACACAAAAAAGGCCTATAAAGCCGGAAAAGAATTCCCGCCTGAAGAAATACTCAGGATAGTAAAGGCCTCGCCCTATAAAAACATAAACATAACCGGCGGCGAACCGCTTTCTTCAAAAAAGGAGCTGATAGAGCTGATTGCTTCCATAAAAAAAGCAAAGCCGGAAATTATTGTGTCGGTTGAAACCAACGGCAGTTTCTCGATTGTCGGCCTGAACGCCGATAATATATCAATGGACCTCAAGCTTCCGTCCTCGGGTGAGCATAAAAAAATGAACCTTAATAACCTGAAACTATTACGGCCGAAGGACCAGCTCAAGCTCGTGATCGGGTCGGCAAAGGATATGCTATATGCCCAAAGTGTGCTGAAAAGGAAACCGGTGAAATGCGTTGTCTTCGCCCAGCCGGTATTCAAAAGAATAGCGCTTTCCAAAATAAAGGATTTTGTCTTAAAGCATAACACCGGCTGGAAAGTGGCAGTCCAGCTTCATAAATTGTATTAACCGGGGGAAATGGTTGAAAAAAATAATATTTGTTGCTGCTGCGATGTTTTTGGCCGTGGGAATTTCCGCCTATTTTGACTGGGAATCCTTTAAAACAGCTGATTTTACAATATTTTACGACAAACCCTATGAGGCGCGCGCCTTAAGAATGCTTTCCGACCTGGAATATTACAAGCATATCCCGCAGGAAGTGGTGGGAAACACCATCGGCAATGTCCCCATAATGCTGGAGGACTGGGGGCAGTACAACAACGGCCTTACCGACCCTGTTTTTTTCAAGATAAACGTAATCAATTACGATTCAAGCGACGCCGACTGGCTGGCCCTTGTTTCCATCCATGAATACACCCACATGCTGCATCTTACCGAAACGGGAGGCATTCCTTCGGCATTCGTTTTATTGTTCGGCAACGCATTATCTTCGCAGCTTACCGCGCCTGACTGGACAATGGAGGCAATCGCGGTTTATAACGAGTCAAAACTTTCAAAATATATGGGGCGCTTATCCGACGGGGGATTTGACCAGTATGTGAAAATGAAAGTCTCCGGCGGCTCGCCCCCTGCGCTGCTTGACGCGGTCTATACTCCTTTCGGCATGCCCGGCGGCGACAGCGTATATATTTACGGCAGCGAATTCATAAATTATCTTTCAAAGCAATACGGTGAGGATAAACTGAAAAAATATTACGCTTCATACAGCTCATCCGCGCTTTCATGGCTATCTCCGGTATTCCCGTGGGCCGGCATTGACAGGACATTCTCGGAAATTTATGGTGAGTCAACTGAGGCGCTCTGGAATAAATGGCTCAAGAATGTAAAAGATGCGCCGGACCCCTATTCACAGGAAGGAACAAAGCTGACCGTCCACGGCTGGGAGTCGGCGTGGCCGGAGTTTTATAACGGTAAAGTTTATTATGTTAAAACCGTTGGTTACAAAACAGGGGCCTTTATGGAATATTATACGAGCGACATAATTGAATTTGACCCTGCAACATCGGCCTCTCGGAGCGTGGCTTCCACAACCTCACAGTTCATGGCGCCGCCAGGTTTTTATAATAATAAAATATATTACACAGTTGCCGAGATAAAATCAGGCTACGCTAATGAAAGCAACTTAAGCGGCGGAATATATTCCGTAATGTATGAAAAGGATCTTTCAACAGGGGCGGAACGCGAGCTCTTTTCGGACGCTGTAAGGGGGTTTTGCGTTGAACAGGACGGGAAAATACTTTATGCGGTGGACGACACTTACAGCGTGGCGTCGCGTCTCATGGAATTTGACCCTGCCGCCGGCAAGAGCAGCCTGATAATGAACAGCGGATACCTGATCCTTAATATTTCCTGCGGAAGCGGTATGATTGCGGTGGAGGCGAAAAAAGAGGGGAACAATTCGTCCATATATCTTCTTGATATAAAAACAAAAACATTCACCGCCGTGGCTGACACTCCGTATTATGAGACATCGCCCGCGATTTACGGCAACAGGATATTTTTCCAGGCCAATTATGGGAAAAAATACGGCGCCTATTGTTATGACCCGGAAAGCAAAAAATATTACAGCCTGACCAGCGGCGGAACCGCGCTTACACCGGCATATGACGCGGCAAGCGGCACCCTTTATTTTGTGGGGTTGAATAACGACGGTTATGATATTTATTCGGAGAAGGCGGCCTTTAAGGAGACAAAGCTTCCTGATGAAAAACAGGATTATGTCCTGCCGCCGCTGCTGGATTCTTCAAAATACACAAAGGGCTCATACCTGGACAATCTGGCGGCTATTTTTCCTAAAGTAAGGGTGCCTTTATTTTATCTCGACCCGCAGAACAAGCCATGCTACGGACTTGAACTTATGGGTGAGGATGTGATGGGGGATTTAAGTTATGAAGCGGCGGCTGTATATGATTCCGGGGCCCAAAAAGTTGACTGGACGCTTCAGGCGTTGTCCCTGATAATCTCTCCGCTGGAGATTGTCATAAGTTCGGGAAGCGAATATAACGGCGAATTTGCGCCCATGCTTGTATTTCCTTTTTATTCTTCAATGAGGCCGGGACTCTCGCTGGCCTACGCGGAAGCAGAGTATGACATTTATAATATTTCCGTAACACCCGGAAAATCAACAAGGATAATTTCCGCGCTGGGGGCTGATTTTGCGTGGCCGCTGACACTGTTAAATCTAAGCGTAAGCAAGCTGATAGAGCCGGAAGACGGCTCATTTGACATGCGCGGCATAATGCTCAACGCCGTTTTCACGCAGTACTGCGGGGAGTTAAAATTCAACCTTAACGCCGGCTATGAATATGACCCTGATTTTTCCGGCAATATGCTGCAGAACATAAGGGGTTATTCAAACGCCCTGCCGGGAAATACCGGCACTACGGTTATAATCGACATTACAAGGCCGCTTTTTAAGGTAAGAAACGGGTTGTGGAACCCGGTAAATCTATATATCGAAGATATTTGCGGAGGCATCTTTACCGACTCCCAGCTTGCCGGCGGAAACACACAGCTTTCCTGCGGCGTAGAAATCACAGCAGAGACAAAGTTCCTTTTTTATCTAAGCGGGCCGCTGGTGCTCAGGTTTTCATACAACAGGGAAAGGGATTTCATGACATCGCTTACCTTCGGCAACCTGAACCTGCCGTTTTAAAAAGGCGGCTGATTTTTGAATTTGAATAAAGAAATTAATAGTGTTAAAATATAAAACCTGATATTGAAGGTTTGTAAGGGAAAATAAAACAGGGCGGCATTGATGAAAAAAGTTTTTATATTTTTGTTCCTGCTTGGCTCGTGCGCGTATTTGCACGCTTCCACGGGCATATCGTCATGGCTGCTAATCGACGGCTATCCAGAGGCATCGGCAAGGGGCGGCTCGGGAGCGGTCTCCGGCTACGGCGCCCAGTACGCGGATGTCAACCCCGCTGCGCTTGCCGGGGTTGAGAATTTCTCCTTTGCCGCCATGCACGCCATATATCCCGCCGGCATCACCCTTGAAAAGGTAACAGCCGCGAGATGTTTTGATTTCGGTGTGCTGGGCTTAAATCTGGGATACTTTGATTTCGGCGAGATATCAAATTTGGGCATTGATTCATCTCTCGCGCCGGTGGTCACGGGATCCACCACGCAGCCCTACGCCCTTTACGGTTCCGCAATTTACGCCAAAAAAATGGATAATTTTTCAGTCGGCCTCTCCGCCAAGATTGCCTGTGAAAATATGGGCGGCCCCATGCTCGCTTACGCACTGGCTGACGCTGGTGTTATTGCGGACGATATTATAACGGACGGCCTCACCTTCGGCGCCAGCCTTACAAACATTTCAGGGGAGCAGGGCGGATTTTCTGCGCCCATGGACGCCTCCGCCGGGTTTTCATACAGCATAAAAAACAAGCTCAGGGAGCTGCTGAAGATTTCAATTTCCGGGGATTATATACCTGTCATGGATCAGCTGAAGGGGGCCGCAGGTTTTGATTTTCCTGTTACGGACGACTTTATTATAAGGGGCGGCATTGAGGCGCCGTGGAGCGGGCAGATAAAATTTTCAGGCGGCCTCACGCTTAAGGCGCTGGGCATTGCCTTTAATTACGCCTATCTGCCGGATACGACCCTGGGAGATGTCCATAAAATATCAATCGGCGCCTCTTTCGGCAGGGAGCAGGAGCCCGGGGCGGAGAAACCCGCGGCAAAGGAAAATGAGACCTTCGGCGGGTACATGAAATCAGGGGATTATTATTATGACAACAGGCAGTACAGCATGGCGCTGAAATATTACGAGTACATAAACCTTATTTACTGGAAAGAGCTCGAGGCCCTGCCTGATATTGAAAAATCAGCCTTTAACCAGAAGCTGGGCATCTGCTATTATAATATAAGGGACAACAGGCACGCCCTGCAGTATTTTGAGAGGGCCTTTTATTACGACAAGTTTAACGAGATATTAAAACACTGGATAAGGCTGCTGAAATAAAATGAAAAAAATAAAATGGAGCGTTATGAAAAAGTTTTTTATGATCCTCGCGCTGGCGGCATCGTGCGCGGCTGCATACGCCGACACCCCCACAGTTACGCCCACGGTGACAGAGACAGTGACAGAAACAGTTTCAGAGACAATAACACAGACGGCCACTGAAACACAGTCCTGGACGCAGACTTTTACCCAGACAGTTACATGCACGGATACTTTAACACCGACATCTTCTTTTACGCCGACAATGACGGATACAATGACTTTCACTCCTACGCCGACCGGGCAGAACAGCTTTACATTTACACCCACAATCACATTTACCCAGACTTTTACGCTGAGCAAGACGCCCTCTTTTACTCCGTCTGTCACACCTACGTTGACAATCACGCCGACAATAACCGTGACACTCACACCTGTGCCAACCGCGACGGTGATTGATTCATATTATGGCAGCCTGGCTCTTACCGCCTATCCGAACCCGGTTAAGACAGGCTCGAGCGTATATATGCTTTATAATTACCAGGACCAGTGCATGCTGACAGTCAGGGTTTATTCGCTGGACGGCACACAGGCGCTTTCTGTGAATTATTCAGTCATAGGAAAGGGAAGAATAGAAGTTGACGCGTCTCAGCTCGCGCCCGGGGTTTATTATTACACTGTGGAAGCGGTACATTCGGGAACAACGGATAACACAAAGGTAAAAAAACTGCTGGTTTCAAGGTAAAAAAGGGTATTCGATTTTAAAATGCAAAGCCAGTAAACCGATTAAATTCATTTAGGATGTGAAAATTGAAAGCTGAAGTAAAGGCACTTGAATCTCCAGAGGTTCCGGATCTATGGGATTATAAGCCGGATACTAACCTTAATTACACCGCAATGGATTTCAAATTCCGCCTTGAAATGTTTGTGGGCCCGGCCGGCAGCGATAGTTCGGATTTGTTTACGGCCACTGTGTGCAGCGCTTCCATGATAAACGGGTTCGTGCCGAAGAAGGATTTTTTGATAGAACATTACAGGGATAAGAACGGCCATTATCTGGTGATGAAACAGTATAATTACGAAACCTTAAGGATATTTATTGATAATTATCTGAGCAAGTGCGGCGGCTGGTGGTGGGGATTTATTGTGTGGAAAATAGGGAAAATCGCAAAGTGGGAGCGAAAAGCAAGGAACATGGCAAATAAAGGTTAAGCTCAAAGCAAGGTTTGACACCATATTTTTTATCTGAAAAACACCCGTTAAAATATAAATTATTTTGTTTGATATTTTATCAGGATGGTATAAAATTTTAGGACAAATTAATCACAGGGAGACTAAAATGGCTGCTGACAATCAGAAGACCGGCAAAGAACAAATCCTGGAGTGGATTGACAAACATGTAGTCAGGTATGGACAATCGGCTTTTAAAATAACAGGTTCCGGCGGAGAAGTCATTTACATCGACGCTTTTAAGGATTTCAAGGATGCTCCAAAAGCCGATTATTACTTCGCCACCCACAATCACGGGGATCATTTCAACCCGGCTCTGGCGTTAAAGCTGAAAAAAGAATCAACTCATATCATAGTTCCAGCCTTTGTAAAACAATCAGGTTCTGATAAAGGCGTGGCCACAGATACAATGGCGGCCGGGGAATCAAAAAAAATCGGCAGTCTTGAAGTGATGGCCATGCCCGCTTATAATCCTAAAAAAATAATGCACCCCAAATCCAAAGGATATATTGGCTATATAATAAAAATAGACAATTACAGGATTTATCACGCCGGGGACACGGATTTTATTCCTGAAATGAAAGGGTTGCGCCCGGATATAGCAATGCTCCCTGTAGGCGGCGGCCCCACCATGGGATGGAAAGAAGCCGTTGAGGCGGCTGATGCAATTGAGCCGGGAGTTGTAATTCCAATACACTACGGCATGCTCCCTTTTACAAAAAACGCAGGAATAAATTTTTCCAAAAACTGGAATGGTGTAACAAAGCTTCTGTAAAAATGCCTGCTTTGAGATTTGCCCTGATGCCTCTTTAAACCCCATTTTACGCCGGAAATCAAAGAATCAGGGCGCAAAGCAGCATTTGACACCATATTACCTCTATGATTTAATATCATAAATGAAAACCAGGAGAATAAAATATGAATGTTGTTAATATACTCGGAAGCCCGCGTGTGCGCGGGAACAGCGTGAAAATTGCGGGCATGCTTATCAGGGAACTTGAAAAAAGCGGCGCGAAAACCCTCACCTATGAGCTAAATAAGATTTCTTTCAGGGGATGCCAGGGGTGCATGGCATGCAAGAAAGGTTCTGATAAATGCGTGGTTTCGGACGGGCTCACTGATTTGTTTGAAAACCTTAACAGCGCCGATATAACAATAATTTCTTCGCCTGTTTATTTTGGCGAATTATCCGGCCAGGCAAAGATGATGCTGGACCGCTTTTTTTCCCTTTTGAAAGACGACTACAGGACAAACAAAAACCCAGGCAGGCTCTCCCCGGGAAAAAACCTTGTTTTTATCTTCACACAGACCAACCCGGATGAGGCCAGGTTTGAAGGAATCCAGCAGAGGTACAGGAACATATTCGCAAGATTTGGATTTGAGGATATTCATATAATTACAGCGGTAGGCTTGCCGCCGGACAGGGAAGAAACACCGGGCAGCGACATTGAAGAAAAAGTAAGGATCACAGCGGAAAAATTACTGGCCGGGATCAAGAGGTCTTAAATGGCCCATTATTACACAGGATATATACTCGGCATCCTGGCGCAGGGTTTCTGGATATGGATGCTCATAGACTGCATTCTAAATGACCCGGACAAGTTTGTCTGGTTGTGGGTGATTTTGTTGCTTAATTTTCCCGGCGCGCTGATATATTTCATAGCGCGCAAGCCTGTCAGCATGAAAGGTATGATGCCTCCGTTTATTTCGGGATTTATGCGTTCAAGGGAGATAGCCGAGTCCGAAGCAGCGGTGCGAAATGTAGAGAACCCCTATAATCTTGCAAAACTTGGGGACATATATTTTGACACAGGAAGAGTTGACAAAGCCGCCGGAGTATATTACAGGGCATTGAAGATTGACCCCGAAGAGATAAGGGCGCTGTGGGGCGCGGCGCGCGTGGAGATTATAAACAAGGAACCGGCAGCAGCAAAGGAAAAACTGGAAAAACTTCTCAAAAAAGAACCCGGGTATAGTTACGGCGACCCGTCGCTGGCTTACGGCAGAATATTATTCAATGAACGCAATAAAGGGGCGCTAAAGTTTCTTGAGCAGCACATAACAAAATGGGGGCAGCCGGAGGCGCTTTATATGCTCGGGGTTTTGCTTATAGAAAACAACCAGCCTGAAGAAGCGAAAAAACTTTTTGAAAACGCCATCCTGGACATAAAGGGCGCGCCTGGATATTATTACAGCGCCAACAGGAAATGGATAAGCAAAATGAAAGCAGCCATCGCGGCAGCCGCAAAAAAATAATAAACTTTAAATCCTACTCCGCAACCAGCCTGAATGAATCCTGAAATTTTTTAAGATTTGATGTGTCGTTGTCGTTATCGGCGCATATGTAGAGCAACTGGTAAAAATCCTTTCCGGCCAGTATTATCCTGTTGTGGGTCGTTGCCCCTTTGCCGGAAAAGACCACGTCTATGCCCTCGTAAGGTCCGAGCTTTATGTAATCAGCGGAGATTATTGTGTTTTTCTGCGCGGATCCCTTTGCCGCTCCCATGAGCACCCTTTCAGTGGTCTTCTGGTCGAGCACATGGTCGACATAATCCAGCGACGTGACAACGCTGTAAGCCGCAGTATCAGTCTCCACCGTCCTCAGCGTAATCCTTTTAACGCCTGCTTCTGTATTAACATCCTTCTGCTCAAACCCTGGTTTGGCCGGCATTTTAATCCTGCATTTATCTTCCTTAAATATATATTCCTGCCAGGCCTCTTTTGTCCCGCCCTGCGCCCTGAGGTCAGCGGCATATTTTCCCGACATCCTGCCGAACTCCCTGGCGCTTGATGCCAGCGCAAAGAGCACCGAGTTATTAACCGCTTTTACGACCCATTTTCCCGAAGCAGAGCCGAGGTAATTTATATAGACCCCCAGTTCCGCGTCCGTGGCCGTTGAATATGTGTAGGCCTTCATGGCCAGGGACTGCATCTTTTTTTCGGGTGAGTTGGCATTCTGCGCGGTCTTCTGGGCCATTGCCTCTATTTTGTCAGCGGGCACCCTGTAGCCCTCCTCCACGGTCTCGTTAAAACCCTGCAGCATCTGCCTGACTATGGTGGAGCCGATTTTTCCGCCCAGGTTATCAGCATCATCCACCTGTACCAGGGCGTCATAAAGCTGTTTCCTCACGGGAGTAATATCCGATGGTTTAAAATTTTTTACATAGTTCGTGAGCTCGTTTACATTATCAGGGCTTGTTTCGGCAATCTCGAGCCCGGTCATTTTCATGCCAATCTTCGAATCAAGCCACAGCAGGTTATCCATAAGGGCGGGAGCGGAGTAATATTTGCTGAAATAGGAGCGAATACCAACGAGCATCTTATCCGGGTCCAGTATGCCTCCGGTCATTTCGTTGAATTTCTGCTTTTTGTTCTCGTCCTGTTCGACGCCGCTGCCGGAAAGGAGAACCGGAGCCATTCCCTTTATCATGCCGGACATATCCTTTAGCTGCACCAGGATCCCTGATTTTTGGAGGAACTCATCAATTAGCGCGGGTTTTATTTTCTCCCCGGCTTCGGCGAGTTTTTGCTTGAGTTCAGCAGCCGGTTTTTGCCTGTATGATAAATAAGCCTGCCTGTAATCCGCGACCCCGGCATCCTCGGAAAGGAGCACGGCCGCAGGCAATAATAGGGAGCATAAGAGAAAAAGCAGTTGGATTGTTTTTTTCATTTTCCACCTCTTGTTTTGACATCCCGGATTCCCCGTCGGGAAAATTTATTGACACATTATACTTCCGGCCGGGATATAATTCAATAATAAACCCGGATTAACTTGATGTTTGATATCTGTAAGGAAAAAATGTTAGTAAAAATTACCTCAAATCCGGTGGCTGACACCAGATTTGAGGTGAGAATAGTTTTTACTGCCCCTCCCACCAAAGTACGCTCACATTGGATTCCCATGATAAAGTTATATATTGACGAAGCAAAATCATGGCGTATAATTGTATTGAAGAGTAAATATATATGAGGAGATGAAATCATGAAATTTACAGTGACAATCTGTCAGGATGAAGATGGAACATATATTTCCGAATGTCCTTCAATTCCCGGCTGTATCAGCCAGGGAAAAACGGCAAAAGAGGCGGAAAAGAACATCCAGAAGGCCATATCAGAATGTCTTGAAGTACGTGCCGAAAAAGGCATGCCTTTAACTGTTACAACCCGGCAAGTCGAGATACATGTCTAATGCCGCCTGTTCCGATATTAAGGCCTAAGGAAGCAATTAAGGCGTTTCAGAAATTAGGCTGGCAGGTTGTGCGTCAACACGGAAGCCATATTATAATGACAAAAGAAGGAAGTATTGCCACCCTTTCAATCCCAAATCATCCGGAAGTTGCCCGCGGTACTTTAAGGGCATTAATTGCGCGTGCAGGAATAACAATAGAAGAATTTTTGGCTAAGATTAAATAATTTTCAATAAATTCCGCCGAGGAGCGTTCAATTTTGGTATCACCCGAAAAAATAGAGGCGCTTGAAGCAAAGTTCAGGGCGTTAAATATACTTCCCTCCGATATAACAGAAAAGTTCATGACCTCGGGAAAAAAGGGAGGGCAGAAGGCAAATAAAAGCTCAAATTGCGTTTACTTAAAGCACCTTCCGACGGGGATTGAGGTAAAGTGCAATGAAACCAGGGAGAGGGAATTAAACAGGTTCCTGGCGAGAAGGACGCTGGCGTATAAGATAGAGGAAAAGCTGACAGGAACTTCGGACAGGATCAGGGAGTTTGAAAAGATAAGGAAAAGAAAGGCAAAACATAGCAGAAAAGCAAACCAGAACTGGTCATTGCTCTAAACTTTAACCCAACGCCAATCTCTCCTCAAAATTGGTGCCTGGCACCAGATTTGAGGAGAGATTGCCACGGATAAAAATATGTATGTCTCACTGTTTTATCACTTGAAATAACGGCATGTTTGTGTTATTATTTGATTATTAAGGCACAAAGACGAGATGCTTTACAGGGAGACAATGTGCTGAATGCTAACATGAACCTTAAAACCTCCAATACTCTTAATTTATTGAAATGGTATTTTTGTTATCAATACAATTTGGAATCAACTAATTATATAAATTATACAATTTTATCAAGTCTCTGACACCAAATTTTCATATAATAAGGAGGAAAAAATGAAAAAAATTGTTTGGTTTCTGTTGCTTATTTTTATTTCAAATATTTGTTTTGCAGATTTTTTTATTATGAAAGACGGTTCAACCTATCAAGGAAAAGTTGTTAAAAGCACGCAGGACACAATCACTATTCAAAATTATATGGGAATGTCAATGGTGCTAAATAAGAGTGAAATATCAAAACAAAATTTAACAAATGATAAAAACGAGGATTCCGTTACGACAACGGGTAACAATAATTTGACTGTTTCTGATCAAGTTCTTAAAACAGAGCAGTATAATGCATTTGTTGCAATTCAAAATATGCAAAAAGACACTCAGGACATGAAAACAATAATGGCGTGGGAATTTGGAATTTCTATTGGTTGTGTTGTTTTAGAAATAATTGCATTGATCATTGACAAAAACAAATCTTCGGCAATAACAATTAATTAGGAGACTCCATGACCCGGGAAAAGAAAGACCGTAGAAAAACAATAATTGTGATACGTATGACAAAAGCAGAAAAACCTTGTCCGAAGTATTATCAAAAGCGGAAAATAAAAGCATTTCAGAATATTTAAGATATTTAATGAAACAAGCGTAAGAACGTACGTTTTTAGAAATTCGTAAACAAGTTTACCTGCCCCCAATAAACTGGTCCAGTTTATTGGGGGCAGGTCATATTCAATTGATAAAGATGTGGACGTGTCAGATTTTATTTATCGAATTCTAAAATTCGATTTAACAAAAATTGATAAAGAATTAAAGAAAAAGTTTTGTGATAGGCATAATTTTTTAATTTTAATGTTTGATCATATACAAATTATAAAATTATATGTATTTTAATCTAACAGATTACAATTGGACTTGCAAAATGGGCAGGCGTAAATTAAATTCAACACGTTATCGTCAGCCAATATTCCTCCTATCTTGACATTAAAACCCCCTATTGCTATAATACCCAATCAGGGCGTATCCTAATTTAGGAGGACTTATGGCCACCAAGGAAAAGAAGAAATTTTCATTTGTTCAGGCGCAGATATTCATATTTGTCATTATCGGCATCGCGATAGGCGTTGTGATAAGCGCTATCTATTATGACCAGCTTTTTGACCAGTTTATGGCCCAGAAGCTCCGTTATATAGAGGATGACTGGTCAAAAACAGAGTATTTTGCCAACAGGCTGACAGACCAGGTCATTGCGTTAAGGAAGCTGCTTGTCACGGATAAGATAAAAAAAGTTGACTTTGAGCCATTTGACAAGGCCCTTGATTTAAGGAGCAGGATAATCGGAGGCGACACGCTGCAGGATAAAGTGCCGCTTTTAAAGGATTTGCTTGAGAATATAAACCTGATTATTACATATTATAATTCACGCATGGACCTGAGGAACAAGCGGTTCTCTTATATTGAATGGGGAATGATAACAGGCGACTATGCCAAGGAATTTGAGGAGACGGTGCCTGAATACAACACCGATGCCGATGATTTCAACGGCAAGATCAAGATTTTCCCATACAGCTGGGTCGCCCAGAAGAAAAAGTACAAGGAACTGCCTCTGACAACAGAAGGCAAGATAACGCCGGTGCAGACGGCTACCGAGGAATATACCCGGGAAACCAGGTAGACTTCCCCGGAGGAAAGTCCGGACTCTATTGGAGCATGGTGCCCGCCGAAAGGCGGGGCGCGCGGGGAAAAAAGCCGCGTGACGGATAGCGCAGCAGAAAATATACCGCCCCGGTTTTTTCGGGGTAAGGGTGAAAAGGTGGGGTAAGAGCCTACCGCGTTTTTCCGCGAGGAAGACGGCACTGCAAGCCCCTCCAGGAGCAAGGCCAAATAGAGGGCATATGCCGGAAAGGGAATATCCGAAAGGATCTTTACCTGCCGGCGGGAACGCTCCAATTCTTTTGCCCGGGTAGGCCGCATAGAGTAATTGTCGTCACCCGCCGAAGCGTGAAAGCGCGTAGGTGGGAACAGAATCCGGCTTACGCACCGGCGTTGTCCTGCCTTTTGATTTGTTTTAGGAATTTTGCCGTCATACAAAAAAAACCCAAAGGATCAAAATGTACAACTTTACCGACCTGCACCTGCACACAACTTTTTCATGGGACGCGCAGCAGACCATTGAGGAGATAAAGACAAAGGCCTTTGTGGAAGATGTCAGTTTTGTCGGCCTCACCGAACACCTTGATTTTCACAATAACCACAAGCAGAGTTACCTCCACCTTGATTATCCCGCTTATACAAAGGCCGTTGAAACGGCAAAGCTGGATTTCCCCGGTTTTATAAAAGGGGTCGAGGCGGGCGAACCGCACATGCACAAAGAACTTTATGAAAAATGGATGAAGGGTAAGGAATTTGATTTTATTATGGCCTCTGTGCACTGGATCGACGGCGCGACACCTGTTTATGAGGAGTATTTCAAGAAGTTCCCGACAATTGACGACGGCTACAAAAAATATTTTGAGGAAACATATAACCTTATGGAATACGGAAATTTTGATGTTGCCGCCCATCTGACCCTCGTCCACAGGCAGGGAGCGAGGATTTATAAGGATTATTCATATGAAAAATATAAAAAGGAAATTGATGATATATTAAAGATGATGATAAAAAAGGATATAACCCTGGAAGTGAATTGTTCCGGCCTGCGTTTTCCCGCAAAAGATCTTATCCCTGACGAGCGTGTCATCAAAGCCTATCTTGATTTGGGCGGCAAGAGCGTCATGGTAGGCTCTGATTCACATACAATCACAAATACATTCTTCGGCCTATCCGAGGGATACGCCGCGCTGGAAAAACTGGGCGTTGAGGAAATTACAGTATTTGAAAAAAGGAAAAAGATAAAGATACCGCTCGTCAAAGAGCTGTAGGATAACGGGGAAAAATAATGAAAATATATAAAAACAACATAAACGCGCAGAAACCATTTGTCACAAAAGACGGCTCAATAATACGCTCCATAATGGATTGCACAAACGGGGCGGTTGAAAATGTGACCCTTGCAGAATCCACCCTTGCCGCCGGCCTTGAGACAATAATGCACACCCATAAAAAGAGCGAAGAGATATATTATTTCACAGAGGGAAGCGGTTTTATGTCGCTGGGCAGGAAAAAGTTTCCTGTAAAAGCGGGCGACGCTGTACTTATCCCGCCGGGGACATCCCACAAATTATTCAACACAGGCAGGAAAACAATAACCCTTTTATGCGCATGCTCGCCCCCTTATTCTCACAGCGACACATATACCCTTGAGAATAAATACAAGCTGGCCATATTTGATTTTGACGGCACGCTTGTGGACAGCGCCGACGGCATATGGAAGACGGCGAATGAAATGGGTAAAAAATTCGGGATAAAGAAACCTTTTAAGCGCTCCCTGATAGTTTCAACAGTCGGCACAGGACTGGATGATTTTGTGAGGGATATTTTCCCGGCGCAGGTAAAACAATACGGCGTGGAAGAATTGATAAAGATTTACCGCAAGAGCTATGATGTAAATTACAAGGCGGGCCTTAAGATTTTCAAGAACGTCAAAAAAACCCTTGCCTTTCTTTACGCAAAAGGGTTAAAAATGGCGATAGTCTCCAATAAGTTGAAAAAATATGTGGATGAGATAATAAAAGAAGTGGGCATAAGCGATTATTTTGATATGACCCTCGGCTCAGAAGATGTTCCGAGGATGAAACCAGATCCTTACGCTGTGTATCATCTGATGAAAAAATACAAAGTAAAAAAGAAAGATGTCATTTTTATAGGCGACAGCCAGTATGATGTCTTAACCGCAAAAAACGCCGGCGTGGACTGCGTCTATCTAACCTATGGTTATGCCGACAGGAAAGTTGTAAAGAGCCTCAAACCCGCGTATGTCTTTAATGATTTTGGAAAAATAATGGATATTATATAATCCCCAAAACCCCCTTTAATTACTGGAAAATTGGGATATCCTGTGAAAAAACAATTAAGAGCGGATAAAACGCTATATAAATAAGGCTTTTTATAAAAAGACAGGCTGTGGGGCAATTGTGGATAAAGAGGCCATAAAAGACACGATATTAATAAGTTATCCACATGACTCACAGTATTAACTTTTCCAAAAATAATTTAATATAAGGCAAAAATTAACTTTTATTTATTAATATGCTATAGCGAAACGCTGATTTTTTATTTAAAAAAAAAGAAAATTGACGCTTTTGTTCTATTATGCTATCTTAAATAGAAAGGAGGAAAAAGCGATGAACCGCAAAACAGTCACTTCGGATAAAAAAATCCTGAAAGAAGCGCTGACTTTTGACGATGTGTTACTTATACCGCAAAGGTCCGCTGTGCTTCCCAGAGAGGTGGAAGTCAGGACAAAGTTTTCGCGCAACATAAGCATTAATACACCCCTGGTCTCGGCGGCGATGGATACCGTCACGGAATCCAGGCTGGCCATAGCCATTGCCCAGGAAGGCGGCATTGGCGTAATACACAAGAACCTTACCATTGAAGAGCAGGCAAAAGAGGTGGATAAGGTGAAGAGGTCCGAGTCGGGAATGATACTCGACCCCATAGTGCTCCACCCGGACTCCACAGTGGACCAGGCAGCTGAATACATGAACAAATACAATGTTTCGGGCTTCCCCATAACAGAGGGTAAAAAACTGGTCGGCATACTTACGAACAGGGATTTACGCTTTGTAAAAAACAAAAAACAAAAAGTAAACGAACTCATGACCACCAGGGAAAAGCTCATAACCGCCAACCAGGGCATCTCCCTTGAAAAGGCGCAGGAAATCCTCCACAAGAACAGGATAGAAAAGCTGCCGGTTGTGAACAAGGATTTTGAATTAAAGGGTCTTATCACAATAAAGGACATTGAGAAAAGGTTGAAACACCCTTTTGCCGCAAAGGATTCTTTCGGCAGGCTCATGGTCGCCGCGGCAGTCGGGCCCTCTGATGAATTATTTGACAGGGCTGCGGCTCTTGTAAACGCCGGAGTTGACGCTCTTGTGGTAGACACGGCGCACGGACATTCGGACCAGGTAATCAGGGCCGTATATGAACTTAAGAAAAAGTATAAGACAGTTGATATCATAGGCGGCAACATCGCAACCGCAAGGGCGGCAAAGGATCTCATAGAGGCCGGAGCCGACGGAGTAAAAGTCGGAATGGGGCCGGGGTCAATTTGCACCACAAGAGTTGTCGCTGGCATAGGCGTGCCGCAGATAACGGCAATAATGGACGTATATGAAATCACAAGAAAAAACGGCGCCTCTTTAATAGCCGACGGCGGGATAAAATATTCCGGCGATATTACAAAGGCCCTGGCGGCGGGCGCAGACTCGGTCATGATAGGCAGCCTTTTTGCCGGCACAGCCGAGTCGCCGGGAGAGACGGTCCTGCTCGAGGGCAGGAGCTTCAAGGTCCACCGCGGAATGGGCTCCCTTGCCGCAATGAAAAAACGGGGCGGCCGCGAGCGTTATTTCCAGTGGGAAGAGGAAGAGGAAAAACTTGTGCCCGAAGGAATCGAGGGGCGCGTGCCTTTCCGCGGGGCGCTTTCTTCAACCGTGCACCAGCTCATCGGCGGTGTAAGGGCGGGCATGGGATACTGCGGCGTCAAGAACATAAAGGAACTGCAGGAATGCACGCAATTTGTAAAAATATCAAACGCAAGCCTGAAGGAAAGCCATCCCCACGATGTTATTATCACGAACGAGGCCCCGAACTACAGGGTAATGTAAGTAAAAAAACAAAAAGGAAAAATCATGAAATACGACACGATATTAATTCTGGATTTTGGCTCGCAGTACACCCAGCTCATCGCGCGCAGGATAAGGGAGCTGGATATTTATTCCGAGATAGTGCCCTTTAATATAAGCCTGGATAAGATAAAAGAAATCGCGCCGAAGGGAATCATCCTCTCGGGCAGCCCGGCCTCCATATACGACAAAAAGGCGCCGCTCCCTGATATGAGGATTTTTGACCTCGGCGTGCCAATACTCGGGATATGTTACGGCATGCAGGTAGTGGCGGAAAAATTCGGCGGAAAAGTCGAAAAGGGCGACCACAGGGAATATGGCTTCACACAGCTTAATACGGTGGAAAAGGACCCCCTGCTCAAGGACCTTTTTGAAAAAGAAATCGTCTGGATGAGCCACGGCGACAAGCTTGTGAAAAAACCGGCTTCTTTTAAGACGATAGCAAAAACTGAAAACTCCGATTTTGCGGTCATCTCGAACACGGAGAAAAAAGTTTGGGCCATACAGTTCCATCCGGAAGTGGTCCATACAAAGAACGGCAAGGTAATACTTGATAATTTTTCCACCGACATATGCGGCGCCAGGCAGAACTGGACGCCGGAATCATATATCAAGGTCACTGTCGAGGAGATTAGAAACAGGGTGGGCTCGGAGCGCGTGCTCTGCGCGGTTTCCGGCGGGGTTGACTCCACTGTGGCCTCGGTGCTCATCGCAAAGGCCATAGGCGACAGGCTCACATGCGTGTTTGTGGACAACGGCCTGCTCAGGCTCGATGAGGAAAAGAAAGTGATGGAGATGTTCAAAAAGCTCGGCATAAAAGTCACGCTGATACGCGCCGCCGAGGAATTCCTGAAAAAATTAAAGGGAGTCACCGACCCCGAGAAAAAAAGGAAAATAATAGGCAATTATTTTATAGAAATCTTTGAAAAGCACACTAAGAAATTAAAGTCAAAGCTGGGGCGCTTCGAGTTCCTGGCGCAGGGCACGCTTTACCCGGATCTTATTGAATCTGTTTCGGTAAACGGGCCATCCGCAACGATAAAGTCGCACCACAACGTGGGCGGCCTGCCCGAGAAAATGGAAATGAAGCTTATTGAGCCCTTAAAATTCCTTTTTAAGGACGAGGTCAGGCAGATAGGAAAAAAACTCGGGATAGCCCAGGATGTACTCTGGCGCCAGCCGTTCCCCGGGCCGGGGCTGGCTGTAAGAATACTCGGCGATATCACAAAACAAAGGACCACGATACTGAAAAAAGCCGATGATATTATAATAGACGAGATAAAGAAAGCCGGATTATACCATAAGATATGGCAGTCCTTCGGCGTGCTGCTGCCGGTAAAGACAGTGGGCGTAATGGGAGACCTGCGCACATACGAGAACGTGATAGCGCTGCGCGCCGTGGATTCAAAGGACGGTATGACCGCAGAATGGGTGAAACTGCCCTACGACCTTTTAAACACGATAAGTTCGCGCGTCATAAACGAAGTAAAGGGAGTAAACAGGGTGGTCTATGATATTTCCAACAAACCGCCCGCGACGATAGAGTGGGAATAAAAAAGTAAACGGATAAGGGAGAATTTGTAATGATTTCGTTCGGCCGCCACATTTGCAACGACTTTAACATCGCCATAGAGAAGGAATGGATCATCTCCAACAGAAAAGGGAGCTTTGCCTCCTCCACTATACTTATGACCAATACGAGAAAGCACCACGGATTGCTCGTGGCGAAATATCCCGGCATTGACAACAGGATAGTGGTTTTCCCGAACTGCGACGAGGATGTGGAGATAGCCGGCCATATCTATAATATTTCCACACACAAATACCGCGAGACGGTTTATCCCAAGGGTTATTCGCACCTTGAAAGCTTTACCCTCAAGGACGATGTGGTGACAATGCTTTTTCTTATCGACAATGTGCGGCTGAAAAAAGACATATTTCTTATGAAGGACTCAAATACAGTCGTGGTGACATATACGGTTCTTACGCCGAATTCCTACGCTAAGCTTCACGTAAAGCCTTTTATCGCTTTCAGGGAAGCCGAGCATCTTATCAGGGAAATGGGCATATTTGACGCGAACATAAATGTAATATCAAACGAAAAAATATCCATACAGCCATATATGAACATACCGCCCGCGTATATTTACAACCCGGACAAAAGCGAGTTCAAGCTTGAAGGGGTCTGGTACAGGGACTTTTTTTACATGCGCGAGGGGCAGTCGGGCTTTGAGTCCATTGAGGACCTTTACAACATCGGAATATTTTCACTTGATATAGAATACAACAGCCCTAAATCTATTATTTTCTCGACTGATGAGCTTGCAAATTACAATTCAGAGCACCTCCGCCGCGAATATAAAAAGCAGATAAAAAAATCAAAGGACATTTGCAGGGACGCGGGGGCGTGCGTCCGCGACGATGATTACAGGAACGACGTCCAGGAGCTCATAGTGGCGGCCGAATCATTTGTCATTGAGGACAACGAAAAAATGCCCATGGTTGTGGCGGGCTATCCGTGGCCCCATTATATCTGGTTCAGGGATACTTTTGCCGCGCTGCCCGGGCTTTTCCTTGTCCTGAAAAAATTCGACGAGGCAAAGCTTATCTTAACCGAAGCCATAAAGTATGAGAAAAACGGGTTATTACCCCTTAACATGACAATAAACAAAAAAGAGATAAAGTACACTTCCGTGGACACCACACTTTGGTTCTTTTTTGCCCTGTATAAATACCTTGAATATACAAAGGACTACTCTTTGATAGACAGGAACGGCGATTTTTTCAAGCGCCTTACTTTTATAATACAGAAGCATGTGGAAGGCACGGACTTTAACATCCACATGACTGATGACGGCCTGCTCTACGCCGGCTATCCCGGCCTCCAGCTTACATGGATGGACACCAAGGTCGGCGGCACCACACCCACGGCGCGCCAGGGAAAGGCCGTTGAGGTCAATGCCCTGTGGTATAACACATTAAAGATAATGGAATATATATGTAAGCATAACGGCGAGGCGGTAATGGCCGCGGATTATTCAAAAATGGCCGGAGTTACCTATAATAGTTTTAATGAAAAGTTCTGGGATGAGGAGGCGGACTGCCTTTATGACTGCATTGAGGACGGTTTCAAGGACAACTCAGTGAGGCCCAACCAGATACTGGCCATAAGCCTGCCGTTCATGCTCATTGATGACAGCGACAAACGCGAAAAAATAATGAACACCATAATCAAGGAGCTCTACACCTCGTTCGGGCTGCGCACCCTTTCAAACATGAATTCAAATTTCAAGTCGCGCTACGACGGGAGCCAGGGGGCAAGGGATTCAGCCGCGCATCAGGGAACTGTATGGGCGTGGACAACCGGACACTTTGTGACGGCTTACCTTAAGACTTACGGCAGGGGCAAAGAATCAATTGATTTTATTGAAACAGTATATGAACCCATATTTGAGCATTTAAAGACCGCCGGCCTCGGTACTGTTTCTGAAATGTTCGACGGCAACTTTCCTTATAACGCGCGCGGAAGGATATCTCACGCATGGGCCGTAGCCGAGCTTCTTCGTTCATACCTGGAGGATTACTCAAGCGTCAATGAGAAGGAATAGATGCTTATAATAACAGCAAGCCCAAGGAAAAACTCCAATTCCACCGCCGCGGCCCTTTATCTGGCGAAGCTGACGGGGCTCAAATATGAAATAGTTGACATAAACCGCCTTAAAATCCACCCGTGCATTGCCTGCGACAAATGCGCTCCATCCGGAAAATGCGTTTATCACGATGACGGCGAAATGCTTATCAAAAAAGTAAAAAAAGCGGATATGATCCTCGCCGCGTCGCCTGTATATTTTACCGGAGTCCCTGCGCCGCTAAAGGCTTTTATAGACAGGAACCAGGCGGTATGGAACTCTTCATACGCGAAAAAAACAAAAAATAAAAAACCCGGAATTATAATCCTTACTGAAGGCCACAAAAAATCAAAATATTTTATTGGCGCGGAGAGCGAGATAAGATCCTTATTTGCTGTAAATAATATAAAAACAACGGCTGTAATAAAAATAAAAAGCATGGACCACGAAGGGGCGGTTCTTAAAAACAAAAGGGCCATGGAAAAACTTCAACAGGCCGCGCTTTTACCGGGGGCCCTGTAATGGAGGACGCAGAAAAAACAAAACTCTTTCTGAATTTTCTGCGGTATGAAAAAGGGCTCGCCAAAAATACCGTGGAAGCATATACCTCGGACCTTGGATTATTCAACGGATTCCTTGAAAAAACAAAACCCGGAAAAATAGACGAGGACACCCTCGTCGACTTTATATTTTTTTTAAAGACCTCTGGGCATATAAGCCGCTCCATTGCCCGCGCGCTTGTGGCGGTTAAGGGATTTTACAGGTTTTTGACAATGACCGGTAAAATGGAGAGGAGCCCTTTTGAAGACATGGATTCCTTCAAGGTAAAAGGGACCATCCCCGAGGTGCTTGCGGAAGTTGAAATCGAAAAACTTTTAAGCGCCCCTGATTTGTCAAAAAAAGAGGGGATCAGGGACAGGGCGATAATGGAACTCCTTTATTCGGCGGGTTTAAGGGTCTCGGAACTGGCGGGGCTGGAACTCACCGACATTAATCTTGAGGAAAAAGTTGTGCGCTGTTACGGAAAAGGGTCAAAAGAGAGGCTGGTGCCGCTGGGCGATTACGCGGTTGACGCGCTCGCGGAGTATATAGATATAAGAAGGGAATTTTTAAAAGATTTCTCACAGCATCTTTTTCTGACGCGGCTGGGCAAAAAGTTCACCCGCGAGGGGATATGGAAAGTGGTAAAGGGGTACGCGAAAAAAAGCGGCATCACAAAGGATGTTTATCCGCATATTTTCAGGCACTCGTTTGCCACTCATCTCCTGGCCGGAGGCGCGGATCTGCGAAGCGTCCAGGAAATGCTGGGCCATTCTGACATTTCCACAACCCAGATATATACGCATGTGGACAGGTCGGGGCTAAAAAAGATTCACAAGCAGTTTCATCCGAGAGGGTAAGGTTCTGTTCCTGTAGGGGCGGCCCCATGTTGCCGCCCGACACGGTTGTTGCATGGCAGGCAGGTCTTTTTTCACCAATCGAGCAGCTCTTAGGCGGTGCCGGATGACGCAGTAAAAGTGGTAATGAAGCTTCCCGCAGCTTAATTTACACATAAATGTATTATTTAACGATTGGCAAAAAAAGCTCCGCCTGCCAATATTTGCCGGGCAGTGCATGGTTCTTAAAAACAACGGAGGGTAAGATAATGGGGAAAAGATTTTTTGTAATAACTTTGCTTGTGACCCTGGCCGCAATTGTGGCGGTTTTTTGCGCAGGGCTCTGGATGAAATCTTACAGAGAAAAGGCATCCATGCACAGTTTTGAAGCTGTGGTGGCGAAAGTTGTCGACGGCGACACTGTATGGACCGGCAAGGGGGAAAAAATCAGGCTGCTTGGCATTGATACGCCGGAGCTCCATCATCCTGATTATCCTGTCCAGGCATTCGCCCAGGAAGCAAAGGATTATGTCTCAGGCAGGATACTAGGAAAAAAATGTCTTTTTGAATACAGCGACCTTGACCATTATGACAAATATGGCAGGACGCTGGCTTTTATTTATCTTGACGGGGACCTTGTCAACGCGGAAATTGTCAAAAAGGGGCTTGGCTACGCCAGCGTGAACAAACTCATATCAAAAACAGCGGATTTTCTTGTAATAGAGAACATAGCCAAAAAGTTCAGGGTGGGATTATGGCAATATGAAGAAGGGGGACAGAAGAAAAAATGAGCGGTGAAAACAAAAGTTTTTTTCTGAAAGCCGGGACCATTACTGCCGCGGCCTTAATTGTGGCCTTTTGCGTAAAGCTGTGGATAGTGGACGCCTTTCTGGCGCAGGGAAAACAGGCGGTTCCTTCGCGCTCCGCGGTTGTTGACAGCCCGGTGAGGGAAAACTGGGACAAGACAAAACACGTCATAGACTGGCGTGACGCTTCAAAGCATGTGGGTGAATACGTGGAAATAACAGGGGTAATTGCCGCCACCCACAAAAACGAAAAGATATGCTACCTTAATTTTGACAAAGATTACATGCACAACCTGGCGCTGATAATTTTCGCAGGAAATTTCGAGCGCTTTCCAAATGACCCTGAAAAGTATTATCTCGGCAAAAAAATAAAGGTTGAGGGCAGGATCAAGGAGTACAAAGGCAGGCTGGAGATTCCCCTTGATGACACCGCGCAGGTGATTGTGGTAAAATAAGTTAAAAGCGTAATATCAGCCGGAGGCCAAATGCGGAAAATCAGATACCTAATATTAATGTTTATATTTTTGACGGCAGTATCTTGCTTTTCCCGCGGAGAAAGCCTGCCATGGAATGCCACCGGGGAGGCCGGAAAAGAAACAACGGTTTTGTTTATCTCTGATATACATTTTGATCCGTTCTCGGACGGCGCGGCAAAGGAACTTGAAAAGACTGATATTGCAGGATGGCGGGCCGTGCTGGAAGGCGCAAAAAACGGGAAATTCCCGGACTATGGAAAAGATACCAATTATGCCCTGTTATCGTCGTCACTTGCTGAGATAAACAAAGCAGGCGCCGGGGCGGGATGCGTAATTGTCTGCGGCGATATGCTGTGCCACAGATTTGACGTCAAGTACAGGCTCAATTGCAACCCCGCCGGTTCAGAGGCCCCGTTCGCTATCAAGACAATCGGGTTCCTGGCTGCTATGATAAAAGAAGCGCTGCCCGGCAAACCTGTATTTTATGTAATCGGCAATAATGATTCAGATAAAGGGGATTATAATATTATTCCGGGAGGCGCAATGCTCACCGCCCTGCCTGATTATTACGATACAATAGCGCCGGTCAAGGCGGCAGCCTCTGATTTTAAAAAAGGGGGATATTATGAACTGCCTTTACCCGGTCTGGATAAATGTGAACTGATTGTATTAAATGATGTTTACTGGCACAAAGGTTATAAGCGCCCGCGCAGGGTTAAGGAAACAGCGGGCGATGTTGAAATGAAATGGCTTAAATCTGAACTTGACACGGCTGCGGCAGCCGGAAAAAAAGTTTTTATTGCCATGCACATACCGCCCGGAATTGACCCGTACATGGCGGCAAAGGATAAAGGCTGTAAAGGGCCCGATGGATTTATGCTGCCGGAATATAACAGTGAATTTATTGAAATGATAAGGTCGCACGGCATGGTTGTGAAAAATATTTTTGCGGGCCACACACATTTTGATGATTTCCGTATTTTTTCCGACGCGGGCAACCCGTTCATGGCAGTTTCGATAATACCCTCAATAAGCCCGGTTCACGGGAACAATCCTGCCTTTGAAATGGCCATTATAAACAGCAGCGGGGAAATAAAGGACAGGGCGGTTTATAACATGGGGGGATACGGCGCCGGAACTGGCGCGTCCGCATGGGGTCTTGAATATACTTTTTGCGCTGGCTATGGAATTTCTGATTTAAGCCCGGCTGGAATGAACGCGCTTGCCGCCTCAATATCGGCCCCGGGCGCGGCGCAGGACAAATACTATTCATTTTACACAGCCGGAAACACGCTGCTTTCAATTTTATTGAAAAAGCAGAGCGCTGTTTATGACTGCGCTCTTGTAAGCCAAAATTTTGAAGGATTCGCGGCCTGCGGATGCGGCGGCAGGTAATATGACGGCTTAATTTTCGAATATCAGGCGCAAATACCTTTTAAAATATTCCCGTTCTTTTTTTTCTCGTCATTTAAAAACCGCCCGGGATCGTCACAGTCATTAATAGTGAAAATAGTATCTTCATCATAAAGGCTTAAAGGATAATCGTTAATGAACATGATACACCTCGCAGTTTTTCCAGCCATAGATATATCAAAATGCGTTAAATACTGTGTTAATTTTTTGTGGCAGGCGTGTTAATTTTTTTTTGGCGGCTGTCCTGCCGGGTGAATGAATGCTGTAAAATATTAACGGATAGTTAATTGTTGTTTATTCAAAAATTGAAGGTTGTTTACTATAATAAAAACTGTAAATAACCGGATAATTGAAACAGGAACAGATTTGTAACAATTACTTTTAAAAAAAATATGGCAGATATGAAAAACACCCCAAACGACGGCTTAATCAGAACCTACAGGGAAAGGCTTGAGATCGCGAAGATCTATGAAGAAAAAATCCACACAATAGTGGAAACAGGCAAAACTATTAATTTTGTGGATAACATATCGGAAATCATGGACGCAATGCTCGG
>CAZMGF010000003.1:0-96434 GCA_964565765.1 uncultured Spirochaetia bacterium
TTGGCGGAAGCACCCTGAGGTTCATGTACTGGGGCGACACATCCGAGATTGAGATTATCAAGGCAATGGTTGGAAAGTTTGAGAAGGAAACAGGCGTAAAAGTAAGCGCGGAAAGGGCGCCGTCCGGCCCTCCATACATGGAAAAAGTACTTACCCAGTTTGCCGGCGGAAGCGCGCCAGACGTGCTCTTCGTTGAGGTAAACAACTTTAAGGAATTCGCCGCAAAGGGAGTCCTTGAAGATCTTACTCCTTATATAGACAAGGATCAGACCCTTAAAAAAAGCGACTTCTATGACGCGATAATTGACAGGTTCACAGTGGGCGGAAGCCTGTATGTGCTTCCGAGGGACATAGCGCCGATATGCGTTGTTTATTACAACAAGACAATGTTTGACGCCTCGGGCGTGAAATATCCAAAGGAAAACTGGACATGGGACGACATGCTCAGGATGTCCAAGAAATTTGTGAAAAAGGACGCGAACGGAGTCCCTACACAGTACGGTTATGTGGATGACTGGCCGATATGGGAAGCTTTTGTATTCTCCAACGGCGGAGAAATGGTAGATAACATCAAGAATCCGAAAAAGTGCGTGATGGACAGAAAGGCCGTGATAGACGCGGTCCAGTTCAGGAGCGACCTTATCAATAAATACCACGTTACGCCTTCCCCGTCGCAGATGACCGCGATGGGCGGAATGGGAACGGCAGATATGTTTGTTTCACAGAGGGTTGCGATGTTTATGTCGGGCATCTGGAAGACGCCGCTTTTCAGGTCGCAGATCACGGCTTTTGACTGGGATGTGGTTCCTTTCCCGTCGAGCCCGAAAGGCATAAAGGCCTATCCCACGGGCGGATCGGGATATGCCATAGTTAAATCATCAAAAAACAAGGAAATGGCATGGAAGCTCGTAACGTATCTTGCCGGAGCCGAGGGGCAGAAAAAGCTCGCGGAGACGGGGCTCGCGCAGCCGGCCATGAAAAAAATAGCAGAATCAACCGCGTTCCTTGACGGCAAGAAACCGCTCAACAAAAAAATGCTTTTAAAGGCCGTAAATTATGTGAAGTTCGAGCCGCTCCTTCCGGAATGGGAAGAGATAAATGTTTCCATGATAGCGCCGGCTTTTGACAAGATCTGGAACGGCAAGGAAAAAGCCGCGGCAGTGTTAAAAAAGATAGTACCGGAGATAAACGAGAATTATTTCAGCAAGGAATAAATATCATAATTCATCCCGCCCTGTTTTAAGGGCGGGATGAACGCACTCATAGCAATACCAGAAGCTGCGCCTGATTCCGCCGGCGCGGATAAATAAAACCGCGGAGGAACATGATGGAAAACGCTGTTAAAAAAAGTAAAATGAAAATGTCAACCCAGGATGCGATATGGGGATATGTATTCCTTTCGCCCTGGTTATTGGGGCTGCTGCTCTTTACCGGCGGGCCCATAGTAGTATCCCTTGGCCTTGCTTTTTGCGACTGGGATCTTATAACCCCGGCAAAATTCATCGGCCTGGGAAACTTTGTTAAAATGTTCTCGGACGCAAGGTTCTTAAATTCGATGTACAACACATTCTATTACACCATATTTTCGGTGCCGCTCGGTGTAGTGGGATCGGTTATGATAGCGCTTCTGATGAACCAGAAATGGAAATCAGTCAGGCTGCTGCGTACAATATATTATCTGCCTTCGGTTACTGCGGGCGTCGCTTCGGCCATCATATGGATGTGGCTCTTAAATCCTGATTTTGGACTTATCAATTACGGGCTTTCGCTGCTTGGCATCAAGGGCCCGCAGTGGATGGCGGACGAAATATGGGCAAAGCCCGCCATCATTATAATGAGCCTCTGGGGCGTCGGCGGCAACATGATTGTCTATCTTGCCGGGCTGCAGGGAATACCAAGGCAGCTTTATGAGGCGGCTGAAATAGACGGCGCCGGAATGATGCAAAAATTCCGGTATGTCACACTTCCAATGCTCACGCCGGTAATATTTTTTAATCTTATAATGTCGATAGTATGGTCATTTCAGATATTTACCCAGGTTTACGTCATGACCGGGGGGCAGGGCGGCCCGGCCGACTCGACGCTCGTCATGGTGCTGTATATATACCAGCAGGCCTTCAAGTTCCACAACATGGGCTACGCATCGGCCATCGCGTGGGTGCTTTTCATAATAATACTTGTCTTCACGCTGCTGCAGTTCAAAGTGGCCGGAGGATGGGTTCATTATGAAGGCGAGCTCAAGAAATAAACAAACTGAAAAGACACATAAATTAACCGGAGGTTCATAAATATGGCAAAAAAATTGAGTTTTTGGGAGAGCCAGAGGCTCCAGGGACAGATTGCAAGCTGGATTCTTTATATTATAGCATGGGCAGGGGCCCTGATATTTGTCATACCGCTTATATGGATGATATCCACGTCGCTAAAAGCGCCGGGCGAAATATTTACCAATCCGCCCAAATGGATACCTTATTCCGAACTTAAACTTGATTATGAATCCAAGATAATCGCCAAATATGCCGGCAAAATAAAAATTGACAAGGACGCCGACGGGACGGTAAGGATAGATCTTGGCGATTACAGCCAGGTAATTCCGTCCATAGCCCAGCTTCAAGTCAAGAAGAAAGAGATGGTTAGAAAAGGCGACGTGCTGGCAATAATCCCCGCTAAGGGGAAGGTGCGTATTATAACCAACGCTGATAAAACATTGTTGTTAAAGATTGTCGACGGTGAAGGCCGCTCAATAAAGGAATACAACCTGACGCAGGATACAAAACCCGTTGTAAAAGACGGAGATATGGTAAGCGTCGGAGACAAGCTGGCCGATGTAATGCCGCAGTGGTCCAATTACGCGAAAGCATGGGCGCCAAAGGCCCTTGATGAAACTTTCAACAGGTACCTTATAAACACCCTGATAATTACGCTGACCGGCATCGTGGGTGTCCTTTTGAGCTCCACCTTCGTGGCGTACGGATTTTCCAGGTTTAAATTCCCCGGCAGGGACGTGCTTTTTCTTGTGATGGTATCCACCATGATGATACCCGCTCAGGTTACAATGATCCCGACCTTCATGCTCTTCAAATACGTGGGATGGATAGACACCTTCCTTCCGCTTATTGTACCGACATTTTTCGGCGGCGGCGCCTTTAATATATTCCTTATGAGGCAGTTCTTCATGACGATCCCATACGAGCTTGATGACGCGGCAAAAATTGACGGCTGCAATTACTTCCAGATATTCTGGACAATCCTGCTTCCGCTCGTAAAGCCTGCCATGGCCACGACGGCCATATTCGGGTTCGTATATAACTGGAACGACTTTATGAACCCGTTAATTTACCTGAACAGTACGTCAAATTACACACTGGCGCTCGGGCTCCAGACATTCACCACCATGTACGGGACGGATTACAACCTTATGATGGCGGCCTCCACAATAGTGCTTCTGCCGATTCTTTTGATATTCTTTTTCGGCCAGAGGTTCTTTATAGAGGGCGTGGCGACAAGCGGCCTTAAAGGCTGACACAAGCCTTCAACATACAACATAAGCCGCCTCCATTATTGGGGGCGGCTTTTTGTTTTTAAAGGATGGTGTTTTTAACCGATGAAAGCGTATATTTTCAGGCGGCTGCTGCTCATGATTCCGGTGCTCTTCGGGATAACAATTATAACTTTTATTATTATACACCTGACACCGGGCGGTTTTGTAAAGACAAATATGGAGATGAATGTAAAGGTGTCGCCGGACTCCATGGAGCATTTAAAGGCCCTTTACGGCCTGGATAAGCCGATTTATGAACAGTATTTAAGCTGGCTCCTGAGGCTCATCCGCCTTGATTTCGGCGATTCTTTTATTGACAACAGGCCCGTTATTGACAAGGTCCTGGAAAGGCTGCCCGCGACACTCCTGCTCAACATTACATCGCTGCTGGTGATATTTATTTTCGGTATTATTATAGGTGTAACAAGCGCCCTTAAGCGCAACAGCGCCTATGACAGGGTGATGACTTTTATAACATTTACAGGATATTCCGTGCCGGCTTTCTGGCTCGCGCTTGTAATGATGATGGTATTCGCGGTAAAAATTCCGGTATTTCCAGTCTCCGGCATGACATCACTTAATTTTGACATGATGGGCCCTTTTGAAAAGTTTATTGATATAGTGCGCCACATGCTGCTGCCGGTATTTATCACTGCCTTCGGCGGCCTTGCTTATATATCAAGGTATGTCAAATCAAGCATGGTCGAGGTCCTCTCCCAGCAGTATATTACAGCGGCTTACGCCAAGGGTATGAACGAGAATGATATTATCTACAGGAGCGCCCTTAAAAATTCCCTTATGCCGGTCATAACGCTGCTGGGTTTGTCTCTGCCGGGTTTGATAGGAGGGAGCTTCATATTTGAGACCATTTTCGCGTGGCCGGGAATGGGAAGGCTCGCTTATGAGGCTGCCATGTCATTTGACTATCCGGTTATTATGGGGGATGTGACTATTGCCGCCGTGCTTACGATACTGGGAAATTTTCTTGCCGACATGGCTTATGCTATGATAGATCCAAGGATAAGATATAAATAAGTAAAAATTATAAAGGCAAAACCAATAAGTAATGAAGGGGTATTATGAACAAAATGATGATTGCCGGGGCTATTTGCGCGGGGTTTCTTGCTGCCGCGGCTATATGCGCGCCGGTGCTAACCAGGTACGATTATAAGGCGCAAAACACGGCGGAGAGGCTTCAGCCTCCATCGGCGGCGCATATTTTCGGGACGGACGAACTGGGCCGGGACCTTTTTTCCCGTATGATTTACGGCGCCAGGGTATCAATTATGGTCGGGGTCTCCGCGGTGCTAATATCCACTTTGATAGGCATACTTATAGGGTCAATAGCCGGATATTTCGGCGGGATCACCGACTCAATCGCCATGCGTTTTGTGGATATTATGCTGACGATACCATCGCTTTTTTTAATTTTAATGCTGGTTGTCTTCCTAGGGCCGTCAATTATAAACATAATGATAATAATAGGGCTCACCTCCTGGACCGATATTGCCAGAATAATAAGGGCCGAAGTTATGTCAATAAAAAAGAGCGCTTACATTGACGCCGCAAGGCTCATAGGACTGGGGCGCGCCTCTATCATAATAAAACACATACTTCCGAATACTATGGGGCCCGTCTTTGTTTATATGACCTTCGGAATATCCGGTGCAATTTTGACTGAATCAGGGCTTTCGTTTTTGGGGCTCGGCGTACAACCACCTTACCCCAGCTGGGGTAATATACTCACGGCGGGAAAAGATTACATTGAAACCGCGTGGTGGCTTATTCTATTTCCGGGAATGGCCATATTTCTGGCTGTTTTTTCATGCAATATACTGGGAGAGGGGCTGAGGGATATGTTCAATCCAAGGCTGAAGAAACAATGAGCCCTGAATTAGTGCCGGCAATTTCATTAAAAAATTTAACGGTTGATTACTCGCTTGAGGGCGGGGAAGCGCTGCACGCGCTGCGTTCCATAAACCTCGACATAATGAAAGGCGAGTCCGCGGCGATTGTGGGCGAGTCAGGCTGTGGAAAATCGACGCTGGCTTATTCATTGTTAAAACTCGGGGCGGCAAATTCAAAAACCTCCGGCGTCATAAGGATAAACGGTTTTGACATAAAGAGCGCCACAAAGGAGGAACTCAGGATAATACGCGGGGGGGCGGCCTCCATGATATTCCAGGATCCGGCGGCCTCTTTAAATCCGCTATTTTCCGTCAGGGAACAGCTCGCTGAAGCAATACTGGCGCACGCGGCGCCGCGCCCGGAAAGGGAGCCTATGGAAGGCGCGGCTTTAAGCCTGCTTAAAGCCGCCGGGCTTGAGGACACCTCGAGAATCATGGATTCTTATCCGCACCAGCTCTCCGGTGGCCAGCAGCAGAGGGTGATGATAGCAATAGCGCTTTCATGCTCGCCCGGAATACTCGTTGCCGATGAACCCACCACGGCGCTTGATGTAACAGTTCAGGCGCAGATTGTAAAACTGCTGGTAAAAATAAAAAAAGAGCGGGGACTGACCCTGCTTCTCATAACGCATGACCTTAATCTTGCGGCGGAACTTTGCCCGCGTGTGGTGGTAATGTACGCCGGGGAAATAATGGAAGACGGCGCTATAAGCTCTATTCTTGACGCTATTCACCCTTATACGAGAGCTCTATTTGGCGTAATACCGGGAATCAATTCGGGGCTGCGTGAATTTAAGGTAATAAAGGGCTCTGTCCCCGATTTAAGGCGTACGGCTCCGGGCTGCCCGTTCGAGCCCCGCTGCTCAAGGGCGCGTGAAAAATGTTTGAGAATTCATCCTGAAATTGAAAACGGCGTGAGATGCTTTTTTCCATATAAAAGGGGAGATAGTGTATAATTGCTTAAAATAAGCGGCCTTAAAAAAAGTTTTATCGCAGAAAGTCCGTTTGCTGTTTCCAAAAAAAAAGTTATGGCCGTTGCCGGCGTGGATTTTGAGATACCTGACGCGGCTATAGTCGCACTTGTCGGGGAATCAGGTTCCGGCAAGACCACGCTGGCGCGCTGTGTGTGCGGCCTGGAAATTCCGGACGGCGGAGAAATTATTTACAACAACGAACCCCTGTCCTTTGATACAAAAGAAAAACGCGGGAGGGTGCAATATATTTTTCAGGACACTTTTTCATCCCTGAATCCCAGGATGAAAGCCGGAAACGCGGTTGCTGAAGTCATAAGGTTTCATTTTAATAAAAAAGGGAAGGAACTTGATTCGGCGGTTTTTTCCATCTTTGAATCAGTGGGGCTTGACGCTCTGACAGCGGGCAAATACCCCCATGAACTCTCCGGCGGGCAGAGGCAGAGGGTGGTGATCGCCCGGGCGCTCGCAACCGGGCCTGCGCTGCTTATCGCGGATGAGCCGGTATCCTCGCTTGATGTTTCGGTCCAGGCGCAGGTGCTTAACCTGCTGAAAGAACTTAACTCAGCGCGCGGTATATCGATTCTTTTTATAACGCATGATTTAAGGATAGTGAGGAGCCTTGCGGGTTATGTTGTTGTAATGAAGGATGGCGCAATTGTTGAAAAAGGGGATGTTGAAACTGTTTTTACCCGGCCGCGCGAAGCATATACCAGGCTCCTGCTTGATTCCCTGCCGGGAGCCCTGTAATCCGGTTTTTTTAGAAGCCCATGCCGCCGGGGAAGCCTCCGCCGAAATTCGGCATATTATGGCGCCTTTTACCAAGCGATTTCATCATTTTTTTAGCCTGGGCAAACTGTTTTAACAGCCTGCTTATCCTCTCGGGTTTGACCCCGCTGCCTTTTGCGATCCTTTCCCTGCGTGAAGAATCAATTATTTCCGGGTGGTTGCGCTCGCGCCGCGTCATTGAAAGTATTATCGCCTCGATATGAGACATGTCTTTTTCGTCTATATTAATATTTGAAAGACCCGCCGCTCCGGCGCCCGGCATCATTTTCAGTATTTCTTCCATGGGGCCCAGCTTTTTCATCTGCCTCATCTGGCCGAGGAAATCTTCGAGGTTGAAATTGGCCTTCCTGAATTTTTCCTCGTTCTTTTTGGCATCTTCAGCCGTTATGGACTGCTGTACTTTCTCGACCAAGGATACCACATCACCCATACCGAGTATGCGGGAGGCGATTCTCTCCGGATAAAAGGGCTCGAGCCTGTCGGTTTTTTCTCCGGTCCCCATGAATTTTATCGGCACGCCGGCCGTGTGTTTCATGGAAAGAGCGGCTCCGCCGCGCGCGTCGCCGTCCATTTTTGTGAGAATTATTCCGGTAATTGCCGCCGCTTCATTAAAATTCCTGGCCACATTGACGGATTCCTGGCCAAGCATGGCGTCGGCCACAAGCAGTATTTCAGTGAAAGGAATTGCGGCCTTCATACGTTTTAATTCATCAAGCAGTTCACTGTCCACGTGCAGCCTGCCCGCGGTGTCAAATATAACGGCGTCAAGGGCCTTTGTTTCAAGGGATTTATAGGCGTTGACGGCGATTTTTACAGGGTCATTGTTGGGTTCGGTATAAAATTCCGCGCCCACTGAGGCTGCAAGCTTCGCAAGCTGCTCCTTCGCGGCCGGCCTGTAGGTATCGGCGCCTACAAGCATTACCCTGACGGATTTTTCTTTTATCAGATAGGCGGCAAGCTTTGCAGCTGTTGTTGTCTTTCCTGAGCCCTGCAGCCCGACGAGCATGTAAAGCATGGGCCTGCGGCCAAAATCAAGGCTGCTGTTTTTATCCCCGAGAAAGGAGGCCAGCTCGTCGTGGACAATTTTTACAAACTGCTGGTCGGGGGAAAGCGATTTTAGGACCTCTCCGCCCAGGGCCCTATTTTTGACCGTATCGATGAAACTTTTGACAACTTTATAATTCACGTCGGCTTCAAGAAGGGACATGCGTATTTCCTTAAGGGCCTCATCGATATTTTTTTCCGATATTACCCCGGTCCCGCGTATTTTACGCATGACTTCATAGAGCTTTCCCGATATATTTTCGAACACTTTGACAGGCTCCTTGAAAGGTATTTTTATCCGAGCGCGGCGCGCAGCTGAGCGATTGACGCTTCCGGGTCGGCGGCGCCGAAAATAGCGCTGCCGGCGACAAAGATATCAACGCCGGCCGCAAAGGCCGCCGGGGCGTTATCTTTGTTTATGCCGCCGTCTATTTCTATAAGGCAGTTGTATTTATTCCTGTCGATTATCTGCCTGAAATCCCTTACCTTGTCCAGCATAGGAACCATGAACTTCTGGCCGCCGAAACCGGGTTCTACGCTCATAACAAGTATAAGGTCTACTGAATCCATATACTTGTAAAGCGTTGAGGCTGGGGTTCCGGGCTTGATTGAAACACCCGCCTTTTTTCCGGCTGCGTGTATCATCTTTATGAGCGAAGCCAGGTCGCTGGACGCTTCCTGGTGGACGGTTATTATGTCGGCGCCGGCCTCAATGAAAAGAGGGGCGTATTTTTCCGGGTGAAGTATCATAAGGTGCGTGTCGAAAGGGATGCCTGTGAGGCTCCTTAACGGCCGCATTATTTTCGGGCCGAAGGTGATATTCGGCACAAAATTTCCGTCCATCACGTCAAAATGAATGTATTCAACTTTTGCCCTGTCAAGAAGGCTTATTGTGGATTTTATCTCGGCAAAATTCGAATCAAGTATCGAAGGCGACAGCATTGGCTTGCGCATCAGTCGGGGAACTCCATTTCTTTTAAAAGCTCGGTGCCGCCGTATATCTGCACCACAGCCTGCCCGCGCACGGCCGCGCTGACACTTACAGGGTCGTTGGGCTGCGCAACCTCATTATAAACGGTTTCGCTGCCGTTTAAGCTCAGGACATTTATCCTTATAAGCTGCGGTGTTGTCGAAGCGCTTGTGTAGGATATATTTATCATCCTCTTTTTAAGGCGGGTGTCATTTTCATTTATTGACGCCCTGAGAGTTATCGCTGATTTTTCGTTGACCAGAAACCCCGCCTGGGGCGATTGTGAAATTATAACGCCTGAAGCGGCGCTTCCGGACGTTTCAGAGCCGCCGCTTTCCGCAGAGAGGCTCTCTATGTGCAGATCCCTGCTTTTAAGTATTGAAAAAACCTCCATGGTGTCCCTGCCGGTAAGACGGGGCATGACGAAATTTTTCACCCTGGGGCCGGAAGAGCGCAGCATGTTTATTTTTATTCCGGCCGGCACCACCTGCCCGGCGCCGGGGGATTCGGATATGACATTTGTATCCTTTATTGAAGGAGAGGCTATAATGGCGTCAAAGCCTTCGAGAAGCCCCGCGTTCTTTATCATTACCAGGGCCTCGGCTTTGGGCCTGTCTGTTATGTCCGGTATCTGGACAAGCTTAAAGCCTTTGCTGACCACAACATAAACGGTCCTGCCTTTTTTTATCTCGGAGCGGGCCTGAATGTCCTGCGCTATTATGGAACCGGCGTCATACAGGGGGCTGTTTATTTCGTCCTCGACTTTAAGGTCGATTTTCATCCTGAAAGCGAGCTTCTGCGCACGGTCAAGCTTTATTCCGGTAAGGTCGGGCATTGAAATCGTGGAAAGCGCGGAAATAATCCGGGTAATGGTGGCGGCTGCCGCGAACATAAGGATGAAGCCTATTACAGTAAGCTTTAATATGTAAGAAAACCGGACTTTTTCCATTTACGCGCTCCTTTATATAATATAGATATTATAAGTAAATGCCCCTTTTTTGGCAAGACCATATTTTTTTATTAAAACCATTGAAAAACTCCGTAAAAGTAATATAATAATAACGGAAACACTTGCCCGTGAAGACGATAGGGAACTATTGGAGGGTTAATGCACAGCGTTGCGCTAAATCCAAATATTGTGATTTATCTTATAATTGCGGTTGTAATTATTGCCCTGATTATCTACATTTTAAAGGGAAACAAATACGCCGGACTGCGGCCCGATATCGCCTCCAAAATGGACAGGCTGGACAAGCAGATGCACAAATCCCCGTTCAAACCGGGAACCGTAGTAATCCTGTCCGATGGAAAAGTCGGCGTGGTGCGCTCCGTGGAGGCAAAAATGCTAGGAGCCGGATCCGGGCTGCCGAAAATAATAGCCCAGGTCACGGTTGAAATACCCGGCCCCGGAAAACCAATGATTAAAACGTTCCTGCCAGAAGACCTTAAAATATATGAGGTACCCAAAGGATAGGCTTTGACTTTTTTTTCTTCCTGATGTAATATTTCTTCAATTAAAATAACCGGAGGGTTTGTGGCTTTATATATTATATCATTAACCGCAGTCGCCCTGCTGGCGGCTGTCTTGCTTCTTCAGTTAAAAATATCAGGGCAAAAACCCGCAAACATTCAAAAAGAAGAGATCAAAGAAATATTTTCCGGCGTTGCCATGGATGTATTAAAGCAGCAGAAAGAGCTTGGCGGAGCGGAGCTTGACAGAAAAAAAGAGCTCATCAGCGGCGACCTTGCCGCGAACAAACAGCTTATCGATGAATCCTTAAAAAACCTTAACGAACAGATAAAAAACATCCAGACACAGCTCTCCGCAGGCAACACAACTTCCGCCACAATAGCGGAAAGGCTCAAAAATGCCGTAGAGGCTTTCTTAAAACTTGAGAAGACCACCACGGGATTAAGGGAGATACTGGGGTCTTCGCAGAAAAGGGGCGAATGGGGGCAGAGGACGGCGCAGGATCTTTTTAACCTTATGGGGCTGACAGAAACGGTGAATTACTCGACACAGCAGAAAGAGGGTGAGGGCAAGCCGGATTTCACTTTTTTTCTGCCGAATAACAAACGCGTTAATATAGACGCAAAATTTCCCCTTGATAATTATGCCAGGTATGTGGAGGCGGCCGGCGACATGGAAAAAGAAAAATATAAGGCGCAGTTTTTAAGGGATGCAAGGCAGAAGGTAAAGGAACTCTTAAAACGCGGCTACATTAATACGGCGGCCGGCACGGTGGATTATATGATAATGTTCATCCCCAATGAGCAGGTGTACGGCTTTATAAACGAGTTTGACCGGGCTTTTATCGACGACGCCATGGCGGAGAAAGTAGTCTGCTGCGGGCCATTCGCGCTATACGCGATACTGGCCACCATAAGAGAGGCCGTGGCGAATTTCAATATGGAGAAGGCCGCCGGTGAAACAAGGGTGTTTCTGGCGGAATTTAAGGAAGAATGGGAACGCTACAGGTCTGTCTTTGAGGCTGCGGGATCTTCCCTTGACGACGCGCATGAAAAATTTGACGCGTTAAGGACCACAAGGACGCGCAAGCTTGACCACGTACTGGAAAAAATAGAAGGGCTTAAGGATGAAAAATAAAAGGTAAAAAAAACAAAAGAGCCGGTTGCCTTTGGAGGGATTATCTGGTATATATTACTTTGAAAGAATCAGTAAGTTTAAAATAACAAGGAGAACCCATGGCCAGCAAACTTGATCTGCTCAAAGACAAATGGGAGAACTGGACCGATTATTATCCCGGCATAGACAATCTTGCCGCGGGAAAATTTTTAATGAGGCTCAAGGACTGCAGGGGTGAGGAATGCACCGAAACTACCCTGGTTTTTGACACACCGCAGGACGCCTCGGCTTTTTTAAGGTTCAGGCACGTTCCGGCCATACTTGACAATGAGACGTCCCTGGGGACAAAGGATGAGAAATATCCGGAAGCTGAAACTTATCTTCCAAAAATAGACCCCAAAAGGTCCAAAAAGATTAAGGGATTGCTTGGCAGCCTGGATGATATTATAAAATCATCAAAAGTTTCCGAAACATCCCTTGAGGACCTGCGTATTGATTTTAATTCGGTTTTTGCATCCGGAAAGGATGACAACGCGGTAAAAGCCTGGGGAGGCCTGAAGGATTATTTGAGATCCGAATGTTTTGAAGATGCTTTTGAAAAACTTGAGGAACTCGTGGACGACTCGGTTTCTGAAAAACGCAAGCGCCGCGGAAATGAGGACGAAGACGAGTACGGCGAAGAAATGTACATTGATGATGATGAAGAAAGTGAAGATGAAACGCATAAGGAACTGCGGGCCCTGCTTTCAAAGGATAAATTTGAAGAAAACAACGACGAACACGTGCTTCTTGCGGCGAATTTTCTTGAGGAACAGGAAATTGTTTAAAAAATAGATTGACGGGAGAATGAAATGGCTGAGACACCGAAATGCCCGGCCTGCGGGTCGGATATGGTATTAAGGGAAGGATATAAGGGTAAGTTTTACGGATGCTCGAAGTTTCCGGCATGCAAGGGAACCGCAAATTACGAGGGTGAGCAGGAAAAATGCCCGGCCTGCGGCTCGCAGATGCTTTTAAAGAACGGCAAGAACGGCAGGTTTTATTCCTGCTCAAAATACCCGGAATGCAAGCAGACGAAGAATTATAAGGAAACATGCCCGAAATGCGGCTCTGACATGAAGGTAAAGAGCGGCCCGAACGGCGATTTTTTAAGCTGCGTTAAATATCCGGACTGCAAGGGAACAAGGAACATCGGGCCCAGAAAACAGGCGCAGGGAGCCCCCGGTGAAAAGGCGGCGCCTGCGGCGGCGCCGGAAGATACCACAGATTATTCCGGCAAAGACAACGGCGAGGATAATCCTTTTTAAGACTTTTGCTTTTTAATAAAATATCAAAAGGCCGCGGGGGTTAAAGCCCGCGGCCTTTGCTATAAAGGGCAGTATATAAAGCCGCCATTAATGGATATAATGAACCAATTGTGGTATAATATAACAAATGAAAGCTTAAGCAACAGGAGACCAAAACTTAGATGAAGCTAAATTTCAGCTGCGGTGTATGCGGAAAACAGGAAATGCTGGAACTAAAAGACAAGAACAAAACATATATAATAGGCCGCGATATGGAGGGCCTTGACATTAAATTCTGCCCTGATGAAAAAAACACCCTGAGCCGTATTCAGGCACATATTAAATGGGACAAAAACGCCTGGAGGATATTTGACGGATGGACCCCGGAGAGTGTCTCCAAACTGGGCGCGGGCCTTCAGAAACCGTCTTCTTTTGCCGGAACTTTCATAAAAAGAGCCAGCGAATTCAGGCTGATTCCTTACGGCTCGGGCGAGGAGCTCCGCGAGGGGGATTCCATTTTTTTTGTGGCCACCGGCAAGGCAGACAGGATGGCCATCGCGAAATGGATAAACCAGGCAGGCACGGACGCGCAGGCGGCTTTTTATAAGTTCAACAGTTTTGTTTTTCCGGAGGACAGGGAATATTTTGAGGGATTTAAATATAAATTCAGGGTATTATCCGCCGCCGAGGACGCGGCCAGGATACAGGCCAACAATATATTCATGCCGGCAAATTTTTCAAAAGAGCTTGAATCCGGCAAGGAACAGTTTAACTCATGCTGCGGCCTTGACATGCGCGGCTCCACAGTAACGGACCTTGACACTCTGCGCGACCACTGGATACCCCAGTTTAACTCCATTTTAAGCCAGCTTCTGGTCAATTATAAGGACTACCTTCTTATACTTATGGGTGACGGCGCGTATGTGTGCTTTCTGGGAAACAGGAACGAAGAGGATATTAATTTCACTTTCGCCTCAAAATTTATGGACAGGCTGACCATGGTAAACGCGGAAAACAGGCGGCAGAAGGTGGCAGAGTGGAAGATAAGGCTGGCTGTCAATAACGGAAAGGACCTGCTCGCGGAGGTTGACATCGCCGGGCAGAAGTCCCTCAATGTCTACGGCAACACAATTACAACCACTGCAAGGCTCATGTCTTTTGTGAAGTCGGAGCCTGATGAGATAATAGTCGGGATACCTTTTCATCAGGAATTTAACAACAAGAAACTTTATAAAAGCAATTATCAGCAGACATCGGGACAGACGGTGGACAAGAACGGATTTACACATCACTATTATCTCTACAAAAAAGCGGCTTTCCCAAAAGGCTGAAAAGCAAAAAGCATAAGAAAAAACATCAATTCCCCTTATTTACGGTTATTCCTTTTATCTGCGGTATTATTTCATTGTCTGCCGACATATTGATCCCTATTTCCTCGCCGGTGTTTGTGCCTATATATTTGGCCGCGCCTGCCAGCATATAGGGGAATACCTTCCTCAACTCGCGCGAGGCGCCCTGGGATGATATGGACGTTTTGAAGAGCTGCTTCATCTGGCTGCCCTGAACCGCGCTCTTTGCGTCGTAAGCGTCAATTATAATATATTTCGGGTATGTTGTATAAGTGTCGGTTTGTGTGGTGAAGCCGGTTATGCCGTACTGCGGCGTTTCATAGGTATTGCTGATGGTCGAAAATCCGGCGGAGGTCCTTGTGGCATTTGTGTATGTAAATGACTCCACGCCGGTCTGGCCGTATACGGGAACGTTATATGAAGAGACATGCTGCACAGCGTCGCCCATACCATAGGAGAGATAAATTTCAATATCAGGAGAAGAGCCTTCAGCCGCCGGCGTATAACCTATTATTGTGAGGGCGCGTGTAAGATAAAGGGCGTATTCCCTGAACTGCAGGTCATTGGGGTCGGTATTCTGGTTGCCCGGGTAAATAGCGAATGTGGAACCAAGGGCAGCCGCACCCGCGTTTATGGAATCAACCTTGACATGGAATACTCTGGCGCAGCCCGCTGAAAGCACCGCGAGTAAAAATATTATTATTATAAATTTCTTCACGAAGAACCTCCCTTTAATATAATCCGATAAGATAATATAGCATAAATTATTAAAAAATTCAATTGGAGCCAAAAAGGTGTTATATGTTATAATATACCGGATAAAATCAAGGAGGCCTGATAAATGAAAAACAGGATAACAAATTATCTGATAGCGTCGTTATTGCTTATATCCCTGGGAGGGTTAGGGCTTCATTTTCTTGTACACAACCCTGCAAAGCATCAGTTCGGTTATATCCCTTTCATTGCCGGGCTCATCAGCGTTATAGCGGTGCCGATAATGTTCAAGTTTAAAAAAACGGTTCATCTGGCCTACATTTTAAACGGGTTTATGGCAATACTGGGGGTGATCACAATGATGCATTTTTCGATTGCCGAAAAGAGGCCTCTTGTCCCCGACATCATCATTGTCATAGGGAAATTTTATCTCGGTTATGCGATATTCTGCTTTGAAACATTTAATCTGGAGAGCGACCCGCACCCAACCGGGCTGAATGTTATAAAGTATCCCAACCTTGGATTCTGGTACGTGCACCTTGTCCTGTTATCAGCCGTATATTTCCTTGGAAATTATTTCTGGAGGTAGAAAAAATGAATGAATTCAAATTTTTAAAACCACTCTGGTGGGTGCTTCATATAATCGCGCTCCCGTTCATGTTCTGGCTGGGCCATTTTGTGAGGTTTTAGGCAGGAGCCGGCTGTTAAAGAATTATCTTGATTATGCCGCAATAAATGTATTAAACTGTATCCATATTCGAGTTTAAATGCGGGGTGGCTATGAAAAAAGAGGCTTTAACTGCCTTCAACGGTCTCAAGCTCACGGGAGAAGCTGCATTAAGGATAAAAAAAACTTCCCCGGAACTCTTAAAAAAATCATCAATGTCAAACCTGCCCCCGGCTATATTTGAATCCATAAAAAAACACAATCCGAAGATGGCGGATGAGACAAGGGCCTTTCTCTTGTATTTTACCGGCAATATGGTGGAATATTTTTCCGGTGAATATGCCGGGCCCGACGCCGACCGGAAAGAAGCCGTAAATTGCGCCTATGAAGGCTTAAAGGCGCTGGACGCGGCCTGTGAATATCTGCTGGCCAACAGGGGGGAACTTTTCACCCAGGAGCAGGCCATCATGATTCCCGCCGCAATAACGGGTTTTATAGATGAAACAAAATATAAAATATCACAGGGGGCCAGGCAGTTTCTTGAACAGTTCCTGGGATTTATTTCTTTTAATCTTGAAAAAGGTTTTATACAGTACGACCCGGGGAAAAAGAATTCGCCGAGGCAGATGGAGCTTTTTTAAAAAAATGTTATTTTAGGAGGAAGAAATGGCCGATGAGATCAAGTACGAGCTTGTAAGGACCCTGGGAGCCCTCGGTGAGGGATCCAAAGGATGGAAAAAAGAGGTAAATATAATAAAATGGAACGACAGGCCGGGTAAAATTGATATCCGTTCGTGGGCCGGAGAGCATGGAAAAATGGGTAAGGGAGTGACACTTTCAAAGGCCGAGCTTAAAGCTTTTTTGGAACTATTTAAAACACTTGATATTGATACTCTGGAAATAGAATAAGAAAACAAAATAATTATTGACAACAGAACAGTGTTACGCTATAATTCTGGTGTAACAAAGGCTATTATATAATAAGCATTTAAATTAAAAGCTGTTTTTTGGCTATATTTTTTTATCATAGCAGCGTAACAATGTTCTGTTACGTAAGAAGGAGAATATATGGATGAAGAATTAATATCCAAAAAGGAACTGCTGGAATTAAAGGGAATCTCTTACGGCCAGCTTTACAGGTGGAAAAGAAAGAACCTTATTCCCGAAGAGTGGTTCATAAGAAAATCCACATTTACCGGGCAGGAAACTTTTTTCCCCAGGGTTATGATATTAAAACGCATTGAAAAGATAATGGATATGAAAGAGGATCTTTCATTGAATGACCTGGCTGATGTTTTTTCGCCCGGCGTACCCGGCATGAATTTGAATACAGAGGAGCTCATTAAAAGAGGCATAGTGTCGGCCGGCGCCATGGAAATATTTTTAAAGGCATACGGCAAAAGCGGCGGCCTTGATTTTGAAGGAATACTTATCAGCTTCACGGCACAGAAATTGCTCTCATCAGGGGATATCGGCGCGGAAGAATGCGCTGCCGCGGTGGCTTGCCTTAAGGAAAATTATATGAAATTCGGCGGGAAGAACTGTGAGCTCATTATTTTGCGCAAGCTCGGGGCGGCATTCTGTCTGCTCTTAAGCTCCGCCAATGACATATATTTTGAAAGCGGCGCCAAAGTAATATTCAGATTATCCATGCTTTCATGTGTGGAAGAATTAAAACTTAAACTCTAAAGGGGGATTTATTATGGGAAAATCGGGGAACGACCTTAAGGTAAACGGAAGCATGAGGCTCGCAGGCGGTGTTTATGACAGCGCCGCTGTGAACGGAGCCCTTGAGATAAACGGCACCCTTGAGTGCGGGGAGCTGTCCGTCAACGGCATGCTCACGGTAAACGGCAGTTTAAAGGCCGGGTCGGCGGCAATCAGGGGAAGGCTGGATGTTGAGGGGCCGATTGAAGCCGGCAGCCTTGATTCCAAGGGAAAAACTGACATTGAAGGCGCGTTGAAGATAGGAAAGATAAAAGTGGAAGGCATGCTAGACGCTGAAGGTGCGGTCGAGGCGGACACCATAGATATACGCGGCCATTTTATGTCCGAAAAAGGGTGCAATGCCGAGGAATTTTCTTCAATAGGCAGGTTCAAGGTGGAAGGGCTCTTAAATGCGGAAAAGATAAACTGCGAGCTTTACGGCAAAAGTTACGCCGAAGAAATAGGCGGCAGGGATATAAATATAAGGGAGGGCCAGGGGCTGAACAAATGGCTGAAAAATATTTTTCCGGGCTTTAACATGATGGACGGCCGCCTTATCGCCGGAACCATAGAGGGTGATTCGGTGAGGGTGGAACAGACCCAGGCCAAAACAGTGCGCGGCACTGATGTAAGTATAGGCGAGGGATGCGAAATAATGCTTGTGGAATACAAGAATTCGTTTAAGGCGGCTCCGGGGGCCAGGATAAAAGAAAGCAGAAAAATATAGCAGCTGTTGTAAATAAAAAAAGGAGGTAGACATGAGAATGGGTTTTTTATCGAGCGGGCTTTTCTGGGGGGCGGTGCTGGTAATATTCGGCATCTCAATACTTTTGAAGGCGGTTTTGCACATTGACATTCCGGTTTTCAGGACACTGGCGGGGCTCATCATAATTTATGTGGGGTTGAAAGTTATCACCGGCTGGCACGGATGTGTAACTTCCAATGCCGCTGTTTTTTCCGAATACAGCGTGGCTTCAAAGGATCTCAAGGGCGACTATAGCGTTGTTTTCGGCAAAGGGACCATTGATATGACAGGCGCGGATATAAAGGATAAAACAATGACAATCAGGATTGACACTGTCTTTGGAGAAACAACGGTCCTTGTTGATAAAAACATTCCGCTGAAGATTGAGGCAGACGCTGTCTTTTCAGGGGTAAAAATGCCCAACGGCGACGCCGCGTCAATCGGAAGCCTGGCCTATACTTCTCCGGAGTACAGGCAGGGAGAAAACTGCCTTATAATAAAGGCTGATACGGTATTCGGGGCATTGAAGATAATCAATAAATAGGCTTATCCCCGATTGTGCTTGATTATTGGCAATATATTTGATATAAATATAGAAGCAAGGCAACAGATGTATGATTTGCAGGTGCGGTAGAAGTAGAAAGAGAACTTGCTTTGGAACAGTTTTCGCAAAGTAATTGTTTCTTAAGTGGTTCTACAGTTTCTGCTTTTACCCGGGCTCAATTATTAGAAGGAGCCCGGGTTTTCGTTTATACGACACGACACTCTGTAATCTACAGTTGCGACAAAGTTTAAGGGCTGCATGGCAGCCCTTTGTCATTATTAAAAACAGGAGATTTCATGCAAAAGATAAAAAATATCGCGATAGTTGCCCACGTTGACCACGGCAAAACAACTCTGGTTGACGCAATGCTCAGGCAGGCGGGGGTATTTAAATCCTACCAGAAACTTGAGGAACGCGTCATGGATTCCAATGACATAGAAAAGGAACGCGGCATCACCATATTCTCAAAGAACGCTTCGTTCCGTTATAAGGATTATAAGATAAACATAGTGGACACCCCGGGCCACGCTGATTTCGGCGGCGAAGTTCAGCGCATATTAAAAATGGTGGATTCCGTCCTGCTGGTGGTTGACGCCTTTGAAGGCACCATGCCGCAGACAAAATACGTCCTGAAAAAATGCCTTGAACTCGGCCTGATGCCCATTGTGGTCATCAATAAGATTGACAGGCCGAATGCCAGGCCGGATGAGGTATTAAACATGGTTTTTGACCTGTTCGTCGAGCTCAACGCCGCGGACGACCAGCTTGAATTTCCGGTGGTTTACGCCTCGGCCAGGGAAGGCGTGGCAAGGTACCACCTGCATGACACAAATACCGACCTGATACCCCTCTATGAGATGATAATAAATCATGTCGAGGACACAACCGGGGACGCGGATAAGCCTTTCCAGTTTCTAACCTCGGCTATATCATATGACAATTATCTGGGAAAAATGGGAACCGGAAAAATACACAACGGAACGGTAAAACAGGGGCAGGAAGTCGTCATAATGAAAAGAAACGGCGACAGGCTGCTTTATAAAATAACAAAAATATTCGGGTTTGAGGGGCTCGCAAAAACCGAAATGAAAGAAGCCTACGCCGGCGATATTGTTGTGCTAGCCGGCATAGATACCATTGATGTAGGCGAGACAATCGCCGATAAGGACAACCCGGTTGAGCTGCCCACCATAGATATTGACAGGCCCACAATGTCGATGACATTCAGGGTAAATGACTCTCCTTTTGCAGGCAGGGAGGGAAAGTTTGTCACATCCCGCAATATCAGGGAAAGGCTCTACAAGGAGCTGCAGACAAACGTCTCGATAGTTGTGACCGACGGGGAAACCCAGGATTCATTTATTGTAAAAGGCAGGGGAGAGCTGCAGCTGGCCATACTTATCGAAAATATGAGGCGTGAGGGGTTTGAACTTCAGGTTTCAAAGCCGCAGGTTATTTATCATGATAAGGACGGGGAAAAACTCGAGCCCATCGAGCATGCCATTGTCGACGTCCCGCAGGAACACGTCGGGACGGTTATAGAAAAAATGGGAATCAGAAAAGGCAATATGACAAATATGATACAGGGAAGCGACGGATACACCAGGCTTGAGTTCATGATTCCCACACGCGGGCTTCTGGGATTCAGGAATGAGTTCATGACGGAAACGCGCGGCACCGGCATACTTAACCATTCTTTCCATGAATACGGGCCGTACCGCGGCGAAGTGCCCACAAGGTCGCGCGGCGTGCTTGTGGTAATGGAAGAGGGGCAGTCGGTGGGATACGCGATGGACAAGCTGCAGGACCGCGGGCAGTTTTTTATAAATCCGGGGGCGGACGTTTATGCGGGCATGATAGCCGGCGAGAACAGCCGCGAAAGCGATATGGTTGTGAATGTATGCAAGGAAAAAAAGCTGACTAACATGAGGGCGTCCGGTTCTGATGACGCCATAAAACTCGAGCCTCCTCGTAAATTTTCGCTCGAACAGGCGATGGAGTATATAGCCGACGACGAGCTGCTGGAGATAACGCCTTCAAATATAAGAATGAGAAAAAAGATTCTTGAGGCGAATAAGCGCAAACGGGCTGACATCGCGGCCGAGAATATGAAAGGCTGACGAATACTTAAACCTTTAAAGGGGCGCGGCGGGGAAGAATGAAAAATTTTCCGTACAAATATTTCTTTGTTTTTATATTGTTCCTGGCGGCGCCAGCAGTCCTGTTTTTTCAGGGTTTAAAGCCTGGAACAATGCTCGGCGGTTATGACATTATAACCCTGGGCATGCCGTTTCGCCACTTCGCCAAAGAAATGTTCCTGAAATACCATCAGATGCCGCTGTGGATGCCATACATTTTCATGGGACTACCCCTTATAGGTTCATCGAATATAATCTATTTCTATCCGCTGAATTTTATTTTAACGCTCCTGCCGGTTGATATTCATAATGTGGACGCTATCCTTATGATTGCCCATATGCTTATAGCCGCTCTCGGCGCATATCTGTTCATGTCAACTTCCGGTATTTCCAGAAAAGGGTCAGTTGCCGGAGCCTTTGTATATATGACCATGCCATATATTATTACGCTCACAGCCGCGGGGCAGCTCGGGGTTATTCAGGCGGCGGCTTTCATCCCTTATACATTTTACTTTGTCAAAAAAGGGCTGGACAGGGATTCCCTGGCGGATTTTCTGGCGGCCGGAATATTTCTGGCAATGGAGTCGCTCTGCCTCATGTTCCAGCTTGCTGTATACAACGCCTTTGCTCTTGCAATTTATCTTGCCTTTGAAATGATGGCTGCAGGGAAAACACAAAAAAAATATATTATAAAATTTGCCGTGTTTTTTGTCATGTGCGGGATAATGACATTCCTGGTGAGCGCGCCGCAGTCTCTGCCATCCGGGGAATACATGACGCAATCATGGAGGAGGCTCGTTGATTACAGCAGGTTTACCTGGGGGTCGCTCAACCCGAAATCTTTTTTTTCGCTCCTTTTGCCGGATTCCGCCGTACTGACCGGCGAGGTGCCGGTGACATTTATAGGGCTTACCGACGCTGTTTTTTACACGGGGCTTCTTCCGCTTATAATAATGCCTTTTGCTTTTCTGAAATCCGGAATGAAAAGCAGGGGGCTTTTCTGGGCGTTTCTTTCGCTCGTCTTTATCGTATTTGCCATGGGAAGGTTCACACCGCTCTATGGCCCGTTTATCAGGGTCCCGCTTTTTAATAGTTTCAGGATCCCGGCAAGGTTCGCTTACATAAGTTGTTTCGGCGCGGCATTTTTGACGGCGGCGGGTTTTGATAATGTTTTTGACCCGTTGAAAAGAAAAGAAGCCGTCAATATGCTCAAGTATATCATTGTTTCCATTGCCGCGGCCGCTATACTGATATTTACAGCAATAAGCATACACCCGGAAAGGTTCCCGCAGGTACTCTCGTTTCTCGGGCCGGAAAATTTCAGGGAAACGGTCGTAAATTTCGTTCTGCCTTCAATAAAAACGGACTTTTATTATTTTGGAGCGGTTTCAGCCGCTATAGCCGCGTTATTGTGGACGCTGCTTTCCGGCAGGCATAAAAGCCCTGCGGCCTTTCTGGCGGCCCTTCTGCTTATTCACGCCTTTGATACCGGGCGTGTTGAAAAAAAATATATTCATTTTATGCCTGCTGACAGGACGGCGGCTGCCGGAGGCGGAGCTGCTGATTTTCTGAAAAAAGAGGGGGGCGTATTCAGGGTTTCTTTTAAGGGCAGCGGGGCAATTGACAATCTCAACATATATTACAATCTGGAAACATTACAGGGTTACAACGGCAACGCCCCGTACAGGATAATGGCCATGATTGACGGCGGCCTTTTTGATAAAATTTCCATCAGAAGGCGTTTTAATATCAGATATTACCTTGACGAGGCCGGTACAGACGAGCCCGGGTTAAAGAAAGTATTTTCAGGGCCGCGCTGTATATTCATGGACGACCGGGCCTATGAGCGTTTTTACATTTCAGACGGGGTTATCAGGGCGTCATCTGACGCTGAGGCACTGTCGCTTTTAAAGGCCCTGCCGGATAACAGCCGCGCCGTCGTGGTGGAAGGCGGAGAAACAGCCGGAAACGACCCGGTAAAGCTTAATTGCAGTATAAAGGTGGTTTCATATACTCCAAATGAATCGAGAATTAAAGTATTACTTAATAAAAAGGCGCTGCTGGTAAATTCGTCCCAGCTCTTTAAAAGCTCGAGGGCAAAGGTTGACGGCCGGGATGTCCGGCTTTTTAACGCTGATTATGCCGCGACGGGGCTCGTCCTTGAAAAAGGGGAACACGAAGTTCTGTTTTATAATTCAAAATCACCGATATTACTGGGGATTTTTCTTGCGGCGCTAGGGCTGCTTTTTTACCTGGCCGCAGTCATTATGGAAAAAGCAAAAAGAAAAGCCGGGTAAGATTGGAATAAAATCAGTGATGAAAACAGGCGGATTGGTTTTGATATGATGAATGGCGGATAATACATATTAAATGAGAGGTAATCGTAACGCATGTTTGCTGATATTGTAAACGATAAAAAAACCGGAAAATTATCCATGCTGATATTATTGTTAATTATGGCCGCGGGGGGGCTGCTTCTTTTCGCAAACCTGGGGGACAGGTGCCTGTGGCAGGATGAGGCATCAACGGCGCTGATAGGCGGCACGGTCCTTAAATACGGCGTGCCGAAAGGATATGACGGGCTGAATTATTTTTCGCAGTTTTACGGCAAAGAATACGGCAATAACTATACCTGGAGCTGGCACGGCTGGCTGACTTTTTATGCCGAGGCGCTTTCGCTGAAGATATTCGGCGGGAATACAGCCGCCGCGAGGCTGCCGTTTGCGGCGGCCGGGTTGATTAATATTTTTCTTGTTTACCTGCTCGCGGGCCGGCTTTTTGCGGGGAAACGTATCCGGCTTTTATCCGCGGCTGTTACGGCGGCATCTGTGCCGTTCTTGCTGCTCGCAAGGCAGGGAAGGTATTTTGCGTTTGAAATGCTATTCGCGACCCTCGGGTTATATGCGTATGCCGGGCTCATAAAACGCGAAAAATTCAGCGGACTGACGTACTTTTTTTCCGTCGTATTTTTGTTTCATATAATTTATGTGAATTCCTTTGCGCTTGCAGCTGCGGCGTGCCTTCACAGCCTACTGTTCTGCAGGGAAAGGGCGCCAAAGACAGCGATGCTCTCCGCCGGCGCGCTTGCAGTCAACGCGCCTTTCTTGTTTACAATCTATAAAATTGACTTCAGGGCGGTTCAGCCGGGCTTCCTGGATCCGGGCAGGATGCTGGGGAGTTTTTTTGAATATTTAAGGGCGGCGGGCAGTGACCTTATGCCCTTATATTTTATTGCGGCTGTTTTTGTTTGTTTTGCTGCAGGATTCATTTTTAAAAGGATCAAACCGGGTTGGCAGAATGCTGGGCCTGTATTTATCCCTGTTATTTTTACGGTAATCACGCTTTTGTTCATGTCGGCGGCCAGCTATCAGCCCTATTTCAGGAATATTGCCGCAGCTGTGCCGGCTGTAATGATACTGATTTCGCTTGCCATAGATACGGTACTTGACGCCTGGCTGCCTGCGGGGCTGATGCTTTGCGCAATACTGCTTTTTTCCTGGAAAATGCCATCCTATATTTATGAACTGACGCATAAATTCAACAGCGGAACCAGGGCTGTATGCAGGTACCTGAATGAAAACGCTGGTAAAGGCGATATTGTGGCTGTTACTTACGGCGACCTGCCTATAAAATTTTATACAGGGCTGCGGGTCATCGGCCCGCTCACCGGGGAGGACCTGTCCCCTGTAAAAACAGCAAGATGGGTCATAATAAGGCCTTACTCCATTGTTTCGGATGATCTTGATAGAAAAGACCTCGGCATCAGGAAATACATCGGTGAAAATCTGGACCCGAAAAATTTTGAGAGCATCGTCTTTGACAGCCCGGATCTTTATTCTGAAAACAGGGAAATGATATCAGGGCATTACTTTAAAAATGTAACAGGGACAACAAAAACAATATTGTTTAAAAGAAAAAAATGACAATTGCGCGGCGGCCGGAAAAGCTAAAAAGAAAAGGTGGATAAATAAATCTTTCGTATTTGTTGACAAAAAGTTATCTTTTGGTTATAATTTTTCATATTTTGTTATTCTGCTTCAGGGACAAAAACACTATTATATTATGGCTATTCTACCGGAGGTGAAACTGTGGGGCTTTATTTTGGGCATTTGATTTATTGGTGGTTTATTTCTCTTATTATCGGTGTTATCGCGTTTCCCATAAGCTATTATCTTTTCAGAAATTCCTATGACAAAGGTTATATGTTCTCCAAGATAACTGGGCTATTTATCATCGGCTATCTTTCGTGGCTGATTGGTTTTATAAACTTTTCGGCGGCATCCGTCATTTTTGTAATGCTGCTTGTGGCGGCGGCGTCTGCCTGGGTTTTTATGCAGTGTGGAAAAGAAATACTGGATTTCTTTTCCGCAAAATTCGCCCTGGTACTCATAACCGAGCTTTTCTTTTTCCTTGTATTTTTCAGCTACGCCTTCTCGAAAATGTACCATCCGGATATAGAAGGGCAGGAAAAATTCATGGATTTTGCTTTCATGAATTCAGTCGGAAAAGCCAACCATATGCCGCCATATGACCCTTGGATGGCGGGCAGCGGGCTTTACATAAGCTATTACTATTTTGGATATGTAATGATGGGGCTCATCCAGAAACTTTCCTTCATTCCAAACGGCATGGCCTATAATATCGCGCTTGCGTACCTTTACGCGCTTTCCGCTATAGGGATTGTCGGCCTTCTTTTCAATCTGACAAAAAACTATATAATTGGATTTTTTGCGTTCGTATTTCTGCTCCTGCTGGGCAACCTTGACGGTTTAAGGCAGCTTATGAACCTGAAACTTGGCGGCTTCTTTTCGGGGTTTAACTGGTGGAACTCGACGCGTATTATGGATTATGAAAACTACGACTATACCATAACGGAGTTTCCATTCTTTTCATTCCTGCTAGGCGATATGCATCCGCATCAGATGGCCATTCCGTTTGTACTGCTGGCCCTTAATATCGGCCTTACATACATAAAGACAGAGGCAAAAGAAATGTTTAAAGTTACAGTTGAGAAGCTCGGGTTTATAATTTTTTCCGGGCTCGTGCTCGGCGGCCTCTGGTTCCTGAATTCGTGGGATTTTCCGACATATTTTTTCGTTACCGCGCTGTGTATAATCTCCAACAAATACGCCAGGGACGAAAAGCTCGAGGCTGGATATAAGGACATGCTTTACACGCTGGGCATCATTCTGGGAGTGGGCATTGTGGCCTACCTGCCATTTACAGCGCTCTTTAAATCGCAGGTAAAAGGCATCGGGCTGGTGACGGTAAACACAAAAGTTTCCGATTACATCATAATTTTCGGCATAATGCTTTTTCCGGTATTGTCCTTTGTTACAACAAGGGTTTTAAACTGGGTTGAGTCATTCAGGATAACCGGCTCGAAATCGAAAAAAAGGGAGCTCTTCTGCCCGCGCTGCGGCTCGCAGTTCAGGGAAGGCAAGACCATATGCGGCCAGTGCGGATATATGATATCCGGCGACGAGCTTTACCTTGGCGGGCTGGATGTAGCGCCGAAAAAGACCAACGATATTGCTTCTATGTTTTTTAAATTCCTTTCTGACCCGCTTTCCGGCAGGGATAAAAGGGTTTACGTTTATTCTCTTACGGCGGCCGGGATTGCAGTCGCGCTTACCGTATATAAATCACTGGTTGACAAGGTAAACCCGGGACTCACAACGGGCCTGCTTTTTATAATACTTTCCGTTCTTGTGCTGCTGCTCATCACAAAGACGGAACTTAAGGAAAACCAGTTCGTCCTGATACTGATTTTCACCGCGATATTCGCAACCTGGGGGACGGAAATATTCAGGGTGGTGGACGGCTTTAACGACAATGTAAAACTGCGCAGGATGAACACGGTGTTCAAGTTTTATTACCAGGCGTGGATAATGCTTTCCGTGGCGGCCGCGTATTCCTTCTTCTGGGTGAACCATTTTTACCTCAATTTCAAATCCAGGATTACCAGGTACGCCTGGAACACGGTATTTGGCATCCTTATTGCTTTCGGGCTTTTGTATACAATCGGCGGCACAGCCGTGCGCACCGACGGCTTTAAGAATTATATGACCCTGGACGGCACGGACTTCCTGCGGGGCTTCTCATATGACGGAAGGATGTCGGCTTACGGCGATTACCAGGCCATTGACTGGATAAAACATAATATAAAGGGGACGCCGGTTATACTTGAGGCGTGCGGCGGCTCATATACTGAATATGCGAGGGTCGCGTCATTCACGGGCCTTCCGACGGTAATAGGCTGGCCATGGCACGAGACACAGTGGCGCGGCACCGGCGACGAGGCGTCCCGCAGGGAAAACGACGTGCGTGAGATATATGAGACAACGGATTTAAACAGGGCGGCGGAGCTTATGAAAAAATATAATGTAAAATATGTTTATATGGGCGCCCTTGAAAAGGACAAATACGCGGCGAGCCAGCCGGGGCTGGCGAAATTCAGCCAGATGGCGGACATTGTGTACGCGAACAAAATGGATACAATAATATACAAGCTCAGGGATTAAAAAAGATTTTATCCACGGGCGGCCGGCCGTTTTTTTATGTACTGCGGCGGAGTACGCGGATTAATTATTTCAGGAGGATAAAAAAATGTCTGACACTTTGAAATGCCCCAAATGCGGGGAGGAAAATCCGTCCGGAAACAGGTTCTGCGACAGCTGCGGAGCAAAGCTTTTACAGGCCGCGGCGCCGGCACCTTCAAGGGAAGAGGCGGCAAAACCGGCTGATAAGAAAAAATTAAAGGTTCCGGCGAAAGATTTTAAAGCGGCCGGGGTTTCCGGTGCCGTTTATGAAGGCGCTGACGCGGTTTCGGCTCCGGCGGGCTCGATTTTTCTTAACTGGGAAACAATCGCGTGGGTAATTATCATAATCGCATCATTCGCCTTAAGGTTCGCGGTCCTGGGCGACAAGCCGCTCCACCACGATGAATCGATGCACGCTTTTTACGCCTGGAAACTTTTTAAGGGCGAGGGATATTCCTACAATCCCATGATGCACGGCCCGTTCCATTACCACGCCAACGCCCTGATATATTTTCTCTTCGGCGTTTCTGATTATACGGCAAGGGTCGCGCCTGCCATCTGGGGCATGCTCGGCATAGTGCTTCTCTGGGCATTCAGGCCGTACATGGGTAAAACAGGGGCCCTTCTCGCGGCCCTCCTGATGGCCCTTTCCCCGACATGGACATACCAGGCAAGGTTTATCCGCGAAGATATTTTCATGGCCGTGGATACGATAATGATATTTATAGGATTGATGAGATATTTTGATTCAAGAAAGCTGAACTGGCTCTATCTGGCGGCCGTAGGGCTTGCCTTTTCATGGGCGACAAAGGAAGCCAATTATATCACGATGTTTATTTTCGGCACCTTCCTGATCGGCCGCTGGTTCTGGGAATACTCGCTTCGCGCAAATCCGGACAGGTTCGAAAAAGAAGGGGTGGTATTCAGGACGGTGGATTACTGGCTTAAAGAAGGCAAATGGGATTTCCTGAAGGCTCTTTTCCTGTTTGTACTTGTCCATGGCCTGCTTTATTTCAACAAGCAGGGGCCGTTCTGGCCGAATTTCTGGTCCAATCTCAAGGGCATCTGGGACGGTTATGTCGGAGGGCTCGTATACTGGATCGGGCAGCACGGCGTGGAGCGCGGAAGCCAGCCGCTCTATTTTTATATTCTGATGCTTCCGTTCTATGAACCGGTATCCGTTGTATTCATGCTTATTGCCTCAGTATATTTTATAATGGCGCCGTCAAGAAGGACATTTTTTAACATATTTTGCATTTACTGGTGGATAATGTCTGTCATAGTTTATTCATGGGCCGGTGAAAAAATGCCGTGGCTCGCGATACACCCGCTGCTTCCCATGCTTATACTGGCCGCCCAGATGTTTTCAGATGTATTAAAGAGGACTGACTGGGGATGGAAACGCACAGCCGCAATCACCCTTTTTGTGATCTTAACGCTTTATTCCGTACACAGCACCATGTACCTCTGCTTTTACGGCAAGGGAGCCTCGCCAAAAGAATCGCTTGTGTATGTCCAGACATCGCCGGACGTGCCCATGGTGGCGAAAAAAATAATGAAACTCGCTAAGGACCTTAAAGGGGAGAAGCTGGATTCGGCGGATTTCCGCGCCTTTGATGAGTACAATATGGATATTGTGTGCGAGGATTACTGCACATGGCCCTTCGCGTGGTATTTGCGGGACTTTAAAAAAATTGCTTATGACCCGAAAAATGTACCCGACGGGGAGATAGGAAAGCCGGTTATTCTTTCCGGCATAGAAGAAGCCGCCGCCGGCCATGACCAGGATGTCAGGGCAAGGCTCACAAAGGATACAAAACTGCCGGACGGCAGGGTCGTATCATACGTGGGCACGCGGTACAAACTCAGGGAATGGTGGGCGCCGGATGAAAGAAAATGGTGGGACGCTCCGATGTTCAGTGAGCAAAACAGGCCGGGCAAGTTTGAAATGCTCTGGGACCGCTACATATACAGGGAAGTATGGAATGACCTGGGCTCATATGATTTTGTAGTATACGTCAGGAAGGACCTGATGCAATACTGGACAGGAGGGCTCGAATAATGATAGACATATCCACGATGTCCAAGCAGGAAAAAATATTAATAGTTGCCCTGTTTTTTTCCATTGTCATACTTCTGATGCTGATGTTTAATCCGGCAAATGTGAGGAACGACAGAAAAGCCGCGGTTGAACCGCAGAATGTACTGACCCAGGGCGGAGCGCCGGGCACTGACAGCGGTTATTTCCAGGCGCCAAAGGATATCGCCGCGGACAAAGACGGGAACATTTACGTGGTGGATTCGCATAACAACAGGATACAAAAATTTAACAATACAGGAGCCTTTGTCCTGAAATGGGGCAAAGAAGGTAACGGGCCCGGGGATTTCAAGGAACCGTGCGGCATTGATATCGGCCCTGACGGCAATATTTATGTGGCAGATACATGGAACGGCAGGGTCGAGGTATTTACCCCTACCGGCAGTTTTGTACAGGTCATAGGCGACAAGCAGGGGCTATGGGGGCCGCGCGACGTCGCGGTCGACAGGGACGGCAATGTTTATATTCTTGATACGGGCAACTGCCTCATTTACAAATTTGACAAAGCCGGAAGGCTGCTGCTGACCTTCGGAAAAAAGGGGGGCGGCAGGGGCGAGGTTCAGTTCCTGGAGCCCTTCAGCGTGAAGCAGGGGCCGGACGGAAATATTTATGTGGCCGACAGAAAGAACTTCAGGATACAGGTGATAACCACCCAGGGCAGGTACGTGCGTTCAATCGCGGTCAAAGGCTGGTCCGACGAGCAGATAACCAAGAACGGCTGCCTGATGGAGCCTTATCTTGACATTGACATGAAGAGCGGAAAGATAGCCGTGACCGATTCTACGAACCGCAGGGTGCTTGTGTACAGCCAGTCCGGGAGCCTTATAAAGACAATAACGGCGGACAGGAACAAGGCAAATATTATGTGCCCGCTCGGAGTTGTTTTCTATAACGGCATGATACTTACGACCGACGCGGCCACGGGTAAAATTATGAGTTTAGAGGAATAAATTATATATAAATAAATAATAACGGAGGCAGGCATGGCAAAGAAAAAATCAAAAACGAAGTCAAAGGCAAAAAAAGGATCGAAAATGAAAAAAAACAGGGGAAGCCTCGGGGTGCTGATAGTAACAGTGGCGATAATCGCGCTGGTAATAATAATATCAAAGGTAAAAAGCGGGCCCGCTGTAAAGTTCCTCAAGTCTGAAAAAACCGCGGAATGGACCTCAACAGCCGATAAAAAAGGGCAGGTCAATTCGCCCAGGGGAATAGCGTTTTCCCCGGACGGAGCGTATCTTTATGTTTCCATGCTGAACAACAATTCAGTCTCAAAATTCAAACTCCCCGCCAATCCAGCCGACAACTGGACGCTTGCGGCCTCATGGGGGGCAAAGGGTTCAAAACCGGGGGAATTCAACGAACCATCGGGAGTATCAACCGATAAGGACGGGAAAGTTTATGTGGCCGACGCGTGGAACGGCAGGATACAGAAATTTGACGCGAACGGTAAATATGAAACAGAGATAGGCGGGGTAAAGGCGGGTTTCTACAGCCCTCGCAACGTAATGGTAAACAAGTACAACATAGTTTATGTGGCCGACACCGGCACCAGCAGGATCCACAGGTTTGATGTGGAAGGCAACAGGGTGGGCAACCCGGCAGGCGGCACGGGCAAGTCGCTTGGAAAATTTATGGAAGTATTCGGACTGGCCTCGGACTCAAAGGGGCGGGTTTATGTATCCGACGAGGGCAACAGGAGGATAGAAGTTTTTTCAAGCGACCTTGTTCCGCAGGCTCAGATAAAGGTAAAAGCCTGGGATACAAACATTCCGCTGTGGCCCATGCTGGCAGTCGACTCCGCCGACAGGCTTTATGCGGTTTCCTCCGGCACACAGGAAATAATAGTTTTTGACACAAAAGACAAGAATTTTAAATATATAGGCACCATAAAAAATGACATGAGGGACAAACCGCTTTTCTCCAACCCGCTCGGCATCGCTATTGACGCGCAGGACAACCTTTATGTCACCGATATCGCCGGCAATAAGGTCCTGAAAATTAAACCGGTATTTGAGTGACATCAGCGGAAATAACAAATGGCCGGCATGGAGGGTAAGGACAGCCTGGTAAGGGATTCTTTTATCCTTTTTTCCGCGTCCTCGCTGGTGAACCTGTCAAACTTTGTGTTTCACAGTTTTGCCAGCAGGCTGCTGGGCCCGGAATCCTACGGCGTACTCGTGACGCTGCTGGCCGTAATTGTGATTGTGGCCATGCCTTCGCTAGCACTGCAGATGACAATCGTAAAAAAAACATCCATATTCAGGGCGCACGGGAAATTCGGCAGCATTGAAAAACTTTTCCGCCTTACTTCGGTCTGGTTTCTGGTTATAGGTACCGCCTGCATGCTTGTGTTTACTGCCATAGGAATGAACAATTCAGCCATCAAGGAATTTTTCCACATCCAGGATCCGGCCCTTTATTACATACTCGGCGCGATTTCCCTTATTATGCTTGTGCTGCCGGTTGTGCGCGGCATACTGCAGGGGATGCAGAATTTTATAGGGCTGGGCATATCACTTGTCACCGATGCCGTCATAAGGCTGGCATTTCTTTACGTTTTTGTAAATTGGTTTTCATGGGGTGTGCGCGGCGCGGTTTCAACGACGCTTGCCGGGGGGCTTACTTCCTATATACTCGGGTTCTTCCTTATAGCTTATATATTCAGGTTCAAAGAGGATGAAGGCGAAGTTGTGACAAAAACGGAGCTTTTTTCCTATGCAAGGCCGGTATTTTTCTCCATGCTGGGCTTCGCCCTGCTGAGCTATATAGACGTTTTTACTGTTAAACATTTTTTCAACTCCAACGACGCAGGCCTTTATTCCGCTACATCAATGATAGGCAAGGCGTTCCTCTATTTTCCGTCGGCCATCGCCATGACCCTTTTTCCCAAAGTTTCCGAGAGCCATGAGCTTAACAGGGGGACGAAGGCCCTTTTATACAGGTCCCTTGGGCTGACAGCGGCGATATCCATTGCCGGAGTTGTATTTTGTTATTTCTTTCCGCGGGTTATAATCGGTATTATGTTCGGGGAAAAATTTTACGCTATCGAAGGGATCGTAAGGCTCTTCGGCGCGGCCATATTTCCGCTGGTACTTTTTAATGTCGTCATAAACTACGCCCTTGCCGTGCACAGGTACGCCTTCATATATATAATGTTCGGGGGGATACTGCTCTACGCGGCGCTTCTCTGGTTCTTCCACAGGGATTTTTACCAGGTGATAAGCGTTCTTTTCGGTGTGACCCTTACGATTCTTATACTCACAATATTATCGCTTAAGGGCGAGGCAAAAACGGTGGAAAATGGAGTTTAAAAAACTATCAGTCTTAATGCCCATGTATAACGAGGAGCTGGGCGCTGCGGCCAATATAATGGAAACAGACGCTTACTTTAAGCAAAGCGGCATCAAGTATGAGATTATAGTAATGGATGACGGCTCAAAGGACATGACCTATGACAGCGCCATGAAGGCAAGCAGGGAGCACATCAGGGTCTATAAACTCCAGAAAAACGAGGGCAAGGGAGAGGCGCTTCGCATGGCATTTAACAACTGCTCGGGCGATCTTGTGATGTTTCTTGACGGCGACCTTGACATACATCCAAAACAGTTCGAAACCCTCTTTGAGGTGATGAAAAAGGAAGGCAGCGACGTCGTTATCGGCTCAAAGCGCCACCCGCAGTCGGTATTAAACTACCCCAGGAGCAGAAAAATATTATCCTCCGGATATTTCTTTATAGTGAAAATGCTTTTCGGGCTTCCGTTAAGGGACACGCAGACCGGCATAAAGCTTTTTAAAGCGGAAGTGCTCAAAAAAACATTTCATAAGGTCCTTATAAAAAGATACGCGTTTGACCTGGAACTGCTGATTCTCGCCCATCACAGCGGTTTTAAAATAGCAGAGGCTCCGGTGGTGGTGGATTACAGGGGCAAGTACGGGCACATAACGGCGAAGCTTATTTTTAAAATGCTCTGGGACACGCTGGCGGTATTTTACAGATTAACCATTCTCAAATATTATGATAAGATTGATTAGCAGGTAAAATTAAATCCGGAGATGACTTGTGAAAACGGTTTCCATAATTATCCCCGTAAAAGAGGTCAATGACTACATCAGGGAATCCCTGCCTGAGATAAACAGCCTTGATTATGACATGAAAAAGGTCGAGGTCATTGTGCTGCCGGATGAGCCGGAGAAAATAAAGGGGAAATTCAGGTTCAAATTAAAAGTAATCCCGACGGGCCATATTTATCCCGGGGAAAAGCGGGATATCGGTATAAATCTGTCAAAAGGAGAAATCGCCGCGTTTATTGACGACGACGTTTTCCCAAAAAAGCAGTGGCTGAAAAGGGCGGTGGAGATATTTGAATCCGGCGCGCAAATTGGCGCGGTCTGCGGGCCGGCGGCAACTCCGGAAAACGACACCTATTTCAGGAAAGTCAGCGGGTTCATATATTCATCATTTTTGGGCGGAGGCGGTTACCGCTACCGTTATATGCCGGAAAAACCGCGTTTCGTGGACGATTATCCGTCATGCAACCTGCTTATCAGGCGGGATGTGTTAAAAAAGGTCGGCGGGTTCAATACCGAGTTCTGGCCTGGTGAGGACACAGTGATATGCCTGAAAATAGTAAAGGATTTAAAACTTAAAATAGCGTATGATCCGGATGTTTTTGTCTACCATCACAGGCGCGATTTTTTCGCCGGCCATATGAACCAGGTGACAAATTACGCCCTGCACAGGGGATATTTTGTAAAAAAATTCCCCGAAACTTCTTTAAGGCCGGGGTATTTTATACCGAGCGCCTTCACAGCGTACCTTATAAGCTTTTTATACCCGCTTGTTTTCGGTATGCGCTGGCTCTCTGTGTGGTCCGTACCGCTGGAGATATATGTATTGCTTCTTTTCACAGATTCCATAAGGACGGCCGGGCCCGCATACGCGGCGCCGACAATGGCGGGGATATTTTTGACGCATATTTATTACGGTGTTTATTTTCTGAAAGGGCTGTTTTCATCCAGGCTTAATGAGGAAAAACAGCAAACCGGCGCCGATAAAAAGGTTGTTAAAAGGAGAAAAAAATGAAAATAATGATATCATACCCGCCCCTTGCGGGAGAGGGGACGCCCACTCTCGGGCAGAACAGGCAGTTCCAGTGGTTCCACAACCCTTCTTTTATTTATCCGATGGTGCCGGCTTCTGCCGCGACACTTTTAAAATCAAAAGGATATGACGTGGTGTGGGATGATTCAATCGCGTTAAAACGCTCTTTCGATGAATGGGAAAAGCTGGCTGTTGCCGGGAAACCTGATTTTATTGCTTTTGAAACCAAGACGCCGGTGGTAAAACAGCACTGGGCAATAATAGAAAAAATAAAGGAAAAAATACCCGGTGTAAAAACTATTCTTATGGGGGATCACGTCACGGCAATGCCGGAAGAGACAATGAAAAATTCAAAGGTTGATTTTGTCCTTACCGGCGGGGATTATGATTTCCTGCTTTTAAACATCCTGGAATATACAGAAAAAAAAGCGGATCTAGAGCCGGGCATATGGTACAGGGAAAATAATGAGATAAAAAATACAGGCAAGTTCAGGCTTGAGCACGACCTTAACACCCTTCCCTTGATAGACAGGGAACTGACAAACTGGAAACAGTATGGCGAAAAGTTCTTTAAATACAGCCCATATACATACACTATGGTGGGCCGCGACTGCCCCTGGGCAAAATGTACCTTCTGCTCGTGGACGACCCTTTTCCCGGCATTCAGGACAAGGACACCGGAATCGCTTCTTGCCGAGATAGACATGCTTGTCAAAAAATACGGCATAAGGGAGATATTTGACGACACCGGAACGTTTCCGCGGGGGGAATGGCTGAAAAAGTTCTGCAACGGTATGATAGAAAGAAATTACAGGATATCACTTATGGGCAATTTCAGGTTTGATTACATAAACGAAACTGTCGCTCCGCTCATGAAAAAGGCGGGATTCAGGCTGCTGAAATTCGGTCTTGAATCAGGCAATCAGGCCACCCTTGACAGGCTGTGCAAGGGCACAAAAGTTGAGGATATCGAGAAAGGGTGCAAAATAGCAAAGGACGCGGGGCTCGGCGTGCACCTTACAATAATGGTGGGCTATCCGTGGGAGACGCGGGCGGACGCTATGCGCACATATGACCTCGCCAAAAAACTGCTTGATAAGGGGCTCGCGGACATGCTTCAGGCAACAGTGGTAATAGCTTATCCCGGCACCCCGCTTTACGCGCAGGCTGTCGAGAACAACTGGCTCAGGTTCGCGCCGGGCGAATGGGAAAAATTTGATATGACAAGGCCGGTTTTCAAGTTCCCTGATATGGAGCCGGCCGACGTAATGAAGATATGCGATGATATTTACAAGTCCTTTATGACCCCGAAGTTCATGATGCGCCAGATTTTATCAATGAGGACGTGGGAAGATTTTACGTTCATGTTCAAAGCAGGGCAGGCTGTGCTGGGGCATATAATGGATTTTAAGAGAGAGAAAAAATAAATTAAAATTTATAAAACCCCAGTTTTACCTTTATAGTCTCCACCGCGTATATCATCGGAACCATAAAGCAGAGATACGGGTGCAAAAACCACGCGGCATCCGGCTTTTTTATGTAATTTTTTATGGAATCATAAAGCGGCCTTATGACGGTAACCATTGACAATATCAAAAGCGCAAACCCGCTGTTTTTTGTCTCCCAGTTGTACTTCCTAAGGTGGTTGTGTTTGTAATAAAGGAAAATATTACGTTTGCATTTCTTCAGGAACTCGGAAGCCGATGATACGTGGTTGTGGCCCGTTGAATTTTTCAGGAAAACATACTTATTGTGTCCCTTTGATATTATTTCCATATTTCCCTCTATATGAAAAAAATAGGGTTCGGTTTGTGTGAGTTTCAGCATATCCCTGCGAATTAAAAAACCCTGGCTGCCCACGGTGGGAACCCTGTCGGGGGAAAATGTTACCAGAAAGTGGTCGCCCTTATCTTCCGCGCTGCCGTATATTTTCCACTTTTCTTCTGTTGCCATGAACTTGTCGCGTTTTCCAAGGTAAAAGGCAATCGGGTCGTTTATTCCAAAAAGGGCGCAATACCTGTTGGCGGCCGGGTCGCTTTTTTTGTAATTGAAACGGCACGCTTCAACGGCAACTATATCCGGATAAAGGCGGAATTTATCCGCGGCGCCGGCAAGCCAGGTATCCTCTATAAAATAGTTGTCGATGTCCATAAGAAGAACAAGCTCTGATGAGCTTGCGGCAATACCGATTGACTTGCCACGCTCAATATGGCGCTCGCCGTTCTTTAATACTATGCAGCCGTATTCTTCCGCAATCTCCACGGTTTTGTCGTTTGAATTGTCGTCAACAATGTAAACATTGACCTTTCCGGATTTATAAACCTGTTTTTTGATGGAATCAAGGCAGGTCTGTATGTGTTTTTCCCCGTTATAAACCGGGATTATTATGTCTATATCCATTTTTTCTCCGTTGTTGAGGTTTTGCATATATTAGCAGATAAAAGGGAAGGTGTAAAGGGGGGGGGTAGGATGTGTTAATTATGCTATGTTTTTGTGTTGACAATAAAACTATATTTTATTATACTTTTTATTCGTTTTATGAAAATGGAGCTTTTGTATTTATGAGAGTTCCAGGTTTCTTTGTTTGGCTTTATTTTTTGATTTTGTTTCGCTTATTGGTTTTGCATTCTCACTCTTGAATTTCTAACATACCGATTTATAATAGTGAGGTGCCGAGATAGCTCAGTCGGTAGAGCGGCAGACTGAAAATCTGCGCGTCGGCGGTTCAATTCCGTCTCTCGGCACCATGAAGACGAGTTCTTTAAAAGCATATAAGAGCTGATGTAGCTCAGTCGGTAGAGCAACTGATTCGTAATCAGTAGGTCAGCGGTTCGATTCCGCTCATCAGCTCCAGTTTAGCTGATGTAGCTGAAGTCGGGGTCGGCCTATAAACTGGCCGACAAGATGAGAGGATGGACTTATTAATAATTGTTCGCTGAAGCTCGCAATGGCATCTTAGAGCAACTGATTCGTAATCAGTAGGTCACCGGTTCGATTCCGGTCATCAGCTCCATTTTTCAATGAAGCAGTGACCGGACGGTTGAATACAGGTTCGGTACGGAAAGGCAGTAAGAGAAGTAAATAAAAATAAAATAATCTGAAATTTTTAGGAGGTAATAAAAGTGGCAGTAATTATCAGGCTTAAAAGGATGGGCAAGGAAAACACCGCGTTTTACAGGATCGTGGTATCAGACGAGAGGAAATCCGCGAAGAGCGGCCCTTATATTGAGGAACTTGGATTTTATAACCCGGTAAAGAACCCGCCGGTTATAAAGCTTAACGGCGAGAGGGCCCTTTACTGGATAAGCAAGGGCGCGAAGACATCCCCGACGATTGCTTCCATTATGAAATCGCAGGGAGTAAAGGTTCCGGCAAAGGCGCCAAAGGCCAAAAAGCCGAAAGTTAAAAAAGAAAAAAAGGCCGCGAAGTAAAAAATGAAGGAAATTCTTGGTTATGTGGCGTCGCTGATAGTAAACGAGAAGGATAAGGTAGCCGTGCGCGAACTTGATGACGGCATGATAAAAAAGTATATTGTGAAGGTATCCAAAAATGACGTTAAGAATATTATAGGCAGGGAAGGTAAGACCATCAAGGCTATAAGGAGCCTGATCTCAATGGCCTCCATTAATAAAGGAATCAAGAAAAAGATTCCGGTTGAGATAGTAGACGAGGACGGATGGATGTAACGGTTCTTACGATATTTCCCGAGGTTTTTGAAAAGACCCTGGATTTTTCAATGATAAAAATAGCCGGGGAAACGGGAGCCGCGAAGTTCAGTGTGGTGAATATCAGGGACTTTGCGGAAGACAAACATAAGACGACGGACGACGTGCCTTTTGGCGGACTCGAGGGCATGGTAATGAAGATAGAGCCGCTTTATAAGGCGCTTGAAAATGTAAAGGCCAAAAGCAACGGTGAAAAACGCAGGGTTGTTCTTTTAAGCGCGTCGGGAAAAAAACTGACGCAAAAGAAGCTCGATGAATACTCGCGGCTTGATGAACTCGTGCTGGTTTGCGGAAGGTACGAGGGGGTTGACGAAAGGGTTCTTAATTTTATCGATGAGGAAATATGCATCGGAGATTACGTGCTCTCAGGCGGGGAATTCGGCGCTCTTGTTATTATAGAGGGCGTGATAAGGCTCCTGCCCGGGGTGCTCGGCAACGCTGATTCGGCCGTAAACGAATCTTTTGTGAACGGCATACTGGATTATCCGCACTATACGAGGCCCAGGGAATTTCTGGGGCTGGCAGTGCCGGAAGTCCTGACGTCCGGCAACCATGCGGAGATAAAAAAATGGCGCAGGAGGCAGGCTCTGAAAAAGACTTTTCAGAACAGGCCGGATCTGCTTGAAAATATGGAAATGTCAAAGGAAGATAAAATATTTCTGGAAGAATTGAGAAACGAAAGGAGCTAAAAAATGGCGAACATCCAGGAAATTGTTAACAAATTATACAAGAAAAAGGGAAGGGACAACAGCCGCCTGGCCGTTGGTTCAACTCTCAAGGTCAACACAAGGATTCTTGAGGGCGGAAAGGAAAGGATACAGGCTTTTGAGGGCATCCTTATCGCAAAGAGGGGAACGGAACTTGACGCGATGATCACCGTAAGGAAAATTTCCGCGGGAGGCATCGGCGTCGAAAGGACGTTCCCTCTGCACTCGCCTATGATCGAGTCGATTACCGTACTTACGCAGGGAGACTCCAAAAAGGCGAAACTTTACCACTTAAGGAATGCTTTCGGGGCAAAGGCCAAAAAAGAGGCTAAAAAGTTCGGAGCGGAAAACCTCTCGCTTGAGTCCGTTGAAGTCAACAAGGAAGCCGCCGAGATTGAGGCTGAAAAGGCAAAATCAAAAGAACAAAGAAAAGCCGAGCATGCGGAACAGAAAAAAGCGGATAAAAAAGCCGGAAAGAAAAAATAAGACAGCTTTAAAGGAAGTATATAAGGGCCCGGGGAAACCCGGGCTTTTTTTTTGCCGGGACGGTTGTTTATGCTATAATAAAGTCGCGTAAATTATTTGGGCGGTTTGCGCGGTAAAAAATTAATTATTAAAATTTTGTGGAGGTGGGTGGAATGAGAAATAAATGGTTTTCTTTCGCGATTTTTTTTGCTCCGTTATTTTTTGCATCATGCGCGGTTTATGTTGTGGACAACGGTTACACGGGAGCACCGGCGGCGCGTCCGGCCGCGGTAAGCCCGGTTTATTCAAACACGGCGGCTTACACATTTGAAAATGTGGCGCCGGAAGTTGAAATGACCATGAAGGTTTATGACAACCGGTTCGTATTTTTCAGGATGCACGAACCCATAGCCGTATGGATTCTGACGCCTGACGGGATGATAATCAAGAAGGGTGAGGTTATAGACGGGCTGGTAAGGATGTATTACGCGCCGGGAAAAATAGGCGCGGAAATAATGTACAGGAACAACAGGCGCGACGGCGCGTACAGGGCCTTTTACCCCAACGGAAGGCTCTTTGAGTCGGGATTTTACAGGGCGGGTATAAGGGAAGGGGCATGGCAGAGATTCACGGCGGAAGGCATGCTGACCGAGGATTATGTATTCAGCAAAGGGGCCAAAAAAGTTGTTTACATGAAGGAAAAGAAACCTGTATATAACAACGAATGGAATTTTGATGACCTTAACAGGGAAGAAAATTATACAAGGATAAAGACGGGACAATTCAGGAAGGAAGAGGCTTTTCCAAAAAAATTCAAGAGACAATCGGGCAGCATTCCGGAGTATAACAAGGAACAGTCCGGCGGCGATAACAATCAGAACAACAACCACAACTGGAACAACGGAAATAACCAGAATAGCAACGAAAACAATCACAACCAGAACAACGCAAACGACCAGGACAACAACACACAGCAGGAACAGCGTAAGTCCGGCAATGCGGTGGGATACAGGGCAAACAACCAGAATGCGCAGCCGGCACAGCCAGCGGCAGCTTCTCCGGCGGCCCAGGCCGGCAATGCTTCACCGCAAAAAAACGGGCCGGCTCCTGTTTCGGCCGTGGCTAAAGCGGACGTACGCGGTTCAACACTGAATTCCTCATATAAAAAGACAACGCAGACGGCAAAAGGAGCGGCGGGCAAACCGGCGCAGCAGACAAAGGGACAGATTAAAGCGGATGGACAGGGCAATAGCGTAAACGCGAAAGGCGGCAGCCAGGGCAACAGCGAAACCGCAAAAAGCGCGGCAGCGCCTGACAGCGCGGGCAACAGCGGTGAAACTTCTTCAGGATCCCAGCCGGGGATGCAACTAATCAAATAAAACAGCGGTACGGAAAAAGCTGCATGAAAAGAATGGGGGCGAAAACGCGCCCCCATTCTTTTATTTTATCCTCTTTTTATTTCTCATAAAAAAATAAACCCCGAAGGGAAAAAGCGAGATAAGCAGTATTATGGCCTTTATCCCGGCAACGGGCATGTAACGCAGGAAGGTGATGAAAACGCAGAGCATGGTTATGCGCCCTATCGCGACCGGAACATCCCGGGCCACAATGTATTCCATTTTTCTCTCATTCGCGTTGGCGTCAAGGCTGATGACGTCGAGGGCGTGGGCGGATATGGGAATCCTTACCAGGTAATCCGCGAGAGCGCCTATTATTCCGTAAGCCAGAAGTGTGTAAATATTTATTCTGTATATAAGCAGAAAAGACATCAGGAAAGAAAGTACGGCGCCCGCCAGCACAAAACCATCCCTTGTGGAGGGCCTGGAAAACTTTCCAAGTATGTAAGCCGTGGAAATTGTGGAGAACGCGACCATCATCGAATATTTACCGAGGGTAAATTCGTTCCCCGTTGATTTAAAAACGAGGATTGAAATAAGAAATAAAGATATGGCATCCCTGCCGGAGAGAAAAAAATAAGCGATCATGGTATTCCGCCATTTAATGTCGTTTGAAAAGACAAGGTCCTCGATTTTGTAAGGCTTTTTGATCGGAGTGGATTTCATTGAATAGGACATTGCCGCCGATGTGATAAAAAGGACGGCCGAGCACGCGAATATTATGTAATAACCTGAAAAAGAGGGGAAGGCGGTTATTATAAAACCCGCTATCATGGGGCCGGCAAGCGAGGCCGCGCCTGATATTATGGAAGTGTTGGCGTAAAAAGAGTCCCTGTCGTGCGTGGTGGTAAAATCAAAGGTCAGAATGTGGTATCCAAACCAGTAAAAACCCATTGCCAGCCCTTTGATAAAACCCCAGAGCAGGACATGCTCGGTAATATGTTCGCGGAATATAAGCACCATGAAATAAAACGCCACATAGCAGAATATTCCCAGTATATAAATGGCAGTGCGGTCTATTTTCATGCCTATATAGCCGCAAAGGTAAAACACAACTGGAACAGTTGCATAACAGGCCAGCATATACATTGTTATTGGAAAATAATCGGCTTTCAAGCGCCAGAGATATATGTTAACGAAAGCGTCCGAGAGAACGGAAGCCGCCATAAAAAGCGATATGGTGACAATAAAGTGTTTCAGCATCTTCTTTTTATCCATAAATTATATTATATGGTTTGGGCGGCAGCCATGTCAATCTGCATATGCTTAAAATGGCCATAAAATTATAGCGTGAAAACACGCCGCAGACCGGCTTCCAATATATACGTTAAAACCTTCAAAATACAAATGTTTTGAAAAATACTATATTTTAGTGGTTGAAATTGATCTTTTTTATGATATGCTTATTATGTGGAAGTGATGATTACTTATAAGGAGTCGACTGTGCTGATATCAAAAAGGACGCTGTTGCCAATTATATTATCAGCCATATTCATATTTATATCCTCTTCCATATCAGCGCTCACTTTTACCGAGAATTTCACGACAAATACATATGAAAATACGTCTCTTACCACTGCCAACTGGGATTATACGATAAATCACAGGCTGGGGCTGGCGACAGGCACGCAGTTTGCCGAGACAACCGGCGTTATTGACTGGGGCGGCGGTGTAATGTGCCTTAATTACGATAACACCAATAATTTTTGGCTCATTGGCGGCGGCGGCGGTAAGTTAAATAAATTCGACGGTACATTTTTTACAAATCTTGCCACATCACTTATTAATTTTGGAACCAATAATGTAAATGCCCTTCAGAACAACGGAACCTACTGGCTAATCGGAGGATCCGGGCCGAGCTTAAATCAGTTTGACGGAGTCAGCACGTGGACCGATAAAAAATCAAGCCTGGTTAACTTTACCGGAAATGTGACCGCACTTGCATGGAAGAACGGCGCGCCTGCATACTGGCTCATAGGCGGCACGGGAGGCTGTCTTAATAAATATGATGGTACAACTTTTACGGACCTTAAGACGGGCCTTACCACAGCCGGAGGCAGCGGCGGCGGTAATTTTACCACAACCGATAATGTAACTTCCATAGGATGGAATGGTACATACTGGCTGATTGCCGGGACAAACGGGAAAATATGTAAATTTGACGGCAACAGCACATGGACAGACCTGTCGGGTACGCTGGCAGGCGCCACAATATGGAACGGGACATATGACGTGGATGCATTGGACTGGAATTCAACAGGATCATACTGGATGATTGGCGGCGGCGGCGGAAAACTGGCCACATATAACGGAGCCACTTTTACAAATAAAACTGGTTCGTTTACTTTCAGCACTGTATGGTCAATAAAATATGATGCTCATGACGCATACTGGCTCATCGGCGGAAACAACGGATCAAGCACCGAACTCGTGACATATGACGGCACGACTTTTTATCCGCAGACAAATTACGGGTCATTTACAGTGGATCCAATATGGGCAATAGGGACAACTGCCGGCGGAACAAATCTTTTAGGCGGAAGAAACGGAAGGCTTCAGCAGAGGGTGGGGCTTGTTAATTCCGGTATAACAAACACGGATCTTGGAACAAGTATAAAAAACTTTGGGTATTACAATATAAAATCTGCGGCATACAGCACTTCCGGAGGGTACTGGCTTATAGCCGGCCAGCAGGGGTCGCTGAATCAGTACGACGGCACAAATTTTACAGATTTAAGGTCCGGGCTCAACTGGGGTTCTTCCGATGTTTTAAGCGTGGCTTACAATTCAACGGGAAACTACTTCCTTATAGGAGGCGCGTCGGGCAACCTTGCCCAATACAATGGTTCAACTTTTACCCAGGAAACGAGTTCACTTGGATGGGGAACAGAGAGCGTTACTTCCATAAAATGGGGCAACGGCGAATGGGTTATAGGCGGGACAGACGCGCATCTGGCAACTTCAACTAACGGCAGTAATTTTACCCAGGTCAATATAACAAGTTCTGGATTGTTCGCGTCCACCGATACTGTAAAGGCCATAGAATACATGACCAACTGGGGCATATGGTTCCTAGGGGGAACAACCGGAACTTTTGCCATGTTTGACGGAAATTCAACATTATCGCCGGAAAGCAGGACGTTGACACAGGTTTTTGGCACGTCATACAATGTCAATACATTAAAATGGGACGGTGTTAATAAGGTAAGGATAGGCTGTGACAACGGAAAGCTTGCGGATTATGATTATACACAGGATTTATATACCAATAAATCTGGAAGCGTAACTGATTTTGGCACCAACGGCATTTATTCCGCGGACTATAATCTTTCGCAGACACAGTGGTTCATAGGAGGCGGGCTCGGTGAACTTTACAGTTCCATCGTGGGCGGTTCCGAGGTATTCACCGACCAATCCGCGAATCTTGTGAACTGGGGCGGCAAGAATATTAATTCCGTGGCATATAACGGAAGTTACTGGTTGATTTGCGGCGACCTGGCTGCAATAAACAGGTATGGCGCGTCTTTTAATTCGCCGGAACCAGGCGTTTCAACGCCTATTGATAACTGGACATATGGTTACACCGGATATGTTACGCTGACAGCAAGCACAACCCTGCCGCTGAATACATCGATTCAGTTTTATCTATCTACCGACGGCTCAACCTGGGTGCCTGTTGCGTCGGGCGCCGGAATAGCCAATACCGGCACGGAAATATTATGGAAAGCCATACTTACCACTTACAATAATTTTGTATCTCCTTATGTGACCGGTGTTTCGGTGGCTTTTTCACACAATCCGGCATGGACCTATACGGTTACGCCCACATTTACCATAACAAAGACATTCAGCGACACCCCCACAATTACAATGACATTTACCGCTACGCCTACATTTACAGTAACCCCTACATTTACGCCGACAGATACGCCGACAGTGACGCCGACAGTGACCGAAACAGTAACGCCGACAGATACGCCGACGGTGACAATGACAAATACCCCGACATATACTGTAACGCCGACTTACACCGTAACAATGACCGACACTCCGACGTTTACACCTTCGGTGACTCCTACGGTAACGCAGACGGTCACACCTACAGTGACGCCGACGGTGACAGAAACAGTTACACCTACGGTGACCCCGTCGGTTACGCCTACGGTAACGCGCACAGTTACTCCGACGGTTACGCCTACTGTGACCGAAACTGACACGCCGACAGTGACGCCGACAGTGACGCAGACTGTGACAAGGACAGTAACGCCGACAGTGACGCCGACAGTGACGCAGACGGTCACGCCGACAGTAACGCCTTCAGTCACGCCGACAGTAACGGAGACGGTAACTCCGACAGTGACAAAAACTGTAACTCCCACAGTGACGGAGACAGTGACGCCAACTGTGACGCCAACTGTGACTTCAACGGTAACGCCAACTGTCACCAAAACAGGAACCCCCACATTTACGAGCACGGTTACGCCCACCGCAACTCCGACATTTACATCCACCGTTACCCCTACATATACCGTAACGCCGACAGTGACACCCACATATACAAGGACAGTCACCCCGACAGTAACCATGACAGGTACGCCTTCGGCAACACCCTCGGTGACCCCTACAGTAACACAGACTGTGACGCCGACAATAACACCGACAGATACTCCGACTGCAACCCCGACAGTTACGGCGACGGCGTATTCTGACCACTTCCAGGTCATAGCGGCCCCGGCCCAGGTCGCGGGCGTTCCTTTTACGGTGCAGGTTGAGGCAATGGAACCGCTCTCATACGGAAATATAGTTTTTACGGGATATACCGGGCAGGTGGACATGAGCTCCAACGCGTCATCATATTCCATAACACCCCTGGTTTATGTTTTTACCGGGGCTGAAAGCGGCGTGACCTCGATGCAGGTGCAGATTAATAACACCGGCACAAAGACAATCACCGCCACTGACGACGCGGCTGTACTGACGCCCGGCGTCGCCTCTGTTAATCTTACAACCGGCAGCGCGGTAAGTTTTACCATACAGGCCCCGGCTTCTTGCGCTGCGGGCTCTACGATATATATAACTGTCACGGCCAAGGATGCTTATAATAATGTGGTAACAACATATACAGGAACAGTCGGCTTCACTTCGACGGATACCGGGACATTTACAACACTGCCTGCTGATACGGCATTCGCCCTTACCGACAACGGCTCAAAAGTATTCGCGGTAAAATTAACCACAGCCGGCATTCAGACTGTTTCCGCCCATGACGATATCACGCCTGCCATTAACGGCACAAGCAACGGCATTAATGTCACATCAGGTTCGGTATCTACATTCCAGGTAGTGGCTCCGGCAACCGCGAATACGGGCATCAGTTTTAATTACGCGGTCACTGCAGTTGACCAGTACGGCAATGTGGTTTCAAATTACACCGGCACAGTAACTCTGACGACGACCGACTCCGCAGGAACGATGATTCCAACCTCATATACATTCCTTACTTCGGATTACGGAAGCAGGATACTCGCCGCTATTCTTAATACAGCCGGAACATGGACAATTACAGCCAATGATTCGGCTGCGGGAAAAAGCGGCACCAGCGGTAATATAGTCGCGTCAGCCAGCGCTTCGCAGTACAGCATGCCGCTGCTTTTGACCGCATATCTGCCTACGCAGGATGCTTATGGTTACACATATATAAGCATTACAAATAACGCGGCATGGACGGTTCCGGCAAGTTCATACCTGCAGTTTGATGTATTCATACCTACATGCAGCGCCAGTTTCTACAGCTCTATAGAGAATAACGGAAGCTGGGCAGGCGGGGATTTGAGAGATTTTACACCTTATATTAGGGATCAGAATAATATAAGGATACACCCGTCAACGGATATTTCGGCATATGCAAGAGGGCAGTGGTATCACAGGAAATTTGACTTCTCGCCTGCAGGATTGGCCGGGCACACTTCAAGCGAGGTATTCCTTTCTCAGGATACAGGAAACCTGGGCCAGAATGGCGCGCCTTCCAACAACCAGGGCACATTTAATGCTATTTATGATAATATCCAGTTTACTAATTCAAGCGGAACCACGATAAAATCGATGTTTATGAATAATAACATACTTGTCATACCCGGATGGATACCGAATGCTGTATCTTCCACGGTGGGAGCGGGCGGTTCCTGGATAGGCGGAACAGTGGTGCCGACGAATAACTGGGTATTTATTTTAAAGGATATGACGCTTAGCGTAGCGGGCTCTCCTGTGCTGGCAAACGGCGTTGCAACCGGCACTATCACGGCGCATGTTACAAGGCCGGACGGATTGGGAGTTTACGGGGCGCTGGTTGTATTTACATCAAACCGCCCGCAGGATGTCATAACCCCGCAGAACCTCCTTGCGGGAAACACCGTGGCTGTAACTGACGTGAATGGTAACGCTTCGGCCACAATAAAATCAACCCTCATTGGCTCGGCGCAGATAACCGCGACTTTGAGCCATATGAGCAGGATAACCACTGTAAACTTTGTTGCTACAGCCGCCAGCCAGGTGGCAATTGTACCCAATTATCTCTCGCTTCAGTCCAACTCGCCGGGCTCGGCACAGGTGAGCGTTGAAGACGCAAACGGAAACTTTATATCAACGGCCCAGAATATTACAATGACCTCAACATCCGGCACCATGCTCTTCAGCCAGGATAACGGCAATTCCTGGCAGTCTACCGAGTACCTGCCGGGAACGCAGGTCAACAACGTGCTTATAAAGGATTCAGTTGACGGCACATCGACGGTTTCTGCAGCTGTTACGGGACTAACAACAGGAACTGCCGCCATAACCGTGAATGACACACCGGCAGCGGCCCTCGCAATAATTCCTGTTACGCAGACGGCAAAAGCAGGAAATACCGCCACAATAATTGTGCAGGCAAAGGACAGCCTTGGCAACAGCGCAAACTCAAACGCGGTAGTTAAGCTTTCATCAGCCTCGGGTACAATGCAGTTCTCGACAGACCAGAACAACTGGTTCACTTCGGTAAATGTAACGCTTGCCAGCGGCAAAGCCACTCTCTATTATATGGACACAAAAGACGGCAACAGCGTGACCATTACGGCGCATGATACTGCCGCGGTGCTTACGGACGGAAAGGCATACGCCACTACTATATCAAATGTTCCGGCCCTTTTAAGCGCCACATCAAGCGCCTATTCCGCGCCTATAAATACGCCGCTTACTATAACGGCCCTGTTAACGGATGCCTACGGCAATCCAATAGCAAATACCGCGATAACGTTCGTTCCGAAAGCGAGCGGCGGCGCTCCGACTGTTGCTCCGGCCTCAGGCAACACGGACGCTAACGGCCATGTAACAACTACTTTCACAACCGGCGCGTCCAGCGACCAGATGAATTATTGCGTGGTGAATTCGGCGGGCGTGCTGGGCACAACGGTAATTATTTATATATCAGGTACGGCGACACAGATTGTGCCGAATCCAAACCCTATGTCGCTTGGAGCTGATATAATAGGGAACCTGGGCGTCAACCTGCAGGATGCCGGCGGATTTAATGCCCAGCCAAAATCAGGAGATACTACTCTGGTAGCGGCTGCCAATGCTAATGTTCAGTATTCGATTGACGGGGTAACATGGAGCGGGCTGAATACGGCGCAGACTTTCACGGTAAATTCAAGCGGCTATGCCCTTTTATACATAAAATCACATACACCCGGGACATATACTTTTATAATATCAGGAACCGGATATACGTCGGCTACAGAAACGCTTAACGTAACAACGGGATATTTCCTCCATATAACTCCGCCTGCGTCGTCCGGCACCATTTTCGCCAACGCCGGTTCAGCATATTATGTCACTGCTTATGTGACCGATCAGAATGGCAATGCGCAGGCAATAGCCGGAATTCCTGTATCTTTTGACTCTAACTATGGCTCGGTGAACCCGCTGAGTATGAATACAAACGCGGCGGGACAGGCGTTTACAACACTTACCCTGTCCATTTCATCAGGCATAGGACATATTGTGACCGCGTCAATGACAAACCCGACAGGCGTAACATCGTCAGCGATAATAATGTCTCAGCCTGTAATTTCTTTCGCTATAACCGCCCCTAGCACTGCGTTAAGGTCGTGGGGCACATACATAAATCCGTACACTATAATAGTAAGGGCAAAGGACGCTTATAACCAGACAGTTACGAATTATACCGGTACGGTTCACTTTACATCGACCGACGGCCTTGCCACGCTGCCGGCAAACTACACATTCACTGCAGGCGACGCCGGGGTTCATCAGTTTACAACGATCGAGTACGGCACGGACGGGCTCCAGACAATTACCGTTAAAGACACCCTTGACGCGACAAAGACGGGTACCAGCAATAATACACTTGTGGGCGATCCGGCAACAATGACATTTACGCCCACAGTGACAAAAACAATAACGCCGACAGTGACCATGACGGTGACCCCGACGGTTACAAAGACGGTAACCCAGACCTCCACGCAGACGGTGACCCAGACAATTACACCGACCGTGACCCAGACGGTAACGCCGACTGTTACAAAAACGGTCACCCAGACTGTCACAGAAACAATAACGCCCACCGATACTAAAACTGTGACACCGACTATAACGCCTACTGTAACCAAAACCGTTACTCCGACGGTTACAGAGACGGTAACACCGACTGATACCAAGACATTTACGTCCACAGTTACGCCAACAGTAACCACGACAGTTACACCCACCGTGACGGAAACAACAACTCCTACAGATACGCCAACCGTAACCCAGACTGTTACGCCTACAGATACACAGACAGTAACGCCCACAATAACCGAAACATCAACATCCACATATACGTATACATGCACAGTAACGCAGACAGTTACCCCGACTTATACAGCGACACCGACTTTTACATCAACGCCGACCTTTACGGCAACACCCAGCGTCACGCCGACATTCACCATCACACAGACCTTTACGGTAAGCCCGACATTTACCGACACTCCGACAATAACGCCGACATCAACAATAACGCCGCCGTGGACCGCCACTGTAACCCCGACAATAACGCCGACGTTTACTTACACCAATACATATACGGTATCGCCTACATATACAGTTACGGCGACATTCACGGTCACACAGACAGTAACCCAAACGGTGACGCCGACTATCACAGGGACCGTCACCCAGACTGTAACGCCGACGATCACATTGACGGCGACTATTACGCAGACGCACACAATAACCCCTACGCACACAATGTCGCCGACTTATACAATGACGCCGACCATAACCACAACTTCAACAATAACGCCGACAGCCACTCCGACGCCTGATACAATAGCGTGCTACCCGAACCCGTATTCACCCACAAAGGCGTATAACGGCACACTGAAATTCGACTTCCTGCCGCAGTCGTCCGACATAGCGATTTACAATATAGAAGGCTATCTGGTAAAGGAAATCGATAATGTTTCGGGAAGGATAGAATGGAACGGGACGAATACAGCCGGCGACAAGTGCGTGCCGGGAATATATATGTACATTGTGACAGCGCCGGGGAACAAATATACGGGCAAGATTTATATAGTTAAATAATCCAGTAAAGGAAAAAAAATGAAAAAAGCGATAATTATAATCGCGGCATTTTTTGCCGTTTCACAGCTTGCGGCCGACGCCGGTCAGGGGTCCATTGACCTGCTCAAGGTTCCTTCGGGAATAAAATCGCAGGCAATGGCGGGGGCGTATAATTCAATCAGCGACGACCTTGAGGCCTTTGACATGAACCCGGCGGGGCTCTCAACCATTGACACCAATGATATGCTTTTTATCCAGGACCTCTACCTGATGGGGATGTTCTATGATTCTTTTTATTACGCCCACGGCACTGAATTTGGAACCGTAGGCGCGGTTGTTAAATACTTAAACGGCGGCTCTATAATAAAAACCAACGAAACCGCCATGGGCACCTACGGAGGGGAAGGCCCTTCGGTTTCCGCTTCTGATTTTCTCGCGGGTGCGGGATACGGCGTTAAATTATCAAAATTATTTTACAACGATTTTACAAAAAACGTCGAAGCCGGAGCTACAATTAAATTTTCCGGGGAGAATATAGGGCCGGATTACAGCGATATGGCCCTTTCAGCGGATCTTGGAGGAATTTACAATATCGTCCTGGAAGAAGCCGACTTTATGGAAAACCGCGGCGAAACTATCTGGAACAAGATATCGCTGGGGTTCGATATCAGGAACCTCGGCATCAGTTTCAGCAACGGCATGACGCCCCTTATAGTGGCGGCGGGCGCGTCCACCCAGGTTCTTAATTTATTCGGGTTATCAAACAGGTTCCGTTACAGCCTTGACGCGGATGTTTCCGTGGCTGATTCCCTTAATATCAGGACGGGATTTGAATATACGCACAATTTCGGCGACTTCAATGTTTCCTTAAGGGCGGGGTATGATTTTAACCCGGCAACAAGGCTTTACAGCGGCCTGGCCGGCGGGGCCGGTATAGGTTTCAGGAACGGACAGAATACCATGTATTCCCTTGATTATGTATATTCGCCATATGGCGAGCTTGGCAACAGCCAGAAGATAGGCATTTATTTGAGGTTTTAATCCAGGGGTTTCTTTCCTTAAACCATAAAACTTGACAGAATAACTGAAAATGATATAATTTATCATATTTAATTTTATTACAGGAGGAATTTGATGAAAAAATTTCTGGTTATGTTTTTAATGGTGGTTTTTGCTTTTGGAACAATGATTATTACCGGGTGCGGCGGCGGAAGCGAAGGGCAGAAGGTAAAAAGCGCGGCTGACGAAGAGGGCCAGGTCATGGATGAGGCCAAGCAAAAAGCAAAAGAAGAACTTCCGAATACATACCTTGTTGAAAAAGGAGATACGCTCTATTCAATAGCGGAAAAACCGGAGATTTACGGCAACAAATACCAGTGGCCGGTAATTTTTGACGCGAACAAGGATATAATTGATGATTTTAAAACAGTCAACGAGGGGCAGAGGCTTATAATCCCCAGGAACATAACAGCCGTGGATATAGAAAAAGCGAAACAGAAGGCGACCGAACTTAACTGGCCGCCGGCTGAAAATGTAACAACAACGGCCCAGGCTTCAGGAAAAGAAGAGGGAATTCAGGAAGGCGCGGTAGCCGGCATAAGCACGGAAAAACACGTTAAAAAGCACGTGAGCGCGGCGCCGGTGGAAAAGAAAGAGGCTTCTGTGGCCGAGGCGTCAGCTTCAAATACGGAAGAGCAGCCGACACCTATCCCGGAGCCTTCGAAAAAGGCGAAAAAAGGCGGACAGCCCAACATACTGGCCCTCCTTCTTATATTGCTCGGCATAGCGGCGGTGGTTATATATTTTATAATTGCCGGCAGGAACAAGAAAAAAGAAGAAGATGATGAAGAAAAAGAGGAAAAATCAGACAACATACTGGGATAAAAGCGCGCTTTGCAGGCGCTCTAACAGATAAAAAGGCGCAGGTTTATCCTGCGCCTTTTTTTTTAAAATAAAAGGATGGCTATGAAAAAAATAAAAGAATGGCTGCTGCTTAACATTGTGCTCCCGGCCGGGACGCTGATATTTAAGGGGCTTGCCGCGACATTTTCCTTTAAGGAACTCAACGGAGCCGGAATATCGCCTTACCAGAATAAAAAAAGGCAATATATTTATATATTCTGGCATTCGATACTTCTTGCGCCGGTTTGCTACTACAGGAATAGGGGCATTGTGTCGCTGGTATCTCTGAGCAAAGACGGGGAGATCGCGACCCGCGTCGCCGAAAGCTTCGGCTTCGTCATTGCCAGGGGTTCATCGTTCAAAGGCGCCGCGAAAGGGCTCCTTGAACTAAAAAAACTCGCGGAAGAGGGGCGGGACATTACAATAAATACGGACGGCCCCCGGGGCCCGGCGGGAAGCGTCGGCAAAGGGGCCATTTATCTCGCAAAGCTAACGGGCCTGCCTGTTGTCCCGTTTGGCTTCGCCTGGGGAAGCAGGATAAGGCTCACTTCATGGGACAGGTTCCAGGTGCCGATGCCATTTTCAAAAGGAATTTTTAAATTCGGCAACCCGGTTGAGATAGCGCCGGACGTATCCGATGCTGACGCTGAAATAATAAGAAAAAACCTTGAGGCTGAACTTAAAATACTCAACAACGACTGCGAGGCGCATTTTGGAAGATAAAACCGGCCTGTTCAGGGAGCAGATGCTCTCTGCCGCAAAAGGTTTTGACGAAAAGGGTTCGACAATTATCATGACGGCTTTTGATATGGCATCAAAGGCGCACGAGGGCCAGAACAGGATGTCGGGAGAGCCTTATATATCCCATTCTGTCGAAGTGGCGCGCATATTAAAAGATATGAAAATGGACGCCACTACCATTGCGGCCGGACTATTGCATGATGTAATTGAAGACACCACTTTTACCGTTGATGATATAAAAAAAATATCCGGTGAAAACGTTGCCTTTCTCGTTGAGGGGGTGAGCCATGTTACGGCCAAGGTTTTCAAGACCAGGGGGCAGATATTCAGCGAATCGCTGAAAAAAATGTTCTTTGCCATGGCCAAAGATATCAGGGTTATCATAATTAAGCTGGCCGACAGGCTCCACAATATGAGGACGATAAGCTTCCTGGAACCGGAAAAGCAGAGGATAATATCCCAGGAAACACTAAATATATACGCCCCGCTGGCGCACAGGCTGGGCATGGAAAAGGTAAAGTCGGAACTCGAGGACATCTCTTTTTCCGTGATAAACCAGGAAGCCTACCGCGATATAGCAAAGAAGATAGCTGAAAGAAAGGAAGAACGCGAGAAAAGGGTGGAAGCCCTGAAAGAGAGGCTTTATGAGGAACTTAAAAAGCAGGGAGTCACCGCTGAAATTGTCGGCAGGCCGAAACATTTTTATTCCATATACCAGAAAATGTCCCGCGACAACAAGAGGTTCGAAAATATTTACGACCTCCTTGCCCTGCGCGTTATTACCGACACAAAAGCCGCCTGTTACACCATACTTGGAATAATACACAATTATTTAAAACCCCTGCCCGGCAGGTTCAAGGATTACATAGCAATGCCCAAATCCAATATGTACCAGTCGCTTCATACCACCATATTAGACGAGTCGGGAAGGCCCGTCGAGATACAGATAAGAACAAAAGAAATGGATGAACTTGCAGAAGAGGGGATCGCGGCGCACTGGAACTACAAGGAAGAAAAGGCCTTTGATAAAAAGACAGACACGGCATTCGCCTGGGTGCGGCAGCTTCTTGAATGGCACGGCACTGTGCGCGAGAGCGAGGAATTCATAAAGGAACTAAAAGTGGATCTCTTTGACGAGGAGGTTTTTGTTTTTACACCGAAGGGCGAGGTAAAGGAGCTTATAAAAGGGGCCACGGTGCTTGATTTTGCGTACAGCGTGCATTCCGACCTGGGAGACAAGTGTATCGGGGCAAAAGTGAACGGCAAGTGGGTGACATTAAAATACGAGATGCAAAACGGCGACATGGTGGATATCCTTAAAGGGACAAACCAGCACCCGGTGGTTGACTGGCTCAAGATAGTGAAAACAGCGAAAGCAAAAAACAGGATCCGCCACTGGCTGCGTACAAACCAGAATATAAAGGAAAATATTGACAAGGGCCGCTCGCTGCTCGTGGACAGGCTGGGAAAATTTGACGTCAAACTGGACGGTGTTCCGGAAGAGGCATGGGGAGCCCTGCTGGAGCAGTACAATATTAAGGATAAAGAGGATATACTTGCCGGCATAGGTTACGGTGAATTCTCCGATTCCAAGATAGCCAACCATATCGTAAAATTTGTGAGGGAGAGCGAGGATTTTAAGGCCGTCCACCCGCACATAACGCACGGCATCGCGAAAGGCGAGATTATTGTCCAGGGTGAATTCGGGGATGTGGCCTATAAATTCGCCCGCTGCTGCAATCCTGTGCCGGGCGACGAGATAACGGGAATATTCACCAAAAAGGGGATATCGGTCCACAGAAAGAGCTGCTCCACCCTGGCCATGGCAAAAATTAACGCGCCTGTAATGGAAGTCAACTGGAACGAAAAAGCTGATAATTTTTATATGTGCCGCATGAAGGTCACCGGCCGTAATACAGATTCGCTCTTAAGCGACATTTTGACCACGCTTTCCAAAAACAACGCCCTGATAAGCTCCTTTAATTCCAACCTGGCCTACGAGAATCATCTGCAGGCCGACCTTGCGGTGAACATAAAAGGGCAGAAGCACTTAACGGAATTAATGGCGGCATTAAGGAAAGTCAGGAACGTCCTTACCGTGGAGAGGGTGGATTAAAAAGAAAAAAACCGCGGTTTCCCGCGGTTTTTATTGTTTGCCTCTGTGTTTTAAAGGGCTTTTTTTACTTTTCCGGACCTTAAGCAGCGGGTGCAGACAAGCGCCCTCTGTACTTTGCCGTTCAAAATAATCTTTACAGGCTGTAAATTCGGTTTGTTCCTGGTCTTGGTCCTGTTCTTCGCGTGCGATACATTATTGGCCGTTACCGGTTTTTTATCGCAAATAATACATGATCTTGCCATAGTTTTAAGCCTCCTTGAATTTTCGTAATCAGGCTAAAAATATAACATAACTGACATTTTTTGGCAAGGATATTTAATTTCTGCTTTTTACTTTTCCATGTATTATTGACAAATCCCAAATATGTGTTATTATAATTTTACCCATATTTTTATATGCAAATCGGGAGGTGCGTTATGAAAATTAAGTATTTGTTGGCCGCGTTCCTTGTTCTTTTTATGATAAGCTGCGCTTCCACCCTTACCCACTACGAACTCGGAATGCAATACTATGAAAGCGGAAAACTTGACGACGCAATAGAAGAACTTCAGTCATCAATATCCATAAACCCGTCGGACCCGATTGTGCACAAGGCCCTGGGGGATGTTTTTGCCGACAAGGGAATGCTGCTTGAGGCTATTACAGAATGGGAAGTGGCGCTTAAATTAAAGCCGGCATACGCGGAGCTCAAAGGCAAGCTTGAGGCGTCCTATCTGTCGCTCGGAAATGATGAACATGATAAAGGCAGGATAGACGAGTCAATGGATATATGGAGAAAGATCATACAGCTGAATCCGGACAGCCTTGAGGCCCATAAAAGGCTCGGCCTTGATTATCTGCTAAAAAAAGACAACGGCAACGCGATTCCGGAGCTGGAATATGTGATATCAAAAAACCCGAACGACGACCTTGTGTATAAGAAGCTTGGAATGGCTTATTTTGAAAAAGGGAGTTTTGACGCAGCTGTAAAAGCCTTTGAATCGCTTGTGAGGCTCAAACCCACAGACGCGATGGCGTATAATAACCTGGGTTCCATTTACCTTAAGGTTAACAGGGTACAGGACGCAATTAATATCCTGGAACAGGCCCTGAAGCTTGACGCCACAAAATCCCCCATTTACAACAACATGGGCAACGCCTATTACCAGAAAAAGGATTACAAAAACGCCCGGGCCCAGTGGGCAAGGTCGCTTCAGATAAATCCTTCGGACGATACCGCAAAGACAAATTTAAAGACACTTGATTCGATGGGCGAATAAAATAAAAGCGCCTTTATAAAACGACAACAACATTTACCGACAATGGAGCAAACCAGATGAAAAAAGTGTTTGAGAACATTACAAGAATATTGATTTTTCTTACAGCCGCGGCAATGGCGGCGTCCATTTTTGTGCTTCCCAGCCATTCCTGGTGGCAGCCGGCGTTATTCGCATCGACTTTTGTAGTGGTGGGCGGATACCTGCTTTTGGGGCCGATGGCGGGCACTATATTCCTGATTTTTGGCACCGTCCTTTATGTGCTGGCGATATTCAAGGCGGTATCGGGCGAGGCCCAGATGATCCCGGTGCTTGCCGGGCTGGCCATCATGTACGCCTGTTTTTTTATTGTGAAAAAGGTGGGCGATACCAGCGTTTTTATGCTCTCTTCCACACAGGACCAGCTGAAAACCCTTGAGGGCGATTACGCCGCCATGATTATAGAAAAGAAAAATCTCGCCACAGGCATAGAGTCAAATAAAACCAAACTGGATAAATATATAAAACTCAAGGAAATATACGACAGCCTCCCGGGCCAGTCTGATTTTTCCTCAAAAATGAGGCATGTCCTCAGGAATGTTATCGATATTTTCCACAAAGAAAAATCAATATCGCTTTTTCTGACAAAATCCGACAAAGTTATGAAAATCATGGCCGATAAAAAAGACGACCTTCTGACAGGCGAGCCGGATGTGGAGAGCCTTTATCTTAAAAATTTTGACGAATTCATCCTGAAAAACAGGAAGTCCATAATTATAACCGACATGGACAAGGAAATACGCTTTAAGTCCGACGGCGATGAGAACATACGCTCGCTTATTTCCGTCCCGGTATTTGTAAAGGACGCGGTTCTCGGGATTTTAAGGGTAAATTCAGACCAGCCCGGGTGCTTTAACCAGGAGGACCTGCGTTTTCTTGATATTATAGGGTCCATGCTGGGCAGGGTTCTCGAGGAGGAAAAATATGTCTGATAAAAAAACATCCCTTATTCTTTCCATAATTCTTCTGGCGGCCGCAATCGCGCTTTCCGCGCTGCTCCCGGAGAATGAATTCATGCACGCGCCTTTTCAGCTGGTGGTAATCGCCGTGATTCTTCTGGCGGTGCACATGCAGATGAAGGATATTATAATTATAGTGATGCTGGTGTCGGCCGTAATATGGGGGCTGGCGTTTTATGAGGTGGTCGGCCAGACACGCCAGCTTATTGCCGAGAACGCCGTAATATTCGCGGTTTCGCTGGTACTCGGGCTGTATGAGACTGGCTACAGGGAAGAAAAGCACAGGCTGGTGGTGGTCGCCAATTATAAGAAAAAGGAATCCGAAGATTTAAGGGGCGAGATCGCGGCCATGAACCTGGAAAACCATAACATCATGGAAAAGATAAAAGAGTACAAGAAATATTTTTAGGCCGTATCTTTAAAAGGGGATAAAAGCGACGCATATGACAACAGGCACACTTTATCTTGTTTCGACCCCTATAGGCAACCTTAACGACATGACTTTCAGGGCGGTTGAAACCCTGAAAAAAACCGCCTGTATTATCGCCGAGGATACCAGGGTGACGGGAAAGCTGCTTAACCATTTCGGTATTACATCAAAACTCATCTCATATCATGAACATAATGAAAAATCCCGCGCGGAAGAAATAATTAAACTCTTAAAAACCGGAAATGACATATCCATGGTTTCCGACGCAGGGACGCCGCTTATTTCCGATCCGGGTTTTGTGGTGGTTGAAGCCTGCGTCAGGGAGGGTATAACCGTCCAGGCGGTGCCGGGGCCATCCTCGGTCTTAAGCGCTGTCATCCTTTCCGGCTTTGACCCCTCGCGTTTTCTTTTTTACGGTTTTCTTGAGAAAAGAGGGAGGGCCAAATCCGACGAACTAAAAGAGCTTGCCGGATTTGCAGTTCCCTGCGTTATACTTGAATCGCCGCACAGGGTCAAAGACACTCTTGAGATGATCTCCGCGCTCCTGCCGGGAAGAAAAACCGCCGTGGTTAAGGAGCTTACAAAGATCCATGAAAAAGTATTCAGGGGAACCCCCGGCGAAGTCGGCCTTGAATTAAACGAGGAAAATCTCAAAGGAGAATTTATCATTGTACTGGGGCCGGCAGCTCCGGCGCCGGCGGCCGACGCCGCTATGATAGAGGCCGAGTTGCGCAGGCTGATTGCATCTGGGTCGACAAAAAGGGACGCTGTCAGGCAGACCGCGGAAGCCCTCAATATAAATAAAAATGAGGTTTACAGGATATCCCTGGGCCTTTAATTCAAGGAGGAAAAATGGAACTCATCAGGCTTAAAGTGGCGGCTCTCAGCAATCCAAAGTCGGTCGCGGGATCAATAGTCAATAATATAAGGGAAAAAAAGGATGTTGAGATTGTTGTTATGGGGCCGGCAGCCGTAAACCAGGCCATGAAAGCCATAACAATCGCCAGGGAATATATAGGCCCTGAAGGCGTTGAAATTCTCATAAGGCCGGAATTTACCCACCTTGAACTTGACGGCGAGCAGAAGAGCGCGATGAAGTTTATTATAGTGCCGCAGCTCAAATAAGCAGGAAAAACCCATTGTTGACCTTTTACCTTCATTAATATATAATCTAATTTGAAGAAAAACCTTCAGGATAAAGCTAAAAATGCACAATTCCGGAAGCCCCGGAAATTATGTTATTTAAAGGCAAAGGTGGAAAAATGTTGAAAAAAATAACTGCGTTAACGGCCGCTGCACTTCTTTTTTGCGTCCCTATTTTTGCTGATACGATAATTTTAAAGGACGACCAGCAGTTTTCAGCCGAAGTAAAAAGTTTTGACAGCTATTTTCTGAATGTCCAGATGCCCACGGGCAGGCTGCTGGCAATTCCATGGATAGAAGTCAGGCTCATAAAGCACACTACAACAGCCTCGTCATGGCTCGAAGAAACATATATAAACAAGGAAGACGCGGAAGTAAATACGCTTGTGGTGCCGTTAAATGAGGATGAAGGGCTGCAGAAGGCCCTTTTCCCGGGATTGATCATGCACGGCGCGGGGCAATTTTACGCGAAGAACCAGAACATGGGGATGTCCCTGTTAAGCGCCGAGATAGTATCCGTGATAATAATGGGTATAAGTTTAAATGAGGTGCTCGGGCCAAACGATCAGGGGGACAGCCTGAATGTTTCCAGGATAGTTTTCTTTACCGGACTGACGATGTTCGCGGCATCGTGGCTCTGGGATATATTTACGGTAAAAGGAACCGCGGCCGATTATAATTCAACGCATAAATTCCTTATTGATGAAGCCAGGCAGGAGGCTTCGTCGGCCGCGGAGGCGGCAGGGGAATCTGTTACGCCGACAGCGGCGGCAAGCGGCGGACCGGTAACTCCGACCGCGGCGCCGGCTGAAAAAACACAAGGAGAGACTAAATGAAAATTGCCCTGGGAAGCGACCATGCGGGATGGGAGCTTAAGGAAGAAATAAAAAAATCTTTAAGCGTGCAGAAGATTGAATATAAGGATTTTGGCCCGTATAACGAAGAGTCCGTGGATTACCCTGATTATACGGAAAAAGTGGGCGAAGCGGTAATATCGGGGAAATATGACCGCGGAATACTCATATGCGGCACCGGAATAGGGATGTCTATCGCGGCAAATAAAATCAAGGGCATATACGCGGCGCTTGTTGACAACACATACACGGCCCTTTTTGCCAGGAAACACAACAATTCAAATGTGCTTGTCCTGCCGGGCAGGATGATCGGCAAGGCTCTGGCCGATGAAATAGTCAGGATATGGCTCTCGGCGGAATATGAGGGAAACAGGCATGAAAAAAGGCTCGGCAAGCTCAGGGCAATAGAGGAAAAAAACCTGTAATTTAAAAATATCCGGCGGAGGAAAATCATGGATTTTACAAAGTATATTGAAAAAGTGGACAAAGAAGTCGCGGAAATCATAAAGCTCGAGGTTAAAAGGAACAGGGAAACCCTCCTTATGATTGCCTCAGAGAATTACGCGGACGAGGCCGTGCTTCAGGCCCAGGGTTCCGTATTTACGAATAAATACGCGGAAGGCTATCCGGCGAAGAGGTTTTATCAGGGAGTTGGAAACTCCGATTCTATAGAACAGCTTGCAATAGACAGGGCCAAAAAATTATTCGGCGCAGAGCACGCCAATGTTCAGCCCCATTCAGGTTCCCAGACGAACCAGGCTGTTTACCTGGCGATGCTTGCGCCCGGCGATTCCATACTCGGCATGAACCTGGCCGCCGGAGGGCACCTTACCCATGGAGCGCCCGCGTCATCCTCGGGCAAACTTTATAAGGCGCATTCATACGGGGTAAACAAGGATACATTTCTTCTTGATTATGACGAAATAGCGAAGATAGCCGCTGAAGTAAAGCCGAAGATAATTGTGGCTGGCGCAAGCGCGTATCCCAGGAATATTGATTTTAAAAAGTTCAGGGAGATAGCAGACTCGGTCGGCGCGCTGCTGCTGGCGGACATGGCGCATTACGCGGGGCTGGTGGCCGCGAAGCTTTATCCGGATCCGGTGCCTTACTGCGATTTTGTCACGACGACCACGCACAAGACGCTTCGGGGGCCGCGCGGGGGGCTTATACTGTGCAGGGAAAAATACGCAAAAGCAATTAATTCAGCCGTGTTTCCGGGGCTTCAGGGCGGGCCATTAATGCATGTTATAGCCGCGAAGGCAATATGCTTCGGAGAGGCGCTGAAACCGGCTTTCGCCGCGTATCAGGCGCAGGTGATTGCCAACGCAAAGGTTCTTGCGGCTGAACTCATCGCGAAAGGCTATAAAGTACTCACCGGCGGCACGGACTGCCATCTTATACTTGTTGACTTAAGGCCCGATAATATCACCGGAAAAGACGCGGCGCTCGCGCTTGAAAAAGCCGGCATAACTTTGAACAAGAACGGCGTGCCTTTTGACACGCAGAATCCGTTTATCACCAGCGGCATCAGGATAGGGACGCCCGCGGTAACCACGCGGGGGATGAAAGAAAAAGAAATAATTGCAATCGCGGGCTGGATCGACGAGGTCCTGAAGAACCTGAATAATGAAGTTGTTTTAAAGGGTGTTACGGAAAAGGTAAAAAAGCTGTGCGCAAAGTTCCCGGTATACAATAAATAAAGGGGAGCCTTCCGGACTCTTTGACTGCCGAAAAAAACAATGAGGTAATGAAATGGGAGCGAGAAAGTACCTTGAAAAAATAATTGAGCTGGCCATACTTGCGGTCACGGTGCTGGTGCCGGTAATATTTTATACCAGGACCAACGATGTATTTGAGATAAACAAGCTGCTTGTACTGAAGATTTTTCTGCTGATAATTGCCGCCCTCTGGCTGATTATGATGCTGATGGACAGGAAAATAACCCTGGCCCGGACCGACTTTGATTTTCCGGTGCTGGGTTTTATCGCGGCCTGTGTTTTAACAACAATAATAACGCGTAACGGCTACCTTTCCGTTTTCGGTGTTTACGAGGATTTTGAGGGGATACTTACCATGCTCTTTTATTTCCTGCTTTATTTTATAACCGTAAATTTTATGAAAAAAACCGCCACAATTTACAAGCTCCTGACGGCGATGCTTATATCCACCCTCGTCATAAGCGGTTACGGGCTTGCCCAGAATTTCGGGATAGACTTTGTCATGTGGAACCCCGACACATACAGCCCGGACAGGTTTTTCTCAACACTCGGCAATCCTAATTTTCTGGCGGCATATCTGGTGGAAACAATACCCGTTCTTTTTATAATGTTCTTTATAACCCATAAAATGGACAGAAAGATTGGAATCCTCGCGGTTCTTCTGCTTTCCACGGTAGTGCTGTTCCTGACCAAATCCAGGGCGGGCATGCTGAGCTTTATTACGACGGTTGCGCTCATAGGCGCGTATACTGTTTATGACTCCAGAAAAGGCGAAAAGGAATTATTTGAAAAGAACAAGACCTGGTTCATAATGTTCGGGGTGGCCGCCCTTCTTATGTTCTTTGTCCCGAAGGTTCAGGAAGCCATGCTCATGATCTGGGACAGGTCAAAGAACCTTTTTTCTTTCCACGGCATGACCCTTACACCCAGGGTATATATATGGAAGAGCGCCCTGATGATGTTCCGCGATTATCCGCTGTTCGGCACCGGGCTCGACACCTTCCAGGTAATGTTCCCTTATTACAGGTTCCCTATATACTGGCAGCTTGAATGGAACGGAACCCCGGAGAAAACCCATAATATTTTTCTTCAGGTGCTTGCAACACAGGGTATTGTGGGGATGTCGTTTTACCTGCTATTGCTTGTTGCTTTCTTCAAAAAGGCATTTAATCTTGTTTTTGGAGAAAAGGATTCACACAGGCGCTATGTGGCTTTTGCCATACTTATGGGGACGATAGGATACCTTATACAGGGGCTTTTTAATTACACCGTGGTTGCCTACGGCATATTCTTCTGGATGGCGCTCGGCCTGATGATTTCCCTGGACACATCACCCAAAAAAATATATTCGGCGCAGTTTCCGGGCGGGATTTCCTCGTTTGTCACGCGCAATGGCGTGATAGTATATTCCACGGTGATAATAATACTGACTTTCATGTCCGTCCTGCTTTTCAGGGAATGGGTGGGAGATATGTATTACAAAGTCGGAAATATTGCCAGCATTTCGGACAAGGATGATGTAGCGGTGCAGTATTTCCAGGCCGCAACGGACATGAACCCCAACAGCGAAATATACTGGGTTAAATACGGCATTTCATATGAAAAACTGATGCACAGGGAAACGGATCCGCAGAAGAAACTTTACCTTATAAACAAGGCGGCGTCCATTCACGAACACACCATTGAGATGAACCCGATGAACGGCTATAATTATAATAATCTGGCCAGGGTATACAAGCATTACGGCGAATCGCTGGATCCCGTAAAAAATGAGGACGCTATAAAGTACTACAACGAGGCCATTAACAGGGATCCGAACAACGCCTATTTCGGGCTTGATCTTGCCACTGTTTACATGAACAGGAAAGAATGGCAGAAAGCGGCGGATATCTGCCTGGGATATATAAAAATGTACCCTGATTTTGCCGTGCCGTACAGCTATATGGGCTATATGACTATGCTCCAGGGGAAGGAGCGTATTAATGATACGCTTTATTTTTATGAGCAGGCCGTTGACCCGAAAAAACAGTGGTACCGGGACACCACGACGCAGCTTTCGACCTTTTCCAACCTGGGTATTATTTACGTCAATATAAACAAATACGACAGGGCCATCGATATGTTTTCGCGCGTGGTTGATGTAAAGCCTGATTACCCCGAAGGCTGGCTCAACCTTGCCCGTGTATATGAAATGTCGGGCTTGTTTGGAAAAGCCGCCGACTGCTATAACGAAGTGCTGAAAATCAATCCTTCCGACACAAGGGCCTCAACCCAGCTTGGAGCCCTGAAAAGGATGGGGAAAATATGAAATGCCCGTACTGCGGATATAAAAAAGATAAAGTGGTGGATTCGCGGGAAAGCCGCGACGGCGAAGCGATCAGGCGCAGGCGCGAATGCCTGAAATGCGCCAAAAGGTTTACGACATATGAGCAGGTCGAGCACGCGCTGCCGATGGTTATCAAAAAGGACGGCAGGCGGGAATCTTTTGACAGAAACAAAATACTATCCGGGCTCACAAAGGCCTGTGAAAAAAGGCCGATATCGGTTGAGAAGCTCTATGAGGTGATAGACGATATTGAAAAACAGCTTTACTCAAGAATGGAAAAGGAAGTGGCTTCCAATATTATAGGCGAGATGCTTATGGAAAAACTTGCCAAGCTTGACGAGGTTGCGTATGTAAGGTTCGCTTCGGTCTACAGGCAATTCAAGGATATAAACGCTTTTACCAAGGAACTTCAGAAATTTTTGACAGACAAGAAAGAACCTTAAGCGCCCGGAGCAGGCCGTAAAAGTATTTTACAATTAAGTGAAAATAATATATCATTGTCCGGTGGATTAATGGCAAAGTGGAGGATTGATTGAAAAGAGCGCTGTTACTGCTCCTGCTTTTTGTTTTGCCGGTTTTTACTTTCGGGATACAGGCGGGAAATATAGAGATAATGGATTTGCCCACGGCAAATACCCTGATTAAGGGCGAACTGTGCGGCGATTTCAAATTTTATCCCGGCGGCGGGATTTATAACAGGATACTGGTCGGGCTCTTCGACAGGCTTATGATAGGCGGGGCCATGGCGGTTGACAACATCATAGGCACGGGAAACGTGAATGTGAATGTGCCGGGGCTGCTTGCCAAGATAAGGCTCACCGATGACGACGGTTCGGTGCCTGCCATTGCCATAGGCTATGAAGGCGCCGGATATTCGGATGTGCCGCAGAAAGGGGCCTATCTCGCTGTAACCAAGGAGATCGCGATAGGCTCGGTTTTTGCCCAGCTTACCGGAACGGTATATAAGACTGATTTTAAATACCTGGGCAATGACATTGACGCCGGCACCGGGGTTGAATTCGCGGTAACAAAGGAGTTTACAATAGGAGCCGAGTTTGACGGTATTTTCGGTTCGGCGGATTCGAAACATTTAAACGGCCTTATAGGATATTTTTTCGACCCGATAGAGATAGATGTGGGAATCAGATACGGCTATGGCAACAAAAACCAGGATGAGGGATTTTCAAATTACACACTTTCCAGGGTGCTGCGCATAACCTATGTGACATATTTTTAAAATATTCAGGATGACAAGGAGAAAAAATGGCGGATGAACACTACCAGATACTTGAGTTTGAAAAACCGGTTTATGAACTCAAGAAAAAAATCGAGGATTTAAAGCATTCGGCGAAGGAAAAAAATCTTAACGTTGACACCGAGGTAAAGGCGCTTGAGGATAAAGTGGCGCGCCTGCGTGAAGAAATTTATATGAACCTTAACCCGTGGCAGATAGTGCAGATTATGAGGCACCAGAAAAGGCCCAAAACACTGGATTATATCAGGATGATATTTACGGATTTTATGGAGATGCACGGCGACCGCTCTTTTGGAGATGACAAGGCTATAATCGGCGGGACGGCCAGGCTTAACGACATCCCGGTAATGCTTATCGGCATCCAGAAAGGCAAGGACACAAAGGAAAACATACTGAGAAATTTCGGCTGCGGCCTGCCTGAAGGTTACAGGAAGGCCTTAAGGCTCATGAAATACGCGGAAAAGTTCCATATCCCCGTGGTTACTTTTATAGATACCAACGGGGCTTTTCCCGGGCTCGAAGGCGAGGAGCGCGGCGTCGCTGAGGCTATAGCAAGAAATCTTCTGGAGATGTCGCATTTAAAGGTTCCCATTGTCGTGACTGTAATAGGCGAAGGCGGGAGCGGCGGCGCTCTAGGTATAGGCGTCGGCGACAGGGTGCTTATGTTAAAGTATGCCACATACAGCGTTATTTCCTTTGAAGGCTGCGCATCGATATTATGGAGCGACGCTTCAAAGGCTTCTGAGGCGGCAAAGATTTTAAAGCCAACGGCAAAGGACCTGCTTGAACTCAGGGTAATTGACGAAATAATCGAGGAACCGCTTGAAGGCGCGCACACCAATCCGGAGGCTGTGGCGGAAAACCTGAAAGCCGCTATTGAAAATAATTTGAAAGAACTTATGAAAACCGGCCTCGAAGAACTTCTGGAAAAGCGCTATGAGAAATTCAGGTCAATGGGCGTATATACCACGGCGGGGGATCCGGCAAATGTTTAAAAGGATTCTCGTTGCCGCGGCATTTTTTATGTCGGCTGCCGGAGCCGCCGCCGCTGTTAACACTATCCCTCCGGAAGTTGATCTTGCGTCCGGCCCAAAAATGACGGTAATAATAGACCCGGCCCATGGAGGCGGGGACTATGGCTCTTCCGGACGCGGTATATATGAAAAAGATATAACCCTGAAAGCCGCGAAAATATTAAAACAAAAGCTGGAAAAAGCATCGGCTGACATTTCTGTTTTTCTGACGCGTGATGCTGATTCCGCGGTAAAACCGGAAGACAGGGCGGGGTTTGCCAATTCAAGAAACGGTACGGTATATATATCACTGCACTGCGATTACGCGCCTTCTGAAAAGACAGAGGGGTTTGAAGTATATTATTACAGCGGAGAGGCTCTGTCCGGGCCGGCAGCCGCGGCTGAATGGGAAAAAGTCCAGCTTTACCATCTGAACGATTCCGTCAGGCTTGCGGGGCTTGTAAACCAGTATATGTTATCGCCGCTTATCGCCCAGCAGGGAGCCGCAGGACAGGAAGCAAACGACACGGTTCCGCTGGCGTCCCGCGGGGTTAAACCGGCCGCGTTGCTGAGCCTTATCGGGGTAAATATGCCGGCTGTGGCAATAGAGCTTGGAAACCTGAACAATGTTTCAGACGCCGGATATTTAAAGGACGACAAAATGCTCGGTAAAATTGCCTACCATATAGAAGAGGCAATTGTAAATTTTTTAAAGAGCAGGTCGGCCCAGCAGCAATAAGCTGCGGAGAGGTTTTATGCCAATGGAAAAAAACAAGCCCGCGGCGGCAACGCCTGCGGTAAGAAAACCCTTTATATACGCGCTTGCGGCGGCGGCAACGCTGGCATTTTTTTATTACGCCGCGGCCCGTTTTGGCCCGTTTTTTACGGCGCAAAAGCCGCGCCCGGTGGACGCGGCCGAATATAAACTTTTTACAGGCCAGGAGAAAAAGATAAAAGTAATTATTTTTTCCGGGGACGCCGGCTCGGACGCATTAAAGCCGCAGCAGGAAGTGATATATGAATCAGGCGAGCCGATGAACCGGATAAAGCAGGTTCTCCTGAAAATGATGGAGGCAAAGGCAGCCGAGGGTTATATCAGGGTGGTGCCGGAGGGCGCGCAGCTCCGTGAAGTTTACCAGGATAAGGACGGCATACTTTATCTGGACCTTTCAAGGGAATTCTCGAAAAATTGCAGGCAGGGAATAACAACCGAAAGCCTTGCGGTATATTCAATAGTCGACACTCTTTTTTATAATTTCCCATGGGTCAAAGGAGTCAGGTTTCTCATCGACGGGGCAGAGAAGCCCGATGTCGCCGGAAATATAAGCCTGGGGGAAATATTCAGGCCGGATATGGACCTTTCTACAGTTAAGATATGACGCGCGCGTCAAAAACCGGCGCGGCTTTCATTTTTGTCCTGTGCCTTTATCTGGCGTTCTCGCATTTAAACTGGCTTGCCGTTGACAATACCCCGCAAAGGTGGGATGAATCCATCCATCTTTCGGCGGCCAGCGGATTTAAGGAAACCATACAGAAAACACCGCTTTCGGTATTTAAGGCCTTCCTTTCCCAGGAAACATATTATCCGCCGCTTGTTCCTTTTCTTGCATCATTTTTCGGACTTAAAACTCCTTCCCCGGATAATTTTACGGCAATAATGGCGCTTTTTCTGTGCGGCGGAGCGGTTTTTACGTTCCTTTACGCCCGCTTTTATACAGGCACACTACAGTCAATGGCCGCGGCCGCGGTTTTTGCGGCCTATCCGTTGATAATCAGGGAGAGCCACTTCTTTATGTTCGACCTGCCGCTCACATTTTTTTTTATAACTTCGCTTTATCTTCTTGAAAAATCGGAATCATTTACCAACCGGAAGTACTCGGCGCTTTTCGGGCTTGCCTGCGGCATGGGAATGCTGGTAAAGTGGACCCTTTTTGTGTATATAGCGGCGCCGCTTGCGATTGCCCTGTCAATGCCGCACGCCGGCATCTCACGCAGGCGCGGATTTATCCTGGCTGCTGCGGTTTTTATAATTATAGCGGCGCCGTGGTACCTGTACAACGGGGTGGCCATAACGCTGAACCTGATAAAAAATGTCTTGCAAAGAAGGGCCGTTGAGGGCCTTCCGCCTGTTTTTTCCATTGACTCGCTGCTTATATATTTTAAACTCTTTCCGGATATAATTACATGGCCTCTGCTTCTTCTTTTATTTGCCGGAACAGCCGCGGCGGCCCGATTCAGGGAAGGGCGAAGGCTGATTTTAATTGTATCTGCGGGGCTGGCCCTTCTTATTCTGATCCCAAATAAAAAAGACAGATACCTGATGCCGCTTCTGCCGGTTTTTTCCGTTATTTCTGTTTACGCCGGGGGGCTTTTCCGCGGTAAAAAACCGGGTGTAATTATCGCGGCGCTTGCGTGCATATTCGCCGCGCTATCGTTTACCTTTTCGGTTTATAACATGCCGTTTCCCTGGCAGGGCAGCGCAAGGCCGGAAAGGGCCGACTGGCACATTAATGACTTCCTGTCAAAAGCGGCGCCCGGTTCAACCATGGCAGTCGTACCCGATTATATGTATATGAATAACTGCAATTACTCGGAAACAGCCAGGAATTTCTTCCCCGGGGTGCAGATAACAGGGATATTTAATTTTCCCATGTTCACCGATTATTTTCTGGTAAAGACGGGCGATCTGGGGCCGTCTTTTTCAGGGCTCCAGAAACGGGCGGAAATATTACGGGAAGCGCTTGACCCGAAAAGCGCCGTTTCAGGGCTTTATAATAAAATATACGAGGCGCCGCTGCCGGACGGCTCCACAGGAATGCTTTTTAAAAGGAAGGGCCCCGCGCGGGGAGGCAAAGAGGAGTATTTACGCGGTATAAACGAGTCAATAATATCCATACTGCCTTTATATGCAAGAAATCTTGAAAAATTTTCATTCAGGGCGGATATGAACGCAGGCGGCGGCGTAATTGAAGTTTCGTTTAAAAAAGGGTGCGTAGGGGATTTTAAGCATAAAAACGCCGGCCTTGTGGTGCGCGACGCGTCGATAGCTGTGGACGGGCTGATAACCGGAGAGTCCGGGGGGATACTCTCGCTGGGAGAAGTACGTGTTAATTCGCTTACAGTAAGCGAAGGTGATCTGGCGGATTTTATTAAAATCTACGCCGGTAAATTTAAATTAACCTCGGTAAAGCTTGACAGGGGTGTTATATCAATAAAAGGGGAATATTCGAAGATAAATGTGGAAGCCGATTTTACCCTTGAAAACCCCAATCCGGGCCGGCAAGGCTCCGATATATTTTTCAGGTTGTTGAGGCTGAAAGCCGGTTTTATTCCTGTACCGGCGGGCCTGGTTAATTTTGCCCTTAAGGATTACAATCCCCTGTTAAACAAATCCAAAACCCCGGTAAAAATAGTTTTCGGAAGCATACACGCCGAAAACGGGGAATTAAGCATAAAGTAAAAAGTTAAAATTAACTTTTTATTAAAATTTTGACAAACCCATATAAAAATGATAAATTATAGGGCAATTAGATTCTTATATTAATCATTTTTAAGCGGCTTTATAAAAACGGAGGCAATAAATTGGATAAATACATACCCTCTGAAATAGAGGAAAAATGGTACTCTTTCTGGGAGGATAAAGGCTATTTTAAGGCGGATAATAATTCCACAAAGCCGCCTTTTTCCATAGTGATTCCGCCGCCGAACGTCACCGGCTCGCTTCATATGGGTCACGCCCTTAACAACACTCTCCAGGATATACTCGCACGCTACAAACGGGCAAAAGGGTTTAACGTACTATGGGTGCCCGGCTGCGACCACGCGGGAATCGCCACCCAGAACGTGGTTGAGCGCGAACTCAAAAAAGAAGGGTTGAAAAAATCCGACATAGGGCGCGAAGAATTCTTAAAGCGGGTCTGGGCGTGGAAGGATAAATACGGCAGGACAATAATGATGCAGCTGCGCAGGCTTGGGTCCTCATGCGACTGGAGCCGCGAGCGCTTTACCCTGGACGAGGGGCTTTCTGAAGCGGTAAAGGAAGTCTTTGTAAGGCTTTATAAGGAAGGGCTCATATACAGGGGGGATTACATCGTGAACTGGTGCCCCAGGTGCCTGACCGCAATCTCCGACATTGAGGTTCAGCATAAGGAAATAGCCGGACACTTTTATCATATAAGGTATCCGTACGCTGACGGCAGCGGTTTCATAGAAGTGGCCACGACAAGGCCGGAGACAATGCTCGGCGATACCGCCGTGGCAGTAAATCCGGAGGATCCCAGGTACAGCAATGTCAGGGAAGGCACCATGCTTGTACTTCCTGAAACAGACAGACAGATACCAATAATAAAGGACTCCTATGTTGACAGGGAGTTTGGCACAGGCGCTGTCAAGATAACCCCGGCCCATGACCCGAACGATTTTGAAGTCGGGCTGAGGCACAAACTGCCGGTTATAAATGTGATGACCGAAAACGGGAAGATGAACGAAAAAGCGGGCGTTAACGGAAAATACAGCGGAATGGACCGGTTTGAAGCCAGGAAAAAAATAGTTGAGTCCCTTAAAGAAACGGGTTATCTCATAAAAATTGACGATCATAAACACGCCGTTGGGCACTGTTACAGGTGCGACACTGTAGTGGAGCCGTATGTTTCGACTCAATGGTATGTGAAGATAAAACCGCTTGCCGAAAATGCCATAGAAGCCGTGGAAAAGGACGAGGTAAAATTCGTCCCTGAAATGTGGAAAAAGGTATATTTTGAGTGGATGCATAATATCAGGGACTGGTGCATATCAAGGCAGCTCTGGTGGGGACACAGGATACCGGCCTGGTACTGCGATGACTGCAAACATATAACGGTCTCAAAAGAGACGCCGGTAAAATGCGAAAAATGTTCCGGCGTAAATATCCGGCAGGACAACGACGTGCTTGACACCTGGTTTTCATCAGGCTTGTGGCCCTTTTCGACGCTCGGCTGGCCGGAGAAAACAAAGGACCTGGAGGTTTTTTATCCGACAACGGTCCTTGTCACAAGCTGGGATATATTATTTTTCTGGGTGGCCAGGATGATTATGATGGGGCTCAAATTCATGGGCACGGCGCCGTTTTCGCACGTTGTCATTAACTCGCTTGTAACCGACGCCGAGGGCAAAAAAATGTCAAAGTCCAAGGGCAATGTAGTGGACCCGCTGGAGCTCATGTCAAAATACTCGGCGGACGCGCTCAGGTTCACCATGGCTTCGCTTGAGACCCGGTCAAGGCACATAGCCTTCTCTGAAGAGAGAGCCAAGGGTTACGCCGGATTCATGAATAAAATATTCAACGCTTCGAAGTTCACCATAGCCAACATGGCGGGTATCAGGGAGCTCAGCCTTGACGACTGTGTTTCAAAGCTGAAACTGCCCGAGAAGTGGATTCTGTCGGCTTCCAATGAGATTAACAAATACATAGAAACAGAACTCGAAAAGTTCAAGTTCTCGGAGACGGCGCTTTCCATATATGACTTCTTCTGGCACGACTTTTGCGACTGGTACATTGAAATATCAAAGATTGAGCTGTCCGGGCAGGACGAAGAATACAAGAATATAGTAAAGAACGTCCTTTTAAAGGTATTAAGGGACAGCCTGATTGTCATGCACCCTTTTATACCGTTTATAACAGAGGAAGTTTATCAGAACCTTCCATGGCCGGAAAAGAAAGATTCAATTATGCTCGAGACATGGCCGGTTTATAACATGAAATTCAACTTTGACAAAAAAGAACTCGGCGAAATGGACGGCCTGATGAAGCTTATATATACCGTCAGGAATCTAAGGGGGGAACTTGAATTCTCACCCGCTGTAAAGGTGGATGCGTATATTAAGCTGGAAGCGGGGCAGGAGAGCGTTGTAAAATACGCTGATATAGTAAAGACACTTTCAAAGGTAAACGAAATACTGGACCATTTTGACGGCGGTTTTATAACGCGCGGCGTCGTGGGCGCGGGAGCCGCCGTGCTCGGGACTGTCGGCATAAACAAGAATACCATAACCGACAGGCCTAAGATAATCGCGAACAAGGAAAAGAAGGCCGCCGATATTGAAAAGGCGATTGTTTCCACAGGCAATAAACTTAACAACCCGAATTTTGTGAATAATGCCATGAAAAAAGCCGTCGAGGAAGAAAAGGCAAAGCTTGCCGGGCTTGAATCCGAAAAAAAGGCGCTGCTCGAATTTATAAGCGACCTGAAAAAATAAGGAAGGGAAATTTATGGACTGGCTGAAAAAAAATGAGAAATACATAGACAGGATAATAGACTCGGGGCTCAAAGAGGATATAGGCGCCGGGGATGTTACAACAGATATAATTATACCGGATAATGCCGTGCTAAAGGGCATATTCAGGGCAAAAGACGGTGGAATCGTCTGCGGTATACCGCTGATGAAAAAAGTATTTTTAAAACTGGATCCTGACGTAAAAATAACCGTAAAGAAAAAAGAGGGGCAGCGTGTAAAAAAAGAGGATATTATTGCCGTGATAAAAGGTAAAGCAAAGGCAATCCTGATGGGTGAGAGGCTTGCCCTTAACCTGCTGCAGCTTTTGTCGGGAATAGCCACGTCAGCCGACAAATTTCAGTCAATAGTTGAGCCCTACGGCGTCACTATCCTGGATACCAGAAAAACAACCCCGACACTGCGGCTCCTTGAAAAATACGCGGTAAAAACAGGCGGAGCCACCAACCACAGGATGGGGCTCTATGACATGGTGCTTATAAAGGACAACCATCTTGATTTTATCGACCTTCAAAAAGCCGTCAGGGACTGCAGGCGTTTTATCCCGCGCGGGATGAAAATAGAGGTGGAGGTTGACAACCTTGAAATGCTGGAGCAGGCGATGAAAGCCGAGCCGGATATTATTATGCTGGATAATATGAATTTTGAAATGATGGACAGGGCGCTTGCCATCATGAAATCCCGCGGATGCAGGGCAAAAGTGGAAATTTCCGGCGGCGTCAACCTGCATAACGTTGAGGAAATAGCCAGGCGCCGCGTTGATTTCATTTCAATAGGCTCCATCACCCACTCGCCCCAGGCCCTTGATATAAGCCTTCAGCTTTCAAAATGAGCTTTTCTGAAGTTAAAGGCGCCCTGAAAAAAAACAGGCTGCTTAATTCGGCGGTTTTTTTTGACTCTATAGCCTCGACAAACCAGTACCTTAAGGACAATGATTTTTCTTCCGGAACAATTGCCGTTGCCGGGGAACAGACTGCCGGCAGGGGAAAACACGGCGCGCCGTGGATTTCAAAAAAAGGCGGGCTCTGGTTTTCATATGTCATAAACAAAAAAATCAAAAAACCGTATATGTTCACAATCCTTTCCTGCGTGGCGGTCGCCGACGCGCTCTGCGAACTAAAGATAAAACCTGTAATAAAATGGCCGAATGACATTATTGCCGGAGGCGGGAAAGTGGCGGGGATATTAATTGAAAACGACGCGTACAATTCCAGGCTCATAACGGGAATAGGCGTCAATGTGAACAATCCGGTTCCTGCCGGAGACGGGATACACGCACAGAGCGTCAGTAAAATACTCGGCAAGAAAACCGGCGCGGAAACGCTCCTTGTGTCCATAATTAAAAGGATAGATTCATATATTCATACGCTTCCGGGCTCCGGAAAAAAGATTATAGCCTCATGGATAAAATATCAGGGCCCTATAGAGGGGACAATGATCAGGCTCAGGCGCGGCGGAAAAAAAGAGCTGCTTGAGGTGGTAAAAACTTTGAAGAGCGGCGATATCAGGGTAAGGAACGCTTACGGCAGGGAGCGCATTTTATCCGGGGAAGTATTTTTTAAATAATCCGGCATCTTTATAAACATGGCCGATGAACATTACAGAGGCCAGGGTCTTCGCGTCCTTTATGCCGCCTGAAAGGGCCATTTCAACCGCTTTTTTGACTGTCGTTGTAAAAACCGATATTCTTTCGTCCCTGTCGAGATGCTGTTCTTTCCTGGAAAGCCCAGAACATATGAAAAGTTCCATCTGCTCGTTCATAGTGCCTGGAGCCAGGAAAAATTTCACCGCCCTGATAACCCTTTTTGCGGAATATCCTGTCTCTTCCAGTACCTCGCGCCTGGCGCAAGCAGCGAATGACTCTCCCTTTTCGCGCGTTCCGGCCGGAAATTCCACAAGAAGGCCTCCGGCCGCGTGGCGCCACTGGCTTATCATGAGTATTCGCCCCTTTTTTATATCAACCACGGGCACCATAACTGCCGAGCCGGGATGGGTTATTATATCCCGGGTAAAAATTGAGGAGCCCTCGGCAAAGGTTACTTTTTTGACCCCGAAGACCTTTCCCTTATATATGGCGGAGGAACTGATTATACGCGGTTTCATATCTTAATCACAGCTTTCTCGGTTATTATATAATCCATTTTAATGTCGTGCCTTTCACCCGGAATGGAAGGCACAATCTGGCTCTCGAGGCAGACCCCGGCTTTTATTGAATTCTCCGGAAGCTTTTTTAAAAACCTGTCATAGAAACCCTTTCCGAAACCTATCCTGTTGCCGCGCCTGTCAAAGGCAATTCCCGGGACAATAACGAGCCCTATGCTATTTATGCGGCAGCCTTTACCGCCGGAGGGTTCCTTTATATTGAAGGCCCCTTTTGTCATTTTGCACCCTTTTGTGTATCTGGCCGGGGAGATTTCGTCTCCGCGCACGCAGGGCAAAAAAATTTTTATCCCGCGTGAGAGAAGGAATGAAATTATGCCGGATGTCGCAACTTCGCTTTGAACGGGCATATATGCCATGGCGCATTTGACCGCGGGGAGCGCGGGGAAAAATGATTTTTTGAAATTTTTTAATACAGCCCGCGAAAGTTCCGCCAGCGCCGCGGAAGGCAGGGAATCCCTCAAGGCGCGCCTGTTTTTCCGTATGTTATGTTTTTCCATATTCATAATAATATATGCATTTAAGGAAAAAATCAATACCCCCGCGCCGCGCGGGGCCGATAAACGCGCTTGATTAGGCGCGCCTGATATTTTATAATGACGCATAGTATGAAATTAAAGGGAGCGGAAAAAATGGCAAAAGAATTCAGGATACTGTCAATTGACGGCGGGGGGATGCTCGGAACCTATTCGGCGGCCATCCTTGACGCCATAGAAAAACATTATAAGAAACCAATACTGGGGAACTTTGACCTGATTTCAGGCACCTCTTCCGGCAGCATCATTGCGGCGGCGCTGGCGGTAAAAAAGACTCCTGCGGAAATACTTGGATTTTTTACGGGCAATGCCAGGCGTGTCTTCAATTACAACAGGGCGGGCACGGCGGGTGATTTTTTCAGGACCATATGGCAGCTTATCGGAGGCTCAAAATATTCCAATAAAAGGCTCCTTGAGGCATACCGAGCTCTTTACGGTGAAAACACCTCCATGGGTTCGGTTAAAACATGCTATTTATGCCTCACTTCGTTTAATGTGACCAGGGGGCGAACAACGGTTTTCAGGACACCGCACAGCCGGGGCGCCCTGAAGCATATTGATGTTCCGTTGTGGAAGGCGGTGGCGTGTTCCTCCGCGGCAATGACATATATGCCGCAGTATTTTATGGATAATTACGGGGAAAATTGCGGTTATGTTGACGGCGGCTCCTGGGCAAACAACCCCACAATGGTCGGGCTGGCTGAAACTTTTAAAAATTTTATGGACAAAAACAATAATATTAAAATTAAAGTTGTGTCAGTGGGCTCTTATTCAGAGAATCTGCGCTCAAAGAGGGTTTATTCATCCCTGGCCAGCTGGGGGACGGACCTGCTGACGCTTTTTTTCTCCGGCCAGGTTAAATCCGCGGACTATGAGTTGAAATGCATCCTTAATGACAGCCGCCATGATTATGTCCGGTTTGAACCTGTGGTGGACCACAGCCAGGCCAAAAAGTTCACAATGGACAATACCGACCCGGGGGAACTGCTTGACATGATAGACATGGCAGGGGCTGATTTTACGGCGCATATGAAAGAGAAAAATTTCAGGTCCGTGATGGATTCCATATTTTTGTCGGGCCAAAAGAGCGCGCCAAAGTTCCTGAGGCCATCAGTTAAATAAGCCGATTTTTCCGTATAAAATAAGTCTTTTTGTCAATAACCTTTCCCGGCATTTCCCCTATAATAATTTTTATAAAATAGAGGGGGGATTATGAACAGGGTGTCGGCCTGCGTTTTTCTTATTTTTATTTTTCCGGTTTTTATTTCAGCTTCGCCTGAGAATATCAGCATACGCGAAGGCGGCTCAAAAGTCCTCCGTTTTGAAAAAGCGCTCGGCGTTGAATCTGTCAACTCTTCAATCGCCGCGGCCACAATACTTTCCGAAGATGAAATAATAGTGGAGGGAAAATCACCGGGCACCACGGTCATAAATATTTCCGGAGAGGGTAAAAAGCAGGCGCTTCTGGTCACTGTTGTCAGGGCATCAAGGCCGGATTCAATGATTGAGATAGATGTGCAGATTCTTGAAATTTCAAATATAGCCGGCAGCAACTGCGGAATTGACTGGCCGGCGCTTATCAACGGGCCGCTGCCGGCCAACGGGCTCCCGCTTTTGAGCCTTAACGCCGTGGAGCAGGATCCGCCATCTTTCTCCGCCCTGGGCACAACATTTTCCAGGGGTAAAATCAACATATTGCTGGACTTTCTTGTGACCGGCAATTACGCCAGGATACTTGCCAAGCCGAAACTTTTGACCTCAAGGGGGAAGTCCGCCAGTTTTTTATCAGGAGGAGAAGTGCCTGTTGTAACAGTGAACACCCAGGGACAGGCCAGCGTGCAGTGGAAATCTTACGGAGTAAACCTTGAAATCGACCCGAAAACAGGAAAAGACGGTGCAATTGAGGCGCGAATCAAGGCTGAGGTTTCAAACCTTGATTATTCGAACGCGGTGAATTACGGGCAGGGAGCCATACCCGCCATTAAAACACGCAGGGCCGAGACAAATATCAATGTTGAGCCGGACAATACGGTCGTCATAGCTGGTTTAATTGAAAATCAGGAAAATAAAACAACCTCGGGCGTGCCGGTGCTCTCCGGCATACCTTTTCTTGGCGAGCTTTTTAAGACAACAAATTCAGCCGAGAGGAAAAGCGAGCTTGTGATATTTGTGACCCCCAGGACGGCCGAGCCGCAGGCGGGCGGGGCCGAATGAAAAAAGTCATTACCATAATGAATTTAAGGGACGGCGCAGGCAGGACCACGCTTGCCCTTTCCATAGCGTCCGCCATTTGCCGGGAAACAGGCGGCAGGACGATTCTGTTTGAGCAGGGAGAAGGGGTATTTGACGCGCCTGCATATTCCGGCGCGGGAGAGGGCCGGATATTTTCACCGGCCAGGCCGGCAAAGGATTATTTTGATTCCCGCCTTGGTTTTGGACTTGTGTGCGGCAATAATCCTGCCGGGGTTTTAAAGCATTTTGACGGGCTTGCGGACATAATTATAATAGACTCATCCGGCCCGGTTGATATGGAAATTCTCGGCATCACCAATTTTTTTCTGATACCGGCGCTGATGAGAAGCGAATATATAAAAAGGGTGAATTATATAACAGCCATGCTCCGCGCGTTGAACTATCCTTCAGCATGCGCGGCGGCGGTTGTAAACAGGGAAGAAGGATGTATTTTATCCGGCGAAGAGCTCGCCGGAGTGCTTAACGGCGCTGAAATAATTTCAATCATCCCGGAGAGCGCCGCAGCCGCGGCTGCCGCTGAAAAAGGGGAGCTTTGCGCCCTCACGGGTAAAAAGGATAAATATTGCGCGGCAGTCAGCGGATTGGCGCGCAGGCTGCTTGAAACGCAGGGCAAGGCCGCTGAAAAATATATTGAAAAAGCCGCGCCGGAGCCGTTTTATCGCCCCTTGCCGCTTTCGCGCGGCTCTTTTAAGGAACTCAAAAAAAATGTCCGCATGAAAGTCCTCGGGGAACTGGATATCAATAATATGGAAAAGGACGCGCTCATTCATCCGGCAAAAAAAGCCGCGATATACGGGGATATAAAAAAAAACATAAGGGGCCTGCTGGACCTTGAGCCCGGGGCGCCGGAGACGGCCGGCGAAAGGGATGTTTTGCTCGGGGAGATATTTGATGAAGTGGCGGGGCTCGGCGCTATTGAACGGTTTCTTGCGGATCCGCTGATAAGCGAGGTTATGGTAAACGGCCCGGATGATATATATGTGGAAAGCGCCGGAAGGCTCCATAAAACAGGGGCGTCATATACAGATGACACCGGAGTAATGAGGGCAATAGAGCGAATTGTTTTCCCCCTCGGCAGGAGGATAGACGAGTCATCGCCCTATGTGGACGCGCGGCTGCCCGACGGCTCCAGGGTTAACGCTGTAATCCCGCCGCTTGCCTTAAACGGGCCGGTGGTTACCATACGTAAGTTCTCGAAAAACAAGATGACGGCCGCCGACCTGGTAAAATGCGGGAGCCTCTCGGCGGAGGCCGCGGCGTATCTTGAAGAGGCTGTCAGGGGGAGAAGCAATATACTTATTTCCGGAGGGACGGGATCGGGAAAGACGACCCTGCTTAATGTGCTTTCTTCCTTTATCCCGGAGGATGAGAGGATAATTACCATTGAAGACTCGGCCGAACTGAAGCTTAACCAGGAGCATGTTGTACGGCTTGAGGCAAGGCCGCCGAATATTGAGGGGGCCGGGGCGGTCACAATAAGGGACCTTGTAAAAAACTGCCTCAGGATGAGGCCGGACAGGATAATCGTCGGCGAATGCAGGGCAGGAGAAACCCTTGATATGCTTCAGGCCATGAACACAGGCCATGACGGCTCCATGACAACAGTTCATTCAAATTCGCCGCGGGACGCGCTCTCCAGGCTGGAGGTCATGTCCCTTATGGCGGGAATCGACCTTCCGGTAAAAGCGCTCAGGGAACAGATAAAAGGGGCGGTCAATCTTATTATACAGCAGGCAAGGTTTAAGGACGGAAGCAGGCGCGTTACCCATATAACAAAGATTACAGGAATGGACAATGACAGCATTCTTATGCACGATATATTCAGGTTTGGAAGCGGGATTTCAGCGGGGCTGGAAAGGTCCGATATTATATGACCCGCGGGAGTAATAATAATTGACAAACGGCGCTTAATCGTTTAAACTGTCTTTATATACTAACTCGTTCAGGAGGCCTTTTAAATGCAGGAAGATTACTCCGAAAGACGAATTGATACAAGGTATAAAAACGATCTAATGGCCGAATATAAGCTTTTTGGCGAGGATTTTGACCTGCTCTCATTCCAGTACCGCAAGGCCAGGACAAAGGATATTTCAAAAAGAGGCGTCTGTCTCCAGGTTGAAGGGGTTGTAAAGGAAGGCGATGTTATGAGGCTCGACCTTGAAATAAGGGACCGCAAAAAAATCAATACCTTCGGCGAAGTCGAATGGTGCAGGAAAGATTCCGAAGGATATATCGCGGGTATCAGTTTTATTTCGCTCTCGGCCCACGACAACGAAACATTAAGCGCATACCTGAGCCTGCTTAATTAATCAAAGGCATAAGCCAAATAACCATTGCAAAAACAGGCTGTAATCCATATAATAACTGTATAAAAGACGTGTCCGGCGTTAAACAAAGCGCCTGACACGTCTTTGTTTTTAAAAACCGGCAAAATGTATCAGTGAAAATTATAAGCGCAGTTGTTTTACTTATTGGTTTTGACTTTTAAATTTTGACTTTATTAAAGAGCTGGAGCAAAAATGAAAAATACAGAATACACCGTCCTCATTGCCGGCAGGGAAAACGTCGGCAAATCCTCGATATTCAACAAGCTTATAAACAGGCAGAAATCCATAGTGGATGATTTTCCCGGGGTTACGCGCGACAAGATATACGGCGAAGCCGAGTGGATGGGAAAAAAATTCACTCTCATAGACACCGGAGGGCTCCTTTTTAACGAGCAGGACCGCATAAAAAACGAGGTGGTGAAGATAGTAAAGGCCGTTATCAAGGAAGTGGACCTTGTGCTTTTCGTCGTGGATGTGGTGGCCGGCATTGTGCCCGAGGACAGGGAAGTCTTTGATTTTATAAAAAAGAGCGGCACCCCTTTCGTGGTCGTCGCCAATAAGGTTGACACACGCGAGAAGGAAGTCAACGCCTATGAGTTCCATAACCTGGGCGTCGACATGGTTTTTCCCGTTTCAGCGGCCCATTCTTACGGGTTTGACGACCTGCTTGATTATATAACCGGCGCCATTAAGGCGCAAAAACCATCCGCCGGGGATGAAAAGATTACGAAGGTGGCCATTGTCGGCAGGGAAAATGTCGGCAAGTCCTCCCTTTTTAACGCGCTCGTAAAGGAAGAACGCTCCATTGTCACGGACATTCCCGGGACCACACGCGATTCCATAGACACGCTCATCGAATACGAGGGCAACAAGCTTCTTCTGATAGATACCGCCGGAGTCAAGAAAAGGAAGAATATAAAAATGAAGGCCGAGGAATATTCCATAGGCCGCGCTTTCATGAATATAAAAAGGGGCGATATGGCCGTGCTTGTGGTGGACTGCATTGACGGCATCATGGAACTTGACAAAAAGCTCCTCGGCTACGCCGTGGAAAATTTAAAGGCCATAGTAATAGTAGCCAACAAATGGGACCTGATTGAGCAGTCGCAGCGCGAGGCCCTGAAACTTACTTTTACGGAATACCTGAGGGATATTGCGAAATTTGTCTCCTTCGCCCCGATAGTTTACGTTTCCGCCCTCAAATCAAAGGGGCTGGAGGAATTATTAAATATTGTTTTTTATGTTGAAAAACAGTATAATTCGAGAATCAAGACCTCTTTGCTAAACAAAGTTTTTCAGCAGGCAATCCATGAAAAAGCCGTGTTTTCAAAAAGGGGCGATATCAAGATATTGTATATTTCGCAGGTGGAGACGGCTCCTCCGACATTCGCGGTTTTTGTGAATAAAAAGGAAAAACTGGACGTTTCATATATGCGCTATCTGGAAAACAAGCTCAGGCAGTCCTTCGGTTTTGAAGGGTCGCCGCTTAAGCTGAAGATTAAACCGAAGCAGCAGCAGGAAGAAAAATAAGGAGGTTCTTTTATGTGGCCAATAGCACTTCTGGCGGCGCTTGTAATACCATATTTTCTCGGCGCCATACCGACAGGTTATTTAATAGTCAAATCCAGGAAAAATATTGATATCCGCACGGTGGGCAGCGGAAATATAGGCGCCACCAATGTAAAAAGGGTCCTTGGCATGAAGTGGTTCGTTATTGTCCTTATACTTGACGCGCTGAAAGGTTTTGTTCCGGTATTTGCGCTCGGCGCTGTTTTTGGCGCCAAATTTCCATGGGTGCCGGTCATAGCGGGCATTGCCGCTGTTCTCGGCCATACTTTTACCATATTTTTGAAGTTTAAGGGGGGCAAAGGCGTGGCTACGGCCCTCGGGGTTTTCCTGGCCCTTTCTCCGGCAGCGACCATAACGGCTTTCATAGTTTTCGCCGTAACGGTGTCATTTTTCAGGTATATCTCCGCGGGCTCTGTGCTCGCGGCGCTCCTGCTCCCGGTTTTTGTCCTGAATTACGGCGAAGGCGGGTTCTGGAACCTGGTGCAGATAACATCCATACTTGTCGCGGCTTTTGTGATTTACAAGCATAAGGATAATATAAAAAGGCTCATGGACGGCACCGAGAGCAGGTTTGAATTCGGCGCGGCAAAAAAAGAAAAAGAGGCAGGCTCTTCCGGAGAGGCAAAAAAGTGAACATAACAGTACTTGGCGCCGGCGGCTGGGGAACAGCGCTGGCAGTTTTGCTTGAAGAAGGCGGACATACGGTGACGCTCTGGGAATTCTTCGCTGATTACGCGGAAGTGCTGGATAAAAAAAGGGAAAATATAAAATATTTAAAAGGGGTAAAAATACCCGCAAAAATCAGGATAACATCAGACCTGAATGCCGCCGTGGAAGCCTCGGAGTATATAGTCCTCGCGCAGCCGTCGCATTTTATGAGGGCGCTGCTCTTAAGGATAAAAAAGATTAACTACAGAAAAAAAACATTCATAAGCGTCACAAAAGGTATAGAGCAGAAAACCCTTATGACGATGTCGCAGGTTATAAAAGATGTCCTTGGCAGGGTTAAGGTGGCGGTGCTTTCGGGGCCTTCCCACGCCGAAGAGGTCGGAAGAAAGGTCCCGACCACAGTGGTGGTGGCATCCAGGGACAGGAAACTTTCGGAAACCATACGCGGGATTTTTTTCTCAAAGTATTTCAGGACATACAGCAGGCAGGACATCCTCGGCGTCGAGCTGGGAGGCAGCGTTAAAAATGTAATAGCCATCGCAGCCGGAATACTCGACGGCATGAATATGGGGGACAACACAAAGGCGGCGCTTATAACGCGCGGCCTGGCTGAAATGAGAAGGCTCGGCGTTGCCATGGGGGCCTCAGCCGAGACGTTCAACGGGCTCTCCGGCGTGGGGGACCTTATTGTAACCTGCGCCTCAAAGCACAGCCGGAACAGGTTTGTCGGGGAACAGCTCGGGCTGGGTAAAAAAATAGACGGAATTCTCGGGGGAATGGTGATGGTCGCCGAAGGGGTAAAGACAACGCTTTCCGTTTACAACCTGGCGAAAAAATATAAAGTGGACATGCCCATTTGCAGGGAAGTTTATGAGGCAATTTACAGGGGCAAATCACCTCATGATTCGGTCAGGGACCTTATGACAAGGCCCGCGAAATCAGAGCAGGAATTTGTGGATTAAAGGAGGGATAAAAATGGCGGATGTAAGGGAAAAAAAGTATTATCCTATCAGGGAAGTCGCCCAGCTCACGGGGGTCAGGGAATCGGTAATAAGGTTCTGGGAACAGAATTTTGAGGAATTGCAGCCCATAAAGAACAGGGTCGGGCAGCGCAAATATACAAAGACGGACATTGACATCATATTTATGATAAAAAAACTCCTTTACGCAGAGGAATACAAGATAAGCGGGGCGCAGAAAAAATTAAAGGAGCTCCTCTCCGAGATAGACGGCGAGCAGATGGAGCTTTTCGGCATCGAGGAAAAGCTTACCATGGATAAGCTTAAAGATATAAGGCAGGAAATAGTCGAGGCCATGCGCCTTCTGGAAAATCACGGGGCTTAAATAAGGTAAATAAGACTTGAAAATAGGGAAGGATTCCTGTAAAATTTTATTTCGTGAAAAATTAATAAGGTCGGGGCGTAGCGCAGTTGGTAGCGCGCTTGGTTCGGGACCAAGAGGCCGCTGGTTCGAATCCAGTCGCCCCGACCATTTTTTTTGCAGTTTGGGCGCAGTCCGGAAAAGATAAAGTGGATGAGGCCGGGGCGTAGTCTGGAAAGAGGATGCTAAGGAAGAATTATTAGACTCTTTCCAGACACGCCCGACTTAAAGTTGTTAAGTAAGACGACGGGTGAGATTAATGAGGTCGGGGCGTAGCGCAGTTGGCAGCGCACTCGCTTGGGGTGCGAGAGGCCGCTGGTTCGAACCCAGTCGCCCCGACCATTTTTTTTGAACTCAGAAGACCAAAAGGAGAAATTGCCGGTGAGGAAAAAGCCCCTGTTGTTCCTTCTTGTTATACTCGCCCTTGCATCCTTTTGCGCGCCCGCAGGCGCTGAAAGCGTGGACGTCAATCACTTTCTCCTTCTTCCGACAGCGTCGGGCACAAGCGGCTACATAGACAATCCGGCGGCGTACGTGCTCGCCGACAAACAATTTACCCTGGGCCTTCATATGGATACTTATGTTTTTAAATTCAACTACGGCTTCCTTAATTTTATAGAAGCCGGCACTGTGGTTGACTTCGGAAAAATCTCGGACATGGTGGACACCTACAGGCCCCAGGCAACCGTCCAGGGTTTCTGGAACACATTTGTGAATTTCTGCGATTCTATTTCGGAATCCACGAACTTTGATGTAAAGTGCCAGGCGCTCAAAGAAGAGGATTATTTTATCAGCGTCGCCGCCGGCATAAAAAAATTCCCCCTTTCAATGTTTGAAAGGGTGCCGTGGGAGGATTTTGCGCTTTATACGGTCGCTTCAAAAAAAATAACCGATATGAGCTTCAGCATGGGCGTGGAAAAAACCCTGGGACATAATTACACCGGTTTTGTAGCGGACGTTTCAAAGGTCGTGGCCGACACCGTATTGCTCATGGGCGAATATGACGAGGACAGGTTCAACATCGGCGCCAAAATCAGCCTGAATTACAACGTGGATGTTGAATTTTATATACGCAACATTACAAATGTATTCCAGCGCGAGGAGATCGGCGACTTCCTGCAGTCTTATTTTGTGTTTGGAATATCTTACCTGCAGTGAGATAATGGCAACCAGCGGCCGCCGTTTTATTGTTTCCGGAAGCGTGCAGGGGGTCGGCTACAGGTACTTCTGCCGGAGGGCCGCGCAGTCTCTCGGGCTCAAAGGATTTGTAAGAAATATGCCGGACGGCAGCGTGGAAATTGAAGCCTTCGGCGCGGACGCTGAAATTGATGAATTCAGGAAACAAATAACCGGAAGCGGCGGGTATTTCCAGGTTGATGATATAAAAGAAACAACGGTTCCTGATGAAAACAAATACGGGGATTTTTACATACGTATGTACCCGGGATAACAGGGGGAAATATGAAAAAGAAAAAATCAGGCAAAAAAATTAAACCGGAAAAAGCGGCTAAAAAATTAAAAAAATCCGGAATCACGGGGAAAAGGCCCGCGCTCCAGGAAGAGGAACAGCTCCAGGAAGAGGCCTCTGATAAACCGGAAAAAGAGGCGGAGGAAGCCGAAGATCCGGAAGCCATGCAGGAGCTCGCCGGAGCCGAAGAGGGCGAAACTGACGAGGCCCCCGCCAGGCCCGCAAAAGCCGACGGCAGGGGTTCGGCGTCAAAAGATTCCCTTATGCTTTATTTTGACGAGATAAGGGACGAAAAAATACTGACTGAAAAAGAGGAAAAGGACCTTGTCCGCAAGGCCAAAAAAGGCGATGTGGCGGCGCGCGCCTCGATTATCAAGGCCAATTTAAAACTTGTCGTAAAAATGGCGAAAAAATATGAGTATCTCGGGGTGCCGATAATCGACCTCATCGAGGAAGGCAATATCGGCCTTATGAAGGCCGTTGAAAAGTTCAAGCCCGAGCTGGGGTTCCGTTTTTCCACATACGGCACGTGGTGGATCAAACAATCCATAAACCGCGCGATAGCCAACCAGAAAAACACAATCAGGATACCCGTACATATACTCGACATTTACCACAAATACCTGAAGCTTATTGAAAAAGAAATTAAGGACACGGGGCGTTTTCCCGAGAGGGACGATATAGCAAGAAAGCTAAAGATTGAGCCCATGAAGCTCAATGAGATTTTAAATATTATCAAGGCCCCCAAGTCGCTTGACCTTGAATATGAAAACGAGGATTCTGATTCGGCCAGGACATTAAAGGATACAATTGAGGATGAATCCATAGTAAAGCCGGACGATGAGTTTTTTGAGAAGGACAAAAAAGAAAAGATGCTCGAGCTCATAGCCAAGTTAAAGCCCAAAGAGCAGGAAGTCATAATGAGCAGGTTCGGCCTCTCGAACAGGAACATCCTCACGCTTGAGGAGATAGGGGTCAGGCTGAAGCTCACGCGCGAAAGAATAAGGCAGATAGAAACTATCGCCATTAAAAAACTAAGATACCTGATGAAAAACAAAGAAAGTATATAAGGCAAATATGAAACCCTGGTTTGCCGCGGGCGTGTGAGCCTTTTTTACGGCAGCCGCGCCTAAATTTAAAAGATGGCGCGGGGCCTCCAAAAAGCCTCACACGTCCCGCGGCCATGATAAAATACAAACATTTAAAAACAAAAAATAAATATACAAAAACAAATATAAAGGCGGTTAAACATGGAAAAAAAGCTTAAAAAAGCGGTTCTTGACGTTCCTGATTTTCCAAAAAAAGGGATTATTTTCAAGGACTTCACCCCGGTTTTAAAAGACGCAAAACTATTCGCTTCGCTCATAGACTCGCTCGCCAAAAGGTACAAATCCAAAAAAATCGACGCTATTGTCTGCATGGAAGCGCGCGGGTTCCTGCTCGGCGCGCCGCTTGCCTATAGGCTAAAATGCGCCCTTGTGCCGGTGCGCAAACCCGGAAAACTGCCGCGTAAAGTTTATTCGCAGGAATATGCCCTTGAATACGGCACGGATTCGCTTGAGATCCACGCCGACGCCCTTTCAAAGGGGGACAATGTAGTAATATTGGACGATGTCCTTGCCACCGGAGGAACGGCCGGAGCCGTGGTAAAACTTGTTGAAAAGTGCGGGGCAAAGATAAAAGAGCTGGCCTTTGTAATAGAACTTGATTTTTTAAAGGGCAGGGAAAAACTGGCTTCAAACAAAGTATTTTCTGTCATTCATTACTGACGATTTCAACGGTTAAAATCTATTTGATTTTAGGTTTTTTTACTGGTAAGATAAGGAATAAATCAAATCAGGAGAAAACGGGTTAATGGGCAAAAAAGCTTTATTGCTTTCAGGGCTTATTTTTCTTATACTTGCGGGGGCGGTTCTTGGAGCGGGGGAAACATCCGCTAATTTCCTTAAACTTTCCGAAGGCGCAAGGCCTTCGGGTATGGGAGAGGCCTTTGTCGGGGTTGCCGATGACGTTAACGCGGTTTACTGGAATCCGGCGGGGTTATCGCAGATTACCCGCGACCAGGTATGCCTGATGCATTCAGTATGGCTTCTTGATGTAAATTACGAATATCTCGCTTTTGCCGCGCCCATAAAGGGCTTCGGCACGCTTGCCGCCTACTCGGTTTTTGTAAACGGAGGCACCCTGACGCAGACTACCGAAGACACAAGCGGCAACTATATACTCACCACAAACTCGGTCACCGCAAGCGACCTTGATGTAACGCTTGCCTATGCAAAAAAACTCTCCGATTTTCTCGGGGACTACAGCGGCTTTTCCGACCTTTCGCTGGGATTATCGGCGAATTTAATCAGCGAGAAAATAGTCACGGATTTGGGCGGAGGATTCGGCTTCAACCTGGGCTCTTTTTATTATCCCAAATATGAGAATTATTCGGTCGGGTTCGTCGCTGAAAACCTCGGCGTAGCGAGCAACAGGCCGTCGCTGCCGGTCGATTTAAAGCTCGGGTTCGGCTACAGGTTTTCAATGGAGAACCTGATGCTGCCGTTCTCCGACGAGGGGACATTCGTGTACAACGAAAATGACACGACCGCGGCCATGGACATTCTTTATTACCCGATAGAGCAGTCCGCCAGCGTCCATCTCGGCGCGGAAAAATACTGGACGCTCAACAAATACCACTCGTTCGCGGTAAGGCTCGGCTACAAATTCGGCGAGGATCTCGGCGCGCTCGCCGGGCTCACCGCCGGGCTTGGATACAGGCTCACCGCTTCAAAGGAACTCAATATCGAGCTTGATTATGTAATGGTGCCGTACGCGGACCTGGGCAACTCCAACAGGATTTCATTGACAGCGAAGTTCGCCGGACCGCCGGAAAATCATTTATTTGAGGATAAAAAGGCGGGAATAGAGGCTTATAAGAGGGGATACGCCCTGCTCTATAAAACGCAGTTCGGCTCAGCCATTACGGAATTCGCGGAATGCGTCAAAAAATACAGGGACTACGCCCCCGCGTATATGGGGCTCGGCGCATGCTTCCTTAATACAGGCAGGAGGGAGCTTGCTTACAGGGCTTATTCAAAGGCCATGGAACTCGACCCGAACAACGCCAAACTTAAAACCTGGCTTGAGCAGAATCAGGCAATGCAGATTGCGCCGGCGGCCAGATAGTAGAGACGCCGTTTGCTGCGCCTCAATTTGCGGCATTAATTAAAGGAGAAACACATGAGGGTAACAATAAAGGACATAGCGAAAAAAGTCGGGGTCACCCCGGCCACGGTATCAATGGTCATAAACAACAGCCAGAAAATATCCCAGAAGACAAAAGAGCTGGTTCTGGCCGCCATAAAAGAGATGAATTACCATCCGAATTATATCGGCAGGAGCCTTGTAAAGGGAAAGACAAACAACATTGCCGTCGTGGCGTCGTTTTTCGCGTCGCTCTTCGCCCTTGAGTCAGTGAAGGGCATCGAGGCTAACCTCAGGAACACGCAATACAACCTTATACTGTATTCGACCAGGGGCATTGAGGAAAACGAGCGCGAAATGCTTGAAAGGATATTTTATGAGCGCAGGGCCGACGGAATAATAGTCATATCGCTGCGCATGGACAAGGACCTGCTTGCCGAATTCAAAAAGGAAGGCGTGCCCGTTGTATTCCTTGAAGAGGTGCTTGAAGGGGCCCCCACCGTGAAATTTAAAAACATCAAGGGCGGTTATATCGCCACTGAATACCTCATAAAGAACAAAAGAAAAAACATCGGGCTCATAATAGGGGACTCCGGGTTGAACGCGGAAGAGCGCATGAAGGGCTATAAAGACGCGCTTAATGATTTCGGAATACCCTATGACGAGAACAAGATAATCAGGGTGACCAATTATAATTTTGAAGAGGGCGAAAAGTCCCTGAAACTCCTCCTTAAAAAGAACCCGCATGTGGATTCTGTTTTCTGCGCGGCCGGCGACGTGACCGCGATAGGCGTGCTGGACCAGGCAAAGACAATGGGGATAAAAATCCCCCACGACCTCGCGGTTATCGGTTATGACGACATATACATTTCCAACCTCACATCGCCGGGGCTGACCACGGTGCACCAGCCCATCGCGCAGATGGGAATGCAGGCATTCGATGTTATGATGGGAATGATAGACGGCTCTGTGCCTTACGAAAGCAAAATAATAAGCTTTGAACCGGAACTGATAATAAGAGATTCCGTTTAAATTTAAATGAGCAATGCATTATTTTCCCCAAAAAATATTTTTCTCTCGGCCGCGGCCGCGCTGATTTTTCTCTCGGCCGCGCCGCAAGCCAGCGCCGCGGGGACGGTCACCGGAGACTTTCTTCTCGTTGACATACCCGCCAGGGAAGTGGCTATGGGGTCCATTTACGCCCCCTTTTACGCCAGGCCCGAGGCGTCCCCGATAAATCCCGCGACACTTCAGGGGATAAACAAGAATTATCTTGTCTTTTCCCAGTACAATTCGGTTTTTTCATATCACTATTCGATGATGGAATATTACCATCCAATGGACGTTTCCTCGTGCGCCGGGGTTTATTTTATGTATTCGGCAAATGACGACCTCTACCGCACCGACGACAACGGAGTGCCGGTGGAAAAAATAGACAATTACGATTCGTACCTGGGCGTTGTATATTCAAGGGCCTTAAACGAGGAGTACAATGTGGGTGCGGGGTTGAAGCTCATATCAAGCAAGGTTTACGACAACGCGACATGGGGGGCGGCGCTCAACCTGGGTGTGCTCTACCGCAACTACCTTGATCAGTACACCCTGGGGCTCGATGTCGAGAACATCGGCATTTCCACGGATTATTTTCTGGACAAATCCCTTTATCCCATGCTTGTGCGCGGCGGTTACGGAATAGAGGTATTCCGTTTTCAGGACGAGTACAAGATATCGGTTTTTATAGAAGAGCGTTATTACATAAATGAGCTGAACTCTTCGCAGACCTCGATCGGCATGGAGGCTTTTTATCAAAAGAATTTTGTGTTAAGATACGGGTATATTTTCGGCGCGGACAACGGCTCTGTTTCAGTCGGGGCGGGCTGCAGGATAAGCGACCTGTACATAGATTATGCTTATGTGCCCTATTTTATTTCGGACAACGCGCACAGGATAACAATAAAATACGTTTTTTAGGCGGGGAAGAAATGGACGACAGCGAGATTATAGAAAAGGTAAAAAAAGGCGAGGTAAAATATTTCGCCGAAATCATAGCAAAATACAAAAAAGTGGTCTTCGGCCACGCTTATAATTTTCTGCGCAGCAGGGAAGAGGCCGAGGACGCCTCGCAGGAAATATTTGTATCCGTGTACAACAACCTGAAAAACTTCAGGGGCGATTCCAAGCTCTCCACCTGGATATACAGGATAACCGTAAACATGTGCAAGAACAGGCTCAAACAGCTGCAGCGCTTCAGGGGAAAGATGACCGAGGAATTCTATGAGGAAGGGGCCGAGGAGAAACCCTCTCTTGTGGACGGTATAAAGGAAAAAGAGGAAAAAGAGCCGGATAAATCATACGCTTCCGATGAAGTCAGAAAGACTGTATATAAAAGGATAGACGAGCTTACCGAAGAGCAGAGGACCGTTATAATGATGAGGGATGTTGACGGCCTTTCCTATGAGGAGATAGGCCAGGTGCTGAAAATATCTGTTTCAGCGGTAAAATCAAAGCTCTTCCGCGCCAGGGAAAACCTGCGTGAAAAACTTCAAAAGGACGATATCCTGTGATTATATACCGAAACTTTTTTACAGCCGGATTGTCTATATATTCATTAAAGGAAGGTGCTCAAAAATGAAGGTTTTGACTGACTGCAAAAAGTATAAAGAGATGATAATGGAAGTAACTGACGGAGAGGCTTCAGCTGACACCATAAAAGAAGCGGGGCTGCACACCGAATCCTGCCCTGACTGCGCAAAATATGAAAAATCCCTTATAAAAATGGGGGAATTAACATCCTTAATGAAAGTTGAAGCGCCGGAATTCCTTGAAACAAGGATTATGGCCTCGATAAGCGGCAAAAAGCCGGCGCCCGCGTTTAACTGGGCGCCTCTCTTATCATACGCCGCGTCATTTGCGGTTATTTTATTTGTATCCGTCTTCATTATATATAATAAGCCCTCCGTAACAGTGAAGGATCTGGCAAAGGCCCCTGCGGCTCCGGCAAAGGCTGTTGTTACGGCAAAGGCGCCTTCCTCGGTTAAATACGCGAAGGCCGTTGTAAAACCGGCTGTTGTGGCGGCCTTAAAAGTTCAAAGCGCTCCTGTCACGGCGGCGAAAGCGGCTGTTGTTGAGCAGCCTGTTGTAGTGGCTGCGGTTCCAGCGCCTGCCGCTGCTCCGGCAGTATCCATGGCTCCGGCCCTTCAGGGTGCGGCATCACAGAGCCAGCCTGCGGCCGCAATCAAGCCGGCTGATAACGTTAATTACGGCTCATCAGAGATATCACAGCCTGTAAATACCATGCATGAGGCTGACGCGAATAAAATAACTGCCACGCCGACAGTGGTTATGACAGACATAGGAGTTGTGGCGGATAACCTTATAAACCCGAGACTGGGGCAGTGCGCCAAGATACGCGTTCAGGTGGCGCAGGACGGCAGCCCGGTAAAAATAATAATTTATGACAAGGCCGCAAGGGTGGTCGCGGTTGTCTTAAATGAAACAAAAGACGCGGGTCTCTGGGAATCAGACTGGTGCGGGCAAAATTACGTCGGCGCTACCGTGTCGCAGGGAGTTTATCCAGTGTACATCCAGGTCGGCCAGAGCGTCACCAAAAAGTTTATAATAGTTACAAAGTGATAAACGGGTTAAGCAGTTTTTGATTTTTTTTGTTTTACTTTGTGGACACGGGTTTCATAATTTGCTATCATAAATGTAATAACGACGCTTAGTTCAACGTCCACAAACCTGGCGCAAAGGGTTTCGCGCCAATGTTAAGAGGTTCTAAATGCGTAAATTTTTATTGCTCCTGAGTTTAAACGCTTTGATAATTATTCTGTCAGGTTCTTTCGTGTTGGCCGCAACCACCAACTATCCATTCCCTATGAAGAACAACGGCTACACGCCGCCATACGGCATTTATGCCACGTCTGTAAGCACAAGCTCAATTCAAAACGCTTACAACACATGGAAAGGCACCTATGTAACGACGAACGGAGCCGGCGGATACCAGAGGGTGCAGAGCCCGGAAGCCGTGAATGGATATTCAAATTGCACGGTCTCAGAAGGCATGGGTTATGGAATGTTGCTTGCTGTTTATTTCGGCGACGAGACACTATTTGATAATTTATGGAAATACGCGGCGCTCCACTCCACAGGAGGCACCGAAGTTGGAATGCTTCCGTGGATTATTGATTCAAGCGGAAATCCCCAGGATGTTAATTCAGCATCTGACGGCGATTTTGATATGGCGGCCGCGCTCATTATGGCCCATTACCAGTGGGGAGACGGCAACGGCTTAAATTACACAAATCTCGCCACAACACTTGTCGGCCTTTGCCGCAGTTATGATTTAAATTCAAATGGCTCTGTAAAACCGGGCAACGGCTGGGATGATTACACATTCCCGTCCTATTTCATGCCTGCATGGTTCAAGGTTTTCGCGGCTTTTGATTCGGCGCACTCCGCGACATGGAACACGGCAGTCACAGAAAATAATTCATTTCTCGTAAACGCCACTTCAGCTTCGTTTGACAAGCTTCCCGGTGAAATATGCAACGCCACGACAGGCGCCCCGATGTCAAATAATCCATGCGGCGGTTCATCAGGCTGTCCGGGAAACGAATACTCCTATAATTCATGCAGGGTTCCCTATATATATGCCATTGATTATTCATGGAACGGCACGGATCCGACCGGAGTGTTAACCGCGCTTGCCGGATTCTTTAACGGAAAATCAGCCTCCATAGTTGACGGCTACTGGATTTCCAACGGGACCAATGAAGGCTCATATTACAACGCCGCTTTTACAGGGCCGGCCGGCTGTTCGCAGATGATATCGTCAACTTACCAGACATCGCTTAACGCATATTATTCGGCTGACGTAGGCTTCAGCGCGACGGCAAGCTATTACAATTCATCGCTTGAAGTTTTAACTCTACTATTAATGACTGGAAATTTCCCGAACCTCATGACGATGTCAGGGCCGGTTAATACTCCGACTCCGGCGCCGCCCCCCACCGGACAGATTATTGATGACTTTAACAGGTACATGCCTTATTACATAACACAGAATTACTGGACAGGTTTCTGGTATGCCTGGGCATCTTCAGGCTCAACTGGATGCACCTGCACAGCGTCGGTTCATCCCGGAACTTCAAGCGTACTGGTGACCGGCGGAACGACAAGCAACGCGGGCTTTATGACAAACACGGCAAATGTTGTGGGCGACGGAGACTGGGAAACAGGCACTTCTTATTATTTAAGGGTAACCGGAACAATCAGCGCTGTCGGCGTTGCCGCCAATGGCTGTTATCCCTCGGTTGGATTCGGGACAGAACTTGTCCAGAATGCAACGGCAAATGATTTGTTTGTCAACTTGCTGCCGTTCTATGAACCGACAACTTCACCGGCAACTTACGGCGGCATCAGGTTCATGTGTAAACTTGGCGCTCTGGGAACCACCGGCGCTACATATTCAGTATGCCTTTTGCCGAGGGCCTCTTTAAATCTCCACCCCGATTCGGCAAATTACCAGTACACATTCTCACCGCCGACCACATGGACGGAAATGCAGATATATTTTACTGACTTTACACAGCCAACGTGGAAAAGCGCGGCCTCAACAACCCTGATTACGACCGATCTGGCTTCAGCGCAAAAATTTAACTGGCAGATATCCGTATATAACGCGAATTTTGACCTTGCGGTTGACCACGTAGAGCTTTTCCCGGACCTCTGGTCGCCCACACCCACGCCCACGCAGACATCAATACCAACAGCTACAATAACAATGACCCTGACTTCATCTCCCACATACGCGTGCCCGCTTGCTCTCGACAACCTTGACGACGGCAATACCACAAATCTCTGGGGCGGCAGCTGGTACGCTTATAATGACAGCGCCAGCGCGGGAACCTCGACAGGGTATATGTCGGTTACAGCGCCCGGCGCCAATTCCACGGCTTACGCGGCCCTGCTAACAGGGACGGTTACAACTGCTTATCAGTATGGTTTTATAGGGATGGGGACAAATACCTCGGCTGTAGCTACAGGCTCTGTCAACTGTTCCGGATTTACAGGCATTACATTCTGGGCAAAGGGTGACAATAACAATTACAGCGTCCAGCTCGTGCCCTCATCTGCTGTAAACGACGGCAACGACCATTACGCGGCGACTTTCTTCGCGCCGACGACATGGACCCAGTATCAGTTTTTCTTTGCCGGCACCACGCCGAGTTTCAAGCAGGCGGGAACAGGCACTGCCGTTACAATTGCCTCGGTATTGACAAATCTTAACGCGATACACTGGCAGACAATCGGACAGCCGTGGTCGCTCGTGACCCTGGCTGTGGACCAGGTTTCAATGTTCCCGTGCACGGTATGGACATCCACTCCGACGCCTTCGAATACATTCACGGTTACATATACAAAGACGCCGACACCGACATTTACAAATACGCCCCTGCCTTCTAATACTTTCAGTCCGACATCCACGGCTACGGACACAAGAACAAGCACCCCGACTTTCACATATACAGGCACGCCGCTGCCGTCTAACACCGCGTCGCCGACATCCACATTTACATCGACGGCGACAAACACACCGACCGACACAAATACTTCAACCCCCACCGACACTGCGACAGGCACGGCAACTAAAACAAATACACCAACTTCAACATATACGGCCACGGCCACGCCGTCATATACGGTATCGCCGACATTCTCTGTGACGCCTACAAACACGGAATACGCGGGCTCACCAACGGATTCGCCCACGGACACGCAGACATTCACGCGCACCCCGACATTTACGGCTACCGTGACCATTACATCGAGCTATACCTCTACAATGACTGACACGGTTACGGTGACTTACACATCAACCACCGGGCCCTCGGCCACATCGACAGACACGGCAACAATAGGGAACTCACCGACTTCGACTTTCACGGCGGCATTGCCGAGCGCCACATCGACATTCACGGCAACTGTGCCGACGGCGACATTTACTTCCACGCTGGCCGCCACAAATACCCCGGTTAATACAAACACTCCGGGAGGAGCATGTAACTTCGACGATATGGAAAATGACACGAACCAGAATTATTACGGCGGCTACTGGTACTCGTACCTGGGCGGAACACCGGCGACAGTATGGCCGGCGGTGGGAGCTTCTCTGACACCGTCAGCAGGCGGGGCCAACGGCACCAATTACGCCATGAGGGTGACGGGAACAGTAGGCGTGGCGGGAACGACATATCCGTGCGTTGGAATGGGCTCACAATTTACCGCGACATCAGGAGCGCCTACATATACAACCTTTGACATCTCGGCATGCACAGGCATGACTTTCTACACGAAGGGCAACGGAAGCTCATACCTTGTAAAGATACCATATACGGATACAACCGGAGCGTCACTGACCGGCTACAATGATTATGAATACATCTTCACGGCGCCGGCTACATGGACACAGTTGACAATACCGTTCGCGCTTATGTCACAGGCTGCGGGCTGGGGAACATCGGCAGTGCTGACAACAGTATTAAAGAACGCGACACAGATACAGTGGCAGAGCAACTTCAACGCGGTAGCGCCTGCGACAAGCGCGCCTGTTGATTTCTGGATAGACGAAGTGCAGATATACGGCTGCCCGAGCTGTCCCGCGATGCCCACGGCCGCGCCTACAAATACAAACACGCCGGTAGGAGCCTCGACCGCGACCTTTACACTCACAAGCACGCTTGTGCCGACGAATACAAACACAAACACGCCTCTGCCGACAAATACATTCTCAAACACGCCGACATTTACAAATACATTCACGCCTGTGCCGACGGCGACGACATCCACAAACCCGTCGCTCTCTGTTTCGATAGTGGCGCCGGCGTCAGCTGTTGTGGGACAGTACGTTACAATTACGGTCCAGGTTACAAATAACGGAAGCGTAAATCTGACCAATATACAGCCGCTGAACTTTACAACCGGTGTTTCTACAGGCGTCCTGAGCCCTGTTTCAACACCGTCAGTTGTGGCAAGCCTCACCACGGGCCAGACAGCCAATTTAACTTACATATATCTGGTTGTATCGGCTGGAACGGCAAGCATAGGATCGCAGGCCGAAGGCACGAATGTTACGGCAAATGACGTGCAGAGTCCTGCGGCGGCGAACGGGCCGTATTCAATAACACTCTCGCCGGCGGCCAATACGCCGACAGACACCGCGACACAGGTGCCGACGAACACTTACACAAGCACGG
>CAZMGF010000004.1:0-89673 GCA_964565765.1 uncultured Spirochaetia bacterium
CAGCCATTATCTACACCCCGTTTAAATTTGTTGTTTACTGTACCGCGAACGATGTAAAATATACCCTTGCCAGCTGTCCCCTGTTCAATATCGCGTTAATCTTATCTTTGAGCTCCTGTTTCAGGGCTTCCCTGTTTTCAGGATCCTGAAGCTGAACTGAAGTCTTTGAGCCGAGCGATGAAATAACAATATCCTTTATCTGCGGCATCCTCTTATCCACTTCTTCGGCAAGCTTTAAGCTTGAGCCGTAATCAAGTTCCATCACAACGTTCGCCCTGAGGTAGCGCGATTCCGTAGGATCAGCGAGGTTTACTATAAATTCGCCGAGGGTCGTTATAGGTCCGAGTTCCGGTTTTTCCACAATAACTTTCTTTGTGGCCGGCGTGGTCTTGGACATAATCACAAAAAAGGTGGCGCCGGCTGATATAAGGCTAATTACCAGCACCGAGCTCACCAGGATGATTAATGCCTGCAATAACTTCTTGTCATCTCCTGCCATACCAATACCTCCTCATAATTTACAGGTTTTATTTAATAAGTAATAGTTTCCAGGTTCTCTTTTTCAATCTGACGCTTGGTTTTTACATCCGACGGCAGCGGCAGTTCACGAGATTCAACCGCCCTGTCATTTATTAAATCCGCCTTTAACATAACTATATCAATTCTGCGGTTTTTGGCCCTTGTCAAATCATCTATATTTGGAACAAGCGGCTTAAACTCACCGTATCCGGCCGCTGAAAGCCTGTCGGGAGAAACTCCCTTTCTGATCAGATATTTAAGAACGCTTACGGCCCTTGCCGTGGAAAGGTCCCAGTTATCGCTGTACTTTGACTTAATGCTGCTTTTTGTTATCGGAGAGTCATCCGTATGGCCCTCAATAATTATAGGATTTGTCTGTGCCTTTAAAAGTTCCGCTATATCAGTCAATATCTCCCTGGTCTGCGGCAACAGTGAAGCCTGCCCGCTGGCAAAAAGCACCTTATCAGTCATCAGGGATATAACAAGCCCGCGTTCGTTGAACCTGACCTTTACATCCCGCTCAAGCTTTTTCTGCAGTATCCATTTCTGTATTTTTTCTTTTGTGGTAGTCAGGTTCAGCTGCGATTCCGGCATGGTTACCGGCTGTGAATCCGTGGTAGCCCCTGCGGCAAGAACCGAAACCTGCCCGGTCAGTCCAAAAGCCTGGCCAAGCGCCATTGCAAGCGCCCTTACCTTTGTCTCATCCACAACAGACATTGAATAAAGGATAACGAATAGAGCGAAAAGAAGGGTCAACATATCCGCGTAAGTGAGGAGCCACCTCATCATACCGCCGGATTCCATCTCCATTCCTTCTCCTCCGAGCTTGGTATTCTTTCTTTTGCCCATTTAAGCCGCTCCTCCGCCTGCCGCTCCGCCCTCGGCACCCTCTGCGCCTTCCGCTTTGACCGCCTGTTCTTTCGGCGAAAGGAAAGCCTTGAGTTTTTCTTCAACGATCCTGGGGTTGTCTCCGGCAGATATGGAAAGAATGCCTTCGATCATGACTTCTCTTATCAGCACCTCTTCCGCTGATTTCGCCTTTAACTTAAACGAAAGCGGAAGGAATATAAGATTTGCAAATGATATTCCATAAAATGTAGCGATAAAGGCCACGGCGATGGCTCCCGCGACTTTGGAGGCCGATTCCAGCGATCCAAGGGCGTTAACGAGTCCCATAACCGTTCCGATAATTCCGAGCGTCGGGGCAAATCCGCCGAGCGTTCCAAATACTCCCTCTCCCAGTTTATGCCTTGTTTCAAGGAAGGAAAGGTCGGTTTCAAGGATGGATCTGACCAGTTCAATATCAGTGCCGTCAACAACCAGCTGTATGCCTTTTTTCAGGAAGTTGTCGTTAACCTGGGCTATTTCATCTTCAAGCCCGAGCAGCCCTTCCCTTCTTGCTTTGGTGGCAAATCCAACCAGCGTCTGTATGACATCGCCGGCCTTCATTTCCCTTTTGAGGAAGGCCTGTTTTGTTACATTGAAGATATTTGTAATAACTTCCCATGGGTAGCTTATTATTGTCGCTCCCAGTGTCCCTCCGAAAACGATAAAGAATGCAGAGAGCTGGAAGAACATAAAAAATACCCCGAGGTTTCCCTCGGATTCCATAAATAGGGCTATTATGACCGAGCCCCAGCCTACCGCAAGTCCAATAATTGTTGATACATCTATTGCCACTTAAGCCACCCCCGTTTAAAGGTTTTGGGTTTCATTAACTTTTATTATCGGTAAATTCAGTTCCTTTTTATATTTTTTAACTTTCTCAACAACTTCATCAACGCTTTCCTTAACAATCACTTTCTTGCCTGTGGTCAATGTAATTAACGTTTCCGGCGTTGTCTCTATCATTTCAATGAGTTCGCCGTTAATTACCACTTTTTTATTGTCAAATCTCGTTATTAATATCAATTTGAATCACTCCCAACAAAATGTAAAGTCATTTTACAATTTTCCCCCTTTATTGTCAATAATAAAATATCTTAATTTGCTGTTTCATAATTTAAATATAGGTTTTAAAAACGTTCTTTTTCCTTATAAAGGCGCTTGTTTCAGGTTTAGTTAAAAGATTAACGCGCTGGTTTTGATTTTTTACTTTTTAAACAAGAGTTTTTCTGATATTTCTTCATTAATTGTAAATATATGGGAAATTTTTATTTCTATTTTATTTTCCGTCAATATATTAATATCCCAATAAAACTAAAAGGGCCGGATTTTCATCCGGCCCTTTTATATTACCTAAAGCTTCAGCTTAAAATTACTGTCCCAGCTGAACCAGTGTTGTAAGCATCTGTGAAGCTGTAGTTACTATCCTGGAATTGGCGTCAAATCCCCTCTGGGCGACAATCATGTTAGTAAGCTCAACTGAGAGGTCGACGTTTGAAGATTCAAGCGCTCCGCCTTCTGTGGTTCCAAGACCGGCATTTCCGGCCGTTGAAATCTCAGGAAGTCCAGAGTTTGCCGACTGAAGGAACGTTGTGGCGCCGGCTTTGTCAAGCCCCTCGGGGTTAGTGAAGTTCGCAAGGCCAAGCTGTGCCATTGCTATTGTCTGGTTGTTGCTGAATGAGCAGTTAAGATTTCCCTGGCTGTCAATTGACATTCCTGTCAGAGTTCCTTCAGCATAACCGTCAACATACGATGTGTAAATCGTCTGCTTCGGCTGGTATACATTTGTGGTTGTGTCTATGGTTCCGTTGCCGTAGTCACCTGTGAGCCCGTCGCGCGCGCCGATGCCTGTTGCCGACTGCGCGTTGTCAGTGCCCATATTGACCGATATATTCTGCGGCGTGAACGAACCGTCCGCGTTTGCGACTATAAGCCGTATCTCCGGTACTGTCGCGCCGGCTGTCGGATTCTGCCAAACGCCTGAAGAAGCGAGCGAACCGTCTGAGTTGAATGTAACTCCTGTGCCGCTTCCCACGTTAACAGCGTCTCCGGCTATCGCTACTCCGCCTCCGGGGATGGCGAGCTGTCCGTTGGAGCCGGTATCAAATGCCGACCAGTTCCATACCGCTGCTCCGCCCGGCCTTACGGTTGTCTGTGTCCACTCAAAAACTATAACGTGCGCGTTGCCGAGCGAGTCATAAACTGTCGCCGAGTTTGTCGCGTCCGGTGTGTATCCTGCGACCGGGTAAGCAACGCCAGGTCCGGCGTTTGCCACGCCGCCGACCATGTTCTGCGGTGTCATTGAGTCAAGGTTGCCCTTTAAATATATGCCTGTCTGTATGTTGGCATTTGCCGCGGCATTAACATCACCGGTTGCCTGAGGAGCAAGAACCATGTTCTGCGGAATTACTATGTTAGTAAGCGGGCCATTTGTAGAAAGTGTGTTTGTAACAGCGACAAGCGGTACTGCCGGCTGTGCAAGTTTTGTATACTGGCGCATCCATCCCTGTACAAGGGCGCCGCTTGAGTTTACAAGATTTCCGTCGTTGTCAAAATAGAAGTTTCCGGCGCGTGTGTAAGCCGTGGTGTTTCCCTCTTTTAAAACAAAGAATCCGTTGCCCTGGATGGCCACGTCAGTAGAATTGCCGGTAGTCTGAATGGAACCCTGCGTCATGATCGTGTCAAGCGAACCAAGGGTAACGCCGAGCCCGAGCTGTTCCGGGTTAACGCCTCCCATGTTATTCGCCGTGTCTGATCCGGACGCGGCTCCAATGGTCTGCGAAATGGCCTCTTTAAATGTTATCCTGGTTTCCTTGTATCCCACGGTGCTTACGTTTGCGATGTTGTCGCCTATAACGTCCATCCATGTTGTATTGTTCTGTAATCCTGAAATTGCTGAAGTCAATGCTGGCATCATAATTGGCCACTCTCCTTAAATTTTTTGACCGGCCCATCAGGCTCGGTTTTAAAGGAGGCTTCCGCTTTACATAAAGTAAAGAGGTCCAGCCCCGTATTTTCCCTTAATTTCACGCGAACACCGCGCTGTCGATATTTGTGAACACGCTTTCATTCATCCCGCTCTTATCGACCGCCGTGATAACGGTATTGTTCTTTACGCTTACGACAAGGGAAAATTTGTCAAAGATCATAAGCGTCGAGTTCGCGCCTTTCTCCTTCGCCTTGCCCATGGCGGTTTTGAGCCTCTGCATAATATCGGGCGTCATCTCAATATCGCGCGAAGCAAGGCGTTTTTCGGCGTGCGCTGAAAAGTGAATATCCGAATTGTCGCCTGCGGCTACCGTGCCCTGCAAAACCTGCTTAAAAGAAGGTGTCGAACCGGATGATTCGGGTACACTAACAGCGCCCTGCTGCCTTAACTGAGCTTCCTGCAGCTGTGATAACTTTTGTAACTGGCTGTTATTTACGTTATTAATCATTTGTCCGCACCTCCTTTAAGCAGTGATCTGTGTTACCGAAGGGAGCCCGTACTGCTGTCCGTTTACAGTCAACATAGGCGTTCCGCTTACAAAATTTACCGCCGATACCGTGCCTGAAACAGTTGACGCCGGTATTGCCGTTCCGTCAGATGCCGTTGAAGCCGCAACCGAGATTGAAACTGTTTTTCCGATAAGCGACGCAGCCTGGGTTGTATTTTCCATCGCTATCAAAGCTTCAATGTTCTGGTTGAGTGAAGAAAGTGATGAGGTCTCCGCAGTGCTGTTTGTGTTCATGCTTGTCAGCTGGTCCAGCGAATTAAACTGCGACATATCAGCTATCATATCCGTGTCGCTGGTGGGATCGGTCGGATCCTGATTCTGCAGCTGGGTGATAAGCAGTGATAAAAAATCACTTTCTCCCAGATTGGAACTAGGATTTGTAACCGTATCCGGTGTCGCGCTTGCTGCCGTCGTGTAGCCCGCAGGAACTGTTGCCGTAGAGTTCGTCGTGTTTGCAATTGTCATTTTCTATGCCTCCTTTCTTTTAGATTTTTAAGCCAGATAGTTTAAATATCCGTTGGCGCCGGAATAAATATCCGCGCCGTCATTAAAATCATTGACTGTAACAGGCGCTACCGCGCCTTCCCATTCCTTATACTGTCCGTTTGAACCGCGGTCAAAGGCATTGGCGTTTCCGTCAGAAACCGTCACGTCGAGTGAATCTGTTTTAATGCCGAGATTGTTAAGGGTATTTTTAAGCTCCGGCAGGCCGGCCTTTAATATATCCTTAACGTCATTATTTGAAACCGTGATGCTTCCTTTTATCTGATTGTCGCTGTGCTCTATTTTTATAGTTATTGTCCCGAGATTGTCCGGTTTTAAAGTCATATGTATTTCATCAACTTTTACCGGCTGGCTGTCGTTTAAGTTCATAACAACCTGCTTTAAAACAACCTGGTCCCTGACAGTTTTAGCGAATGACGCGACGCTGGCAAATAGCTGATCAGGCGCCGTATCCGCGGCCACATCGGTTGTAATCGCGGGTTTGATGATATTATTTGCCACCCAGTTAATATCCTGGATGAAATTTTTGGATGTGTTTTCAGGCTGATATTTTGCCGAATCATTGCTTAAAAGCTGCGCGGCCGCTGATACAGCAACCGGCGTAAGGGTCTGCGCCGAGAACGATGAAACGGATGCCGCTGAAGAAATGCTGTTGGAAACAACCGCCGTGCCGGCGCTGCCTGCCGGCGCTTTAAATATTACTGCCGGTATTACCGCCTGCGCAATTACAGCGTCATTATCCGCCGTTGAAACCGTGTTATTATCATTATTAATTAATGCGGCCGCCGTCTTCTGCTGTGTGTCCTGTGACTGAATTGACTGCTGAAGCTGTGAAGCTTCCTGCTGGATTGACTGTTGGAGGCGTGGTGCCGGTTGAAGATCAAGTCCCTGCGGAGCCTGTACTGCCTGCTGCTGGATTGCAATATTTGTTATGAAAGGCGGCTGCGCCGGAGCAATAGCCGCCGGTGCCACATCCTGAAGTCCATTATTATTTTCCGGGGAATTTGTGTCCGGCACTACGGCGGCGGTCTTTGCCGCCGTGTATTCTATCTTACTTACCACCTGAATATTTCCGTTCATTTCCTTTAATAAGGCGGCTATTTTCGCCGCAATATCGCTGAACTGCGGCTGATTTGATGATGTAATCTGTATCCCGCTGTTTCCGCCCTGGCCAAACGAGCCCTGGCTGAAACCGGAAAGCGTGGAAAGATTTGAGGTTCCCTGTGTTGAAGCCCCGGCTGCTGTAATGTTTTCAGCGCTGCCGTTGTTTAGCGCCGCGGTGGCTGCCTGCCGCGCCGGTATAATCTGCATCGCAGCCGCCGATGCCATCACAGCGTTAAATTCAGCGGTTATATTATTAAGCATTGCTTTTAATGACGTAATGAATTTCGCGCTCCCGGCGCTCTCTGAAGTTGCCTGGCTTAAAAAAGATGATATAAGCTGAAGGGCGCTTGATATATCAACAGAAAGTTTATTTAACTGTGAAACAATGGCCGGCTGCTGTGCCGGCGCCGCTGTAGTTCCTCCGGCTGCCTGCGCCTGATTAACAACAATGTTTGTTAACGCTGCCGCAAGGTTCTGTATCTCTTTAAGCTGGGCGGCGGTATTATTTGCCGCCGATGTCCCAAGGCTTCCGGATGTCTGCTGTAATGCCGGAGTATTCCCGGTTGAAACCGCGATGCCGGCCGGTGTAATATCCGCAACCGCAGCCTGAACCGTAACTGCCGGAGAAATAACCGGCTGATTCTGTGCCGGTGTTACTATATTATTATTAACATTATTATTAATACTGTATGAACCGCCGGACGACAAAATCGTATTTAAAATATTTCCGGCTGATTTAAGCTGGGCTACCTGAACCGGCGCCTGAGCCTTCTGAGCCTGCTGAACTGCCTGTGTAAATGAAGGAGCGTTGTTTGACGGCTGTACATTTGACGGGTTTGCCTGCACCGGAACCGCAGCTTCAGATGTATCCTGTGAAAGAGCCGACGGAGCCGAACTGGAAACAATGGCCGCAGCCGCGGATTTTAAGGCGCTCAAAAATATCTGCTGCTGGGCGGGTGTAAGATTATTATTCTGCATTATTGTCGAAACCACGGTATCTTTTGCGGTAACAGAAGTATCCTGCACCGCCGCGTTATTTATCCCGCCGGTAATCAACAGCATGGCAGCGGCCTGGTAAAGCGCTGATTTTATTTTTTCATTTGTGGCTGCGTCTGACGCCTGGGAAGATGTTTCATTTGAGAGCGCATTTGATAAAAGATTGGCTATGACATTGTTAAAATTATTATTGTTTGTGTCTGCTGCGGAAGGCGCGGCAGTGTTGCCGCCTCCTAAAAGCGCGGACAGACTTATATTAAGGCTGTTTGATAACAAAAGTGGATTGACCACAGTCTGTCCTCCGTACTTAAGGCCCTCCTTGCGGTCCAGGCCGTCAGTGTCGCGGGTAATCGACCCGCTTGAAACATTTTCTTCTTCAAAGCAAGTATACAAAACAAATCTTTTATTGTCAAGTATATTTTCTAATAATTATGCTGTTCCTTCCTGTTGAACTTTGAAATAGCAGTCTCATCAAGGACCTGTTGCTCGTTATATAAGACCATTTTCCTGAAATCATCAAACTGCTTCTCTTTTAGCTTCTCAAATACCTTTTTCTCCCTGCTGGCCTCAACTACTTCCACTCTTTTTATATCGGCCAATTTTTCCAGTTCTTTAATCTTTTCTTTGGTAAGGTCAATTTGCCTTAATAACCTGGTTATATATTGCTCGTAAAACACAAGACTCTGGATATCGGTCGTGCCGGCGCTTTTGCCGGACTTTTCGTTAGTAATATATGACCTTTTTGCCTTTGTTTCGTTAAGCAGTATTTCCTGTTCCTGCCTTAAACTATGAAGTTTTAAAAGCTCATGTTTAAGCTTTTCTTCCCTTCTTTCCTTTACATTAAGGACCGTTTCAAGCTTAAACCTGAATTTCTTCATTATTTAAACATCTTTTCAAGGGTTTCAACCGTTTCATTATAATCAGCCCTGTCATCAATCCCCTGATTGAAGAATTTCTTGACTCCTGATATCTTTTCAACCGCGTAATCAATGGCCGTATTTGAGCCTTTGACATATGCGCCTATATTTATCAGGTCCTCGGCGTTCTTATATGTGGATAATATCTCCTTCATCCTGTTCGCCGCGTTTTTATGTTCCCTTGTGGTGATATCGATCATACACCTGCTGACAGAATCCAGAAGGTCCACAGGCGGATACTGTCCCTGCGCCGCAAGGGCGCGCGATAGAACTATATGTCCGTCCAGAATTGCGCGGACGCTGTCTGAAATCGGCTCATTCAAATCATCAGCCTCGACAAGCACGGTATATAAACCTGTTATTGTTCCTTCATGCTGTGTTGTACCTGCGCGTTCAAGAAGCTTCGGCAAAAGTCCGAAAACAGAAGGTGTGTAACCTTTTGTAGTGGGAGGCTCTCCTATTGCAAGCCCTATTTCTCGCTGTGCCATAGCAAACCTTGTCACAGAATCCATCATAAGCATAACATCACGGCCCTTGTCCCTGAAATACTCTGCGATTGATGTGGCGACAAATGCCCCCATCCTTCTTATAAGGGCGGGCTGGTCGCTGGTTGCGGCAACCACAACCGAGCGTTTCAAGCCTTCTTTTTTAAGGTCCTTTTCTATAAAATCCCTGACTTCCCTGCCCCTCTCTCCGATGAGCGCTATTACATTAATATCGGCGCTTGTATTACGCGCTATCATACCCAGGGTTGTTGATTTTCCCACGCCTGATCCGGAAAAAATACCCATCCTCTGCCCTTTTCCAACAGTAAGCGCCCCGTCTATTGAGCGGATGCCCGTGGCAACCGGATGTTCCACTTTTTTTCTTGATATGGGATCGGGCGGGTTATTATATACAGGATAAAAAACTTTTGTTTTGACAGGGCCCTTTCCGTCAATGGGCCTTCCAAGCCCGTCTATTACCCTTCCCAGAAGACATTCACCAACAGGCACTTTAAATTCTTCGCCGGTGGCGACAACTTTCGCGCCCGGGCCTATGCCCCTTAATTCTCCAAGGGGCATAAGAAGCGCCTTGCCTTCTTTAAAGCCGACAATTTCGGCGTCAATTGAAGTTTCTTCATTGCGGGATACAATACGGCAGGTTTCACCTATGGATGATTTGAGGCCGGAGGCTTCAAGGACAAGGCCGACTATCTGCGTTACCTTGCCGCTTGTTTTCAGGACATCCATTTTCCGGAGCTGCTCATGATATTTGGCGAGGTCTATGGCGCACATATTTTATTCCGCCGTGTGAAAGTTTTTCTTTATTTCACCGAACTGGTAATCAAGGTCCGTATCCACAATCTGGTTTTCAGATTCAAGCCTGCATTCGCCGGGTTCAAGCATATCGTCGGGAAGTATGTGCAGCGCCTCATTAATATCGGTAAGCGCTATAAAATCCTCCCTGCGGGATTTTATCAGTTCCAGGTCCGCGGGATTGGTGTATATTGTTATTTTTTCCTTTTTCTCGAGCATTTTAACGGCTTCTTTTACAAAATTAACCACAATTTCCTTTGAAACGGATATTTCCTGGTCGACAACTTTTCTCGCGATATCAACCGAAAGATTTACTATATCCTCTTCGGTATTATTAATTATTTTAAGTTTTTCCGCCACCGCGCCCCTGGCAATTGACTGAAGCGTTGCAACAACGGTGCTGTATTTGGAATCCATTTCCGACTTGCCCTTGGCGAGCCCCTCGTAATAACCTTTGTCAAAACCCGCTTCGTAGCCCTCTTTTTCTTTCAGGGCCTTAAGTTCCGCCGCCTGATTTTCCGCGTCCAGAAGTTTCTGCTGAATCTCTTTTTCCGCGGAACTTTTAAGTTCGCCATTTAACTGTTCAAGGCTCAAAAGCTCGCCTTTTTTTTCTTCTATTAACTTTTCTATTGCCTTTAGCTCATCTCCGGCCATTGCCGTCTTCTGCTGCGGCGTCAACTCCGCCGGTTTTTCCGTCTCGTCCTGCTTAAGTTTTGACGCTTTTGATAAAAAAGAACCCCGTAGCTTGTACGGGGTATCTTTTATATTATATTCACCTGGAGAATACAGGTTCTTATACAAATATTTCCTCCTCGCCGCCGCGGGCGACAACTATTTCTCCCATCTCTTCCAGCTGGCGTATTACATTGACTATCTTCTGCTGCGCTTCTTCCGTGGTCTTGAGCCTTACGGGCCCCATTACTTCCATATCTTCCAGGATCATCTGGCGGGCGCGGCTTGACATATTCTTTAATATCTTGTTCTTGCATTCTTCCGAAGCGCCTTTCAAAGCCAGAACAAGATCCTTTGAGTCTATCTCACGCAATATCTGCTGTATTGTCCTGTCATCAAGCAGCAGTATATCGTCGAACACGAACATGAGCCTCTTGATTTCATCGGCCAGATCCGGGTTGTTTTCTTCAAGCTTTTCCATGATGGCCTTTTCAGTTGAGCGGTCAACCCTGTTCAATATTTCAGCTACATTCCTTACGCCGCCGGCTGAGGCGAATTCCTGGGTAAATACCGACGCTATCCTTCTCTCAAGAACCTTTTCAACTTCCATAATAACTTCAGGTGTGGCTCTGTCCATTGTGGCTATCCTTGTCGCGACATCAACCTGTACTTCCGGCCCGAGCGACGAAATTATTGTTGATGACTGCTCCGCGGATAAATGGGCAAGCACAAGCGCAATAGTCTGCGGGTGCTCGTTCTGAATAAAATTCAAAATCTGCTGAGGATCGGTTTTCTTTATAAAATCAAACGGGGTCATCTGCAGAGCGCCCTGCAGCCTGTTCAAAATTTCAACGGCTTTCTGCTCGCCAAGGGCCTTTTCAAGCAGCTCCCTTGCGTAATCTATGCCGCCCTGCGAAATATATTCTTCGGCAAGCGCGAGCTGATAACTCTCTTCGAGAACCGCGTCCCTGTCCTGCGGTTGGACCCTTTTTGTATTGGCAATCTGTAAGGTTATCTGCTCAACAACCTCATCACTTAAGTTCCTGAAAACCTCAGATGAGAGGTCAGGCCCCAGTGTTATGAGAAGTACCGCCGCCTTTTGTTCCCCTGTTAGCGCCATACCGTCACCTCTTCTCTTCCGTCAACCAGCGTTTGATAAGCTGTACTATTATCTTCGGATTTTCCCTTGCTATTTTTGTTATCTGACGTTTCATTTCCGCGCGTTTCTGCGCCTCTGCAAGCTCGGCCGCTGACGGAACCGCCTCAAGCGGTACCTCGACTTCTTCTTCCGCTTTTGCGGAAGCGGATGCCATCTCTATCTGGCGGCGCAGCTTCTCCCTTATTGCCTTGGGTTTTAGCGTTGATCTTAAGAAGAACAGCGCGAATATCAGTATGCCGATTATTACGCCAAGGCTCATAATCGTTGACATATATTTCTCGCGCTCAAGCGCTGAAGCCTTGGAGTTTTCGGCTTTCTCCGCGGATCTGTCGAAAGAAACATTCTCAACGGCAACCTGGTCGCCCCTGGTTATATCAAGGCCGGCGGCCGCGATTACGGCGTTCTTTATCGATGTTACCTGCTGCGGCTGAAGATTGTCGACAATGACAGCCACTGAAAGCCTTTTTACATCGCCGACTGTCTGCACCACATGCGATTCGCGTTTTGTTATTTCATAATTTTCCGTTACGTCTGATTTGGTATATTGTGAATTCCCTGATACAACCGATTTATAGCCCGGAATGTTTGAATCTGTTCCCGGAACTCCGCCTGGATAAACCCCGACGCCGGTATAACTCTCAAGGTCCTTTTTGGAACTGCGCAGCACGCCTTTGCCCCCGACTATCGGCTCATATACTTCATCCTTTTTCTCAACCTGGTCGAAATTAAGTTCGGCGGTAACACGTACGGTGGCCCTTGAAGCGCCGAGCACCTGTGAAAGCATTGTCTCCACGCGCCTCTGTACATCCCTTTCAAAATCTTTCTGTATTTTAATCTGCTGATTTGTAAGTTTCAGCTGTTTTGAATATGAATAATCACTCGGGTTTGAATCCTCAAGCAGTTCGTCCCGTACCGCGTCGCTTAATATCTCGCCCTGCGTGTCTACTATTGTGACGTTCACGGGTTTTAAGCCCTCAACGCTTGATGAGACAAGATGGACAATGGCTTTTACCTGGTCGTAATTCAGCTTGCCTTCAGCCCTTAATTTTACCAGCACCGAGGCCGTAGGATCTTTCTGTGAATCCTCATATAATTCCTTTGTGGGAAGGACAAGCTGCACCCTTGCTTCCTGAATAGCGTCTATATTGCCGATTGTGCGGGAAAGCTCGCCCTCAAGAGCCCTCTGATAATTTACCTTCTGTGTAAAATCAGTTACGCCGAGGTTTGTCTTGTCAAATATCTCAAATCCTACACCGCCGCCTTTTGGCAGCCCCTTGGAGGCAAGCTCCAGCCTCGTGTCATATAAATATTTTGTGGGCACTAAAATAGCCTTGCCGTTATCCTCGATTTTATATGGTATTTTTTTATCTTTCAGGGTTGCAAGAATTGTCCCGGCGTCATCAGCGCTGAGATTTGAAAACAGGGGCATATAATTGGGTGATGTGGTCCACAGCGCGACTACTGTTAGTAACAGCAGCAGCGCGGCGGGTATGGAAACCCAGAGAACTCTCTGGGAGGTGGTGAGATTCTGCCAGAACGTTTTCAAACGTTCCCATATCCTGAGTAAAAATTCGTTCACACGTGCACCTCGCGGTTATTTTATATTGACATACTTATAATCGACTGATACGCGTCCGTTATTTTATTTTTTATATTAAGCGCCAGCTGCAGTGTCAAATCGGCCTTCTGTGCCGCCAACATTACATCGTGCAGTTCTATATTCTGTCCCGCGGCAAGCTTTGTAACCGCGTCATCAACGCCTGTCTGAGAGTCGCTTATTGATTTAACTGCGGTGCTCAGCAATTCCTTAAAATCCACCCTATCTGGCGCGGCTGTCTGCTGCGGCTGCTGGACCCCTATCATGTTATTATTCAGGATAGTGGCCGGCAATCCTATCATTCCCTGTATCCCTTGAATCGCTCCCATTGCAAAAGGTACGGACATTTATACGCTCCTTTTATAAATTAAATTATGCCTTGCCTATATCCAGAGCCTTGGCTGCCATTGTTTTTGCAGAATCAATGGCCGTAACATTCGCCTCGTAGGCCCTTGTGGAAGTAATCATGTCCACCATTTCTTTTACTATATTTACATTAGGCATTGCGACATATCCGTCTTTGTTCGCATCCGGATGCCCCGGATCGTAAACAAGCTTCGGCGGTTCCTGGTCATTAATAATACCCGTAACTTTAACTCCCTGAAACTGGCTGTTCTGTTTCATCTTGTCAAAAACAAAAGGAAAAAGAAATCCCGCCTTTTCGCCGCGCGGTTCAAAAACAACCCGCTGGCGCTGGTAGGGGCCGCCGTCAATTGTCCTTGTGGTGTTTACATTCGCGATATTGTTTGATATAACATCCATGCGAAGGCGCTCTGCTGTCAAACCCGAAGCGCTGATAGCGAAAGCGTTAAATATTCCCATTTAAATTAAAACCTCCACAAAGTAAAATTTAAGATTTCCCGTCGGTTATAACATGCAAAAGCGTAGTTATCTTTGCCGAAGAAAGCTGCGCCATCGAAGCGTAATATATTGTATTCTCCGCCATTTTTGCCATTTCGGAATCAATATCAACATTATTGCCGTCATTTCTTAATGAAGTCTCGGTATTTGTGACTATTTCAGGTTCAACTGTATCAAGCGACATTTCCTTAACCAGCGGTATATGGTTCTTGTCGGTAACAGTAAGCGGCAAAAAAGCCTTGTCCTTTCCGGAAATAAGGGCGTCAAGCTTGCTTTGAAAAACAACTTCGGAACGTTTATATCCGGGAGTATTTACATTGGCAATATTATTGCTTATCATCTGCTGCTGCATGGCAGCGGCGTTCATGGCCTTATCTAAAACCTGATATATCTCTCCCGAAAGTATGCCATCAAGCATGAAAATACCAACCCTCTTTTAAAATTTATATAATAATAATCACTTTTCAAGCAAGTAAATACATATTACTTAATTTTATTTTTTTTGTCAACAATATTTTTGACGGGATTTTCGTGAAACCATGTTTTATTGTATGTAAACACGCAGTTAGGGCTGTTTATACGTTTTATACGCCTTAATATATTCGCCGGAAAAAGAGCTCTTTGCCTGTTCCAGCAAGATTTCATTTTCTTTTTCAAGTTTTATTAAATGATTAAGTGATAAATTTATGTTTTGTATTTTATCCTTTGCCTTTTCGTAAGTTTTAACGTCCGTGGCTTTTATTTCAGCTATCCCGGAATCGGTGTTTATAAGTTCTTTTATAAGATTTTGTTTGACAGCATCAACATCAGCGACGGCGTTAAATTCTTTATTAATAATAAGCCTGTTTTGTTCCGATGTTTTCATCAAAACTTCCTCAATAATATGATACTTTTTATCGAGCAGTTCCAGGAGTGCTTCCCCCGGCATAACGCTACACCCTGACCGACCGCAGCAGCTCTTTTAGCTCCTCCGCGGTTTTTACAGAGGAAAAATCCAGGTTTAAATCAATCACAGCGGTAATCATCAGATTGGCCAGCATGTCTTCGCTTAAACGCATCCCGGGATTTAATGATTTAATTTTTTTGGTTATCATTGTTATTTTATCAAAATTGCGCCTTTCAACCCTGAATACCCTCTGCCTTTTGCCCTTTTGTTTTGCCGGGCCGTTGTCCCGCGTAATTCCATCAACAGGCTTTGGCTGCGCGTCAAAATTTTTAGCGGCCGTGTCAGCCGGCGCTTCCTCAATAAATGAAAAAGCGTCGTCTTTGCGGGTCTTTACTTTTTCGTCTTTTTCTTCCTTGAGCTTCCGCAGCCTTTCTATCTGAAGCTGGGCCTCGGTAAATGATTTGTTCTCTTCTGCAGCCATAAATAACCTCTCATTTTTCAGTAAGTTTCTTTAAAGCTTCCGAAACGGAATCGAGCCCCGAATATACACCGGCGCCGGAACGGTCAAAAGCGTCAATGTCTTCCGATATTCTGTCCGTTATTTTTGTATAATCATCCGCTTTTTTATAGAACTCGCTTATTATCTTGAACATTAGCTCGCTGTCGGTAAAATGCTCATCAGTATATGATGAAATCGACGAGATTGTTTTTTCCACATGTTTAACATCTTTGACTATGCCTATAAATATATCGCCGGTCTGATAAAAAGTTTTAATGTTGTCTTCTATGCGCTCGGTCATTTTGATCATTTCTATAACTTCGGCCGTCCTTTTCTGGACATCCTGAAGTATCTGCGTGATATCTTCGGCCGACTGGTTCGAATTTGACGCGAGGTTTTTTATCTCTTCAGCCACGACCGAGAAGCTTTTGCCCGCCTCGCCGGCGCGCGCAGCTTCAATGCCGGCGTTTAGCGCCAGCAGGTTTGTTTTCTTTGTCATTTCTGCTATTGTAGCCACAAAAATTCTTATCCGTTTTGACATCTCAACGAGTTCTTCTATTATCTGTGTGGAAGATATTATTGACTGTTTGAGGTCGGTTATTGACTGTATTTCACGGCCTATTGCCTTTACGCCCTTTGCCGCCTGTTCCGACTGTCTTTTTGCGTCAAGAAGCACGCTCTGCGTTGAATTGTCTATATTCTTTGATGTGTTTTTGATTTCGAGCCCTATTGCCTTTATCTTTTCAAAAGTGCGGATATTCGAGGTTAAAAAACTTTTTATTGTTTTTATGCCGCTCCGTATTTCATCGCCTTTCCCGTGGTCGGCTTCATAAAGAGTCTTTAAACCCTCTATTATTCCCAGTATCCCGTCCATTTCAGGCTGCTCAAGCACAATCTTTTTTGAAAGAGCATCCCTGTTCTTTTTTATTTCTTCCAGTATGGCCATATATTCCCTGTCGCCGGCAAATTCCGGGTTTTCTTCAAAAGTAAAGTTTACGGCTTTTTTCAGCGACATCAGTATAGCCGAATGATATCCGCGCAGGAATATCATGGCAATAACAAAAACTATCACCGCTTCTATTACAAAGAGCATAAATACAAATGTGGGATTAAGCGAATAATAAAATGAAAGGACCGCGGAAAAAATAATTGAAACTGTAAAAATGGCGGCGCCGCATAATACAAATATCAGGTTTTTCCTCATACCGAGTCCTCGTTTTCAAGCCTGATATCAGCGCCCAGGCCGGAAAGCTTGGCATCCAGATTTTCATAACCGCGCTCCAGGTGGTAAATCCTTCTGATTTGTGTCTCTCCGGACGCCGCAAGCCCGGCCAGTATCAGTGCCGCAGAGGCGCGCAGGTCAGAAGCCATGACTGAAGCGCCGCTTAATTTTTTTACTCCTGAAATGACCGCCGTGTTGCCGTCAATTTTTATTTCCGCCCCCATTCTAGCGAGCTCCAGCACGTGCATAAAACGGTTTTCCCAGATATTTTCCTTTATTATAGAATCCCCTGAAGCAAGTGTCATAAGCGCCATCCACTGGGCCTGAATATCCGTCGGAAAACCCGGATATGGCTCGGTAGTAATATCCGTTCCGCGCAGCCTTCCCTTGTGCGGCATCACTTTGACGCAGTTCCCTTTAATTTCGAACCTGGCCCCGGCTTCCTTTAATTTATCAAAAAAAAGGGCCATCTGTTGCGGCATTACATTTTCTATTGTAACATGTCCTTTTGTTATCACAGCCGCCGCTATAAGGGTCGCGGCCTCTATCCTGTCGGGTATAACTTTATAGTCTTTAACACCGTTAAGTTTTCTAGAGCCTTTTATTGATATGGTTCCAGTTCCTGTCCCGCTGATTGGAGCTCCCATGGACTGAAGAAAATTGCACAAGTCTACAATCTCGGGTTCCTTTGAGGCGTTTTCTATCAGCGTCACGCCGTCCGCCAGCGAAGCCGCAAGCAGTGTGTTGACGGTAGCGCCCAGGCTGGCTTTTGGAAAAACTATCCTGGTTCCCTTTAATTTTTTCGCAGTCGCGATGACATAGCCGTGTTTTATCTCGATTTTTGCCCCGAACTTTTTTACCGCCATCAGGTGCAGGTCTATTGGCCGGAGTCCTATGGCGCAGCCGCCCGGCATTGATACCATTGCCCGGCCGTATTTCGCAAGCAGCGGCCCTAACGCGTAAATAGAGGCGCGCATTGTTTTTACCAGCTCATAAGGGGCCTTGAAATTATTGATTGTATCCGGCTGGATGTGGAGCATGTTGCTTTCGAGATAAGCGTTGGCGCCGAGTATTTTTATGAGTTCGGAAAAAGTGCGTATATCGCGCACCATCGGCACTCCTGTTATTGTGGAAGGCGAGTCTGACAGGAGTGAAGCAGCCATTATCGGCAGCGTGGCGTTTTTTGAACCGCTGACACGGACTTTTCCCCTTAATACCCTGCCGCCGTGCAGTACCATTTTTTTCATTAATTTTTCCTTATTAAACAGAATAATGGCAGTTAAAAGCATTTATTCAATGCTGCCATTGGAGTTATAATATGATTATATTATAATACGTTTCACTCGGGAAAGTCAAAAGGTTTTAAATGGCCGGCTTTAATACAAGCCCCTTAAAATGAATCTCCGCTTCTGTCATGAGCTCGCATACAAGCTCTTTTACGCTTACAATCTGTTTTACCCTGAACGCGTTGGCGCCGCAAAAAGCAAATCCGTTTTCAAGCTTTCCCTTCGCCGCGTTTATCAGCGCAAGGGCTATGCAATAAGGGCTCTGTTCGACCTTGCAGGTCTTCAGGCAGTGGTACGCGCATTTAACCGGCACTTTTTTTCCGTTTTCAACAAGCTCCAGGAATTTATTCATTATTGCCCTTCCCGGCAGACCTACGGGAGACTGAATAAGGACGATGTCTTTTTCCCTGGCGGAAATAAAGGCTTCCTTAAATTTTATATCAGCGTTGCATTCGTTTGTGGCCACGAACCTGGTGGCCATCTGTACGCCGGCACACCCCATTTCCAAAAATTTCGCTATATCCTCGCCTGTGTAAATTCCTCCGGCGGCAATAACCGGGATTTCACGCCCGTATTTTTCACCGTATGGTTTTACCGCCTCAATTACATCTTTTACAAGCTTGTCCAGGCTGTGTTCTTCCATCCTGGAAAGTTCGTCCCGTGAGAATCCAAGATGCCCGCCGGCCTTCGGCCCTTCAACTATAACAGCATCAGGCACGCAGTTGTATTTGTTGTCCCAGGACTTGCAAATTATGGCCGCGCTGCGGCCCGACGACGCTATTGGAACAAGCTTGACATTTGAATTGTTCTGTATTCTGTTCCTCGGGAGGTTTAAAGGCAGCCCCGCGCCGGAAATTATCACATCTATGCCCTCTTCTATCGCCGTATTAACCATATCCTCGTAATTTGTCATTGCTCCGAGAATATTTACGCCAAGGACACCCTTTGTCATCGATCTTGCTTTTCTTATTTCATTCCTGAGCGCCCTTTTGTTTGACTCGACAAAATTTGTAAAAGCATCAGGTTCGTTATAACAAATTCCCACTGTGGCGATAACGCCGATTCCGCCTTCGTTGGCGACAGCGGCGGCAAGATCCGCCATAGAAATCGCCACGCCCATTCCGCCCTGAATTATGGGCAGCCTTGCCATTATATTGCCAATGTTCAAATTAGGTAGTTTCATAATAGGCTCCTTTTAAATAATATTATCGGATAAATTCAGAAGAGGATAAACTTTTGGAAAAAGTTGGACTGGATCTGCGGTCCCTTAAGGATCGGTAATCGTCCATGCCAGGAAGCGGGTCTTTAACTCACTGCACTATTTATCTTATTCTATATACATTATACCCTGCAATTGCGTATAAGTCAAACGGAAAGAGGTTTGCGCGCCGTTAAATTCTTATATTTCTATTTCGCTGGGTTTGGTTCCGGAAACTTTCCGCGGTTTTTTATCAAGTGCCGTTTCCAGCAGCATGTACATTACATTTACAAAACACTTCTCCGTGTGAAACATACAGCTTTTGCAGAGGCCGTGAACCTCGGTAAAAATTCCGGCAAGATCGTCTTTTTTATAAACGGACCCTTCGGGATTGCCAGGCAGCGCTTCGGGATTAATAAATGTCACCACCTGCTGCTCATTAAAAAGGTACAGGCCAAGTATTTTGCGCGCCACACCAATTGAGCAGTTTTCCAGTTCCGGGCATTTTTCAAAACCCTGTTTTTTAGGGCAGCTGTAGCAGGTCCTCTGCAGGCGAAGCGAGAATATATTGCCAATCTCTTCCTTGTTGAACAGCGGCATTTTTGTTGTCATGATCAAAACTCCAGCACTGTTTTCGGGAGATTTTTTATCAGGTCCTTATAAATACCAAAGGAGAGTCGTTTTACATCAACCTTCATCATTACATAATCCCCCATGCCGCCTCCGTCAAAGAGCATCTGAGCATGGTCATCTTTTGCCAGTATCAGGCGGAAGCCTTCCTGGACTAATTCATCTTTGAAATTGTCGAGCATAGAAACATTTCCTATTACCACAGTCTGGGAACAGTCTTCGATTTTTTCATATGCCGGTGATATTGTAAGTGTTACATTTGGATTTGCCTTAATTTCATCAACCTTTTGGCCGGTTTTGAATGAAAGAAAATAAAAACGTCTCAGGGCAGTGTCCGAGGCGAAAGTCATAATTCTTGAATTAATTCCGTCAGGCCCTATTGTATTCAACCAGCAATATTTTTCCTTGTTAATTATATTAAAAATATATACTGCGTCATACTTTGACTTTCCGTTAGTCATGCTAACCTCCTGGTATAATGTTAAATTATTAAAATATTAGCATAAACTGATTTAATGTCAAGTTTTTGTAATGATTACAAAAATATATTATTTTCAACAAATACAAACAACGGTTTTTGATGTGGTTTAACGTAAAAACACAATTATAAACAAATATAAATTATTTTATTCTCTCTTCATTTTATTTAAACTTAACACAGGTTCTTCAGAACCCTGCTCTCATCCCTATATTTAACGACCTGCCCGGCATCATATAATTGTTTACAATTTCATATTGCGAGTTGTTTAAGGCATTATCAATATTTAAAAAGAAGTTTATATCTTTTGTTATTTCCTGGGCAATGGAAGCGTTAAGCAGATAATACGACTTAAGCGGCGCCGCGCTGTTCGAGTAATATCTTATATCCGAATACTGTCCATTAATGTTTATCCTTGTCCTTGACGGTAGTACTATTGCAACACCGGCGTTTACCTGATTGGTCGGCCTGTAAGGCAGCGGCTCTTTTGTAACGGCGTCCACGGCCTTCATATAGGTATAACCGGCTTTTACCGACAGATAGTCATTAATTGTTACTTCCGTTTTCGCCTCGGCCCCCATTATTGAGGCCTTATCAATGTTGACCGTAGTGGTCGTAATATAATCCGGGGTTGATTCCCATTCAATGAGATTGTTTATGTCGTTGTCAAAAAACGTGATCATTCCGGAAGCGTTCGATATTTTTTTGGAAAACGACAGCTCATAATTTGTGGAGTTTTCAGTTTTAAGATTGGGATTTCCAAATGTGTAGTACAGCGTTCCGTAATAATTATCCACTTCATACCAGTAAAGATCCCCCAGTGTAGGCGCACTGTATGATTTGTCGACAAGCCCCCTAATATCAAAAATATCAAGCAGATTGTATTTGGCGCTTATGTTTTCACTCGTCATATTGCCGTAAGCTGAATTAAAATCAGCCCTGAACCCGCCGTTTACCATCAGCTTATCATCAAAGAGTTTTGCGGTAATGCTGCTGAGAGATGCCTGATTAACATTGCTCTTTTCACCTAAAATATTTGTCGCGGTTATGTTCTTTACATTTGATTCGTATCCTGTCTCAAATGACAACACACTCCCGGTATCATATGATATTATAGCGTTGCCCTCATATTCTTTTTTGACATTGTCCGAGTCCGTGCCGGAAGAAGGATCCTGGAATCCGAGATTTGCCGAGCGCATATATCCGCTTACTTTCGCGTTTACATCCCCCACTTTAAATTTTTCGTTTAAGCCGAAATCATAGTTTTCATCGCTCTGCCTTGAAGTAAGATCCGGCCCGCCCGGCCCGAACGGCACACCCATCTCCCTTTTAAAATAGAGTCCCGTAAATATAGAATCAATAAAGCCGCTTTTGTAATCAAATTTCAAATCGACGCTTCTTTTTGTAAAATCGGAATTTGCGGTATAGCCGTCGCTGCTCTCCTGGACAGTTGAGACATCATAAGTCAGGCCTGCTATTTTATTATAAAGCTCCAGGGCTTCTTTCTGATAATTAAAGGAACCGTATTCATAATCGTAAGCTCCGTATCTGCCATTTGCCGCCCCGGGCTCATTCGCGCCGGTTATAACGTTTATTACTCCGGCCGAAGAGTCTTCACCGTAAACGGAAGAAAGCCCCCCTTTTATCGCTTCAATGCGTTGAACAGAGGAAGTATCAATCATTGTAAGGTCGGCGCCGCCGCTCAACATATCGTTTATCGGTATGCCGTCAATCATAACCAGGGTTTCCTCGGAAGGCGCGCCCCGGGTATAGACAGAGGCTGTTCCCTGATATCCGCTGGTTTGATGAATTACAAGGCCATTGATTGAATTTAATATATCGGTTATATTTTCCATTCCCGATGCTTTTATATCATCCGCTGTAATGATGTCAATATTTCGTGTTACTTCCGCGATGTTTTCCGGCATCCTTGAAGCGATAACCACTACTGCCCCGGTTTCCGCATCAGCCGCTGCCGCGGCCATTTCCGGTTTTGCCTGCCCGATAATTGACGCAGCTTCTGTTGTTGTTTTTACGTCAACAGTTGCGGCGGCCGCATCAGGCTTTGCCTGATCTATAACGGCCTCACCTTCAGCAAATGAGTAATTTATTAAAACCACCGCAAACATTAAAACAAAAATAAAAAGTTTTCTCTTCATTTCAACCTCCCGGTTTTATATTTCCGGGCATAAAAAAACCCGGCCTTCGCTGCCGGGTTTACAGGTGGATGAATTATCCTTATTATTGACGGATCAAACATTACAATCTGCTTCCCTTTTGTCGAAGGTACTCGCCAAACCTGGTAATAGACCGGGCTAGCCTATTTTAAGGCATTACCGTTGCGAAACAGCCGCCGGAATCCCACCGGCATTTCCTTTACCAGACCGTTATTTTTAACTGCTTATCCGTTTTATATTACGGAGCTTAAGAACATATTTTAAAAAACCTGAGCCATGATATTACAACATTACATTTGTGTCAATAATTTTTATTTAAAACCCCGGCTATTTTTAAAATGTTCATTGCCGTTGCACATCAAAACGGCAGTGTGAAATAAAATGAGCTGCCTTTTCCCGGTTCTGATTCCGCCCATATCCGTCCGCCGTGGCGCTCGATTATTTTTTTGCAAAGCGCGAGGCCGAGGCCGGTGCCAGGGTATTCAGAACGGGTATGAAGCCTCTCAAACATGACAAAAATTTTCTCCAGATATTTTTTTTCCATGCCTATGCCGTTGTCCTTCACCTTAAAAACCCATTCTTTTTCTGTCTTTGAAGAAATTATTTCAATTTCAGGGTTGGAACTATTATTGTACTTTATAGCATTTGAAACCAGATTCTGCAGCACCTGAAAAAGCTGTGTCTTCAGGCCCCGCACGGAAGGCAGGTCCTGATAAATAATCACGGTTTTACTTGCGTTTATTACAGGCCCAAGGGCCGCTTTTACATCAGTCATAATAGTGTTCATATCAACAGTTTTCATGTCTTCGCCGTCCCTGCCGGTTTTTGTGTATGCCAGTATATCAGAAAGCATGGTTTTCATTCTTCCCGCGCCTTCAACCGCCTGCTGCAGGTAAAATCCTGTATCCTGGTCTGTTTTTAAACCAAGTTTGCTTTCAAGATACTGGATAGAAATAATAACGTTCCTTAACGGCTCCTGCAGGTCATGATAAGAGGCATATGCAAAATGTTCAAGGTCGTCATTTAGCATCTGTAATTCTTTAACCGCAAGCTTTAGTTTCTGCTCAGATTTACGAATTTCAGTTATATCAGTTATATTGGAAAGCACTCCGCGTATCGCGGGATCCGATATATGGTTGCTTGCGGTGATCCGGATTACCCAATCCTTCCCATTAATATCGATAAAATCTGTTTCGAACGACACCGTCTCACCTTCTCCGCCCTCAACCAGCTTTCTAAATTTTTCCCTGATAGCCGTCTTTTTTTCAGGCGTTGCTATATCGAACCCCACGGCTTTATTTATCGCATTCTCGCATTTTATACCCGTTAACTTTTCATAAGAAGGGCTCACATATTTTATTTTTCCATAAACGTCATATACCACAATAATATCCGTCTGTTTTTCTATAAGCGTCCGGAAATATCTTTCGCTGTTCACCAGCAGCTTCTCGGCCTTTACTCTTTCAGAAATATCCCTGCCATTTACCACTATTCCATTTATGGCCGGATCCGAAAGCATGTTCCGCACAAGGGCTTCCACCGGTATTATTTCGCCGTTTTTGTGTCTTAAACTGACACGTATGCCATTGCCTGTTTTCATTTTTCCGGAAACAAACATTTTAAGGAGTTTCGTTACTTTTTCACGCTCGCCGGGCAGCAGCAGAGAGAAAAGGTTCCTTCCCAATATTTCATTTACCTCATAGCCCACCATTCTGGCATATGAACTGCTTGCGTATTTGATGGTTCCTTCGCGGGAATATACCAGAATAAAATCCGACAACCCCTCTGTAATTGCCCGGAAATATTTTTCGCTCTCCATAAGAGCATTCTGCAGTTTAACCTTTTCCGATATGTCACGCGAGATTCCCGCAAAACCGGCGAGTTTTCCGTCTTTGCCCCGGTACGCGGAAATAGATATTTCCGCCGTGAGAATGGAACCATTTTTTCTTTTTATTTGCAGTTCAAAAGGCTCCACCTTCGAAATCAACCCGTTAAGTATCCCGGGCAAATACATTTGTATTATGCGTTTTGCTCTGGCAATGTCCGCAGGAGCGATTATTTCAAATATTTTTTTACCTTTAAGTTCTTCCGGCGTAAAGCCTGATAATTTTTCGGCTGACGGGCTGGAATAAATATATCTGAAATTTCTGTCCAGCATAAACATGCCTTCGTTTATATTCTCCGCCAGGAGTTTATACATCTGTTCGCTGGCCAGCAGGGGTGCCTCATTTTTCCTGTGTTGCGTAATGTCCCTGATTATTGCCTGCAAAAATTTTCTGCCGCCGGCCGTAAAAGAGTTCAGGCTGACAGCTGCGTCAAAAAGTTCTCCGTTGAATTTCCTGTGCGTCCACTCAAAATGCTGCGGCCTCCCGGCCAGGGTTTTTTTAATAAGTATTTTAGCCTTTTGATATGATCTGGTTCCGTCGGGCTGCATTTGCGGAGAAAATTTAATGATAGATGAACCGATTATATTTTTTTTGCTTGTTCCAAAAATTTTCAGGGCTTTATTGTTGCACTGGATAAAGTTTAGTCCGCCCATTATAAAAATCGCGTCATTGGCGCTCTCGAAAAGGGTTCTGTATTTCAACCTGTCTTCCGCAAATTTTTCTTCAAGGATTATTTTCGGGTCATAATACTTTGTACCGGCCGCACGGCGCCGGGAATTGTTTCTTTTTCTTAAATTTTTACTTTTTTTCAGTTTCATCCGCCCTCCATTTATTATGCAAATTATACCACGCGATAAACGGAAAGGTCAAATGGACAGATGTATAAAAACTTGGGCATAATGTTGATTTAAAAAAAATTATAAATTGCGTAACATTTTCTTTAATAATTAATTGGTTCTTGCAATCCGGAATCCTATATCGCCGTAAGTATTATACGGCGCGTAATTGCTGCGGCAGCCCGTCTGCATGGCATCCGCTCCATAGTAACAGCTTCCGCCCCGTATAGACCTGGTGGATCCTATATCGTGCCCTTTATAATCCGGAGCATCCTTATTTGGATACGGCCCGTACCAGTCCCAGCACCACTCCCACACATTGCCAGACATGTCATATATACCAAGCGCATTCGGGGCCAGGCCTCCCACTGCTTTTGTAGCGGCTCCGCCTGAATTTACATTATCCCATCCTACAAGATCAGTTGCCGCTTCATTGGTATAAGCTGCCGCGGCTCCGCTGGCATAATTATCAGGCGTACGGTTTGACCCGTCAATATAGCCGGCCGCGAGCTGATATTCGGCTTCAGTAGGAAGCCTGTATCCGTTTGCTTTCCAGTTCACGTACGGGTTGTCAATACTGCCCTGAGCCGCGTTTATAGAATTTCCATACTGCCCGTTTAAGGAACTTTTTAAAGATTTTGTAAAAGTTTCGTCCGAATAATAGACTGGCGTCAGCCCTGTTTTCAGGCTGTAAGCATTGCACCAGACAACCGCGTCGCGCCAGCTTATTGTTGTTACAGGCTGCAATTTTTCTGATGTAGGCGCCGCCCCTATAGTGCCGCCGCTTCCTTCCGTGCCGGCATCCTGAAAATAACAGCCGTTTACAATCGCCCAATGATACACCGAATACCACAAATCATATGTCACCTTATATTTACCAAGCCTGAAAGCGGAAATTGTATTTTTGAATCTGTTGGACTTGTCTGCCTGGATTAGTGTTCCGCCCGGAACCGGCACAAGGGCCTGGTAATCAATTGCCGCCGCCGGCTGCGCTGTTTTTTGCGGCGATTTTTTTTTGCAGCCTGTTGTTGCAAGCATTGCCAAGAGCAAAAAGATTAAAGCGGATAAAATCATTGTTTTTTTCATAATCGCTCCATTAATATTTATTCAAATTACAAAACGTAATAAATATAACATATTTATTATTGGATTCAAGTTTTTTTCATAAAACGGCATGGTTATGGCGCCTCATTATTTGTTACAAATTAAACAGATCAGGACTTCAGATAAGCGCCCCTAATATTATTTACTTCCAGATACTAACAGAACCGTTCTGCATGCTAAACTGCGTTTCTTTAATTACAACCCTGTCTCCGTTGAAGTATTTGTTTATTGCGTTTCTTACGGTATCAGCCTCAAAAAAATTCATTATTAAGCTTATTATAGTCCTCGTCCTTCGTTATGTTTATAACTTCAGGATGCCAGGTGTTTCCTTCGGCTTTACCGGAAACATAATATACATGGCCCGGTTCCACGTGAAGTTCAAGCGTGGCCGGTTTTCCATACGAACTCTCATATGTTGTATCTTTGACATATCTCATAATAAACGAATAATCCCCCGGTAAAAGTTCTGCCAAAAACCTGCCCCCGCCATAAAGGTTTTTTGCCGGTTTCCCGGATTCAGTTATGGAATTTACAGAACAGGCCGGGTGGCAATAAACAATTGCCACATCTTTTATCTGTCTGGGCGTATCGGAATAAAAACGCCGGCCGCCGCTTGTCGCGCATCCGGAAAAACACAGTAACAAAACCGGCAGGCATATTAATACCAATCTGTTAAATTTTCTCGTTCCTATAAGCATCCTCCTAATAATATACCGTTGTGTATGTAGTGTTGTTATTGCTTTCCACATCCAGAAAAGTAAAAGCCGGGGATATTTCAATCCGGGGATTTAATTTGCCTGAAAGGGTGCCGTCAAGGACAATATCAAGATATGGTGTAAAATAGCCTTCCCCGTCGCCGGAAGTTTTAACTGCAAAATCCAGCAACCCGGCGGAAACTGTATAACCGGTGAATGCCTGCCATGGTAAATTAGCGTTGTCCTTATCCATTAAATCCGTTCCGGCATTTACAAGGCCAATTCCAAATTTAATTGGATATATAACGTCGGAATAATTCCCCGGATTCACAATATAATAGGCATCCAGGGTCAAAAGAAAATAGTCCCAGCCGCCCATTTCAAGTTCAATACCCGGAGCGAAATAGCTCTTTGACCTGTCTGCCCACAGGTCCTCAATTAAAAAAATGCCGAAACAATTTTTCCCGTTTGCCGGGCCGTAAGAGTAGTTTATTCCCCAGATGCACATGCTGGACTCGGACGAAATCATTGTCTGCGGCACAGAATACGCGGCCGTACATATAAAAACAAAAAATATCAGTAAAAGAATTTTTTTCATTGTCAGCCACCCCGGATTTTATTTTTTAATCCCTTCAGGCAGCATATTATCAAATATGATTACATTTGTATATACGTTTTTTGCTTACAAATCATCCCGCCTTTTCACGGTAATACTTTTGATCCAGTGTAAAACAATCACCATTAGTTCCTGTTCCACTGGCTTTTTTACCTCATCCTTATAATTAGAAATACTTGCTTTGCCTTCCTGTAGCCTGAGCATATGCGTCATATTATTAATTAAATGTTGTTCAAACGGCCCTTTAACCATTTCGGCCATACGCCCCATGTCGGCCGGATCCACCTGAATATCTTTGGAGCCTGTTATTGCGAGCACAGGCACTGTTATTTTCCTTAAATCTTCCGACGGATCGTAGGCCATAAACTCCCGCAGCCAGATGGAATTCGGCTTTTTTTCATCTTTAATTTTATCAATATGTCTTTTCTGCGCTTTAAGCACATCTATATGAAATGTTTTAACGAGCCAGCCGTTAAATCCTTTTAGTCCGGCCGCAATCTTAACGGCCTGCCATTTTAATACCGCTTCTCCGGATTGCGCTCCGCCCGCCAAAAGGATAATCCCGGCCGCGTCAATTCCCCCGCCCGCAAGTTTGCAGGAAATAAAGGCCCCTTCACTGTGGCCGATAAGAAAAATTCTTTCAGGCAAAATATTTTTCTCTGTTTTAAAGAATTGCAGCGCCGCGCGGGCGTCTGCCGCGTGGTCATTAAACCCGGTAGTATGGTAATCACCGCCGCTTGATCCCACCCCGCGCTTGTCGTATCTAAGGGATGCTATGCCGTTTTTGGCAAGGTATTGCGAGATATCATAGAAAGCGTTTATACGCATCTTTTTGTGGTTTTCGTTCCTGTCAATGGGCCCGGAACCGGCAATCAATATTACCGCCGGGAACGGTCCGCCTGAATCAGGCAGAGCAATGGTGCCGGCAAGCTCAATCCCGCCAGAACAAAACTTGATTTCTTTTTCCGCCATTATCATCTCCCAAATTATATTATTTTGCTTTCTTTAATTTATAATCAATCAACCCTCTTTCCGTATCAAATTTTGCAATAAACATACCCGCCTTTATCCTTCATTTTTTCTCCTCCCCTATCAATTATTTACGGCAAACCAGTATTGTTCCAGTTGCTTTTCCAGTTTTTCATATCCCCTGAAATATTTACGGATTTCCGCAAAAAACTCCCTGTTGTGCCGCCTGTGGCGGAAATGATTCAGCTCATGGCATGCCACATTGACCCGCCCCAAATAAACCGGACCAGTTTATTTGAGGCAGGTAATGATTTCACCCAGGATAACAACACTGCTTTAATTTACAGCGTCATTGCCTCGGGCAGGTTTTTGAGGTAAAAAATTATGGCATCTTTGTCTTCCATTGTCATGAGTTGTTTTCTCACATCAGCGGCGCGGTCGAATTCCCTTATATACCTGTTAAAATATTTTCTCGCCTCAAGCAGCCCGCGTTTTCCCTTGAAGGAATACAGAAGTTCAAAATGGCGGATACCGGTAAGTATCCTTTCACGCACAGTAGGTTTGTATGAAGGCTCCGCAAGCTCCTTAAAAATAAAAGGGTTGCCTATGGCCCCCCTTCCTATCATAACCGCATCGCAGCCTGTTTCAGAAATCATCCGCTGCGCGTCCTGCCTGCTTAACACATCCCCGTTGCCCACAACAAACAATTTTGAATGTTCCTTTAATATCCTTATATGTTCCCAGTTTGCCTTACCCTTAAACATCTGCATTTTGTTGCGGGCGTGCAGGGTTATCATTGAAACGCCGTTGTCTTCCGCCATTTTGTTGAAATCAAGGAATACATCGGCCTTTTCATCCCAGCCGCTTCTTATTTTGATGGAAACCGGAAGTTTTACGGCCTTTATAGTATTTTGCACAATTTTTTCGGCAAGCGGAAGGTCAAGCAATAGCGATGCCCCCGAACCGGACCCGGCCACTTTGCGCACGGGGCAGCCGAAATTAATATCAATAATGTCAAAACCGGCTTCTTCCGCGGCCTTTGCCGCGTCATAGAACATCTCAGCCTTGTTGCCAAAAAGTTGTATACCCACGGGTTTTTCTTCAGGGGTAAAATAGGTGATTTTTCCCATTCGCAGCCTTAACTTCGGAACAGCCATGGTGTATTCGCTGACCATCTCGGTGAACGCAAGTGAAGCTCCGTATTCCCTGCAGATTTTACGGAAAGCGTAATCAGTATACCCGGCAAGCGGGGCCAGTATGTACGGAAATTTTTTTATATTTTCAAAAAGATTCATTTTATTTTGTTTTTTTCCGCCCTGCATTTTTTATACGCGGGACGACCTTTTTCTCAAACATCTCCGTGATCCTGTTTATCAGAACGAACACAAGGACCATAGCGCCGGTCGTTATTGAAGCCAGAAAATAATTTCCCGTCCCGACTGCAATTCCTATGGCGGCGACGCTCCAGAGGCTTGCCGCGGTTGTAAGCCCTATTACAGAGCCGCCAAACTGGATAATTGTGCCGGCGCCGAGAAAGCCGATGCCGGTCACTATCTGCGCGGCTATCCTGCTCGGGTCCACCTGCGCCTGACCTTTAAATTCCTTATAAAACCATATTGACATAATTGTAAAAACAGCGGAACCCAGCCCCACGAGCATGTGTGTTTTTACGCCGGCTGGTTTATGCCTTAATTCCCTGTCAAATCCGACTACTCCGGCCAGTATTATAATTACAAAAATCTTAATTGTCATTTCAATGTATTCGTTCATTTTTTCTCCTTTACCCTTGTATTTTCAGCGGTAATTACCCTAAGTTCGGGATCCGCCTCAATATCTATACCAGAAAATATCCCCTTCTTCAAGTACTGATATCCCGTATAGGCAATCATGGCGGCGTTATCCGTGCATAATTTTAAGGAAGGAGTATAAAATTTTATCTTTCTTTCGGCCGCAAATTGCCTTATTTCCGCCTGCAGATAATCATTTGCGGCTACCCCGCCCGATATGGCCACAGCTTTTATCGTATACTCGCTGAATATTCTGCGCAGTTTGTTTGATATTGAACGAACAACCGCCTTCTGAAACGCGGCCGCAATGTCGTTTACGGTGATATCTCCGGAATCTAACTTCGCTTTATTTCGCTGGATATAATATAGCACGGCGGTTTTTATTCCGCTGAATGAAAAATCATGGCTCTTGTCCTTCATCTGCGCCTGCGGGAATATTATCTTTGACGCGTCCCCTTTTAACGCCGCTTTTGAAATTGACGGCCCTCCCGGATAAGGCAGGCCAAGCATTTTGGCGGCCTTATCAAAGGCCTCTCCCGCAGCGTCGTCGCGCGTGGAACCCAGCAGTGTGTAATCACCGATGCCGCGCGCCATATAAAGGTTCGTGTGGCCCCCTGAAATTACCAGCCCGAGATATGGAAACGACATATCCGCGAATTCCATAAACGGAGAAAGCAGGTGCGCTTCAAGATGATTGACGCCGGCGAGAGGTATTTTAAGGCTGTAGCTTATTGATTTGGCGTAAGAAAGCCCCACTATAAGGGCGCCCGCAAGTCCCGGCCCGTATGTAACGGCTGCCCCGCCCAGGTCCTTCATTTTGATTCCGGCTTTATCCAGCGCCTCTTCAATTACAAGCGGCAGCCGCGCCAGATGTTCCCTGGCTGCAATCTCGGGCACCACACCGCCGTAAACGCGGTGGGTTTTTATCTGCGAAAATATTATGTTTGAAAGTATCTTTTCGTTATCCAGTATTGCGGCGGATGTTTCGTCGCAGGAAGTTTCTATGCCAAGTATGTACATATAATCCCCGGATTTTTACGGATATAATTATTTATTTTTTTAAATCTCACTGCAGTAATTCTGCCGGATAAACAAATTCATACCCCTCTTCGGCCAGTTGCGGCATTACGCGCGCGAGCGCCGCTATAGTGACAGGATCGTCGTGGCCTATGGCTATTACCCACCCGCGGCTCTTAGCGAGTTTCGCCACCTGTTTTAACTGCGCCTCAATATACGCGGCTTCTTTTTTGTTATCGATAAAGATATCCCTTTTTGCCCATCTCATGCCGAGTTCCTGAGCCGTTTTGTAGGCAACTGTCTTCGGCGTTGTCATGCTGTCGATAAAAAAGAGGTTCCTGTCCCTTAATACCTCAAGCACCGGCGTGATAATATCTTTTTTCGCGGTTACGAGCGACCCCTCATGATTATTAACCCCGGTAAGATGCGGTATCTTTGTCATCTGGGTGTCCACTATGGAAACCACCTGCTGTTTGTCCATATTTGCGAGTATCGTTATCTTTTCCATCGGTACTTTCTTTTCAGGCTGCATAGGCAGGTGGAGCATTATCCCCTTTTTATACTTATATGCGGCTTCCGCCGCGGCCGAAGAGAATTTCAATCCCGGAAGCACCGATATTGTAAAAACGTCCTTAATCGACGCGAAATATGGAAAATTCCTGTCGCTGTAACCCCAGTCGTCAAGTATGACGGCAATTTTTGGCTTCTTATCCCTTATAAACCTGAGCTTACAGACAAGATTAAAAGGCGATTGTATGGCCGCTGAAAGGCTGGTTGTTTTATCTGTTTCCACTTCCCCGAACTCAACAGTCGCGCGTTCAACGCCATTAAGGTCAGTTTTTATCTCGCTCTTAAGAGACTCGGGCGTGAACCTCTGCGGCATTCTCGCGGTAAGATCGTAAACGCCTGTTTCCTTTTTGCTTATAATCAAAAGAGGGTCAACAAGTATCTTTTTTACAACAAAAGAATCAACTGTTGTCCTGATTGAAGCTTCTGATTTTTGAACCCGAGGCATATAATAAAACCTGTAAAAAGCAAAACCCGCGGCTATAAGCAGTATTACAATAACAGCCGTGTTTGATGCTGCTTTTTTCATGACTTTGTCTCCCTGAGCTTGCCCATAGTATTAAGGATGTCAATGGCGCGTTTAACCTGCGAATCGTTCTCTATCGAGGCCCTTCTTGAGGCGCCCCGCCCCTTTAACTTCATGGCTACTTCGGTTTTTATCCATTTAAGGATTGAATCCTTGTCCATGACTATTTCCTGGAGCTTGACTTCTTCCTTTTTTTCCTTGAGGTATTTCATGAATTCATCCAGAAGTTTCTCATCCTCATCTTTTTTGAAAAGCACCTTTATGTCCGATTCAGATACCTTTACCACGTCTTTTTTCTTTGTGTCAATTCCGTCCGGATGCTTTTTCAGGTATTCAGCCGCGAAATCCTCGAATATGTTTTTTTCATACAGCGCTGTCGTGTATGTGGTCGGTATCTGTTCTTCCATTACAATGTCCGGTGTAATCCCGATGCCGTGTATGGAGCGCCCCTTCGGGGTCATGTATCTGGCCGTTGTGAGCCTTAAGGCAGATTTGTCGGAGAGCGGTATTATTGTCTGCACGGAGCCTTTTCCAAAAGACTGCGTTCCGGTTATAATGGCGCGGTTATTGTCCTGCAGGGCTCCGGACAAAATTTCCGAAGCCGAAGCGCTGCCCCTGTTAATCATGACAACAATGTCGCCCTTGAACTGTTCGCCTTTTTCGGATTTGAAATCCATTCTTTTTGCCTTGTCCCTGCTTTCGGTATAAACAATGAGCGTGTTTTTCGGAAGGAACATGTCGGAAATCTGCACCGCCTGGTCAAGCAGCCCTCCCGGATCGTCGCGGAGGTCGATTATAAGTTTTTTTATCTTGTCTTTTTTGAATTCCTTGAGCCCCTTGTCGACAATATCAGATGCATCGCCCATAAACTCGTTTATCCTTATATATCCGACGTCATCGCCTATGGTGTTGTACCTGGCGGTTTCTATTTTAATAATGGCGCGCGTCAGCGTGAAATCCTTATAATCAGCGACATTGCCGCGCTGAATTGAAATCGTAACCTTGGTGCCGGGCTCGCCGCGCAGTTTGTGTACCGCGTCGTTTACGTCCATGCCGTCCGTGGTTACATTTTCAATCATCATTATCTTGTCTCCCGCTTTGATACCCGCTGTGTATGCCGGCGTATCCTCAATCGGGGCCACTACCATAAGCTGTCCGTCCTTGACGGCTATTTCAATTCCCAGCCCGCCGAATTGCGCGTGCGTATCGTCGTTCATGTCCTTATACGCCTGCGGGTCCATATACTGTGAGAACGGGTCCAAATTTTGAATCATTCCCTTTATGGCGAAGGTAGCCAGATCCTTCGGGTTCGCCTTGTCCTCATCCACATAATTTTCCTGTATAATCGCGTAAACTTCCATGAGCGGTTTTAAGGCCTCGTATGCGTCCTTTTGTTTGTCCGCCCTGACAAACGCGGCAAAAACCGCGGTGAATACAAATAAAAGAATGATAAAGCGTTTTTTCATTTTTTCCTCCATGAGCAAAATGTTAAAAACATTGACTGATATTATATAGGATTATTTTTAAAAAGGCAAATATTTAAAAATAAACGCAGCCGGAAGGCCTGTTTTGCATTATAATATATGAAGTCCAAATACTCCGGAGATGCGTATGAAAAAGTTTTTTTTAGCGGCGTCAGCGGTTCTTCTTTTTTCAATCAATTCATATTCAATTAATTATTATGTCTCAGCCGCTTCAGGCAGCGACACTTCGAACACCGGAACCGGCCCTGCTTCCCCCTTCAAAACAATACAACGCGCCGCTTCAATAATGGCTCCTGGCGACTGCTGTTATATTTCCGCCGGAATATACCGTGAAACTGTTGTTCCCGCGGTGTCCGGCTCTTCCGGAGCGCCGGTTACTTTTATGCCTTATATGAACCAGTCTGTTACAATTACAGGCGCGGATCTTTTTACCGGGACATGGAGCGTTTACAGCGGCTCCATTTACAGCTCCCCCACCTCCCTGAATTTTAACCAGCTTTTTGTCGATTCCGTAATGATGAACAAGGCGCGCTGGCCAAACACCACTGCCGGGGACCTTCTTCATATGGTCACGGCCACCGCCGGAACCGGTACAAATTATACAACACTAATGGATCCCGATCTTCCGCCGGGAAACTGGAACAACGCCTATGTCTGGATACAACCCGGCGACGGCTGGGGGTCTTATGTCGTTCAGATTACCGGCTACACCGCCGGCTCCGGATTTACTTTTTCCACGCCAATTTCAACTTCGGGCAACACCAATTATGAACCGCGGGCAGGCAACCCTTATTACATATTCGGTTCGCTTTCAGGGCTTGACACAAGCAGCGAATGGTTCCTGGATACAGCCGGGCAGATATTATATTTATGGACGCCTGACGGAGCCGCCCCCTCCGGCCACATTATCGAGGCCAAAGCAAGAAATTACGCTTTTGACCTGACCGGACTTTCCTATATCAAACTTTACAACCTGAATATTTTCTCCGCCGCTATAAATATGAACGGCTCATATTACTGTACGGTCGATGACTGCAGGATGAAATATGTGGACCATTACGAGGCAATGTCGGGATTTACCACAGGCGGCGGCGAGACAAATTATGTTTCCGGCGGATACAACACATACAGCAACTGTGAAATATCACAGAGCGCCGGATGCGGAATATATATACAGGGTTACGACAACACGGTGACAAACTGCCTTATCCATGACACCGGATACATGGGTTCCAATCACGCCGCCATAATGACCGAAGGCGGCTCCGGCGCCCCCACATTCGGCCACATCATCACGCATAATACTATTTACAACACCGGCAGGTACGGGATTAACCACCCTTCCTCAACGCAATTAAAAATATCCTACAACGATGTTTCATATCCGGGGCTTCTTTCCAAAGACTGCGGCCCTATTTATTCCTTCGGCATCGACGCGCAATACACCGAGATATCCTACAACTGGGTCCATGACAATTACACCACATATGGCGCCGGAATATATCTTGATAACGGCACAAATAACCAGCTTGTGCATCACAACGTCGCGTGGAACCTGGCGGGAACGGGTATAGTATTAAACACTCCGTCGGAAAACAACAGGATATATAACAACACTGTTATAAATTCTCTTAACTCCTTCAGCTATTACGGCAATGCCGCTCAGGGGCTTGGAAATATTCAGGACCAGTCCGGTACAATTGTTGAAAATAATCTTGCCGATATGTCAACCGCATCTTTCTGCACGGGATACCCGCCGACAGTATCAAATAACGGCCTTTATCCTATAGGTTCCAATTATGTCCCAACCGCCGGTTCCGGCGCGATAGACGCGGGCCTTGTAATTCCCGGGATTACGGACGGTTACGTAGGCGCCGCTCCTGATATAGGCGCGTATGAATATGGGGGCTCTTATTTTATTCCCGGATATAACGCCCCCACTCCCACGGTTACCGCAGGCGGCCCTGCTTTTACGCCGGCTTTTACTCCCACAATTTCAGCCACTCCCACAGTAACGCCGACTTACCCGGCTTATGCCGTGACATTAATAGATGATTTTTCAGACTGCAACACCACCAACCTGCTTGGAGGTTCCTGGTTCTCCTACAATGACTCTTCCAACGGCGGTACCTCTTCCATCGCGATTGGAGTTTCCACTCCGGGATTTTCCGCCTCCTCATGCGCCCTTCATGTGACAGGAACCGTCGTGTATAATACCGGAGGCTATAGCGCCCCATTTATAGCCTTCGGCACCGATCTTGTATCCGACAGGGATTATTCTTCCTGCCTGGGTGTAAATTTTTATTTTAACGGCGACAACAAATATTATGACCTGCGCCTGGTTGCCGATTCTTCGATAAACACGGGATACAACGACTATAAGTATTCATTTTTTGCGGCATCGGGCTGGCAGTATTACATGTTCCCTTTCACCTCATTTACCCAGGCTCCTGGCTGGGGAAATATTGTGAGCCGGGGATCGGTGCTTGCGATGGTCAGGCAGGTTGTTTTTCAAAACGGCGTGGAGCCTCCTCCCGGCCAGCAGTATCCTGTAAGCGTCTCGCTCGGGCCCATAGGAATTTACGGATGCGGCCTGGCAACGCCGACTATCACACCGACAACAACTCCAAATATACCCGGCATCCTTATAGACGACTGCAACCGCCAGGCCGTTAATAATTACTGGGGCGGCTACTGGTATACAAACAACGATCATTCACAGGCCACTCCGGGTTTGTCAATAGTATGGCCTCCTGCCGGGCAGTTCACAATGACGGCTCCGGGGTTTGATTCAACGGGAGCGGCCGCGCGCATGACAGGAACGGTTATTAACAGCCCCGGATATTACCAGTACCCGTATGTCGCCATGGGCACAAGCTTCGGCGCGACAAGGGACATTTCATCCTGCTCCTCCTTAAGTTTCTGGTATAAAAATGATTCCAAACAATATTACACAAAAATTGACTGCGACGCGTCAATTCCTACCGGATATAATTATTACAGGTATTCGCTTCCCGCATCCTCATCCTGGACGCTGATAAACATTCCATTTTCGTCAATGACCCAGGCTGCCGGCTGGGGTACAGCCGCCGCCGCATCTGTTTATTTTACAAAAACAACCGCTGTCGAGTTCCAGACCGACAGCTTCCCGGCCGCCGGATCCCAGTGGAGCGTTGATTTGTGGGTCGACAACATTGAGATTTGCGGCTGTCCCGGCGTTGGCACAATCACACCCACCGCGTTAATAACCGCGACTTATACCCCGACAACCACAATAACCGCTGCGCCGGTAGCCACCGCCACACAGACAACAACGCCCACGCCTGTTAAAGCGGCCGCGTCAAACCTTGATAAACTTTATTTTTATCCAAACCCTTACAGGGCTCCCTTATCAACCGGCGGTATAACTTTCTACAATCTTACCGCCCATACAAAAATCGCCGTCTTTAATTTTAACGGCGAAGAGGTGTATTACGACGAAAAAGATACCCCGGACGGAATGTATTTCTGGCGCATATCAGGAATACCCCGGTCAAAATCGCTTGCCCCGGGTATATACATATATGTTATAAGCGGGCCAGACTGCCGAAAAACCGGAAAACTTGCTATAATTAAATAGCCATTCTTTATAACCAACCCCTGCCCACTTTATATTGACTTTACAGCAAAAAATGTTAGAATCTTTCATATCGTTTAATTCTTATCAGGAGGTTTTTGCATTATGAAAAAAGTATTGCTTATAGCGGTTATAGCGCTTGCCGCAAGCGCAGGGATAATTGCGGGTCCGCCGCCGACCTTTACCGTAACACCAACGGTTACCGAGACTATTACAGAAACCGTAACAGAAACCGTGTCTGGTACGGTTACCGCAACAGTTACCGCAACTGTGACTATCACGGTGACAGCCACTATAACCGAAACAATAACAGAAACATTAACATTTGCGACTTCCACGATAACTCCCACTTACACAATCACCCCGACTATAAATCCGTCGTGGTCAATGACTGTAACTCCTACAGTAACCGCAACCGGAACGGAAACCGTGACCTATACGATCACGCCGACTTCCACAATCACGCCTACTTTCACTCCGTGGCCGGTTCCTCAGGCGCCGCAGGGCAAGGTTTTCGCGTATCCAAACCCGGCCGCATTCACAAACAGGATGGCAATAGCTTATCCGGTAAATTCCACAAAAACTCCAATAAGCGTAATGGTAGTCATAAAGGCCATCAGCGGTGATGAAGCAGGAAGGGTTTATGACACCGGGCCATACTGGGGTTACATTGCGGTAGACATAACCAATTTTGCCAGGGGCATATATATGTTTAAAGTTGTAGTTACATATTCGGACGGCACAACAGACACAACGCCGTACAGCAAATTTGCTGTTATAAAGTGATGGGGAGGAAAAAAATGAAAAAACTTATAATAATCGCAGCGGCTTTGACACTTGTTTCATGTTCCATTTTTGCCTCCTTAACCGTGACTGACAACTCATCAGTTGTTTCAGGTTTATACTCAACCATAGGCAACGGCGCGGCCGCCTCGGGTATGGGAAACGCCTATATGGGTATGGCACAGGACGCGGTCGCTCTTTTCTGGAACCCGGCCGGTATTGAAAATATGAAAAAAGAGGATAATTCATATAATCTTTTCTTTTCACACAACCAGTGGCTCATGTCCACTATAATAGACTCGCTGAGCGTCGCCACAAAGGTAAAAGACGTTGGCACCTTCGCTGCCGGTTTTTCATATTTCAATTCAGGGGAAATGGAAAGGTACACCACCGACGACGCAGGCCACCCTATTGATATGAACACAACCTTTTCCACATACGCGCTTAACCTGAACATCGCGTACGCGAACCAGCTCGACAAGGATGTTGATTTCGGTGTAACCGTAAAATATTTCCTTGATGACATGGACGGCTCCGCCGTAAACGCGGTCGCATTTGACCTGGGTGTGCGTTATTTTGTTCCCATAATAAAAGGCCTTTCTTTCGACCTTGTGGCCACAAATTTCGGCGGTGAAATGAGCGGGTTTACCATTTCAAAGGAAATGACATTCGCCGGGCTCTACAATTTTTCAATAGCCGACTGGGGTTTTAACGCGGAATACGACCTGGTCGGCCGCCTGAATAACTCGCCGGAAAACAGGTTCGGCCTTGAAGTAAAAACCCCATACCTTATTGTCCTGCGCGCGGGTTATTATACAGAGGATGACCTTATTGACAGCGGCTTTAAAGATATTTCGTTCGGCCTCGGGCTGCTTGTTAATTCCAAATATAATATTGATTTCTCCTTCGAACCCTATGGTGAGCTTGGCACCGCGTACAAACTTTCATTCGGCGCAAGCTTCTAACAAACTTATATAAATAAAAAAAGCGGGCTTAAAGCCCGCTTTTTTTATTTATATAAGTAGTGCTAAATTACAATTTTATACTGTTTCATTTTTCTCCATAAAGTGGAGCGTGAAATTCCCAGCGCCTTTGCAACCTTTGTATGATTTGTGCCGAATTTTGCGAATCCCTTTAATATGGTATTCATTTCAATTCTTGACAGCAGCAGTTCCCCGCCCTCATCCTGTTTATCGGGGTCAATGGGCTTGTCCTCGTGCGGCTCCAGCTTAAAATACGGGGTTATGTTGTGCAGCTGCGCCGGCAGGTCATCAACACCTAAAATGTCATTATGCGACATGGCGAAGGCATGCTGAATAATATTATCAAGTTCCCTGACATTTCCGGGATAATCATAATATGCCAGCAGGTTTCTTGCCGCGGGGTCAATGGACACTATATTCCTGCCTCCGAGCTTGTTATATTTTTCAATATAAAACCTTATGAGCAGGGGTATGTCTTCTTTTCTTTCGCGAAGCGGCGGTATATTAATATGTATTACATTAAGCCTGAAAAAGAGGTCCTCCCTGAATTTTTTCTCTTTTATCATCGCGGAAAGGTCCTGGTTTGTCGCAGCGATAATGCGTATATCAACTGTTTTAAGGGCCTCGTCGCCTAGCATCCTGAGCTCCCGGTATTCAAGCACTCTTAAAAGTTTTGACTGGAGGTTAAGGCTTAAATCCCCGATTTCATCCAGGAACAGCGTCCCTTTATCAGCAAGTTCTATTAAGCCCTTTTTATCGGCAACAGCCCCCGAAAATGCCCCTTTCCTGTAGCCAAAGAGCTCCGACTCCAGCAGGTTTTCCGGGATAGCCGCGCAATTAACGGCGATAAAAGGGGCATGGGACCTGCGCGATAGTTCGTGTATGGCCCTTGATATGAGTTCTTTCCCGGTTCCTGTTTCTCCGGTAATCAGGATGTTGGAATCGCTTTTGGCGACTTTCGCCGAAACCGACATTACTTTCCTAATCTTATCCGATTTTCCGATGAACCTTTCCCTGAAATAATTCTCAAGGGCCGGCTCTTCATGCTTTACAACGGAATTTTCTATCTTCTCGAGAATGAAAGAGAGCTCATTAATGTTAAGGGGTTTTAGAAGATAATAAAAATCCTGGTTCCTGGCAATCGCGATGGCCGAATCAAGTTTTTCCTTTGAAGTTACAAGGATGATTTTCATATCAGGATTTCTTTCCTTGATAAACTGTACAATGTTCAGTTCAAGTTCGGGTATTATTTCAGTATCAAGAATTAAGGCAGTAAATTCCTGGCGGGATATTTTTTCCAGAAGAGCCGATGAATCGGTCGCTACATATGTGGTATCACCCCTGTCTTCAAGGGCGTTGTTTATCTTTATCGCTTCGTCCCTGTCCGTTAACGCTATTAATACTTTTGCCATTTAAAACCCGCTCCTTCAATAAACTTAAAGCACCTGAGAGCGCCTTATCCTGCGGAAAATCATTTAGCCCCTTTTCAAGCTCAATTTCAGCCTTTTTTAAATCACCGAGTTTTTCGAGATCCATCGCAAGGTAAAGCACAGTCACAGCATTATGTGTTTCATTATCAGACTTTTTGAAGTCTTCAAGCGCGCCGCTATAATCGCCTGTCTTAAAATGAAACACTCCTAAGTTCTTATATATTATATCACGTTTATATCCTTTTTCAATAAGGAAGTCAAATATTTCACCAGCTGAAACATAATCGTTTTTAACCAGCTTTTCATTGCCTTTCATTAATGCAATTTCAAGCCTATCTTTTTGTGAAAAACCTGAAATAACACCCATGCCTTTATCAACAGTGTCAAGCGTGCTTCCAAGTAATTTGGCTCTTTTAAATAAATCATTGGCATTATCCAGCAGCCCCATATTAAAATATATCAATCCAAGCCTCTCGTAAACCTGTGGGATTTTTGTATTGTAACTTATCGCTTTTTTCAGGTAGCGCCGCTCACCTTCGGTATCACTAAGCTTAAAATATGACATTGATATATCGTAACAGATGTTATCCCGCGGCTCATCAACCGGGAATAGCATTGCTTCCCTGTATAACTCCGCTGATTGCGCGTAGTCTCCCGCCGAAAGCAGCTCTGCCGCGCAATTTACCATCGAAAAAGGATACCATGTAATTAATGAAGTATCCGCCACGTCACGGTCTTTTTTACCGTTAAATATACCCCTGTAATTATAAAGTTTAAAGGGTTCCGTATCCGGCCCACTATAATTATTATTTAAGCCGAGTTTATTAAGCAGCCCGCAGTGCGAACTAAAAAGTCCGGGAGTACTGGCGGAAATATCACCGCTTCCGGAATAATTCATATAAATGGATAAATTGCCGCCGTTGTTTAATATACTTTTTATATTATCAATCCTGTGATAGGGCGCCATTTCCGCGTTTATACCGGTTCTTGACCTGAAATCATCTATCCCCCAGCCAAACGCGAGAAATGATGATACGGCAAATTTTATATCGGGCCGTTTTTTTTCAACTTCAAGGATATAAAACACGGGCATGGCATTATAATCACCGTCCGCAATGTATACCGCGCCCGGCTCGAGTGAAGAAAGTATATTATTTCCGTAATCATAGGCGGTAAAATCGCGCGAAAAATCATCCGCCCCCAGATTAAAAACGAACATGGCCGCGAAAGCGGCAATCAGCGCGCCTTTAACTGCAGTCCCGGGTATTTTAAGCGCGGCAAAAGCAGCCGCGCCGGGGGCGATAAAAAGCGCCATTATATAAAGCGCGGGCAAAAGAAAAATATCAATAAGATAAACAATATCTTTTTTCGTGAGGTTTACAAATGCGACAAGTATTATTGTGAGAATCATAATTGAAGCTAGAAAAAAAACTTTTTTCCGCGCCTTTTTAAACATCGCGGCGGCTCCCGCCGCGGCGAAAACCGCCAGGAATGAATAATTTAAAGCAAATGTCCTGATAGTTTCCTTCAGCTGATAAATATATACATCCAGCCCCGGTTTAACCGTATTGGAATAATCCCTGCGCAAAATAACATTAAGAATGGCTGACGGATCAACCGGGTTTCCCCAGTTTAGAGGAGGTTTGTTCCCCGCCCTTATGGGCAGATAAATATAAGCCGCCAGTCCCGCCGCAAAAAAAAGCGCGGAAAACATCGCGCGACCGGCGCTTAATTTCCCGCGGTGAATAAAAATAATATACACGAAAAAAGGCGCCATTATGGCCGCGCTCGGCCAGTGGTTTGCGAAGGCAAGGCCAAAAATCAGGGACACAAGATATAATAATTTTTTTTGAAATCCGTCAAGAAGCTTAAGGAAAATATATATAAGGGCGGATGTGAAAAGCAGGTTGAGCATGTATATCCCGCCTTTTGCCTCGGCTGCCTGGCTCCAGAAGACGCGCGAAAAAGCAAGCGCTAAAACAGCAAGAATCCCGGCCAGGCGCCGTTTTGCGCCGCTTTGCTCCCAGAAATACGGGGCTATTATACCGGATGTTTTATACGCGAGCAGAAGCGTAAGCAGGGCGAGAATCACGGAAAATAAATTTACCCTGAAACCGGTATTTCCAACAGGCAAAAAGGTCGTTATTTTTGCGCACATATTAAAGAGCGGATAACCCGGAGGATGGCCAATCCCCAAAAAATAAGCCGCGGCTGCAGTTTCCGGAGAATCATTACTTTTGAAAACCGGGGTCATAGTATGAAGATATACGAATGCAGCCGCGAGAATAACGATAGAAATTATTATTTTACGCGGGGTGGATGATAAAAGCTTTAAGGGGCTCTCAGATGCCGTAAAATTCGCCCTCATTGATGGCAAGACCGGCGGCGCCAATGGCTCCGGCAAGCTCCCCGAGTTTTGCCGGGACTATTTTTGCCGCGGAAAATGTAAGCTCAAATGTCTGTTTTTTTACGGCTTCGCGCAGCGGTTTGAATAGCCTGTCGCCGGCATTTATAACGCCGCCCGCTATAACCACAACTTCCGGATTTAATCCGTTTATCTGATTAGCCACTCCTGCTCCGAGGTATTTGATAAACTCATCCCATACGGCAACAGCCGTCCTGTCTTTCTGCAGCAGGGCCTCGTAAACGGTTTTTGAGGTTATCTTTGAAATATCTCCCTTAACGGCCTCTGTCATAATGGACCTCGCTCCGCCGCGTATAGCCTGTCTGGCCGATTCCGCGATTGCCGAAGCTGAAGCGTACTGTTCAAGGCAGCCTCGCGCCCCGCACTTGCACAGCCTGCCGTCGGGATTAAGTGAAGTATGTCCGATTTCAGCCGCATTATAATTGGCGCCGCGCACGAGCCGGCCGTCTATTATGATACCGCCGCCCACTCCGGTTCCCAGGGTAATGCCGACGACATTTAACGAGCCTTTTGCCGCTCCGGCCCATGTCTCGCCGTAAGCCGCGCAATTGGCGTCGTTATCCACTCCTACTCCGACACCGAGAAGTTTTTCGAGGGTATCCTTTAACCTTACATATTTCCATCCGGGCAGGTTCACGGCGCCCATTATAATGCCTTTTTTCGAATCCATCGGCCCCGGCGATCCGATGCCGGCCCTTAATATATCTTTCATGGCAAGGCCGCTGTTCTTAACAAGAATTTTGGCCTGCTGCGCTATGTTGGATATGACATGTTCCGGCCCGTTTGAAGCCTCTGTTGGAAAATGTAGGTATGATTTTACGCCGCCTTTACTGTCGACCAGCGCTGCCATAACATTAGTGCCGCCAAGGTCAAGGCCCAGGACATATTTTTTTGTTTTCTTACCCATTATTATCTCCCGCTGAATGATTCTTAAAATTTACATAAATTATAACCCGCGGCAGGAGCCGCCAAAATTTTCCTTAAGAAAATTTTGGTGCGAGGAGGGAGACTTGAACTCCCATGGTGTTACCCGCTAGCACCTCAAGCTAGTGCGTCTACCAATTTCGCCATCCTCGCACACAAAAAATCATTCTATTATCCTGAAATCAGCCCTGATATTTCCTTTCTTTGCCCTTGAACCGGCGAAGAATATCCTGATAACAAACTCAGCCGCCATTGCGGCAAGGCTGTATACTAACGAGCCTATTATTGCGGCCCATAAAGACTTAACTTCAAATCCTTTTACCAGCCATCCGGCGCATGAGAATACCACCGCATTAATGATGAGAGTGAATAGACCAAATGATAATATATTTATGGGCAAAGTCAAGAGAATTATTGCCGGCCTTATAAAAGTATTAATCAGGGCTATTACAGCGGCGGCCGCCGCAAGCGTAAGCGCCCCTTCCATCCCGGAATAGCTCACATTCAGCCCTTTGACGGTCCTGACTGTAAGAAAAAGAAGGAACGTATATACTGCCCATTTGCATATAAGCGACCAGAGATCAAATTTTATCATTTAAATCGCGCCAATCCCGAAGCCTTCTCTTACCAGCCTTTTATCAGCTTCGCGGAGCCTGTGTATAAGAGCCCCGATGAATATGTCGTTGAATTTTACAACAATAGCCGGTTTTGTTTTTTTGAAATCATTATAATCCCTGTCCGAGAGCCTTATCAGGCTGGACTGCTTTATTGTTACGGCCGACGCCGACCTTGGCGCCGGCAGAAGCATGGACATTTCGCCGAAGAAATCCCCGGCTTTAAGGTTTGCGAGCACCTTTTCCTCATTTTTAGTTTTTTTGACTATTTTTACGGCGCCTTCAAGGATAAAATACATTGAATCATCGCCGATCTGGTTCTCGTTAAATACCGTCCTCTGGGGCTCCACTTCCTCAATATTGAGCCTTTCCGAGAGTTCCTTTATTTCATCGGCGGAGAATGCCTTAAAAGCCGGCAGCTTCGCGAGAATCTCCTGCTGTACCATTTTATATAACCTCCGGTTTTTTGAATAATACTACCCATGTTTCCCCGTATTCCTTCTCTTTCAAGATCACCCAGCCGTTAAGCCGGGCCTCTATTTCCATTTTTTCCTGATAATGTATCTCCGCCACAAGCAACCCTCCGTCATTAAGGATGCTGCTGAGGGCGCCCGCGTCAAGGAGTTTTCTGATAAATCCCCTGTTGTACGGCGGGTCCGCGAATATAATGTCAGCCTTTACATTAAGGGCCTCAAGCGCGTAGAGCCCCTTTAAAAAATCGCCCTTTATAAACCTGTAAGCGGAGCCGTCAAGTTTTAATTTGGCCGCATTTTTTGCTATATATTCTCCATGGGAAACATCCAGGAAATAAGCGAAAGCCGCCCCGTTGCTTATGGCCTCAAAACCCAGGGCTCCCGTTCCCGAAAAAATATCAACAACGGCTGCCCCGTTGATATATGGCCTTAACATATTGAAAACAGCCTGCCTGGTCCTTGCTAAGGTAGGACGCACGTCCATACCTGGAGGGGCAAAAACGGGGATTCCCTTGAATTGGCCGCTTGTAATACGCATATTAAATTGTAAACTTGCTTATAGTCTTTCCGCGCCGGTCTGGCATTTAATGCAGAGTTTGGTTGACGGTATTGCCTTGAGCCTTTCTATTGAAATGTCTTTTCCGCATTTATCACATTTCCCGAACCTGCCCTCTTCTATCTTGGCAAGGGCTTCTTCTATATTATGAAGTATCTGCTTGTTTTTTTCCGTCAGGTCCTGATGCAGTTCTTTATCATAAATATTGGTGGCAGTATCCGCAAAATCCTGCGCGTCATTCTGGAAGCCGTCAGCGGACGCCATTTCATCTGTATTCTGCCTTATTTCCGCTATTTTACTGTCTTTCATTTCAGTCAGCAGTTCCTTTAATTCCTTTTTTCTTTTAGCATCCACTTCAAATCACCTCTTGTTTTTTTGGAAACTTACGCGGTTGTTTTTACCTTAAGATTTGGAAGGTCAAGCAGACCCCTTTTGAGCTCCATTGTCGTATTTGACTCGGCATCGAATTCCCTGTTCAGGTAAAAAAAAGCGTCCCAGGGGTCAACAGTCTGGCCGCATGTAAAAACATCCACGGCGGCATAACCGTATTCCGGCCAAGTATGAATTGTTAAATGAGATTCCTGGATAACTACAACACCGCTGATCCCGTGCGGGTTAAATTTGTGGAATACTTCATCGACCACTGTGGCTTTGGAGTATTCAGCCGCGCCAACCATGGTCCTTTCAACAAATTTAAGGTCATCAAGTTTGCTCTTGTTACACCCGTAAAACTCGACCAGGATGTGTCTTCCAAGATTTTTCAATTTCCGCACACCTCCGCAGGTTAAAATAGTTTATATATCATGAAAGGCCCTTTTTAAGGGCCTTAAAATGACATTAAAAACTCTTTAGTTTTATTGAGCAATCCAAAAAACCTCTTTAATTGCATATATTTATACTATTCTATAAATAAAATGTCAAGAAAATATTTGGTTTATTTTCACGTATGAAAAAAGGGCCCGGGATTTCTCCCGGGCCCTTCAAAGCGTGTAAATTATAAACAGGGGTAACACGCCTGATTTTTGTTAAACTTTATTCGTCGCCTCTTCCATAAGCTGCAGCCTTGCCCATTTTGCGTCTATATTTGCCTGTATCGCGGCAATGGTTGCCTCATCTTTCATTAGCGCCTTAAACCTTGTCTGTGTTTTCATGTATTCAGTTACGGGCAGCTTTACAGCCGGCTTATAATTAATCTTGTATTTGCCGTTTTCTACCTCGTATACCGGCCACATGCATGTGTCTACGACTAGTTTTGACATCTTTATTGTCTGTGACGTATCATATCCCCATCCCGGTATGCACGGCGCGTATATGTTCACGAACTTCGGGCCTGTGATTGAAAATGCCTTTTCAAACTTTTTTGTAGCATCCGGCCACATGCCCACTGTCGTCTGGGCGACATACGGCAGGTTGTGCGCCGCCATAATCTCGGTTAAATCCTTCGGGTTCTGCTGTTTTCCGTTTATGACCTTTCCGGCCGGAGCTGTTGTGGTGCTTGCGCCCCTGGGTGTGGCCGATGACCTCTGTACGCCTGTGTTCATGTACGCTTCGTTGTTATTGCATACATAAAGCATGTCATGCCCGCGCTCCATTGCGCCGGAGAGCGACTGGAGGCCTATGTCGTAGGTTCCGCCGTCCCCGCCGAATGCCACAAATTTAATATTTTTTGATATTTTTCCCTGTTTTTTCAGCGACTGATACGCTCCTTCAACTCCGGAGCATGTGGCGGCTGAATTTTCAAACGCGTCATGCAGAAAAGGCACTTTCCACGCTGAATAGGGATAAATTGTGGTTGTAACTTCCATGCAGCCTGTAGCGCTTACAACCACAACCGGGTCCTTTGATGAGGATAACACTTCTTTTATGGCTATTGGAAAGCCGCAGCCCGCGCATGCCCTGTGGCCGCCTATAAACTTGGTTTCAACTGCCGATGCCTGTTTAGGTGATGACATTAGTCTGGCCTCCTTTAGGCTTTCAGGCCGATGTACTTGGCCTGCTCAGGTTTGGACTTGCCGTCCGCTATTGCTTTAAGTTCCCTGTAAACGTTCTTGATGTCTTCGATGTATATTTCCCTGCCGCCAAGCCCGTAAATGTAGCTTGCGAGAGGTACTTTGACGCCCGCGTCATATAAACCTGCTTTTACTTCCGTGGCCACGGGCCCTGCCTGGTTTGACATTGATTCGCACCTGTCAAGAACGGCCACAGCCTTTGCTTTTGCCAGTACAGCGGCTATTTCTTCAGCCGGGAACGGCCTGAACACCCTGATCTTCAGCAATCCGGCCTTTATGCCTTCCAGCCTGAGCTCTTCAATGGCGGCCTTTGCCGTGCCTGCTGTAGAGCCCATAGCTATAACAATAAAATCCGCGTCGTCGGTTTTGTATGTTTCAATCAAACCATATTCCCTGCCAAAGGTTTTTCCAAATTCTTTGCCGACCTCGAGGATTACCCTTTTTGCGGCCTTCATTGCCTCATGCTGGGCCTTTTTGTACTCGAGATAATAATCGGTAAGAACTATTGATCCCACTGTTATCGGATGATCAACGTCAAGGACATTATACGGCCCCTTGTATTCGCCCACAAATTTCTGAACCTCTGCGTCAGGATACATTTCAAGCCTTTCCATGCCGTGGCTTATGATGAACCCGTCGGTTGTAACCATAACCGGCGTAATTACATCCTTGTGCTCCGCTATCCTGTTAGCCTGGAGCATTGAATCATATGCTTCCTGCGAATTCTCGGAGAATATCTGTATCCAGCCGGAATCCCTCTCGGCCATAGTATCCGAATGGTCGCAGTGAATGTTAATAGGCGCCGATAAGGCGCGGTTGACATCCGCCATTACTATAGGAAGCCTTATGCCGGACGCTATAAAAAGAATCTCGTGCATCAGAGCCAGCCCCTGTGAAGATGTGGCTGTCATGGTACGGGCGCCCGAAGCCGCGGAACCAACACATGCGCTCATTGCAGAGTGTTCTGATTCCACAGTTATAAGGTTTGTCTTAACCTTTCCGTCGTTAACGAAACCCGCGAATATCTGCATTATTTCAGTCGCAGGCGTTATCGGGTAGGCAGCGCATACGTCCGGGTTTATCTGGCGCATGGCCTCTGCCATTGCTTCATTTCCGGTTTTTGCCGCAATTGTTTTTTCCATTATTTTTTCCTCCGTTACTTTATATTGAATTTGTCTTTGGCTTCTTTGAGCCCGACAAACAATATTGCAGCCTTCTCGTCAAACCCCGGTGTGCCCGTTCCTGTGGAAGGGCTTATCTTGAGGTTCGCGTCTTTTGCCTTAAGTTCTTTTGTTATTTTGTTGTTCTGCGGGCATTCCTCGGGGCATATGCCGCAGCCCTTGCAGAAATCATAATCAAACTCGCCGCGTTCCTTGCCCTTGGGCCCGTCGACTACTTTTATGGCATTATCCGGGCAGAATGCCCAGCATGTCATGCACTGGATGCAGTTCTGTTTCTGCCACACCGGCACCTTGCTTCTCCAGCCGCCAGTGTGAAAATATTCCGACGTGCCGCTTTCAACGACGCCGCCTACGGGTATGTCCTTCCATGTCTTAAGGTCGGGTTTTGTTGTCATGCTTTCTTTACCTCCTCATATGCGGCCCTTATGGCTTTCAGGTTGCCCTCGATTACCTCGGGTTTTGATTTGAATTTTTTCTCAAGTTTTTTCTTTGTATCTTCCATAAACGCTTCGAGCGGAAGCACATCCACAGCTCCAAGCAGCGCGCCTATCATAGGCGTATTCGGGATAGCCTTGCCGATATTTGCCAGGGCTATCTTTGAAGCGTCAATTGTAAAAAGTTTCTTGCCGTTCCATTTTACCCTTTCGCGTACTTCCTCTTTGGAATAAGGGGTATTAACGATAAGCACTCCTGTTTCTTCCGATAGCCCGTGCGCCACATTGACTGATTCCGTCAGCGTCTCGTCAAGCACCAGTACAACGTCCGGTAAAAGAACCGGAGAATGAATGGTTATTTCCTTTGCCGCTATCCTGTCATATGCCGCGACAGGAGCGCCCATCCTTTCAGGCCCGTATTCCGGGAACGCCTGAACGTACTTTCCGGCAGAGATCGCGGCTTCACCCAACAAAAGGGCCGCAGTCTTAGCACCCTGGCCGCCACGGCCATGCCATCTGATTTCCATCATATCTTTTGACATCAAAAGCGCCTCCTTAAGATAGTATATAAACGCGGAATGTAATTTCATTATCCGGTAGGATATTGAAAAATCCCGAATTTAATTGCCTGATTTCAATAAAGCTGATTTATATTTGGGGTTGATTGCGTGAGTTTTTTCACAACAACCTGACCAAACAAAGCATTTACAAAAACAGATTATATATTACCGCTGAATAGAAAAATGTCAAGTATTATTTCCCCTATAATAATAAGGGCAATTATCGGCTTTGCCGGGCCGCCACATATGGCGGCCCCTACAAAAACACATATCAGCCTTTTTTCGTATTCACTTTTTGGTTTAAAATTTTAACTTTTAACTTTTTCATTACATCGCCATATCGGAATATTCCCAGTTGTTCATCTTTTTTATGGCCGGCCAGTAAGGGCTCGTGGACAGGTGTTCCTTAAATGCCTCCAAAAATTCCTGTTTGTCTGATTTCCCGGGGTCGGATTCGTTGCCTGAGTTTTGAGATTCCCACTCCGGGTTCCATTCCAGTTTGTCGTAAAATTTCAGGGCAGCGTCCCCGTTGCCCGAGTAAATAAGGTCAAGCATATAGCCCCACACTTTTGAAATGGGCCCTTTTCCGCAGGCTGCCGCCTTCGCCGAGAGCTGCGCTTCCGGCGGCGGATCCCTTCTCATCAGGTCGCCGGCAAGCACATAGCCCGAGCCCTGAACATAGCGCAATATAATTTTTGGCGCGGGAGACTCACCCAGGGCGGCCCACCAGTCAAGAAATGTGCAGTCGCGCCCAATAATTTCAGGTACATTGTCATGGTCAATATCCCTGAATTCTATTCCGTCTTCCAGCCCTTTAATTTCCGCTATCAGCGACATATCATCGCTAACCGAAAATATGGAATATATGTTGGAACAGCTGTCTTTTTCCGATTTTGTCTTGAGAACAACCACCGGCCTTCCATCACCAAGCAAATTCGCTCCGGCTTTTGGAAGGGTCTTCTCGGCGCTGTCCGCAGCAATCTGAAAGCTTTCCTTGTCCCCTGCGGTCTTTGAAAGGACCACTTCGCCTTTTTTCATAACTTCAAAAGTTGTTTTATCCGTAGAAAGTTTAAATTCATAATCTTTCATGTTAACTTTTCCGGCAGGCGCGCTCTCTGGTTTTACTGCTTTACCATCTTTTTTAAGCCCGGACGCCATTTTCACCGGATTTGTTGAAGCCGGAGATTTTAAAACTTTATTTTCAGGCGCAGCCGGTTTTGCTGTAACTGTTACCGCCTGCGGCGGCGCAACTACCGCCTGTTGCGTTTCAATTTTTGATTTTCTGGAGCACTTTGCCATTAAAGCTAATGCCAGAATTATTATTACAACGGCTATTAACGCGTAGCGGATGATTTTTGCCACAATTGCCTCCTGTATTTTTTATATTTTTCTGAAAAATAACCTATATTTTTTCCGGCATAAATGAATCCGTCGCGCCGGCCGCAATGAAACCTCCGTCTTTTGTGGCGGCTACGGCATGCGCCGTATCATCATATTGCCCGCCGTAAGTTTTCTGCCATTGCAAATTTCCATCAGCGTCCATTTTAATGATATACGCGTCATAATTACCGGCGCCTATTGAATCCGTTGTACCCGCCGCTATAAATCCGTTGTCAGCCGTCTCTACCGCGTCATAAGCCCTGTCATGGCCCGCCATGCCGTAATATTTTTCCCATATTTTTTGTCCGTCGTCATTTAAGCGTATTATATAGGCATCGTCATTTCCGGCGCCGAAAGAATAAGTAAGGCCCGCCGCTATAAACCCGCCTGCTCTAACCGGCTCAATGGAATATCCCCTGTCTGACTTATCCCCGCCAAACCTTCTGGACCAGTCATATTTGCCGTGCGAATCCCTCTGCGCTATTACGAAAGCCTCGTTCCCCGGGGATGGAGTATCGTCCTGGGCTATTGTTACAAAATGTCCGTCCCCGACCCATAGCGATGTGTAGCCCCAGTCAAAATATCCTGCCCCGAAATTTCTCACCCATTTATAATTGCCGTCTTTTCCAGTCCCGGCGAGATAAGCGCCGCCTGACGCTCCGCCGGAATAAGCGCGCCCCGCTGATATAACGCAGTCACCGCTTTTTTCCTTAAAATCGCCATCTTTGAGCTCATTAAACCAAGTAACGCTGATTTTCTCTCCGCCGGACCCTACTTTCAGCAGGTACATTCCCAGATAGCCCTCATCTGAAGAATATGATCTAGCCGCTATAATGGCACCGCCGTCGTCCAGTGGATACACGGCCTCGGCCCAGTCGTTATTGCCCGTTGAATAAGTCCTTATCCACTGCGCATTGCCCGAAGCGTCGGCTTTGATTATATAAACAGAATAATTGTATTCTTTTCTTTTTTCTCCGGGCTGCGGAAGGCGCATTACATAATCGCGCCTTTCATTAAGTACGGCCTCTTTAAGCGGGGCTTTTATCGCCTCTTTGAGGATTTTTTTCACAGCGTTCTGCCTGCCGCACAACAGCGTAAGTATCAGAATAAGCAATATCAGAAGCGCCGCGTACGTTATTGCCCTTTTCATTTTATCTCGGCTTTTTCCCGCGCCGGCAAGTCCTGCGCGCCTTTGACATCCGGCCCGATAAGCGGCCATTTTACCCCTTTTATAAAATCAGGTTTTGAAGAAAGATAAAGGCTGTCCGGTATTTCCCTGTCCGGAATGGAAGCGTCGTAGCTTAATTCTCCGTAATCCACGTTTGCCTGTGTTAATATATTGGAAACAGGGGCTCCCGGCGCGGGTTCAATCCCGAAATCCGCGTTGACAATTATATTTCCAATAAAATTCTGGCCCGATGTTTTATCATTTAACCTTACGCCTTCAGTCTCTATCCTGTTGCGCAAAAATGTGTTCCCCGGGCCCGACGGCCCCCAGTAATCGGAAATTTCAACTTTCTGAACGATATTGGACTCAAAGAGGTTCATAAAAGCGTAATGGCCGTGGACAGATATGTCGCATACAAGCGAATTCGGGTCGTGGTCGCCCGTGGCAACCGGATCCTTTGAATAATTATAGCCGAAAACGTTGCCGTTTGCCCCCTGGTGCACCATCATTGAATGGCGCAGGTGCACAAAAATATTGTTCTGCACAAGGCAGTTCGACGCCCAGTGTTTTAACTCAACGCCGTACCCGTGCCCGCCGCCTCCGTAATCATAGGCATGGTGAAAATAGGAATCCTTTATCTCGCATCTGTACGAGGTGGAAACGGACACATGGCTGCGCAGCACAAGCTCGCTTTCTATATTATTTATAAGGCAGTACGCCGCGTTGTCAATATGTATTAAATCCGAATCTCCCCTGTCCATTCTTTTAATATAAAGAGAGCCTATTACACAGCCTGTTACAGCGTTAACTTTCGCCAGCCGGGCCGACATTTCCCTACTGAAACCGATATGGAGCGGTTCATCAAGTTCAGCAACTCCGTCTTTTATGGACTTAACTTCCGCAACCTGGCCGACACTTTCTTTGGCCCACGGCTGGTTCCATTCCGGTTTAGTGTACATCACAGCAGGGTCATTGTCCTGAAAGATTGCCACAAAGCGGCTGCCTTCAATAGCCCCCCTGTTTTCAACTTTAAGGCGCGTTGAGCCCTTTTCCAGCCCCTCAAGCGCCCTGGAAAAATCACTTGAGATTGTTCCGGTAATATTAATGCAGTTCAGCGTTGTACCGTTAAGGTCAAATATGAGTTTCGTTTTTCCCGGCCCGGCTCCGGTCAAATGTACATTGTCTTTTTTAATGACTATGGAAGATTTAAGCATATATTCCCCCTCGGGAATGTAAATCTCAACCGGCCCGGTTGCGGAGTCAATTGCTTTTTTGAACGCCCCGGAATCATCTGTCTTGCCGTTGCCCGCGGCACCGAAGTCATTCTTTATATCTATCTTCTTCACCGGAGCACCGCTCTCCTGCGCCTGCAGGCCGCAGTTGGACCAGTTAATGGAGTACTCCGGCGGCAATATCGCGGCTAATGTCCTTGTACAAAAAAGCAGCACAACCGCAATGGAACACAGGCAAAAAAAGATTTTTTCCATATAATTCCCTCTTTCATAGTTTTGATAATGATAACTTATACCCGGCTATTTGTCCAGAGCGTCGGTTTTAAAGAAATCCCTGTAGGCGCTGTAATGCGCCGTCTCCCTGTAATCCACAGGAAGAATTCTGTCCCCGTCAAAGCCGAATATTTTGGCCCCTTTTACGGACATCAATATCGGCGAATGCGTTGCCACAATAAACTGCGCCCTTCCCGATGCGCCGTATTCCTCAAGCAGTTTTTTTAGTTCGAGTTGTGTCTTTGGCGACAGGGCGCACTCCGGTTCATCAAGGAAGTAGAGCCCTTTTATTTTATATCTCGCCCTGAAAAACGACATCAAAGACTGTCCGTGGGACTGTTCAAGAAGTGATTTCCCGCCGAAATATTCAAGCTGTTCGGGGTCGTTGTGCGCCCACTCGTCAAGCAGCCTGGCAAACGACTCAAATATCTGGGAGCCGAAATATGTGCCTTTTACCGCTGTATCCACCCACTCCACAACTAGAGCCTCATGCAGCCTTTCTTCATAAGGGTTATACTCAAACCTTGTTCTTCTGTCGGCGTCCCATATGTGTATGCTGCATTTCATGCATATTGCCCTTAAAAGGGTGGATTTTCCGGTTCCGTTCTCCCCCACGAAACAGGCCACATTTTTTTCAAAATTGATTTTCCCGGAGTTCCGCAGCAGTTTAATATTAAACGGATAAACATCCGTAACCGGAAATTTTTCCGGAAAAATTTCAACGCTTTTCAGGTGCATTATTTCCCCTTTTCCACACGTTCTTTTATTCCACGCAACATTCCGTCCCCCACTACAAAATTCATGAATCCCATTATTTTAGGGCCGTACCACAGTTCATTTTCCTTTGACGGATAATAAGCCGAGCGCAGCCTGACCATAAGCCGCGTTCTGTTCCAGTCAAGTTTTTTGAGGTAAAAAACCCATGTCATGTTATTAAAATCTTTTGCGGGCTTTTTCGGTTTTATCCCGTATTCACCGGAATTGCCGGCGTGAATTATAAGGGCAATATCCTGAATTACTTTGGCAACCGGAAGCTTCGGCGCCTTTGGCGCCATTATCATAAACTCAGTCCCGTCGCCCTTATACTGCCATTCAGGATGGATTCTGTCTGCGTTTTTAATATTGCACCCGGCAATATTTTCAAGAAATTCATAACTGTAATAACCGCCGCGGTCCTGGCCTATCTGGTCTATCCAGGGAAATATCCTGTCAGCCGGGGCGTTTATTGTAATTGCCTGTGTGTATTCCCAGTTTGGCTTAAAAGTAAGACCGTCGCCGGGCATTGTTTCCTGCTGGTCCTCGTCGGTATTATCCCAGTTCATCCACGGCATGGCCGTGACAACATAAAACAATCCGGCGCAGGAAAGGATGGCGGCGGCAATAAAAGCAATTAAGATTGCTGTAAAAATAGTTTTTTTCTTTTTTTTATCCTGTTGTTGTATCATAAAATGAAGCTCCCTTAACCCTGCCGTTTTGTCTGCTATCTCCTGTCTACTTTCTGTAAGTTCTTGCCTTTATTTGATACAATAAAATCCTGCTTGCATGTATGAATACCAGAACAATTCCACGGCCTTGAAGCCGGTTTCCCTGTAAAGCTTTAAATGTTCCTCAATATTTATCGGAAAGTATTCTTTCCCGAATCTTTCCAGATGCTTTTCCGCCTCTTTCGCGGTTTTTCCATTCTTCTCCTGAAATGCCTTCCAGTTATTTTTTCCTATTTTTATTCCTTCCATGGATAGCGGTGAAATATTTTCAGTGTTTATAAATATCCCGTTATTCTGGAGCATATTATATGCCACCTTTACAGCCATGACCCGCTCGGCCGGATCCCCGTAATGGTGGGACTGGATAGCAGTTATAACCTCGCACTTATCGTTTATTCGCAGGTCCTGCGTCTTAACCGGCGGCAGGAACCTGAATGATCCCCTGACACCGTCAAGTTTTCTTTTTGAGAGTTCCATCATCTCCTGGGACGGGTCGGCCAGAATAAAGAAGGCCCCGGGATATGCTTCATGAGCCTTTTTAACAAATGTGCCTGTCCCGCACCCGCAATCGAGCCACATCGCAGGCTCAATTCCCGCGGCTTTCACAACATTTAGCGTTTCATTGTGCAGATTATCATAATAAGGAATCGTTGCCCTTATATTTGAATCGTATTCGCCGGAACTGTGCGCGGTGCTGTTGTCTTTTTTTGCCATTTTTATACCGCCGTCTTTTTTATTAACCAGGCCATGTTTTTCCCGAGGTTTGTAAATGTTTTTATTCCCTCTTCGTCCCTTTCAATATCACCCTGGTCCCTTGAGAGCGTCATGTTCCAGTAAGTGGAAGTGACTATCGGCATCTCCATAATCCCGAAAAAGAAATTAATTGCAGCGTATGTAAAATTGGAGCCCGCCCTGCGCACTGAAACTACAGGGGTGCCAATCTTTTTCTTCAAAAGATCCCCGTTTGCCCTTGAAACCTGGCCGCATCTTTCGATAAGTGCCTTAACCGCCGCTGTAACATTGCCGTAATAAACAGGAGACGCGATGATTATGCCGTCTGAGGAGGCCATTTTTTCAATGTACGAATTCATCCATTCATCTTTGATAACACATTTTCTGTCTTTGTTTTCCCTGCATTTAAAACAGGCGATACATCCAGAAAGGGTTTTACCGCCGATATTTACCATTTCAGTCTCTATACCCTCGTTTTTTAATTGTTCAAAGACAATCTCTATCGCCCGGGCAGTGTTTCCTTTCGGCCTCGGGCTGCCGTTAAAAGCCACAACTTTCATCGTTGCCACCTCATTTTGCGTCAGTTTTAGGGGGCTTTGACTTATCTCCCCATATCTTTTTTATATAAACGTCCCTTCCTGACCCCATCCTGTATATTGAATAATTCATGGGAGACTTGTTGTGATACTCCTGGTGATAATCTTCAGCTTTAAAGAAATTCTTATAGGCCGAAACTTCAACCCTGATGGGTTTGTCATATTTTCCCGACTTTGCCATTGAAGCTATATACGCAAGCGCGGCTTTTTTCTGCTTTTCATTGTGAAAAAATATCGCAGGCCTGTACTGTGGCCCCCTGTCCACGAACTGGCCCCCGCTGTCGGTCGGGTCTATTTGCATCCAGAAAGTTTCAAGAATCTTTTCGTAGCTTATCTCGTCAGGGTCAAATGTCACCTGCACCGCTTCAACATAATCTTTTTCCATATAATCTTCATAAGTGGGATGCTCTCCGTTGCCGTTTGCGTAACCGGCAAGATTTGTTTTCACCCCTTTCAAATAATCAAATACCGGCTGGACGCACCAGAAGCATCCGCCGGCAAAAGTCGCTGTTTCTGTTTTCTGCGCCGCAAAAAGTCCCGACGGAAGGAGTATCGCCGCGGCCAGCAGCCCTCCAATAATGAAATTATTCATTTTCGTTCTCCTTTTCTTACAGGTCATTATAGCATTTTTTTTATTTCATTAAATACCATTAAAGGCGTTATTTTATCCAGGCAGCCGCCTGTTTCGCATTCAGTTTTATCGCAGGGAGAGCAGTCAACACCGGGCAAAAGCACCGCATTGTCCGCGGATATTTCCCCTGCCCATGCTTTATAACTTGTCGGGCCGAACAGGCCGATAGTTTTTACATTTAGCGCCCGGCCAATATGGCGCGCCGCGGAATCATTTGAAACAAGCACATCGCCTAGGGAAATCACACCCGCAAAATCCCTTAAACCCGCTTTAGGCATTATAGAGACATTTTTAATAACCGACAATTTGTCCAGAAAGTTAAGGTCGTCTCCCGGACCCCATAAAATCACGCACCTGTCCGAAGGATTGTTGTCCTTTATCAGTTCTGCAAGTTTTATCCAGTATTCCTTTGGCCAGCTTTTTGATGGCCAGCTGCCTGAAATTCCAAAAAGTATTTTCTTTGATGCTGAAGCCAGCCCCAGCGATGAATAACAGGATACCGCCCGTTCTTTTTCCGCGCCGGTCAGGGATAATACCGTCGCCGGGTCTGTTCTGCCCCTGTCATTTATCATTTTAACAAGATGTATCTGCCTGAGCGGCGCGTAAAGCCCTTCTTCTTTAAGGTCAAGGCGCTTTGAATAGAAAAGGTTGTACAGGGCCCTGGATTTTTTCCTTATTTTATGGCCGATCTTAACGCCCGCATTTATAAAAAGGGATATATAAGCCGAAAAATAGCTTGATTCAAAATCAATAAAGTAATCATATTTTTCGCCCGAAAAATATTCTCTCAGGTCCTTTATAAGGAAAAGAATGCCAAATTCCCTTGGCAAAAAATGTTTTTTCAGTTTTATGGCCATTACCCTGTCAATATACGGATTGTTTTCAAGTATGGGCGCGGCCGCCGAGCCTGCCAGATAATGTATCTGCGCATCCGGGTATAATTCTTTAACATATCTCACGGCAGGCGTTGTCAGCAGGCAGTCGCCGACGGCTCCAAGCCGGAAGAATAATATTTTCATCTTATTTTTTAATAATATAAGAAAATAGCTTCATATCGTTCTTTTTTATATGGAGCAGGAACCAGTGTCCCAGCCTTTCGTGGATTTCTTTGGCAAAAGATCTCCCTGTTTCTCCCGATTCGGCCAGCCTCTGTATGGCATGAAGTTCGTCAAGAAAATGGCCGTGCAGCCTCCAGTGGCCCTGTTTGTCCGGGTAAATCGAATCCTCCATTATCTTGCCTTCCGAAGAAAAATGGGTTTCGGCCGCAACCTCAAGTTTCTTAAGAAAAGCGATTATTATCATCGATTCCCCGCAGTTATCGGCGCATTCAGCCGCCCGCCAGCACAGTCCCAAAAACTCAGTATGCTGTTTGTCTATTAATGTATTTCCTGTTAAAAGTTCCTTTGAAAGTTCAAGCTTTTCCATATTTAAGCCTCCGGTTATATTTCAGATATTTTAACACGGGCAGGCGGACAGGCAAGGGAAATAATCAATTATAAAAAAATTTATGCAGCTTTCATTTATCCGAGTGGCGGTAGACGCCGTCCCAGTAATCAAGAAAGGTCCTGTCATCCTTGTATTTTTCAAGTTCAATAAGGCGTTTTATATAAAGGTCTATCATCGGGTCGTTTATGGAACTGTCTTTTTGCATCGCCCCGCCGAGCTGCGAATTTATATCCGTGAAAAGCGCCAGGGAGGAGCGGAAATCACCTGACTGGTAGAACGAAACTGCCTTTTTATAGTTTTTTAATGTGGCCGCTTTGAACTCGACTATTGCGTCATCCTGCGCGTCCATAACCTCATAAATCGCCGCCGGTCTTGACTTGCCCTTAACGGTTATCGTATCAAGGTACCGCACCTTAAATTCCTCGGTAAGCTCTTCCTTTACATAATCGGATATTATAATGTCGGTCTGGTAATATTTTGTCAGCGACTCCAGCCGTGATGCCAGATTGACTCCGTCCCCTATTATGGTCCTGTCCATCTTTGTTGCCGCTGTTCCGATATTTCCCTCAACAACCTCGGAAAAATTAATCCCGGCGCCGGTCTTGATCTCTCCCCAGTCCCATTTTAAAAGGTTCTTTCCTTCCTTTTGCAGTATCTTCTGCATCTGGACCGCCGCTTTCACCGCCCTGTTACAGTCGGTAAAAAGGGCCATAACCCCGTCCCCCATCATTTTGTCTATTTCGCCGCCGTTATTAATTATGGGCTCATTTATCTTGAAAAAATAGGAATTCAAGAATTCAGTTATCGTTATCGGGTCAAGTTCCTCGGTCATTGATGTAAAATTTCTTATATCAGTGAACATTATAGCAAGGCTCTTTTTTGTGGGCTTGTATTCCAGCGGGTTCCTGCCGGATTTAATCTCGTAATAAATTGAATCCCTCATGTAAACCGCTATTATTTCATCGCGCCTGACCACTTCTTCCATGGATTTTTGCAGTTCCTGTTTTGCCGTTATTGCCTGCCTGAATTTTTCCTCGGTCATTTTCAGCTGTTCTTCAAGAAAAAGCACCATCTTTTTATTGTTAAGCTTTTCACCGACAAAAAACTTTTTCTTGTAATTTACCCTGTAAACGCAGTAAGGGGCGTTGTAAATATCCCCGGTGGAGAAAGCCGCCGCGCCTTCAACCATAATATCCTTTACAAATAGCAGGGCGTTTGATTCCTCTTTGGCGCAAAAATCATATTCCCTGCCTAAATACTCCGGGTTATCCCGCCTGGCTTTAAGTTTTACATAACGCGCGCATAAGAGCCCTTTTATGAACAAGCCGCTTTCATCGTAATAAAAATGCGTCTTGTTCATCCTGTAATATGAGGACAACAGACGGGCCGCGTCCATGGAACATATTTCATGGATGGCTTCGCTTGAATAGGCGAATTCATCTTTGGCTTTTGCAACCGCGTTCAGGACTCCCAGGTGGTAGCTGCATTCGCATCCAAGCATGTAGCCGTCATTCTCCAGGTGTTCCGGCGAAAAACGCTTATATACGATTTCCCCGGGCCTGGAAGAAATTATTTCATACTCGCTCAGTTTTGATATCTGTACGGAATACTTTGGCACGTTCGGATAAATTATTTCCAGCGGCAGAAGATTGAAAAGCACCTTAAAATAACCCGGCGTCTTTCCCTTATATATCATAGAACCCGTCTCTTTCCAGTCAGTATGTGAAAATCCTTTTACGCTTTTTATCGCGTTGAAAAAGAGCTTGTACGCGTCCGAATTGTTTATCCAGTTCGATGTATTTTCAATGTATTTAATATCCACAGAAAGGCCGTCAGTAATGGCTTCAACCGGAACGTTCTTCTGTTTGTTAAAATAATATATAATATTTAACGCGCTCATACAGCTTAAACGCTGTTCTTTTCCTGAAACTTTTATTTTATTCTGGGCCACTATTCACCGCTGGTTGTTTCGTTTAAAATCCAAAAATGTATATACAATAATATGATAATCCGGCTTAATTTACAAGTTAATTTAAGTTCTTTTACAAATCCAGCCTCCAGATTACAGGTTTTTTTTACTCCCTTGACATGCACGCTATAGCATGTATAGTATATATACAGGCAAAAATAACAGCTGACAGGGGGCAAAGTGACGGCAATTGACCAGAGAAAAAAATATTTTATTTATCTGCGGCTGATTCTTTCGCTGGCGGTAATTATAAGCGCCTCATTTTATTCAAAAATTTCCCCTAATACCCCGTTAATTTCAGTGATTTTTCTGGTTTTTGTTATTATTTCCAACATTCTCCTATTTTTCATTCCTCCCGCATTTTTTAAAGATACACGCCTGCTTTACACTGTTTTTGCGGTTGATCTTACAACTATACTCATAGGCTCCTATCTGTTCACTCATCTGGACATCAATTTTATTCTGGCTGTTTTTTTAACGATACTGATGGCGGCCATGGCACGGTCCGTGGGCTTTAGTTTTCTAACAGCCATAGCCGTTAACGCGGTCTATATTTATATCACTTTTTTTATTTCGGCCGGCGTTAATCTGGGAAATACCGCCGCTTTTTTCAACATTCCGTTTATTTTCGTTGTTGCGCTGCATGCAAGTTTTCTGGCGGAAAAAAACAACGAAGACATGCGCGAAAAGGCCGAGTTGGAAAGAATAGGAAAATTTCTTTCACAAAAGGCCATTTCAGTGCGTGAACAGATGGTCGATGTTGCCGGTTATCTTGACTCAATTATCCGAAGCTTTAAATACGGAATAATCATACTGGACCCGGCCGGCAATGTACGAATATTTAACGCCCGGTGTGAAAAAATGTTCAATGTAAAAAGCCAGCATGTTGACGGCGCCGCGCTTGTTGACCTTAATTTTCTTGAAGGCATAAAGAACGCTATAATGGATTTCAAATTTAACGGTATGGAAACCTATGAAAAAAATGTCACTGCGCAAAGTAAAGATTATCTTGTCACTCTCTCATCAGTCACGGGATCGGCCGGATCCATTGCCGGCATTCTTTGCGTGGTTAAGGAGGCTTAACCGGATGTTTTTAAACGAACAGCTCATTTCCGCAATATACAAGGGCGAAAGCCTCGATGAAATCGGCGGGCTTATCAAAGCCGGCGCTGACATAAATTCAAGGGGGTTCGGCAATTATACCGCCCTTTCACTTGCCGTTGAGAAATTCAATCCTGACGTGATAAAATTGCTCGTCGCGTCCGGAGCCGTTGTTGAAAAAGACGGCAGCAGGGCCGGGCTGGAGCTTATTACAGCGGTTAAGCGCAACAGCATTGAAATAGTAAAGGAACTTATAAAGGCACGGGCGGATATCAACTGTGAAGACTTCGAAAACAACACACCGCTCATGATTGCCGTTCAAAAAGGCAGCTTCGAAATGGTCGATACCCTGATCTGGCTTGGCGCCGAGGTGAATATACGCAACGTTGATAATAACACGGCGCTCATTGCAGCAGTGCAAAAAGAAGCGGAAGTAATAGTAACAAAACTCATATCATCACACGCCAATGTAAATGCCATAGGAGACGGCAGAAAAACAGCGCTCGTAGTCGCGGTAGAAAAGAATAACGTAAATATTGTAACGGCCCTACTTGCCGCCGGGGCCGACCCTGAATGCAGGGATCATGAGGGCAACTCTCCGCTTTTGCTGGCGTCATCCGGTGCGGACCTTAATATCATAAAAGCCCTGATTGAAGCCGGCGCCGATATTAATTCAATCGGGTTCGGGAACTATAATCCTGTTATTATATGCGCCGAAAACAACAGGATTGAAGCCGCCCGCCTGCTGATAGGCATGAAGGCAAAGCTTGATGAAGAAAATAACGACGGTGATACCGCGCTAATTCTGGCCGTAAAAAAGAAATATTACACTATCGCGTCGCTTCTGATTGAAGCCGGAGCCGACGTCAACAAAAAGGATATAAATTTAAAGACAGCGCTAATGTACGCCGTGGAAAATAACGACGCGGATATTGTAAAACTTTTGATATCAAAAGGGGCCGATATCAACTGCCAGGATATAAAGAGAAACACTTCTCTTATTAAGGCCGTCGGCATAAACAGTATAAAAGCCGCGGAAATACTCATTGAAGCGGGAGCGGACGTTAAAATCAGGGGATTCGGTTCATATGAGGCGATATGTTCTGCAGCAAGACAGTCTAATCCCGCGCTGGTCAATCTGCTGATAAAGTCAGGCGGTGATGTAAACACAAAGGGATTTGGCCAGTACACCCCTTTGTTTTTTGCCGTGGAAAGCGGAGATATTGCCACAGTTAACGCACTGCTTGATGCCGGCGCCCTGACAGAAACAAAAAATCTCTTCGGATATACCCCCCTTTTATCCGCCGCGGAAAAAGGTTTTTCCACGATAATCACCGGGCTCATTAAAAGAAACGTGGATATTAATGCCAGGGACTCAACCGGCAATACCGCATTAATGATAGCCGCGGAAAGGGGCCATATTCAGGCAGTGCAGGCTCTTTACGACAGCGGCGCTTTGATAAACGCAAAAAACAACAACGGCGAAACGGCTCTTGGCCTTGCAGCCGGTAACGGTATGGAAGAAACCAAAAATTTTCTCGCTAAAAAGGGAGCGGCTTAAATAACCGGCGTATTATTCCGGCAAAACAAAGCATATTTCAGTTCCTTTTCCCAGTCCTTCGGACTCCGCCCAGATAAAACCGCCGTGCGACTCGACAATGCTTCTGGCTATGCTTAAACCAAGCCCGGAACCCGCGTGCGTTCTAACGTCAGCATTCTCGACCTGATAGAATCTGTCAAATACTTTCTCAAGATTATTTTTATCAAGTCCAATCCCCTGGTCCATGACGCTTACAAAATAATAAACCTTATTTTCCAAAAATTTCCCCTTAAGGCTTTCAGGCACCATGGCTAAAGAGGCGTTTTCGAGCCTGAGTTTTATCCTGTCGCCTTTTTTGGAGAACCTGATTGAATTATTAATAAGGTTTGACAGGGCCTGAAATATCCGCCCCTTATCCACTCTGCAAAAAGCCGAATTAAGTTTAAACATTTTTTCAAGCTCAATGCCTTTGTCTTTTACCAGGTTTTTCATGCTTTCCAGTGTCTCTTCAATAATCCCGGCAAGATCCCTTTCCTCTTTTTCAATTATAAAAGTTCCCCGTTCTATCCTGGACATGTCAACCATATCATTTATAATTCTTGCCAGCCTGTTTGTGTTTTCTTCAAGCGTATTTACATACCCCTTCTGTACTGCGTTAAGCGGTCCGGAGCTTTCTTTTAAAAGGAACGCGGTAAAGCCCTTTATTATTGTGAGCGGGGTGCGGATTTCATGCGATACAATCGAGATAAAATTTGATTTCATCCTGTCAACTTCCATTAATTTTTCATAACTTGCTTTTAATACAAGCTCCGATTTTTTCAATTCGGTAATATTTGTCATTATAAGCCCCATGCCGGCGCCTACCCTGAATGCTTTCATTGAATAATAACGTTCCTCCATGCCCGGGAAGGTCATTTTAAATTCATCAATAATATGGGGCTTGCCGCTATAAATTACATCCTTCAGGCTGTTTAAAACCTCATTATTTTCAATGTTCTGCAACACTTCCAGGACCGGTATATTGAGTTTCAGCAACTGACCCGTCAGTGTTTCATAATATTCATACGCGGCTGGATTCGCCGCTTCAAGTTTTAAACGCTCGTCAAACATCATAAAACAGCTGTCCACGGAATTTGAAAACGCCTGCCATCTTTCTTTCGTTTCTTTCCTTTCAGTTATATCCTCAATGACCGCCACAAAATACTTTGGTTTTTTGTCCCTGTCGCGGGCCAGCGAAACTGTAAGTTCGGTCCACACAAGGGTTTTGTCCTTTTTTATGTATCTCTTTTCTGTTTTATAAACATCCAGTCCGCCTTTTAACATGGACGAAATGGCCATAAGGTCTTTTTCAACATTTTCCGGATATGTGATATCCTCAAATAGCCTGCCCTCAAGTTCCTCTTTCGTATATCCAAGTATGTCGCAATATCTCTGGTTCAGTTTTATAAACCTGCCTGCAAAATCCGTAAACGCAATTCCCACCGCCGCCTGTTCAAAAGCGCTCCTGAACTGCTCCTCATTTAGTTTAAGTTCATTTTCGTATTTTTTCTGTTCGGAAATATCCACAATGGTTGATACCGCGCATTTTTCATTGTTCAGTTCAATTGGCGCAATCGAAAACAGACACGGAATAAGATTCCCTTTTTTGTCCCTGAACCTGAGTTCAATGCCATTGACCGGCCCGTTGTTAAAGGCCGCTTTTAGCACATTATCCCTTATTTCCTTGCTTTCCCACAAACCAAGCTCAATGGTCGTTTTTCCAATTACCTCTTCCCTGGTATAACCGAACTTTTTCTCAAGCGTCCTGTTGGCTTCCATTATCCTGCCGTCGCTTGCGCGGGCGAGCATCAGCCCGACGGAGCTTGAAAAAAAAAGGCTTGAAAATTTTTGTTCCGATTCCTTCTGAATTCTTTTGGCACGGACTATTTCTCCGATATTTTTTTCACGTTCAACGGAATAAAGAACAGTCCGTTCAAGGGATACAGCCGATTCCTCGCCTTTAATAATATAATTTTGCGCGCCGGTGTTTAGGATTTTAAGGATTGTTTCCAGCTCGGTTTCCGCGGTCATAATTATTACCGGGGATTCTTTTCTGTTTTTATTTATTTTTATAAAGGTTTCAATTCCCCTGCTGTCCGGGAGATTCAGGTCAAGGAATATAACATCAAATAATCCGCTTTCAAGCATTTCAGATGATTCCTTTAAGCTTCCGGCCGTCGTGATTTCGCATAAAATATTTTTAAATTCCCTTAATTTATCCGTCAACAGCGACGCATCTGACGCGCTGTCTTCAATAATAAGTACTTTCATTTCTTTCTTTCCCATTTTTATGCCCCTTGGCCCTCAATGCTTGCTGTTTTTTTATTTTTTTGGCAGCCGTACTATTGAAAACCAGAAATCTTCAATCGACTGTACCACTTTAATGAACTGATTAAGGTCAACCGGTTTTGTAATATAACAGTTCGCGTGCATCTTGTATGTTTTCATCACATCGGCCTCTGATTCGGATGTGGTTAATATCGCAACCGGAATAATCTTTAATTCCTCATCCTGTTTGATCTCGGAGAGGACTTCATGGCCGTTCTTTTTCGGCAGATTCAAATCGAGAAGTATAAGGTCCGGCCTTTTCTCGCCGGAATATTTTCCCTTTTTTCTCAAAAAATCCATCGCCTCCACACCGTCTTTGACAACATGAAGGGTATTTGCCAGTTTTCCTTCCTTGAGCGCCTCTTTTGTAAGCTCCACATCTTCACGGCTGTCCTCAACCAGCAGGATATCAACAACATTGACAGAATTTCCGTTCTTGTTTCCATTCGCCATTTTAACTCCTCCTATTTTAAAGTGAAATAAAATGCCGAGCCTTTTCCCGGTTCCGACTCCACCCAAATCCTGCCGCCGTAACTTTCCACAATTCTTTTGCATATTGCAAGCCCTATGCCTGTTCCCGGGTATTCATCCCGTGAGTGAAGCCGCTGGAAAATAATGAATATTTTTTCAAAATATTCTTTTTCTATTCCAATACCGTTGTCTTTTACGCTGAAAATGATATCTTTATCTTTAGTTTCCGCTGAAACCACTATCTGCGGCTTGTCCGCCCCCCTGAATTTGATGCCATTCGCAATAAGATTTTGCAACAGCTGCACCATATGTGTCTCATCCGCCATTACTGAGGGAAGTTTTGTACGCGTTACAGAAGCGGCGCTCTCATTAATTGCGTTTCCAAGGCCGTAAAGGACAGTATCAAAAACATTATTCATATCAATTTCCTTTAATTCTTTTTCCCTGCTCTCCACCCTTGAGAAGGTAAGGAGATCGTTTATAAGGTTCCTCATGCGCCCTGCGCCGGATACGGCAGATTTAATATAAGAATCCGCGTCAGCGTCTATTTTTCCGGAATATTTCCTGTCAAGCAGCTGCAAATAACCTGTAATTGCCCGCAGGGGTTCCTGAAGGTCATGCGACGCCACAAAAGCGAACTGTTCAAGCTCTTTGTTTGACCGTTCAAGTTTTTCAAGTGTACTTGCAAGGTCTTCTTCAGCCTTTTTCCTGTCCGATATATCCTCAATTATCACAGCAAAATTTTGCAGCACACCGTCTTTTCTAACAGCTGAAACATTTGTTGCCGCCCAGAAGGTTGCGCCGTCTTTCCTGATATATTTCTTTTCCGTTATATATAAGTCTTTTTCCCCTCTTACCAGTTCCGAAACACCGGTCAGGTCCCTATTAACATCCTCATTAGAGGTTATTTCGGCGAATGACTTTTCATAAAGCTCGGCTGCCGTATAACCCGTCATTCTGCAGAATTTTTCGTTAACTTTGATGAATTTATTTTTTGGCGAAACGAGCACAACTCCAACCTGCGCCTGCTCAAAGGTTGACCTGAAATATTCCTCAGACTGCCTGAGTTCCTTTTCAACACTCCTGAGATTAGTAATGTCAGTTCCGGATATTGTGGATTTTACAGGTTTTCCGTCAGCGCCGTGAGTTACCACATGATGAAAATAGACCGTCTTAATCACGCCGGTTTTAGTTACAAGATTTCGTTCAAAATATTCCTCAATATCTTTAAGGCCGGCCATTGTTTTTATAAAATTCCCATATATTTCCTTCATTTTATCCGGTTCCATCACTGTGTTAAACCAGTTTTTTCCGGTGATTTCCTGGCGTGAATAGCCAAGCGCCTCCTCGGCTTTCCTGTTCATAGTTATCATATTACCCTTGCTGTCAAGCTCCACAATAAGCGCTTCCGCGACATCAAGGTAATTTGATACTTTTTTCGTCTCGGCTATAAGTTTTTCATTTATGGCCCGGATCCTGTTGTCATTCCCCTGAATGGCCGCCGCCATTTCATTAAAATTATCGGCTACCACCTGTATCTCGTCGTTGGTGTTCACTATGGCCCTTGCCCCGAGGTCGCCGCGCGCCATGTTTTTCGCGGCGTCAGCAAGAATTATAATCGGCCATACCGATTCCGCGGCTGCCCGCGAAGCGGCCAAAGCAGCCAGGATTATTATAATTATAAAAACAAACAGGAATATCATGTTCATTTCAAAAACCGGCGCCATTACTTCGCTGTAATCTTCCTTTACCACGATGCCCCAGCCTGTTTTTTTATTAAAAGTCCATGCCGCAAGCACTTTAACTCCGAAATAATCATAGGCCGGCCCTGCCCCGGATCCACCCGCAACAGCAAGCTGCATCGGGGTGCCTTCCCTGCCTCCGATATTTATAATTGTTTCAAAATCATTTTTATTCCCCCGTTTTGCCTTCGATATAAAGAGAATTTTTTCGTTATGTTTTATCCCGACAAGCAATTCACCGCTTTTACCGGTCATGCTGTAATTTTCAACCAGGGAGTTGATTTCATCATTTTCAACCTGAAAGGCAGCCACGCCAAGAAAATTTTTCCCCGAATTAACCGGCATGGTTATAAACATCGCGTATTTTTTTGACGGCTCATAATATCCAAAATTCGAAACATGCCGGCTTCTGTCTTTCATTGCCGCCCTGACATCCGGCGCAAGCACAGAGTCCATTACACCCGGATAATTAAAAACATTCTTTTCAAAGTCAGGCTCGCGTTTATATGAAGTAATCACATTGCCTGAAGGGGCAATCAACAGGATGTCATAAAATCCGTGGCCGGCTATAAGATATTTTATATCCGTGGCATATGTATCAGCTCCGGCTCCGGATTCAATCCCCCGCATGCAAACCGCAAGGCGGGGATCTTCTGCAATAATGGCGCTGTCGGCAAGTAATGAATCCATAAAATTGGAAATACGGGAATCGCGTTCTTTAAGGATAGACGCAAGTTTATCCGTTGTTTCTTTGAGCAGCATTTTGGAGCTTAAAATTGATGCGGCTATTGATAATATAAGAAGTGGAATAATTGATATTATCATGTATGTGGCCAGATATCTTGTAAAAACCCTGTTTAAGCCGTTTTGTCTTGCCATTTAGGAATACAATCCTTTCACTCCACAGTTTTTTAATAAAAAACCCGGAATCAAGGTGAGATTTTTTGTTAATTTATTCCCCAAAAATACCTTTTAACATAGGGATATTATACTATATATAAAAACTGTTGTCAATTTTATAGTTTTATCAATCTTTAAAGAGCGATTTTATTGTTTGACATATCAAAATAGCCATATATACTTAATATATATATAATTAAGGAGTTGCGATGACCTTTTTTCCTGTTTTGAGTTTTTTCCATTTATTTTCGTTTTTTACATATCTTTTTATAATTCTTGCTATTTTGTATAAAAACCCGCGCGCTGAACTAAACCGTGTCGCCGCCGCCCTGTTTTTATGCTTCGCGCTGTGGAGTTTTGGAATGTCCTTTATCCATGTAACAGCCACAACACAGGCAACCGCAGATTTTTTTGAAAAATTCAACGGTATTGGATGGGCCTCCTTTCCTGTTTTTGCCTTATGGTTTATGCTACTGCTTACGGGCAACAGGAAAATACTCGGGTCATGGTGGTTTTACGCCGCTGTTATTATTCTCCCTCTTCTTTTTATTTGGCTGAATTTCAGCGGCCGGCTTCTGGGGCCAACTGTAAGAAGGGACTACGGATGGTACGCTGAATGGCAGGATAATATCTGGGCCATTTTATATTACGCATATTACCTGATTTTTATGGGAACAGGATTAACAAATATATATATTCATGGTTTACGTGTTTCAAGCCGGATAGTAAAGAAACAGATGTTTGTGTTTTTCTGGGCGACCCTTGTAATTTTACTAATAAGCACCGGATTTGAGGTTGTTATGCCGCTTTTCAAGTTAATACGCTCCGCTCTTGAGGACTTCACTGATGTTTATATAGTGGCCTGGGGCGGAATATGCCTCTATATTTTCTTCCGTTATAAGATGCTGGATATTACCCCGGAAACCGCGGCGGAAAATATAATTACCAGTATGGCGGAACTTGTTATTCTGCTTGATGAGGACATGAATATAACATACGCCAATGACCCCGCTCTCGCTTCGCTTGGTTATCAGGCGCACAGCCTTAAAGGCGCCCCGTTAAGCCTCATCTTTGCCGATAATAACACCTCTTCAACGGTGATTAAAAAGACACTGGAAAACCATTCCTTTAAGAACGAGGAATTTTTACTCAAAAGAGCTGACAGCACAATATTCCCCGTCATGCTTTCGGCTTCCCTCCTCAAAGAATCCAGTGAAATACGCGGAATAATCTGCGTTTCCACGGATATAAGCCTGCGCAAGGCCGCGGAGAACAAACTTAAAAATGAGCGCGACAAACTGAAAAAATACCTTGATATAGCGGATATGTTTTTCCTTGTCCAGGACCGGGAAGGGAAAATAACTCTTATAAATAAAAACGGCCGCGGCACGCTGGGGCTGCCTGAAAATGAAATTATTGGAAAGAACTGGGTTAATACTTTTGTAAAAGAGGAACACCGCTCTGCCGCGTCATACGTTTTTACCAGCCTGATTAAAAACTCTTCGCTGGCCGGTGAGCACGAATATCCGGTTATTGTCAAAGACGGTAAAGAAAGGCTGATCAGCTGGTCCAATTCCGTCATATCCGGAGAAAAGGGCGAGGTGCAGGAGATTTTAAGCGCCGGACGGGATGTCACAGAATCAAAGGTAATACAGGAACAGCTGGACAAGCTCTCCACAGCCGTTGAACAGAGCCCTGCTTCCGTGGTAATAACCGAACTTGACGGCACAATTACTTACGTCAACCCGAAATTTACCCAGGTTACCGGCTATTCCAGCGCCGAGGCCATTGGCAGAAACCCAAGGATCCTGAAATCAGGCGAATGGCCCGCCGATAAATATAAGGAAATGTGGGATATACTAATCACAGGAAATTCCTGGCACGGAGAGTTTCACAACAAAAAAAAGAACGGCGAACTATTCTGGGAAGCGGCCTCTATTTCCTCAATTAAAAATTACAGGGGCGAGACAATAAGTTATATAGCTGTAAAGGAAGACATAACAGAGCAGAAATTATCGCAGCAAAAATTACAGGAAAGTTATGAAAAATTAAAGGAACTTGACGTAATGAAATCAAATTTCACTTCCATGGTTTCGCACGAGCTGCGCACGCCGCTCACTTCAATCAAGGGCTTCCTTTCCTTCCTTTTAAGCGGAGTAGGCGGCAAAATAAGCCCCCAGCAGAAGGATTACCTTGAGATAATAAAATCAAATTCCGACAGGCTTCTGGGCCTTATAAACGACCTGCTTGATACCGCCAAAATGGAGGCCGGAAGCTTTTCCATTGAAAAAAAAGGCGCAAACGTTATCAACATTATAAATTCCAGCATAAAAGACATCCAGTCGCTTCTCGACAGAAAAAAGATTACCATAGAAAAGAAATTTGAAAACCTGGAAATCGAGGCGCGTATTGACGAATACAGGATATCACAGTCCGTAGTGAACCTCATAAGCAACGCGATAAAGTTTTCCCCTTTTTCTTCCACGGTGACAATTGAATCAAAATCAATCAGCGGCGAAGCCGGCGAGATCCCCGAATACGCCGATATTTCGCACCTTTCAGAAGGGCCCTACGTATATATCTCTGTTACTGACAAGGGTTCCGGGATAGATGAAGAAAATATAAAAAAACTTTTTACAAAATTTTACCAGGTTGAAAACATCAACACACGCTCCGCGCAGGGCACGGGCCTTGGATTGAACATAGTAAAAAATATAGTAAACCTGCACGGCGGCGCAGTTTGGGTGCAGTCAAAAGGAAAAGGTACGGGCTCGACATTTGTAATGCTCCTGCCTAAAATATAGGCTTTCATTTTTTACCCTTACACTCTCTTTAAGCCGCCGCCTGTTTTAAAATCCCACACTTCACTATGAAAACGCCCCGGGTTCTGGCCGTGCGCCACGCTTATCAGCGTAGTTTCCGGCAATTTATCCTTAAGCTCCCGGTAAAGCTTCTCCTGGACATCCTCATCCAGTGCCGAAGCTGATTCATCCATAAAGGCCCAGACTGGTTTCATAAGAAAAAGCCTTGCCCACGCCGCCCTTTGCTGCTCGCCTGCAGACAATATAAGCCCCCAGTTTTCCGGCTCATTTAACCTTCCGTGTAGATGTTCCAGGCTGCATATTGACATTACTTTCAAAACCTCTTCATCGGTGAATTCAGCGGCCGCGCGCGGATATGTAAATGCGGATTTTAAAGTTCCTACCGGGAGATACTGTTTTTGCGGAAGCACCATTATTGACTCATTTTCAGGCACAATTACGCGGCCTGAGGCAAAGGGCCATATGCCGTAAATAGCGCGCAGCAGCGTTGTTTTGCCGCAGCCCGAGGCGCCTGATATAAGCGTGCGGCTCCCTTTTTTGAATTCAACGCTTATCGGCGGGGCAATCGGCGCGCTGTTCCCGGGAACGCGGAGCTCCACCCCGACAAGACGTATGCAATCCGCGCCGGCCGAATAGCTTAATATGGAGCCTGCGTCGCCGCGCATTTTTTTCGTTCTTTCAACTTCCATTTCAAACCCCTCAAGCCTCTCGACCACGGAGCGCCAGTAAGCCAGCGTAGTGTAATTGTCAACCACCCATGAAAGTGCGTCTTTGACCTTGCCAAAAGCGTTGGAGATTTGTATAAGCACGCCGAGCCCTATTATTTTTGCGAAAAAACGCGGCGCCGCCACCACAAGCGGAAACACGGAGGCAATCTGGTCATATCCGATGGCGAAAAAATTCAGCTGCATCTGTTTTTTTATTATGAATTTTATATTGGAATAGACCCATTCAAATGTACCTTTAAGATTTTCTTCCTCGGTTTTTTCGCCGTCACAAAGAGCGACAGATTCCCCGTTTTCCCTTAAACGCACGAGCGAAAATCGGAAGTTTGCCTCCACGAGCTGCTGGCGGTAATTCAGGCGTATAAGAGGTTTGCCTATGGCGTGCGTTATCCATGTCCCCGCAACCGCGTATAAAAGGCAGACCCACGCCATATAACCCGGCAGTACAAACGACCTTCCCCAGCCAAGCGGAACGGTTATAGGCCCGGAAAGTGTCCATAAAATGGCGATAAACGAAAAGAAGGTGACGATCTGATTCAGGAGCCCGGTTGAAAGCTCCAGGCTGTTATTTACAAACTCCCTTACGTCCTCGGCGATACGCTGGTCCGGGTTGTCGGTCTTTTTTTCCGTCAGCTGCCAGAGATAATGGCTCTTGTCGCCCATCCATTGTTCCAGCAGGCGGCTGGTCATCCAGCGGCGCCAGCGGTTCTGCAGCGTCTGGGTGAAAAACTGCCGGAATACCCATATTAAAATAGCGAACCCGGCAAGGACGAGAAAATACAGTATAAGTGACCAGAACATTTTTTCATCCAGTTTCTGAATGGCATCATAAAATTTCTGATACCAGGTGTTGAGCTTTACCATAAGGTAAACCCATGCAAGATTTAATCCCACAACCATCGCGAGCATTCCCCATGCGGCCCACCGTTCTTCCGAGGACCAGTATGGTTTCGCCAGCCGCCAGAATCCGCCCAGCAGGCGGCGGTTGGAATAAGTGGAGCCGAAAAGATTTTCTTTTTTATTTTCCATTTGTTTTTGTCTCCTGAAATTTCATCTTATTTATTTTTCCCGTGAATATGCGGGTGTATGTGCGGTTTTTCATGTCCGTGGCTGTGGATGTGTACATGCGCAAGGTTATTTTCGTCAAGCAGCCGCCGGTTACCGAGTATTTCCCCGGCCGGCCCGTATGCCGCTATTTTTTTATCCTTGCCGAGCACATAGGCAATATCCGCAATCTCTTCCACAATATGAAGGTCGTGCGTGGCGGTTATAATTGTTTTTCCTTCCCCGGATGCCATCGATAATATTTCAACAATGTGCCTTGTTGTAAGCGGGTCAAGACCGGCCGTGGGCTCGTCAAGAAGCAAAACTTCAGGGTCCAATGCCAGCACCGCCGCTATAGCAGCCTTTTTTTTCTCGCCTATGCTCAGGCGGTGCGGCTGCCTCTCCAGTAAATCCTTTATCCCGAGCTTCTCCGCAGTTGCTTCCGCAAGTTTTCCGGCTTCTTCCGAGTTCATTCCCAGGCAAAGAGGGCCGAACGCTATATCTTCCCTGACCGTCGGGCAAAAAAGCTGTATCTCCGGGTTCTGAAAGACAAAACCCACGCTTGACCTGAATATTTTCGTAAAATCGCCGTCATTGAAAGCGGCCTCCGTGAGCTGCCTGCCAAACGCGGCAACCGATCCCTTATCCGGATAAATAAGGCCGTCCAGCATGGCAAGTAAAGTTGACTTCCCCGAACCATTCGCGCCAATGAGCGCTATCCTGTCCCCTTTTTTGACGTCAAAACTTATGCCGGAGAGCGCCGCAACTTTGCCGGGATATGTATATTCAACCCCTTTTACCTCAAAAATATTTTCATTTTTCAAGCGCCATGCCCCCTTAATAAAAAATCAGCCGCCAGGAACAAAACAGAAACGGTTATAAAAACCGCAAGGCGTATATAATCGCCCGCGCCCTTTGAATTCAACGCGACAGGCTCGCCTGAAAATCCCCTTGAGAGCATCGCGGCATAGACATTTTCATTTAATGTATATGACCTTCGCCAGAGCATGGCCATGTTCCATGCTGTGATTTTCCGCCCATGCGCCGCTTTTATCAAACCTCCGGTGCGGCTTTTGACGGCAAGAAAAGTCCTTTCTATAAGTTCAGCAAGAAGGAATATATAACGGTAGCACATGCCTGCCGTCATTACAAAAATAGCCGGTATTCCAAACCCCTTAAGCGCTTTTAGCAGCTCAAAATGGCGCGTTGTAAGGCTGAGTAATATCACGAATGATACCGAAACCGTAACACGCGTCATTATCAAAACCGCTCCGTCAATTCCCTGCCTTGTTATTGATAAATTTATACCGCATATCTGCGCCGGCCATAAGGCGTCCCCCGGAGTGAACAGCGCAGATATTGAAGGCAGCACCACAAGAAATGTGAAGAACGGAATGAACAGCAGGGTGCGTTTCAGAAAAAAAACGGTATTTATATTAGAAGCCGCCGTCAGCGCAAGGCACAACGCGTAAAGCGCGATAAGCAGCTGTTCATTTCTCAGGAAAAGGGCGCAAATAATAACGGAAAAAAAAGAGAACGCCTTTATCCCGGCATTGAATTCCTGCAAAAAACCGCGCCGCGCCGCTATTTCTTCGGAAAAGACAGCTTCTCTTACAAAGGCCGTAAAAGAAAGTATGGTTTTTTCGATAAAATTATTTTTTTTCAATTTATTTTTTCTTTCCCTCGGCAAGTATCCTGCCGACGGCAAGAGCTATAGCGGCAATTAAAAGGGCTCCAAGTATTGCGGAGCAGACATAAGCAAAGCTTAAATGAGCCAGCCCTTTATTCTCCCATCCGGAAAAAGAATAATCCGCCATTGGCGCCTTCCACAACCCGGATAATTGCCCCAGCTTTTCAGGAACAAACCCCGTGAGCTTTTTTATTTCTTCAGGGCCCCACTCGCCCCATGCGCCTCCTGCTTTAAACAACGCCGGAATAAACAGGCCAAGCGGCGTAAGTGCCGCAATCACCGCAAGGCCCAGCCATAGCTTTGTTACAGGTTTCATTTATCAGCGCCGCCTTTATTTATAAGCTCGGGCATTTGTTTCCAGATATATGAAAATACAAGGGCCGTTACAACCGCCTCAATCCATCCGAAAACCGCCAGGTGTCCGAAAACCATAGCCGGCACAGCCGCGCCCAGTCCGTACGGGCAATATAGCGGCTGACCTGATGTGGTATGATGAAACAACGGCTGAAGCCCCAGTTCCACGCCGGCGCACAGGGCCGCAGCGTTAATGGCTATATATCCAGCCGCTCCGGCCGATATTACGCGTCTCATTGTCCCTGCATCCGGGCCGCCGCTAAAAATTCTATATGTATAGTGGCCGGCAAATGGAATCACAAAGGCCATATTAAAACAGTTTGCGCCTAATGCTGTTATGCCTCCGTCTCCAAAAAGAAGGGCCTGAATCACAAGTGCCGTGGTTAAGGCAATACATGCCGCCCATGGCCCAAGAAGAATTGCGAGTATCGCGCCTCCGACGGCATGCCCCGTGGTGCCGCCCGGCAGCGGTACGTTGAACATCATTATTACAAAACTGAAAGCCGCACCCACCGCCAGCAGCGGAACCTGCCTGGCATTAAGGGTTTTCCCGGCTTTTTTTACGGCAAATGTCCAGACCGGTATCATTACTGCAAAAGCAGCCGCGCATGTGGGGGGGCCGAGATAGCCGTCGGGAATATGCATTATTTTTTTACTCTTGTTTTTTTTAACCGCTCCGGTGCAAGAGCAAGCGCCATATCGTATACTTCTTTTATGGTCAATCCGGTTTTTATGGCAATGGCCCTGCAATCCTCATATTCAGGCGATAATTTTTTTATATTTCCATTTTGCGCGTATTTTATCTTTACAGGGCCGTACCCTGTCTCAACTGCAGCCATTTTCCTCTCCATGCAGTACCTTTCGCTTACCCGCCTGCGTATGCCCAGCGTGGAAGTGTGTTTAAGTACAGCTTCAATTACAGCCGCCTCATTTTCCGCATTTGTAAGTGCCGTTAATAGCACAGCCGGCCTGTTCTTTTTCATATAAACCGGAGTGAAGAAAACATCAACGGCGCCGGCCTCAAAAATCCGCTCCATGGCAAAAGAGAGCATTTCAGGCGTCATATTGTCGATATTTGTTTCAAGGCAGACAATTTCATCTCCGGTTCCGGCCCTGTCCGGCGTCTCCCCGGAAATTACCCTTAGCGCGTTAAATCCGCCAGTATCCCGTTTTCCGAAGCCGTAACCCGAGGCAATTATTTTCATGGCCGGCATATTGCCGAAACCCGAGCTTATCGTTTTAATAATTCCAGCACCCGTGGGCGTTACCATTTCCGTATTTACATTCTCCTGTACGAGCGGAATTTTCGACCCTTTAAGCATCTCAACCACAGCCGGTACCGGTATGGGTATGATGCCGTGTGCGCATTCAATTGTGCCCCTGCCGTCGTGAAGCGCCGAAGAGTAAACTTTTTCTATTCCCAGCATATCAAGGCATATGGCCGCTCCTGTTATATCTGCTATTGAATCCAGCGCGCCAACCTCGTGAAAATGTATTTCATTTATATCAGTTCCGTGAACCTTTGCCTCGGCCCTTCCTATTTCGCGGAATATTTTTACCGCAAGCAGCTTCGCTCCGGCGGCAATCGCGCTTTTATTTATAATTTTTTCTATATCAATTAAATTGCGTCCGTGGCTGTGTCCATGTCCGCCGTGTTCATGATGGTGATGATGCGGCATGGATACGGAAAAATCAGTTCCCTCTATGCCGTTCTTTTTTGTTTTTAAAATTTTAACCTTTAATTCAGGCAATTTTAACTTTCCGAGTTCTTTTACAAATTTTTCCCTGTTTATGCCCAGATCAAGCAGCGCGCCGACCGTCATATCCCCGCTTATTCCCGAGAAACAGTCAAAATACAGGACTTTCATTGTTTTTTCCTCCCGCAGGTGAGTTTATTTATCTTGCTTGCCAGGAACCCGGCGCCGAATCCGTTGTCAATATTAACCACTCCCACTCCGCTTGCGCAGCTGTTGAGCATTGCAAGAAGCGCGGCCAGGCCCCCGAAACTCGCGCCATAACCGATGCTTGTCGGCACAGCTATGACAGGCGTATCAACGAGCCCTCCGACCACGCTTGCCAGCGCGCCTTCCATTCCGGCCACAACCACAAGCACATTGGCCCTATTAATGCTTGCCATTGAGGCAAAAAGCCTGTGTATTCCGGCTACGCCCACATCGTAAACCCTTAAAACTTCATTGCCGAGTTTTTCCGCGGTAACAGCCGCTTCTTCGGCCACCGGGATATCGGATGTTCCTGCCGAAACCACGGCTATTATTCCTTTTTGCTTTTTTATTTTTGCCCTGTCAACGGTTATAATCCTGGCGGCTTCATGATAAACAGCGTCGGGTATCCTTTGCCTGACGGCCTCATACGCCTCTAAAGTGGCCCTTGTCGCCATTATATTTCCGCTCTTTTTCACAAGTCTTTCAAATATCATTACCAACTGCCCGAGGGTTTTTCCCTGGCTGAAAACCACCTCAGGATAACCCGTCCTGATGCTCCTGTGATGATCTATCTTCGCAAAGTGTAGCTCCTCAAATGGAAGGTTTTTCAGCCCTTCCATCGCCTTATCCACACTGAGTTTTCCTGATTTGACTTTTTTAAGCAGCGCCCTTATGGCCTCTATTTTCATTTTATTCCGCCTTTGCTTTTTCCGGGAGGGTTTTGTTCATGCTTCCGGCCCTGTATCCCTGCAAATCCAGGCACACATATTTAAAACCTATGGAGCATAACTTTTCATGGACAGCTTTCATCAGGCTTTCGTCAAAAAATCTTTTGAGTTCTTCACTGCCAACTTCTATCCTGGCTATATCACCGTGGTGCCTTACCCTGACCTGCCGGAAGCCGGAATCGAGCAAAAACTGCTCTGCCCTGTCCACCATGGTAAGTTTTTCCGCTGAAATTCGTGTTCCGTAAGGAAACCTGCTCGCCAGGCATGCAAAGGACTGCTTGTCCCATGTCGCAAGTTTCATTTCTTTTGAAAGCAGCCTAATGTCATCTTTTGAAAGCCCTGCCATCTTTAAAGGGCTTATTACTCCAAGCTCTTTTGCCGCTTTCATGCCCGGCCTGTAATCATTCATATCATCCATATTGGAGCCGTCCGCGACCGTTTTAATTCCTTTTTCCGCGGCTGCGCTGAATATTTTCTTAAAGAGTTCGCTCTTGCAGAAAAAGCACCTGTCCGGCGGGTTGGACGAGAAGCCCTCTATTTCAAGTTCCTCTGAGACTATCGTAATATGGTTTATGGACTCTTTTTTAGCAAATGAAACAGCTTCCGCGTATTCGCGTTCCGGGAATGTCATGGAGCGCGCTGTTACCGCCACCATCCTGCCGCCCAGCAAATCATGGCTTACTTTCGCGAGGAATGTGCTGTCAACCCCGCCTGAAAAGGCCACGGCAATTCCGTTTGTTTCAGAGATGATTTTCTTCAGTATTTCGAGTTTGTCGCAAAGTTGTTTTTCCATAACTTTCCTTTCTAAAATGGATGAAATAATGTGGGAATATAATAGCATAAAAACAAAAATATAAACAGCGGTGCAATATTAAAGGTTTTTAAGGTTAAAAAGCAACAAGCCTCATGATATCAAATCCGGCGTATATGTTGTTGTCCGGCGCGCCGAGCATCATATCCCTGGCCCCGATTTCGCTTGAGTTCGATAAGCGCAGCATGAACTGATGGCCGTAGGTGTCAAATTTTATCCCGAATCCATAGCTGCCCTCACTGTTTGACTGATATTTCATTATTACGGGATAATATTCCCCGAGCAGGCTCAGGTGCCTTGTGACGAGCCATGAAATACCCGCTCCCATGCCGAAGCGCCCCCCAAAGCCGTCATATGCCCCGTCAAACGTTATAACAAATCTGTCGTCGAAAAACGGCGTTGACTGCAGTGACAGTAATCCAAAAAAATTCTGTCGGGCGGTTTGAGCGGAAAAATCCTGGTAATTAATATACTCAGCCTCGATTTTCGCGTCAAACCATATCTTATCCTCTTTTATGGTGTACGCGAGTCCGGCCATCTTTTCCCTGTGTTCTTCAATATAGGATGTCATAACCTCAAGTTCATTAATTGCCATATATCTCGCGCTAATCCTGGTGTTTGCCCCATAGTTTAAAAGGGCGAAAAAATCATCTTTTGGATAATTATAAAGTGATGTGTAAAATTTACTGCCCGCTTCAAAATACATCTGCCCCTGCTCAATGCCCGATGGCACGTCCAGGTCCAGCATGGGGTGCTCAAACTGTTCAGCCGCCGCAATAAAAGGAATTAATATTAATAGTAAAGACATTAAAAATTTTTGCATATATATATATACCATCCTTCTCGACAATATTATATCATTTTGAAATTTGGTTCAATACGATTTTGAATTAATTTAATAAAAGGGCCGGGTAAAAATTTAATAAGCGGATTGTTTTTAAATGTTTTTGGCTGCCGGGGTAGGACTCGAACCTACAACCGTCAGAGTCAGAGTCTGATGTCCTACCAATTAGACGACCCGGCAGCTTGAAAACGTTATAATACTAACAATTTATATATTTATAGTCAATATATATTATTTCACCACACTATTACAAACTTTCCTATCTTATTATCCCCCGCTGAATCCGTCAGCACATAGACATATAACCCTGACGCCAGCGTGGAGGCATGCAGCACCCCTTTTATCTTCATAAAAAGCACCCCGTTAGGCGTCGCCTCCTCATCGGAATAAACTAGCCCGCCTGTAAGGTTATATACGCTGAGTTTTGTGGTTGAAGTTAAACCATAAAAATAAACGCCGTCCTGCGTTGAAGCCTTTGCGTCATAATATGAAGGAAATATATATGCCCTGTCCAGATTATTCTGCCTCCCTATTCCCTGTCCGGCTATGGGCGTAGGCGTAATTGTGGCCGATATTGTCGGCGTGGAAGTTATCGTGGGCGTGCGCGTTGAAGTTGTGGTAATTGTCGCCGTGGGCTGGTTGGTTGAAGTAGGCGATATCGTAGGGGTCGAACCCGCAGGCACAAAATTAAAAACGGTTACAGAATATGGCGCGAATGTAAACGAAAAAGAACTTGCCGCGTTATGAATTATTGAAGCCTGCGGCGCCAGATCAGGGCTGGCGTAGGACGACGGGGTTGAGTCGTACCATACATAATTTTGTATATAATACGGCGCCGCCGCTGTTGCCGCGAAAGTGTAAATGTCCGCCGACGATGACATTGTATATCCGGAAATATTTAAGGTGGTTTCGTATTCATTCACGCTGTCCTTATTTACCACCATCACAGCAAGCTTTCCGTCCGACCTTTGATTGGCATACACGGGCAAAAGCGATTGATTTGAAGATGCCGACATAAGTGTGTTGCCGTTGTCGTCCTGTACGCCGAACAGATTGTTAAATATATACATACCCCAGTATGTGGCTCGCTGCTGGTATTTATATGCCCCGGTCTGCTGTCCGATTTCCAGGAACCCCTGGTCATAATTGCCGGTTGAAGCGTTGTTGTTCATTACATCCCAGAGTGAAGCGTCGGCCCTTATGCCGAATGATTTTGCGTATTCCCCGATCCAGTTGGCTATCCAGAGGGTCATCGGGAACTGCATGGCAAGCAGCGTGGCGCCTCCGGAATTATATTCCGACATATAAACTTCCTTCGCGGCAGTGGTGCCGTAATATTTCGTCTGCAAATTGTCTATAAATGTTTTATAATTGGATTCGCCAAACCAGTTGTTGGGCGTATCAAGGGTTGCTGACGCCACATTATTCTGCCAGTCCGCGTATATGTGAAAATCAACAACATCCAGGTCGGCAAGTTTGCCGGCCGTCTGCACGTTTTGAAGGAACGTATCGATAAAGGTCTGCCCGTCATAGAGTTCTGAATTAATCTGGATGGATGAAATTACCGGCCCGCATATTTTTATTGTAGGATCTACCGCTTTCATGGCGTCGGCAAACTTTATGAACCTTGCTGCGTAATACTGCGCGTCCACGGGGCCGCCGGTCTCCCACGTGCCGTCCATTTCATTGCCAACCTGCCAGTATTTAATGCCGTACTTCTGCACAATATTGGCGTAATAAACCCAGGCCGCGGCCTCTTCCGGGGTGCCGGTCCCAAAATTCACGGTGCAAACCGGTATTGCCTTTCCGCCCATTGAGTTAATAAGTGTCATATATGTCTCAAAACCAAATGCCGGAGTCCACCCGCCGTTTGAATTCTCAAGATCGGTCGGCGAAGCTATTATGGTTGACTGCCCCATGTCGTTTTCATTCACACTAACCCTTGTCGTTCCATTATAGAGCATTATTTCATTCATCTTATAACCCGCGCCCGAGCTTTGATGCATAAGTATCCTGAATATTTGCGCCGTTGTGGACGGTATTGTTTCAATGTCGTTTCCGCCCGGGCCGTTTGTCACCGTAGAAATGGTTGTCCAGCTGCTTGTATTTGCCGTATGCGGCGCCCAGCCAAAGTTGCCTGAATTGGACCAGTACTGTATTTCATAATTTACCGCGTAAGTATCCCCCCAGTAAATATTAACCTGATTGACCGCCTGCGCCGATGAGAGCATGACTATTACATAAGCGTTCGTGGTTGCTCCTGCCGCGGTTATAGTGTCGGATATCCACTGTGACGCGTTTGTAGTGTTCCCGTCAGCAAGGACGCTTGGATTGCCGTAACTTGAAGTAGTTCCCCTGCGGAGCTCGTTCGCCTGAAAACCGGGCGAGTATATCGTCTGGCTTGGATGCCAGATGTTATTAGCGTCATATGAGCCGTTGCCGTTCCAGTGGTACTGGTCGGAAACAGAGCCTCCGGGAAAACGGAGAAGATAACTTCCGGCGGCGTTTATCTGCGCTGTATTTGCCGTATATGCGGCGGGCGAAATCCAGTATCCAAGATTATTTCCGAGCAGCATTCTGTAATGGTACGGGTTGACAACGGTAGTGTTGTCCACTGTTATAGTTGCAGCCGTCGAAAAGGCCGCAACTGAAAGCAAAAGATATATTAAAATTAAAACAGCTTTTTTTAACATTATACATGCTCCTTTTCCGCGTTAATAAACTGACAGATAATTATATCACAAAATCCATTTCCAGCGGGTTCAATATCAGGTTTATAACGGCCAAAAAGCCGAAGGGTTGCGCTGTTTTAGGAGGCGCAAAAATACTTTTTTCCCGGCGCAATTGCTTAAATTAAAACTGCAGGTCGCAGTGGAGCCCGCCGGCGCCCCAGGGATATTCGGCGACAGGAATAACAGTGTAGCCCGCCTTTTCAAATATTTCCTTCTGTTTTTCATACAAATTATTTTTAGCCGAGGCGGAATAATCCATGGCTTCCCACAACCCCGCGGCGCATTTCATAAGATAGTCAAAACTTTCCGCGCTAAAGGATTGCTCCCATACTTTTTCGGCGGTATTCAGGTTTCCAAAAGCGTTATTCATCCTTGACTGCGGCGCGTCGCCATGCCCGTCAGCCGGAAGAAAGGGGTATTTTCCCAGCAAAACGCACGCTTTGCCTGTCTCCCTGTCCCTGTATTTTACAAGGTTGGCCGGCGACCTTACAGGATGGTCGGTAAAAGGAACCCTCAGTACATTATATCCCCTCTCCTTTAACTCTGAAGCTATCTCGTCATATTCCGCCTGCCATCCTTTTATAGTGTCCTGGGTGAATTTTTGCCCCGATACCAGGTCCACTTTTGTTTCCGGGGTGTAATATGTCGGCACAAATGCGTCAACAGTTTTACCCGACGACATTATTACCACGGACATGTCCAGGTGGAATATTTCCTCAGCTGCCAGTTCCGGATATAAGAGCATTTTTTCCGGGACAATTTCAACTTTCATCCCAAAAAGCGAATTGGAATACATTTTTTTAACGTCGTCAATCATATCCTGCGAAAACGATATCCCCTTTAAAGGCAGCCCTTTTGTACGGAAGTAATAATTGTTGACCCTGTTTCTTCCGATGAGAAAAACCGCCCCTTTTTTATCCGGCGCAAGCACAACTTCCATATCTCCCCCCTCGGAACTCAGTGAATTGGCAAGTTTTACCACCTTGAAATATCCGGGATAGGTATTGGCCATGGAATTTACTATCTCATAGGAACTATTATAATTTCCGGGATCAGCGGCTATCAGTATCCGCCCCTTTTTATCTATTCCGATTGGTTCGCTTGTGTCCTGAGCCCAGGTGAGTGCGGAAGGCACAATAAAAAAATGCACATGGTTCTGTATGCGCTCATCCTCCCATTTACAGCGTGTCTTTAAATATCCTTTTATCAGGGCCTCTTCGCGGCCGCTCGCGCCCGCGACCTTGTTTTTATCCGGTATTGCCACAAAAATATGCGTATAGGCAGGAAGATTTCTCATGATGCTGCCGTGGGAGAGTTCGAAATTAAGCCAGTAAAATTCCCTGTCCACTTTTTCAAGGCCGGCACCCGTGGCTTTTTCCGCATTTTTCAGCGAAGGCAGAAAATAATATTCTCCGCTGTCAGGCCAGACTCCGAGCACAATAAATGACAGAAATCTCTCGCACTCCGGCACAATTACCTCGCCGTCTGAGCCTACAGGCATACCTTCAGGCTTGGGGCTCAGCATATCATGGGAAAAGGCAAATACTGTTAAGGCGGCAAAAAACAGAAGTAAACATAAAATTTTAGTCGTTTTTTTTGTCATTTTAACTCTCTTGCGCGGCCGAAAAGCGCTTTTTGATTTTTGAAAAAAAAAAGGAAAAATAACATTATTCAGACAATGCAAACGTGTTAAAGTTTCGCTCTTTTACTAAAAAATACTTTGTAATTATTGCATTTTTTGTGATTTAAGTCACTTGCTAAATTGATGTACTGCATATATAATTGTAGCCACAAACTTATTAAAGGAGGTTTTATGAAAAAATTTCTTTTTATCCTGGTTTTGCTGTCAGCGTTTTTCTCCGCTTCCGCAATTTTTGCGGACGCGCATCTTGGTATTTCAGCAGGTTATTCATACGCAACTATGGACGATATGAAAGCCGGCCTCGACCAGATGAAGGAGGCCGCGCTGAATCTTACCCCGACGAGCCACGTGAACATGGGGGATTTTGGAAATTCCGTATATGCCAATATAGACCTTGACGTGGGGGTCAATGATTTTCTTTCAGTGGGCCCCAGGTTCGGAGGCCAGTACGTTCTTCCTGTCAATATCACAATTACCGACCCGTCTGACCCGTCCATCACCACAAGCAACGCGTACAGCGCCCTTTTAATTCCGGTTGAAATCGGTGTAAAGACAAAGTTAAGGCTTCCTGTAGTGCCGGTGTTGCTCACCGCCGGCATTTACGGCGGCTACGGCCTTGCTTTTGTAACGCAGGGGGTCAACATCGCGGTAAATCCAGGTTACTCCATTCCCGGTTTCAATGCCGCCGTTTATAACAACCTTTATCAGGGCGGGGGCCTCATGGCCGACGGCGTGGGAACCGCAGAGCTTATGCTCGGCGATAATTTTACTATCAGCATAAATCTTGGATACAGAAAAGCCGCCTTCAATAATTTAAAATCCGTTGACAGGGTTGTTATCGCCGGCCAGACCATAATCGCTCCTGGCCAGCTTGTGGAAGACGGCACCGGACAACAGCGGACAGCCGACTTTTCGGGATTCAACGGCGGCCTTGGAATAAATCTGAGATTTTAAAAGGGGTGGATAATGAAAAAATTTAAATTATTTTTCGCAGTTGCAGCGGCGGTTATATTGTTCGCGCTCCCTGTTTTCGCTCTTGAGGATACAAATCCGGAGGACCTTCCCTCCGACGCCGACGATGCTACGGTTGCCGCCGAAGCCGAGCCAAACCTGCCGGAGGTAAAAGTGGTTCAGCCCGAATATTTCGGGCTTGTTGATATTCGCGGGGACTTTACCACCGTCAATATGTCGTCCGTCAACGCAAAACTTGCGTCTTTGACTTCTGTTGTCGCAGGCGGCTCCGTAACAGATAAAATGACCATAGGTTATCTCATTTCCATGGATCTTGGTTTCAAATTTTTCAAGGGCGTTCCCCTTACGCTCGGCCCCCGGTTTGATATAATCGGATGCAACACCGGAAAATATTCCGCCAATGACGGCGCAGGCAATTCCCTTATATACAGCCTTGACGCCACAGAAATACCATTTATGCTTGGCGGAACATACGCCTTTAATTTTCAGGAGATTCCCTTTGAAGCCACCCTCGGCATATATGCCGGCGCCGCGTACGCCAGGGCTTCGGTTAACTGGCTTCAGACAGAGGTATCTCCATCAAATGATTACGACCTTACCGCTATATACGGCGGGTTTGGCTTTGCCGGCGAAATAAACGGATCATTCAAGTACCAGTTTTCAGAAACTGTCGCCGGAGGCCTTAATTTTGGTTACAGGCTCTCCTCAGTTCCGAGCGTAACGGCTCAAAGTACGGTGAACAGGAATGGTACGGATACTCCAATAGCAACACAGGGACAGGCGCTGCAGGATTCCAATAACAAAAATACGTCCTTTGACTTCAGCGGATTTTTGATCGGCGCGGATATAAGCATGAAATATTAAAACGCAGCAGCATCAGGGGGAATATTATCATATGGGACTTTTCAAGTCTGACGAAGAGAACAAGAAAGAATTTATCGCAAAAGGGCTTGAATACGCCAATAAGAACGAGTACGAAAAATCGATACGCGAGTTCGGGAACGCCCTGAAGCTTTTTCCACGGGACGAAGACGCGCTTTTTAACCTTGCTTTTATTTATTCGGAGATGCGCCAGTTTGGAGCGGCGTATGACATTTTCAAGAAACTGATAAACATAAACCCCCATCATATCGAGGCCTTCAACAATCTGGGGCTTATTTTTGCCAGGCAGGAAAGATACAGTGATGCTGTTTTTGTATACAAAAAAGGTATTGAACAGAATCCCTCCTCAGCCGTACTCTATAACAATCTGGGAAACGTCTATTATGACATGGGCGAATTTGAAGAAGCTGTTCTGAATTTTAAGAAAGCCGGCGGGCTTGACCCCGTCTTTATGGAAAGGCTTTATCATCTCGGCATAGACGCGTACATGAAGGGGGCCGGCGAAGACGTTGAATCCGCTGTTTCAAAACTCCAGGAAAATGCCAGACACAACATTAACCGCGCAAAATCAATACATGACATAGGCGTGGCCTACATGGAAAGGCGCATGTTTGATAAGGCGATAGCCGCCTTTAACAAATCAATCCTTATTGACCCGAATTATTTAAGCGCCCATATTAACCTTGGTTATATCTATCAGCAAAAAGAGGACTACGGGAACGCCATACATTCATTTGAGAAAGCCCTGACATTAAACCCTAAAAGCGCGAAAATTTACAACACCATCGGGCTGCTTTATGACAGGATGGAAAAGCCCGATATTGCCGTAAAAATGTATAAAAAGGCGCTTGCCCTCGACTCCACCTACGCCAACAGCCACTACATGCTCGGCCAGCTTTATTCCAACCGCGGCAGCGTTGACAAGGCCGTGGCGGAATTCACAAAACATATAAGGATACATGAAACCGGAAGCCTGGTTGATGACGCCATGCGCAGGATAGCCGAGCTTAAATCGATGACGTATGAGGATGTAAAGGAGCTTTTCAGCCTGTATATAGACGAAAGGCAATCAGGGATGTCGAATCCTCCCGCCTCCGATTCCACTCCGGCAGAAGCGGAAAAACCATATATACCGGCTGCTGCTCCGGCATATGTGCCGCCGCCCAGGTTTCAGGACGCCCGGACGGATAAAAGAGAACCGGAGCAGGAATTGTTTAAAGATAAACTTGACGAAAAAATGGGCTCCCGCTCCCCGGTTCCGGACAGGGCGCATCAGGAGAAGCGGCCCGGAGATATGTTTTCCGGCGCCGTGCCGCCGCATATGATAAATGAAGAAGCTGTCGCGATGCCGCTGCCGATTCCTGATCAGGCCATCGAGGTAATACAGGATGATTCTTACGGCGCCGGTATAATAGAGCTTCCATCAAGGCCCCAGGAAAACAGCTGGCCGCGGGAAGCCTTTGATACTTCTGTTAACAGTTCGGACCCTGTTGCCGGATATACACAAAACCTCAGCGGCCAGGATACGGCCGCGTTCGATTCCGGACCGGAAATAGCCCTTCCTGAAGAGCATATAAAAAGGGCTTATCATCAGTCTTCCACGGAGGCCGGCTATATTCCCCAGGAACCTGTCCACAGCACAGTTATAAATTCTGTGGGCCCCGTTTCACCGATAGGCCCCTCGGCAGGCGCTCCTGCGGCTCCCCGGATGCCAGTGGAGCCGCATAACAACGCCCATAAAAACATTCATCATGCCGTTCAAACGGAAGGCACTAAGGACGAAGAAAATAAATAATTATCAGGAGGCAAGAATGGGTTCCGCGGATTTTCTTCTCAAACAGACCGGCTTTAGGGAACTTACTCCGGCAGACTGCGACGCGCTTGGCGCGGTATGCGCCGAGGAGTCTTTTTCCACCGGTTCTCTTATTTTTCCGGAAGAGGGCCAGTGCGATAAAATGTACATTATAAAAAGCGGCTCGGTGAAAATAACAAAAAAAACAAAAGAAACGGAAAACACAATAGCAGTTATTAATCCAGGTGAGTTTTTTGGAGAGATGGCGCTGCTTGACGGCCTGCCGCGTTCGGCAACCGCGAAAGCAGCTTCTGATTCGGTTGTCCTGACTATAACAAGGGAAAACTATCAGGCTCTCAGGTTAAAGGCCCCTCATACCGCGTTGAAGATAATAGACATACTTATCAAAGTCCTGTCAAACAGGTTGCGGCAGGCAAATAAAAATCTTGAAGTAATTTCATTCTGGATAGAATAAAACCGAAGCGGAAAAATCTACTTATTTTGCCATCAAAAGCTTTATTGATTCCCCCATCCGTTTTATTCCTTCTTCAATTATTTCCGGCGTGCTCGCCGAATAATTAAGGCGTAATGTGTTGTCTCCTCCGCCGTTGGCGTAAAATGGCCTGCCCGGCACGAATGTGACGTCTTTTTTTATAACCGCGTCAAATAATTTCATGGTATCCAGTTTTTTCGGCAGCGTCACCCAGACAAACATTCCGCCTTCTGGCCGTGTAAATTTCACTTCCCCGGGAAAATATTTTTCAATCGAGGTTACCATGACGTCGCGCTGAACCCTGTAAAGTTTCTTTATCGACTCAATGTGTTTGTCTATTGAATTTTCCGTAAGGTACCTGTAAAGCACCCGCTGTGTAAATGAATTAGTATGAAGATCCGCCGCCTGTTTGGCCGTATTTACCGCGTCCATTATGTCCGGCGGGGCCGATATCCATCCAAGCCTCAAACCCGGCGCCGCGATCTTCGAAAAAGACCCCAGAAGAATTGACTTCCGGTTATATTTCCGCATGGGAGGTATATGAGATCCCATAAAACGCAGTTCTCCGTATGGATTGTCCTCAACGGTGATTACCCCGTTCTGGGCAAGTATCTTTGCGGCCCGTTTTCGCACATCCTCCGAATAAGTAATTCCTGACGGGTTGTGAAAATTAGGCACGCAGTAAAAGAGTTTCATCCGGGCTCCAGAACATGCTTTTTTGAGTGAGTCCAGGTCAATACCGTCATCATTGAGCTTAACTGATTTAAACCGCGGTTCGAATACCGAGAATGCCTGTATGGCGCCAAGGTAACCTGGCTCTTCCATAACAACTTTATCCCCTTTATTGATAAGCACTTTCCCTATAAGGTCAAGGGCCTGCTGCGAGCCGGTGGTTATGAGTATTGATTCAGGCGGTATGTCAAGCCCGTCCTTTTCCATATATCTTTTGCTTATAAATTCCCTGAGTTTATAAAACCCCTCCGTGGAGGCGTACTGCAGCGCCCTTTTGCCGTCGCTTTCAAGGACGTTTACGCAAGCCTCTTCGAGTTCCTTTATAGGAAACGTTTCAGGGTTCGGCAGCCCTCCCGCGAACGAAATTACATGCGAAGATTCCGTAACCTTGAGTATTTCCCTTATAAAAGATTTCGGGACATTTTTCATTCTGCGCGCTATTTCCGCCATTATTAAATACCGCCTTATTTTTTTTGTGAAATAATTATATAGTTCCGTGCCCTGTTTTTCAAGGATTTTTTATGTTCAAAGTCAGCGAAGGATAGAGTTTAGTCAGGTTTTATGACATGATGGTT
>CAZMGF010000005.1:0-83289 GCA_964565765.1 uncultured Spirochaetia bacterium
TCTAAGGCTGTTATTTTCAATATTTACAACACCCCGGCCGGGCCCTATAATCTGCTCTTTTTCAATAAGTATCTTTTTGACGGTATTGCCCAGTATCGCGGTATGCTCTAGTGATATGGAGGTTATTATTGAGAGCAGCTTTTTTTTGTAATCAATATTCGTGGCGTCAAACCTTCCTCCGAGCCCCGCTTCAACCACCGCGGCCATTACTTTTTCCCGTTTGAAGAGCCTGAACGCAAGTACGGTCATGAACTCGAAATATGTCAGCCCTATTTTGTTTTTATCAATGAGTTTGAAGAGTTTCATGCCTTCAGCGGCAAATGCCTTGAGCGGAATTTTTTTTTCGTCAATTACAGCGCGCTCTCTTACATCAATCAGGTGGGGCGATGTATAGAGTCCGGTTTTATAGCCATGGGCCGTGAGGATATTTGAGAGAAATGAAGCCGTCGAACCTTTTCCGTTCGAGCCCGCGATGTGAATGACAAAAAAGGAATCCTGCGGCCTGCCGGAAAGCTCCAGCGCTTTTTTCACCCTGTCCAGAGAAAAATCAAACTTGAATTCGTTTAAGCGCTCCAGCCGGGCAAAAAAATCCCCCGGCTTATCTTCCGGCATATCCCTTTGGGCTGCGCAGGGTTGAAAGCGCGGAAAACAGGGTGTTTTTAAGATCTTTCCTGTTAACTATGGTGTCTATCATGCCGTGCTCCTGCAGGAATTCAGAACGCTGGAATCCTGGCGGTAATTTCTGTTTTATTGTGCCCTCTATTACCCTGGGGCCGGCGAACATAATAAGCGCCTCGGGTTCCGCAATATTAAGGTCGCCCAGCATCGCAAAGGAGGCTGTGACGCCGCCGCCAGTCGGGTCGGTAAGAACAGATATGTAAGGTATTTTTTTATCCGAGAGCCTGGCGAGCCCGGCGGAAATCTTTGCCATCTGCATAAGCGACATTATACCCTCGTGCATCCTGGCGCCTCCGCCCGAGGCCGATATTACCACAACCGGTATATTTTCCTTTATGGCCGCCTCTATTAAAGCCGTCATCCTCTCCCCCATGACAGAGCCAAGCGACCCGCCCATGAAGAAAAAGTCTGTTACGGCAAGGGCCACGTCCATGCCGTTTATTTTCGCCTTGCCCGTTAATACCGACTCGGTAAGCCCCGTCTTTTTTTTCGAAGATTCTATCTTTTCCGTGTATTTCGGGAATTTCAGAAAATCAACGGGCTGGATATTCTCGAACATGGCCGTGAAAGTGCCCTCGTCCGCCGTAAGCTCCACCCTGCGCTTTGCCGTTATCCTGCCGTGGAAATTGCATTTCGGACAGACGTTAAGATTGTCATCCAGTTCCTTTTTCAGGAGAATTGTGTCGCATTTTTCGCACTTTACCCACATGCCCTCGGGTATCTTAGTCTCCGACTTCTCCGCCGGCTTGCGTATGATCGTATATTTCGGTCTATGGAACCAGGCCATTATTTAATTCTCCTTTTCTTTTTTTGTTCGCGCTTTCGTGCCACTTTTTAAAAGCCTTCACGGCAGAGACGGAAATCTCGGGGTCAAACTGCGTACCCGAGCACCTCTCAACTTCCCCCAGGCATACCGAGAAAGGAAGCGCCGCCCTGTAGGGCCTGCTGGAATTCATGGCGTCAAAAGTATCGGCTATCGCCAGGATCCTCGCGAAGTAAGGGATGTCCTCACCCCTTAAACCGTTCGGATATCCGTTTCCGTCATAACGTTCATGGTGGTGCCTGATTGAAGGTATGATATTTTTCAACTGCGGTATGGACTCTAAAATATTCGCCGCGTATTCAGGGTGTTTCTTTATTTCCTCAAATTCCGCCGGCGTGAGCTTTGCCGGTTTCCTCAGGATGGCTTCATCCACCCCTATCTTGCCTATATCGTGGAGCAGCCCGGCCAGGTTAAGGTTGTCTATCTCCTCCTGGGAAAATCCAAGCTCTTTTGCTATGAGTTCGGAAAACATGGTCACACGCTCCGAATGGCCGCGCGTGTACAAATCCTTTGTTTCTATTGCCGCCGAAAGGGACCTTACCGTGTTCAAAAAAAGTTCCCTGACATTGGCGTATAATTTCGCGTTTTCCACGGCAACCGCCGCCTGGTTGGAGAGCGCCTCCAGCATGGATACATCGTCGTCGTTGAAGGGCTCGCTGCTTTTTTTGTTCAAAACTTCAAGGACGCCTATTAGTTTGTCCTTTGTTTTCAGCGGCACAGCGATAACCGATGTGGTCTTGAATTCAGTTTTCTGGTCCGCCTTCTTGAAAAATCTCGGGTCCCTCTGCGCATCCGCTATAAGCACTGATTTGGATTCCCTTGCCACCCATCCGGCTATTCCTTCGCCGACCGGCACCCTGATATCTTTGAGCTTTTCAGCTTTTGTGCCCGTGGCAGCGGCAAACGATAGCTCCTGTTTATCATCATCAAGCATCATTATGGAGCCTGCCTCGGCATTCAGGGTGTCCGTGGAAATCTCAAGAATCTTCTCAAAAAGCGTATTCAGGTTAAGGGTCGAGTTCACATATTCCGAGAGCTCCATGAGGTGCTCGAGCCTGTGTATCCTGATCCTGTTCTCCACAAAAAGCTGGGCGTTTTTTATAATGACGCTTATATACGGGGTAAAAGACTGAAGCACATTCATATCAGCCTCGCCAAAGGCCTTTTTCCCCTTTTTATTAAGAAGTTCCACAACTCCGAGCACTTCATCCTCATACTTTAAGGGCACGCACACTATATTGCGCGTTGTATAATTTATGGCCTTGCCGACCTTCGGGTTGAACCTCGGGTCGCTTTTTACATCGGGCGTCAAAATCGGCCTGCCGCTCTGCGCCACCCATCCGGCTATGCCTTCTCCCATTTTGAGCCTTACATTTTTAAGTTCCGCCCCTTTTTTTCCAAGGGCAACTGTAAAACTCAGTGTGTCGGAGAGCTTATCAACCATCAGAAGCGAGCCGGCGTCAGCTTCGGTGGCGCGCATTAGCGTCTCAAGGAACCTTTCAAGGAGCACATTAATATCAAAATCTTTATTGGTTATCTCGCCTGCTTCGCGGAGGATGGCCGTCTCTTTTTCAAGCAGGTCTATCTTTTGCCTGCATTTTTCCAGTTCGGCGCTTTTTTTCACGCCTGCTTCATTAAACGGCGCCGGGCCGTTGTTTTTGAGCCTCTTATGTTTTAACTTTTTTAATGCCCTTTTCGCTTCGGCACTGGCTTTCTTTTTACCGGCCATTATAACCTCTTTAGGAAGTTTTTGACAAATTTCCCGATTTCGACCTTGAGTCTGGAACTTTTCCGGCCAAACTTTTCAACAAGCGAAACAAAAGCGCTTCCAATAATAACGCCGTCGGCGTGGGCCGCAACTTCAAAAGCCTGCCCGGGCGTGGAGATTCCAAATCCAGCAAAAACCGGCTTCCCGGCCTCTTTTTTAATGGCTCTAAGCGCCTTAAGGTCTCCTGAAATACTTTTTCTGGCGCCTGTAACACCTTTTTGCAGTATATAATACACAAAACCATCGGATTTTTCTACAATTTTTTTCATTCTGCCCGGTGTATTTGTGGGTGAAACAAGGCAAATTACGTAAAACCCTCTTTTTTTGCAGTAATTATAGAACTCAGCCTCCTCGTCAAAGGGCAGGTCCGGGATTATAGCCCCGTCCACTCCGGCTTTTAGGGCGTCATCAACAAACTTTTTAATGCCGTAACTGAGAATAAGGTTGTAATAAAGCATAAAAACAAGTGGTGTTTCAACCGATTTTCTTATCCTGTTTACCATATCCATTGTTTTTCCCATTGTCGTGCCGTTCGCTATTGCCCTTTCACCCGCCCTCTGTATGGTGGGCCCGTCCGCCACCGGGTCGGAAAAAGGAACGCCGATTTCTATCAGCGATACCCCGGATGCCGCAAGGGATCGGACTATATCTTCTGTTGTACTGATGTCAGGGTCCCCTGCCATTGTATATATTACAAGATGCTTTTTTGATTTATCTTTAAGCGCGTCAATGCGGTTCATTTTCCGCCCTCCCCGCTGTATTCCATTATTGTACCCATATCCTTATCTCCCCGTCCCGAGACATTTACAATAACAATATCGCTCTTTTTTAATTTCATTTTTTCCAGGTATGCCAGGGCATGCGATGACTCAAGCGCAGGTATTATCCCCTCTGATCTTGAAAGCAGCCTGCACGCCGAGAGAGCATCAGTGTCAAGGGCATAAACATATTTAACCCTCCCTGTTTCTTTTAAAAACGCGTGTTCCGGCCCTACGCCGGGATAATCAAGCCCCGCTGAAATTGAATGGGTCCCCATAATCTGGCCGTTTTCATCCTGGAGCACTATGGACTTGGCCCCGTGCAGCACCCCGACGCGCCCTTCGTTAAGGGTTGCGGAGTGTTTGCCGGATTTTATGCCCAGTCCGCCGGCTTCAACGCCGGTAAGTTTTACTTTTTTATCTTTCAAAAACGGGTAAAATATTCCCATGGCGTTTGAGCCTCCGCCGACGCACGCTATTATGTGGTCGGGCAGAGAGCCCTCGGATAAAAGTATCTGCTTTTTTGCTTCTTTGCCTATCACGGACTGAAAATCCCTGACCATCTCAGGATAAGGGTGAAAACCGGCCACAGAGCCTATTATATAAAAAGTCGTATCCACGTTTTTGAGCCAGTCACGGATTGCCTCGTTCATGGCGTCTTTCAGGGTCCTTGTGCCGGATTTTACCGGCACCACTTCGGTGCCAAGCAGCCTCATTCTGAAAACATTCAGGGCCTGCCGCCTCATATCCTCTTCGCCCATGTAAACCGCGCATTCCAGGCCGAACATGGCTGCTACAGTCGCGGTCGCGACGCCGTGCTGGCCCGCGCCGGTCTCGGCTATTATTCTTTTTTTGCCCATGCGCCGCGCCAGAAGTATCTGACCCATTGTGTTGTTTATTTTATGCGCGCCCGTGTGGCAGAGATCCTCCCTTTTCAGGTATATCTTCGCACCGTACATTTTTGACAGCCTGTCGGCCCTGTATAGAGGCGTCGGCCTGCCCACGTAATATTTCAGGTAATAATCAAGTTCCTTTTTGAATAAAGGGTCCTTTTTCGCGGCGTAATAACACTCCTCAAGCTCATCCACAAGCGCCCTTAATGTCTCGGGGGCGAACTTTCCGCCGTACATTCCGAAGAAACCTTTTTTGTCGGGTAATCTCATCTTATGCTCCTGTTCTGGCCGTTTCTTTAAAAAATTTTATCATTTTCTTTTTATCTTTTACTCCGGGCTTTTTCTCCACGCCGGACGAGACATCAACGCCGTACGGTTCCGCCGCTTTTATTGCCGATAGAACATTTTCCGGTGTCAGGCCGCCGGCGACAAAAAACGGCTTGTTTACGCGCGCCTTTTTTACCATTTTCCAGTCAAATGTTTTGCCGGTGCCGCCGTATGAATCCTTTTTGAATGTGTCGAACAGGAATGCGTCCGCGCTGTTCCCGTAGAGCTTAACCTGTTTTTTCATGTCAGAAAGCGTCTTTATTCTTATAACCTTGAATATGAGCGCGTTCTTTATCTTTTTTAAATATGCCGGCGGTTCATTGCCGGAGAGCTGTACAATATTCAGCTTCAGCTCTTTTATTATGGAGTTTACTTTCACGGGGTCCTCATCGACAAAAACCCCCGCCTTTAATACACGGGGCCTTAATTTCTTTATGATCGCTTTTGCGCCCGCAGGTGTTATCCTGCGCGGGCTCGGCGCGAAAATAAAACCTGTTATCCCGGCTCCAAGCTTCTGCGCAAGCATGGCGTCTTTAATGTTTGTCAGCCCGCATATTTTTACTGTTGTCATTTTAGCTGCCGAATTTGCTGTTTATCCTGCTGATGGTCTCTTTTATCTGCTTCTCGTTCATTTTCATGAACATCGTGCCGATAAGGGCGCCTTTTATCCTGCTGTCGGTTACCAGCGCGTCCATATCGGAAACATCCAGTATGCCCGATTCAATTATTACATATTTGTCGCGCGGCACGATTTTAATCAGGTTTTTTATCGAGCCAAAATTTATCTTGAAGGTCTTCAGATCCCTTGTGTTTATGCCTATAATGTCCACGCCGGAGCTGACTGCTTTTGCCATATCGTCGCTGCTGTGGACCTCGACAATGGGAGTCATGTTCAGGAACCTTGTCTTTTTAACGAACTGGGATACCTGCTTTTTTTCAAGCGCCGCGGCGATAATCAGCACAGCGTCGGCTTTCGCCCACCTGGACTCATATATCTGATATTCATCTATGATGAAATCCTTCCTCAAAACCGGAAGCCCGCAGTATTTTTTTACCTCATCTATGTATTCCAGTCTGCCGTCGAAGAATTTTTTGTCGGTGACGACGGATATGGCCCTGGCGCCTGCGGCCTCATAGGTTTTGGCAATGCTCTTCACGCTTATTGCCGCCTTTATGGTGCCCTTTGAAGGTGATTTCTTCTTTATTTCCGCAATAACGGAAAAATCATTGTATTCAAATATATCCCTGAAATTCCTGTTCGCCGGCGACCTCGTTATATCCTCAAGCATCTTTTCCAGCGGCATCTTTTCCTTCTTTAATTTAACCTCGGCCTTTTTGGCCTTTATTATCTTTTTTAATATGCTCATCTTACGCCTCCTGAAATTTTTTATCCCGTATGCTCAGCTGTTCGAGCATTCCGCAAATTCACGCAGCTTGGTTTTCGCCATGCCGCTGCTGATTATTTCTTCCGCCAGTTTCATGCCTTCCTGCGGAGTCTTTACCCTGTCCGCTATGTAAAGGGCGAAGCCGGCGTTAAGTATTATAACGTCCCTGTACGGCCCTGTCTGGCCGCCGTCAAAAATCTCCCGCAGTATTTTCGCGTTCTGCTCCGGGCCGCCCCCTTTTACCGCTTCCATAGGGGCCTCTTTTATGCCGAAGTCCGACGGTTTTATATAATATGTTTCAATCCCGCCGTTCTTTAATTCCGAAACTTTCGTCGGGCCGGCCAGCGTTATTTCATCCATGTTGCCTGCCCCGCATACAACGGCGGAATGTACCATGCCCATATTCTTCAGCACACCTGCTATCTTCTCGGTGAGCGTCTCGGAAAAAACCCCCATGAGATGGTGTGTGTTCCTTGCAGGGTTTATTATGGGCCCCAGCAGGTTGAATATGGTCCTGACTCCCAGCTCCTTTCGCACACCCATGGCGAATTTCATGGCCGTGTGTGACGCGGGCGCAAAGAAAAATCCTATATGGACCGTTTCTACGCATTTCTTTATCTTTTCATGGGGTATATCGGTGTTTACCCCGAGGGCCTTAAGAACGTCGGCGCTGCCGCACTCGGAGGTCACGGAACGGTTGCCGTGTTTTGCCACCGCAATTCCCGCTGCCGCTGCTATTATGGAAACCGCCGTGGAAATATTTATAGTGCCGTAGCCGTCCCCTCCCGTGCCGCAGGTATCAAGTATGATGTCTTCGTCGAGCTCGACGTACTGCGCCTTTTCGCGCATTACCATAGCCGCGGCTGTTATTTCCTCGACTGTTTCGCCCTTCATTTTTAAACCCGTAAGAAAAGCGGCAATCTGCGCGTCCGTGGTCTGCCCGGTCATTATTATATCAAAGGCGTCCCTCATCTCTTCAAATGTGAGGTCCTGCCTCTCTGTGACTTTTTTAATAAATTTCTTTAACATTCACAGGCCTCCCGGCTTTTTTCTTATCAGATATTCAGAACTCTTGCGGCCGTTTGGGCCGTTATTTCTTCAACCTTTTCAGCGCTTGTCCCCTTTATCCCTGCTATCATTTTAGCTATTTCCTTCAGGTATGCCGGCTCGTTTCTTTTCCCCCTGAAAGGCTGCGGCGCCAGCCACGGCGCGTCAGTTTCAAGTACAATGCTATCAAGGGGGGTGTTCCTTACAGCAGCTGCAAGCTCCCCGGTATTAGGAAAAGTAACAACTCCGCCTATCCCGAGCACGAAACCCATATCCAAAAATTGCGCCGCAGTCTTTGCGCCCCCTGTAAAGCAGTGTATTATTCCTTTTTTTTGCAGGTCATATTTTTTTAATATTTTTATGACATCATCGTGCGCTTCCCTGCTGTGTATCACAACCGGAAGGTTAAGCTGGTCCGCCAGCCCCAGAAATTTCCTGAAGACATTTTCCTGATCTGCCCTTGACGTCGTGCTTCTGAAATAATCAAGGCCTATTTCCCCGACGGCCACAGCGTTTTTCTGCGCCTTAAAATATCCTTTTATTTCACCGTAAACTTCATCCGAAAATTCGCCGGTGTTATGCGGGTGCAGGCCGAACGCCTTGTAAACACCATTTATTTCAAGCGCGGCTATTTTTCTTATTTCCTTAAGTTCCGCGCTTACATTTAAGAACTTTACCACCCCTGCTTTTGCGGCCCTTGCGAGCGTCTCCTGCCTGTCGCCGTCATACTTTTCGTCGCAAAGATGGACGTGTGTTTCAACTATCATGTTTTGCTCCGTGATATTATAAACTTTTTTGCCGCTATTTTTTTATTGCGGGGCCCGCGGCCTGATCCTTCTTTTCTTCCATTATCCTGGGAAAAAGCGCCTCGCCCTTGCTTACTTTAATCCCCTTCCATACGAAACCGTAATTCAGCGTTTCATCCATATCAAGTGATTCTGTTTTATATGAAAGCCCCAATTTTTCCCATATTTTTACCGCAGTCGACGGCATGACCGGTGCAAGCGCGATAGACGCGAGCCTGATTGTCTCCAGAAGAAGGTTGAGTACGCTTTCAAGTTCTTCTGTTTTTCCGGCCTTCTGCAGGTTCCACGGAGCCTCATCCTCAATCAGTTTATTTGCGGCTCCCGTAAGGCCGAATACCAGCGCGATGGCGCCGGAAAAATTATAAATGTCCATGGCCGCGAAGTACTTCTCTTTAAGAGCGCGCGCGAGCGCCTCAAGTGCCTTCATTTTTTCATCCATCGCTCCCGGATGAAGCTCCGGCGCGAGGCCGCCGCAGTATTTTTCAACCATGTTATTGGACCTGCTCACAAGGTTCCCGAGGTCGTTGGCGAGATCCGTGTTAAATCCAAGTTTTATGGCTTCTTCGTTGAAATCGCCGTCATCGCCGTTTATCACTTTTGCCGCGAAATAATACCTTACCGCGTCAGTCCCGTATTTTTCAGCCATTTCTACGGGGTCGACAACGTTGCCCTTTGTCTTTGACATCTTTTCCCCCCTGTTAAGCAGGAAACCGTGGGCAAATATTTCCTTCGGCAGCTTGAGCCCGGCGCTCATAAGCATTATGGGCCAGATTATGCAGTGAAATTTTATAATGTCCTTGCCTATGATATGAACATCCGCGGGCCACCATTTTTCAAACTTCACGTCATCCGCCGCGTAGCCCGCCGCTGTTATATAATTTATCAGCGCGTCGAACCAGACATAAACTGTCTGACCCGGGTCATTTGGAAGGCTTATCCCCCAGCCTATGCCGGAGCGGGAAACAGATATATCCCTGAAGCCCTGCTTTAGCATTGAGAGTATCTCGTTGCGCCTGGTTTCCGGGTTTATTACAAATTCACCCGATTCAATCATTGAGCGCAGTTTGTCCGTGTATTTTGTGAGCCTGATAAAATAATTTTCTTCCTTAATAAGGTCCGCCTTGATTCCGTGTACCCTGCACAGCTTGTCTTCGGTGAGTTCAGCCGGAGAATAAAAAGCCTCGCATGACCTGCAGTACCATCCCTCGTAATGATCCTTATAAATATCACCCGCCCTGTTTATCGCCTCAAAAAGGCGGGATACGGACTTTTCATGGCGGGGTTCGGTGGTCTGGATAAAGTCGGTTATGGATATATTATAAAGCCCGCAGAGTTCCCTGAAATTTACGGCCATTGAGTCGCAAAAAGCCTTCGGGTCCATACCTAGTTCTTTGGCCTTCGCCGCAACATTAAGGCTGTGTTCGTCCGTGCCTGTGCTGAAATAAACGTCAAAACCGCGAAGCCTTTTATACCGGGCGGTTATATCGGAAATTACTTTCTCGTAAGCGTGGCCCGCGTGGGGTTTCGAATTGGCGTAATCTATGGCTGTGGTTATATAGAACTTTTTCATTTTTACTTTTCCCTTCAGGAAAGTTTAGGAAAAATACCCGCCGCTACATTAATAAACTTCATTTAAATCACAGATTCAGCTTTTATCCGGGCTCCACTGCACGTCGGCCTCTGTATCGGACGGGGTTTCATCCATGATTACTTCCATATTGTCGCCGTCCGACGCCGCTGCAAGCCGCTGGAAGAGCGATGCCGCCGCCGGCGCCTCGTATTTTTCATAAGCCAGGCAGCACAACAGCCTTCCGCATACCCCGGAGATCTTTGTCGGATTAAGCGGCAGCCCCTGGTTTTTTGCCATTTTTATCGTTATCGGAGAAAATGATTTTAAGTGATTTTTGCAGCAGCAGATCCTGCCGCAGATTCCGACGGCGCCTATCTTCTTGGCGTATTCCCTCCTGCTTATCTGCCTGAGTTCTATCTTTACCCTCAATGTCTTAACCAGGTCCTTTAAGAGCTCCCTGAAATCCACCCTTTTTTCCGCGACAAAAAAGAAGACCACTTTTTTCAGGTCGTCTGTATATTTGACGTCAACGAGCTTCATTACCAGGTTGCGGGACTCTATCCTCTTCAGGCAGAAATCCTTCGCCTTCTCTTCCATGCGGTCCTTTTTCTGTTCGAACACCTCGAGCTTATCCGTGATGTATTCCATAACCCTGCGCAGCGGGGCGTAAATCTTGTCCGGCTCAACAAAAAAATTGGAGAGGCTTACCTCTCCTTCGCGCGAACCATCAACGGTCTCCACAACGCATTTCTCGCCCTTTTCAAGATGGAGCTTCTGAGGGTTATAATATAAAATTCTTTCGTCTTCCTTGAACTTGATACCGACTACCTCTATCATCAGCTTAAACCTTCCTTTCGTATCTGAAAAAGCAAATTCGAAAAAACAACGCCGACATTGGCGTTTGCCTCAACGTCGGCGCCCGATCTTTCAAGCAGCCTTATAATTGCTGTTATTTTTTCCGGCGCGTAATCCTTTACGTCGGAAGAATTAATGCCGTACCTCGGCCTTAATACTGTTTTTAAACCGAGTTTCTCCAGCATATAATCCCTATAAATATATGACAATATCCTGATAATATCAAGCAGAAATATGCGCGCAATGCCTGTTTTTTTAGCTTTCTTTTCTCGTTCTTTCCCGAGCTTGTAAAGTTCTTCCACTCGCTTGACCGCCTCAAAGACGGCTTCAACATTGTCCTTTCTGCCTGAAACCGCCATAAAAACCCCTGCCGCGTCGCGCATTTCTTCTTTTATCTCCTGGTACCTGAGCGCGTCGCCTATCCTGCCGCTGGAGAATTCAGCCGCTTCAGCCATCTGCTCAGGACTCCAGCCGGGCCTTGCGGCTGCCAGTGCCTTTTTGATATCCGCCGGCGGCGCCCTGCGCAGGTCGGCCCTGCGGCACCTGGAAAGTATTGTTGGAAGCATATCGTCGGGATTGTTCACAATCAGCATAAAAACAACATCTTTGTGAGGTTCTTCAAGCATCTTTAATATCGAATTGGCCGCGGGCGCGTTCATTCTTTCAGCGTCCTGGATTATCAGTATTTTCTTTTTCAACTGAACGCCCTTGAATGAATTTATCTCGGAGAGGGCGTCGCGTACAAGCTCTTTTGTAATCTGCGATTTCTCGGTGTTCACATATTTTATATCCGGATGCGGATATTGCTGTTCCCCCTGTCCGTCAAGGGCGCCCAGGGTCTTTTCCAGGAGAAGGCAGTTGTCGCATACATCACAGCAGTCCCCGCCCGGCCCGGGTTTTTTACAGTTGAGCGCCTTGGCGAACTGCCTGGCGGCGAAATTTTTCCCGGTATTTTCCTCGCCGGAAAATATAAAAGCCGTCCCGTACTTGCCCCCGGTAACCGTAAGCAGGAGCATCCTTTTAAGCGAAGGGTTTCCCGCTATATCCGCAATGGCCATTATCCGATTCCCTTTTTATCTAATAAAGATATGGTTTCGCTGAAAATTTCATTTTCGTTTTTTTTGTCCGTCTGTATTACAAAACAGTTTTTTATTCCGGCGGCTTCCTTAAGGTAACCGGCCCTCACTTTTTTATGAAAAGCCGCTGTTTCCCTGTCAAGCCTGTCGCTTTTGGAGCGGTTTTTCATCCTTTTTGCCGCCTCAACAGGCGAAACATCATAGATAATTGTCAGGTCTTCCTTGAGCCCCGCAAGTGAATATTTATTCAGTTCGGCGATCCAGTTCCTGTCAATTCCCCTTGCGTATCCCTGGTAAACAATTGTCGCAAGGTAAAAACGGTCGAGGAGCACGGTAAAACCTTTGTCCAGCAGGGGTTTAAGTTTTTCCTCAACAATCTGCGCCCTGCAGGCAATATATAAAAGCAATTCTGTTTTTCCGGACATGGAAGTATTTGCCGGATCCAGGATAACTTCCCTTATCTTTTCAGATATGGCCGTTCCGCCAGGTTCCCTGAGAAGTATTGTTTTGGGGTTTTTCCCCTTCATGTGCGCGTATATCCTGGCAACCTGGGTTGACTTTCCGGCTCCTTCGCCGCCTTCAAAAACTATCAGTTTTCCCTTTTTCAAAATTTTCTCCTGTGAAATTTTTGTTCCGGAGGGATATTATACTACAATGCGGGGATAATATGAAGATTAAAAAAGAGATGAAACCGTCCTAATTAATACTCTTCAACATCCTGAAACTGCTTTAAAAGCGCTGACTTTATGAGCCCTTTTGCCGGTTCAGTGTAAACCACGACTATAAACGGCCCGGCTGTGTATATCGGCTGTGGCTCTGTTTTTGTCCCGTTCTTCCTGTCGTTTTTAAGGTTGTTTATTATATTTTTCAAAAAGAGGCCGTTTCCATAGACGCTTATTTTTATTACTAGGTTTTTTCCGGTAGCCGAGACCTCCTCATACATAATATCGCTGCGGTTAACCCGTATATTTTCCACGGGAAGCCCCTCTTTTTTCAATGTTTGCGCCAGTTCAAAGGCTTTTGAATGGTGTGTTGCGGCCTGTTTTAACAAATACATCGAAGCGGCGGCGATGACTATGACGAGTATCGCTATCCAGCCTGATTTTTTCATAAAACCCCTCCCCATTTATCGGGCCGACATATAAGTCGGACCCTGCAAGAACCCGCAAGTATGGCAGGCGGGACTTTTTTTAAGGCCTGACCGTCCAACAATAACCAGCGTGTAAATTATGCAAAGGCAAAACTATAATTCTCAGGTGTTTCCTTCGTGGCTGCCTCAAGCTAAATTTCGGACGGCAGCGCCGTAAAAAAGTTCCGCCTGCCATGCTTTAGCCGCAGCAATCAGTCTTCGTCTTTGACTTCGACGAACATGGGCAGCGGCTCTACAGGTTTTCGGGCGGCCACATGGGGCCGCCCCTACAGGGAACCATGTATTATTTTACCTTCATTGCCCCTTTACAGTATTTCTCAATCTCTTTCCAGTTTTCGTGGCTGCTTTTGAGCTCTTCCCAGTACGGAAAGGTCCTGCACTGTTCCGGCCTTGCCTCGTAGACCGTGCATTTTTTATCTTTCCAAAAAACGCAGCCTCCTGAATATGGCATATTTAATATAAACTGGCGCCATACTTTTTTCATATGTTTTGCCTTGAAGGCGTTAAAATCCATCCCTAAAAGCGCGGCTATTTTTTTGCCCTCATCCTGGGTGAGGAACACCTCGCCCGGGACAGCGCAGCATGTGCCGCACTTCAGGCATTCAAAGTCCCTTTTTTTTGCCTCGAAATCCCTGTCCGCCATTTTTCCCCTTTTTACCGCAGGCCGCTATTAATTTTTCCTTCGCGGCCCTGCCTGATTTTTTTATAGCATGTTCCCTTTTAAGGGCGCCTCCGACATCAAATCCCTCTTCCACATAATCGAGAGCCGCCGGCCTGCGCGCCGGTATGATGTACCTGGCCCCTTTTCCACTGTTGTGCGCGGCGATTCTTTTTTCAACATTATTTGAGATGCCGGTATATAGAGTGTCGTCGGCACAGCGCAAAATATAAACGGACCAGTTCTTTTTCTTTGGCACAAGGGGCCTCCGTGCTGTAAAAACTTTAGCCGCAGCAATTACCATTCTATTTTAAAATATGTCCGGCCTTACTGATGTTTTTTTAATGCTGTACGGGCTGTCAAGGCACACTTCTTTTGCCCAGCCCCACAGCGTCGCGAATTTCCCATCCTTTGTCATATCCATAAGGTTGCCGTGCAGATTTCCCGGCCCCCATTCCCATGCCAGCCAGCCTGTCGAGGCCCTGTTGCATTCGGTAATTATAGTTTCGTAGCATATCAACCCTTTATTATCAATGCCCGCGACGGCGAACTCCCCTACGACAAGGGGTATTTTTAGTTTTGCCGATTTGCGTATAGCCTCTTTTACCCTGCCGGCATCGCCGTCGTTCCACCACATATGTATCGAAAATATGAGGTTTTTCAAAGGGTCCTTTGATACCAGATATTTCCAGTTCTTATATATATAATCCATGCCCGTTCCCCACGCCGCGGCGTCAATCATCACAGGCACGCGTATGCCGGAGCGCCTCATTTTCCGTACAGCCGAGGAATATCTTTTCCTGAACTCGGCGCCGCTTACCCTGTCATTTCCTATTTCATTTCCGTAATTAATTATCAGGTAGTTTTCATATTTTTTTATAACGCCGAGCATTTCAGCGGAGGTCCAGTACGCCGTGGCCGACTTAAAAACCCCGGCGTCCCACACTCCGGTAAAATCATGTATTTCAATTATCGGCGCCATTTTTCTTTTTATACAGTTGCCTATCGCGATATCAAGGCCCCGTACAGTGCCGTCTTTAATTGACCAGACTATCCTTACCGCGTTGGCGCCGGTTTTTTCAATCTCTTTGAACGAAGGCTCGCCGTCGGGGTCGAGCCACACAATCATTTTATTGACCCCGCGTATTATAAATTCTCCGCCGGTGCCGTCGTATATTTTGCTTTCCTTAACTTTAAATCCCTTATATTCCTCTTTTACCGCCACTTCAGCCGGACCTCCTTAAATAAATATTTCAGTTATTATATCACACTTTTCCATATAAATAAAAAAGGGCCGGAATTTCTTCCGGCCCTTTTGATATATCGCGGGAACTTATCTCTTCGAGAATTGGTAGCTTCTTCTTGCTTTCATCTTTCCGTATTTCTTTCTTTCTACCATTCTGGAATCCCTTGTGAGGAATCCGCCCTTTGACATGGTTGCCTTTATTGTCTCATCAAGCTTTGCCAGGCACCTTGCCAGCCCCATCCTGATGGCGCCGGACTGCCCTGTTTTTCCGCCGCTGCTCACTTTCGCGACAATGTCTATTTTCGATACCATACCGCAGGCCTCAAGCACCTGCATTATGTGATCCCTGTGTGTTCCCCTTGGAAAATATTCCTTTATATCGCTGTCGTTAACAGTAATGCTGCCCGAGCCCGCGCTGATCCAGACCTTGGCTATGGCGTTTTTCCTTCTGCCTGTCGCGTATTGTGTACTCAATTTTTAAATCCTCCTGGACTTTACTTTAATGGTTCGGGTTTCATTGCCGCGTGCGGATGCTCGCCGCCTTTGTAAACCCTTAATTTTGTAAGAATCTTGTCCCCGAGCCTTGTCTTGGGCAGCATGCCCTTCACAGCAATCATGATAACCTTTTCCGGGTACCTTTCAAGCAGTGAGGTGAATTTCTCTTCCTTGAATCCGCCCGGGTAATTTGAGTGCGACTGATAAACTTTTTTCTCGGCTTTTTTGCCGGTCAGCCTTACTTTGGACGCGTTTATTACTATTACATAATCTCCTGTGTCGGCATGCGGGGTAAAAATAACTTTTTTCTTGCCCCTTATGGTATCGGCCACTTTTGTGGCCAGCCTGCCTAAAACCATGTCTTTGGCATCAATGATATACCATTTCCTCTTGATGTCTTCTTCCTTGGCCATAAATGTCTTCATAACTTAAAAATCCTCCTGTAATTTAAAACAAAATTCCCTTTGCCCTTTAGGGACAAAAGGATAAAGAATACTATAATAATTAGGGTACATTGTCAAGTATTTATTTTTCTGAATTCATTACGGCTTTTACAAGTTCAAGCTGCTCTTTTTTTCCGGGCGCTTCCCCGTCTATTTTGCCCAAGAGGGCCCTTTTAAGCAGTTTTGAATAGACGGGCCCGGGTTTTATGCCCAACCCGCGCAAATCGGCCCCTGTAAGGTCAGCTTTTATTTTTCCTGTTTTTTCCATAAAAATCCCGATATTATTTTTTATTTCCTTTCCTTCGGATATAATGGAAAAAAAATAAAGCGCCTCGGGTTCTTTGCCGGCGAGCATAGAATATACGGCGGATCTTTTCTGTCCTTTTATGGATAAAATTTTTACCGCTGCTTTTAGATCAATCAGGCCGCCTGCCGCCTTTATCCACCTTGAGGCTGACTTTAATCTGCGTAAAGCCGCAGGCGTGGGCGCAATTGAAAGCATATAAAGCAGCCCGCAATCCAGGCCCGGCGGATTGCCTTTGTGCTTTTTGAGTTTATTAAAAAAAGAGGATGTGATTTTATCCGTTTTTATATCCCGGTGTATAGCGCGTGTAATCCCGAATTTTTCAAGTTTAAGCAGCGGCTTTAACGGGTCCGGCTCCGCAAAAAAAAGAAGAAGTTCGTCGCGCAGTCTTTCACCCGGCGCTCTCCCAAACGCTCCGGCCTTAACGGCCTGCTTTAAGAGCCCTGCGGTTTTTTTCTCCATTTTAAAGCCGAACCTGCCCTCGAACCTGATCCCTCTCAATATCCTTGTCGGGTCGTCAAGAAAACTTTTATCATGTATTGCCCTTAATTTCTTTTCTTTTATATCCTTCATTCCCCCGAAAGGATCCAGCAGTTCTCCCGCCTTTTCCCCGTTGAGCGCTATTGCCATGGAATTTATTGTGAAATCCCTGCGGAAAAGGTCCTTTTCAAGTGTTGTGAATTTTATTTCCGGAAGGGAGGCCGTATACCTGTATTTTTCGGACCTGGCCGAGGCCACGTCAATCCGCCGCCCGTCCCTGAAAAATACCTTGCCTGTGCCGAACTTTTCAAAGCCTTTGTAAGCGGCGCCGTTTAAGTCCGCGAGGGCGCGGGCGAAGGCCATTCCGTCCCCTTCGACGGTTATGTCAACATCACCGTCTTTCCCGCCGAGCATTATATCCCGGACGAGCCCGCCGACAAGCCAGGCTTTTATCCCTCTTTTATCCGCCAGAATAGCGGCTTTTTTGACGAGCGCAAGCGTCTCTCTTTTTAATTTTAATTCAAGTTTGATATTCATGCGGGCATTATACCGTGAAAAAGCGTGGTGTTCAATTAACTAATTCTTAATTTCCCTTTTAAGCACAAAGAAAACTCCCATAGCCGCGGCCTGAAGCGCTACCGTCATCACGCACAGGGCCGGCACGGACTTCTCGTAAAGCAGACCGGCAATGTAGCCGCCCGCGAGCAGAGCCAGTCCGTAGGAAAAATTAAATATGCCGTAGCCGGTTCCCCTTTTTTTTATGGGGGTTATATCCGCTATGGCGGCCTTCATAATGGTTTCATGGCCGCCCATGACAATGCCCCACAAAACCGCCGAAACAAGGGCAAGGGCCGGGCTCTTTGTAAAAGCGAAAAAAGGAATGGCTGCGGAAAGCAGCGGAAGGGCAATAAGCGTCGCCAGCCCGGCGCCGTGGTGGCTGTTTTTTTCTTTCAGCCTGTCGTACCACATGCCGAATACATAGGCGGCTCCGCCGTCAACTGCCATGGCAATGGCGTAAAAAACCGGTATCATGGCGTCGCTGATTACATTATTGGCCTTAAAATGGAAACCTATTATGGCAAAGCTTACAAAACCGAAGGCGGTGATGAATGAAAATATATTATAGATCCAGAACGTCTTAGTTATCCTGTCGGGTTCGCCCGGTTTTTTCGGCGGTTCGAGTTTTGCCGGGTCCGGCACCTGAAAATAAGCTATAACAGCGAATATCATAACAAGCGCGAATGGTATCCAGAACAGGCCGTAAGCGTGCCTGTAATCAACCGCGTGCTTTAACCCTCCGCCTGTTAAATAAAAGTAAGCCGAAAAAATAAGCGGGCCGCAAAGCGCTCCAATCTGGTCAAGCACTTCCTGAATGGCAAACCCTTTTCCCGTGCCTATATGTTTTGCCGCGCTTGAGACTATTGAATCCTTTGCCGGGGCCCTGATGCCCTTTCCCAGCCTCTCAGCGACCATCAAAACAGCCGCAACCTGCCATACTCCGGTAAGTGAGAGCATCGGCACCGCGACAATGAGGCCGTAACCGACAAAGGTAAATATCCAGTATGCCTTTGTTTTGTCGGCAAAATAACCCGAAACCAGCCTTAGAGCATACCCGAAAAATTCCCCCAGGCCGGCGATTAACCCGACTGTGGCGGCGTTAACAGCCAGCGTATTAAGGTACGGCCCGTTAACGCTTCGCGCCCCCTCGTAAACAACATCACCGAAAAGGCTCACAAGCCCGAAAAATATTATAAGTTTAAGCGCCTTTTTTGAATCCGCCGCTGTTTCCTGCATTTAAGCCTCCATTGCCCTTTTAATCCACCGGGCATCCGTTCTTTAGCGGTAAACCCCGCTTAACCTCTCCGTTACCTCAAGCTCATAGGAATTTTCAGCGAATAATTTTCCGGCCGCGTTGTAAAGTTTTAATTCAATCCTGCCCATGCCGGACTTTATGTCATAAGGTATCGTAAAAGGATCCGCCTCGAATGACTCAAGCGGCTGCCCCTGGAAGGGATAAATTACCGAGTCCGCCGGTATATCTTTTAGTTTCTTTTTTTCTTTTTTATACTGCCTTCCCGCAGCGTCAATAAGGGCGAGCTCCGCAGTCACATTCTTTTGCGCCTCCGGAAGGTCATTTATCACAAAAAACGAATCCCAGAGCACTCCCCAGCTTATGCGCTCGCCCTTTGATTTTGTTTTCCTGACCAGCCTGTATCCCGGATATACCGGCTGCATAGCGGTCTTTAACGCGAAATAGCCCTTCTTCGGCAGCCTGTAATAATCCACAACCGCCCATGTAATCGAGGGCCAGCATTCGCAAAACATAAAATGAAGGATGCCGTTTAAAAACTTATACCGCGCGAGCCTGAATGTCTCTGTGTGGGCCTTTATTATATCCGCCTGGTAAGTCTGGGAATTTTCTATAAATTCCTCAAGGCTGTCCCCCATTTTTATCCTGGCAGTGTTAAAGGTCTGCTCCGGCTGGAAGTCGTGGTATTCCCACACGTCCCATTTCGGCGGCCATAGGTCCTCCGGAGCCATCATTTTTTCCATGGTCTCAAGGCACGGCAGCGCCTCGGCGCCGTATTCCGATATTATAAAACGTTTTTCCGCGTTTACCGTATCCAGATAAAAATTCTCCGGCGTATTCTCATAATACCAGCCCGGATAATAATGCTGTGTAAAATCCGATGCCTTTTCTATATAGCGGACCGGATCCTCCTCGCGCGCCTTTATATACAGCACCGGATCAAGCTGTTTTTCGCTCACAAATGGCTCATTGTGGCAGCACCAGAAAGATATCGAGGGCCTGTTGTAATGGAGGTTTATCATGTCCTTTATCTGCGAGACGGCGTTCTCCATGAACGTCTCGCTGGTTTCATACCCCCACTGAAGCGCGAAGTCCTGCCATACCATCAAACCCGCCTTATCCGCTTCATAATAGAGTTCCTTGCGGTTCACGTGCGCGTGTATCCTTACCATATTTATATTGGCCTCTACGAGCATCTTAACGTCCAGGGCGGCTTTTTTGGAATTGTATTCGGAAAGCATCTGCGTAGGAATTATATTGGTCCCGCGTATGAAAAACCTCTTTCCGTTAAGGTACCATGCCTTATCTTCGGCCTTTTTGAATTCCCTGATGCCTGAAATATCCGCGTACTCGTCCTTTATGGCCCCTGATTTTACAGTATACGTAAATTCATAAAGATTCGGGGCGCCGAAATCCCATGTCCACCACAGCGCCGGGTTTTGCATGTCGGCATGAAGAAAAATTGTATTCGTTCCCGGCTTGAGCGTTATTTCCCTTTTTAATGTTTTCGAAACGCCTTTGAAATTAAAGGGCTTTATTATCCCTGAAACTGATGCGTCCACATTATTTCCGGAAAAATTGTTTATAATAAGTTCGGAGCCCACGTTCCATACTCCGTCATCCTTTAAGAGCGGTGTGATTTTTACCCTTTCTATCTCCAGCATGTCGCTTGATTCAATATATACGTCGTTCCAGATTCCGCCCGTGTTCATGTTCTGCCCGTGCTTCTTGTCCCAGGAACCAGGCCTCGCGTCATGGTGGTTAAAAATCCCCTTTATAAGGTATTTTGCGTTCGGCCAGATATCTGTCGATTCCTTCGGCGCGTTCACCTTTACCCGGATATTGTTCTTTCCTGTTTTTATGTTTCCTGTCACATCAAAGCGGAATTTCTGGAAATAACCCTCATGGGAACCCGCCGCCCTGCCGTTAAGCGAGGCTTCGCAGAAATAATCCACCCCTGTAAATACAAGAAAATATTTTTTGTCCGGCTGCTTTTTAAAGGTGAACTCCCTGCTGTATTCGGCTTCGCCCGAGATGTCAAAACCGGCGGAGTACCAGTTCAAGGGTACGGTAATCTTCGCCTTCTTGTCCTGATACAAAAAGTTCCACCTGCCGTTCAAGCTTGTTTTTTTCTTCATATATTCTCCTTGGCTGGCGCCGGTTTTAAATAAATAAATTGTTATAATTTTATACAATAAATACCTTTATTTTACAAGGGATTTACGCAAGAACATCATATGGTTTGTTTCATGTGAAAAGTAAGTATTAAAACGTGTTTACATGCCTGTGGGTTTTTTCAGTTCTTCCCTTATCCTTCTGTAAGTTACGATAGGAAGGTCTCCCGGTATGAGTTTTTCATCCATCCTTAATTCCGTCTTTATGGGCAGCTGCGTGAGAACCACGCGCCTGTCCTGGTTCAGTATTTTTTTGGAAAAACGCATATTGAAAAAATCAAACAGCTGCCTTAATACCGGCACGGTCATAAAACGCTGATAGGCGCGCAGGTAGATTACTGTATTTGAATCATCCACTGGAACAAATGCCACAAATATCCTGAGCTGCGGCAGTATCCAGTTCTGCCATATATTAGGAAAAATAAAATGTATGTGCTGTTTTTGTAAGTCGGGCGGCGGCAGTTCAGAAGCTTTCTTCGGAGTCTGCCCGATATCTTTTTCATTGTAAACCCAGAACTCTATCTGCCTGTTTTCCTTTATAAGCTCCACCGGGCCGTTCACAAGCACCCTGTTGCCCTTACCGATAGTATCATAATGAACAAACGGGACATGGACAAGATCCAGCTGGTTTTCAACGGCCCTTGAATAATGGACTGGCCAGCTGTGAACGGAAGTTACATAAGGGAAGTTTTCGTCAATGTCTGTAAATGACGGAACTTCGGGCAGTTTTTCTTTCGCGGCCCCCCAGAAAATAAATATCATACCGTGGCGTTCCGCCGTTTTATAGGAATTGACCCTGAACTGTTCCGCGGGTTTTGACGCACTGCCGTTGGCGGGTATTAATACAACACAGCCGCTTTCATCATATTCAAAACCGTGAAAGGGGCACTGCGCATGTCCGTCTTTCATTTTGCCCGCCGACATTGCGGCCCCCCTGTGGCAGCATTTGTCCGCCAGGCAGACGGGTTCTCCATTATTATTTCTCCAGAATACCAGCCTCTCGCCAAGGCGGGTAACGCCTGTAAGTTTATTCTTTTTTACTTCATTTGATTCAAGAACGGCGTACCACTGGTTGCGTATCATTGATATTCACCCCCATGAATTAATATTTTCTTTATTATACCTTATTCCAAAAATGATAAAAGGTTTTTTTGTAGAGGCGGCTATCCGGGCAAAAAAAGTGGAATCATCATGGTGGGCGCGGCCGGGATGTCGCCTGCAGCGACAAGATGAGTGGATGATAAAACTTTGATTTTCGGGCGCTCGCCACAGCTCGCGCAACATCTCCGAACAGTGACCCTTAGCTTGTCGAGCTGATACTCTGAGGCGTAATTGCGAGCTTCAGGCGAGCATATTATTATAGAACCTTCCTCTCGCCTTGCCGCTTCAGCGGCCACCAACTGAGCTACGCGCCGGCTAAAAAGAATCCTAGTATTCAACTTTGCTGTGCTATATAAACAAAGAGAGGCACATCATGGTGGGCGCGACTGGGATCGAACCAGTGACCCTTAGCTTGTCGAGCTAATACTCTAACCAACTGAGCTACGCGCCCAACATGATGTGCCTCTTACAATTCTATGATGATTCCGTCTCTTTTCACCTTTAAAACACATATGATTTTATTATATATTCCACATATGTCAACCACAATTTACTGCGCCTGCTTATATTTGCCGCCCTGTCTTGTTCCCCGTTTTTCCAGCTCCTTTATGAACATTTCCTTGATTGCAGCCTTGTATTCGGGTCTGCAGTAATTCGGCGCCAGAAGCTCATTTTCATCTCCCTCCGCGGTAAAACGCATAAGCACCATTTCGGGCGGTAAAATTTCGGCTATATCGGCCAGTGCGCTGATATATTCTCCGGCTCCAAGAAGTTTAAATGGATGGCGGCTGTATTCATCCCCCATCGCCGTACCTTTCATAACATACAGTGGATGTATTTTTATTCCGAAAATATTCATTGAAGCAATCAGCCCCGCAGTGCGCATAAAATCCTCATGGCTCTCGCCGGGCAGCCCGGCCATCATATGCGCGACCACCCTGATATCTGTCCCACGTGCCCTTTGAACGGCATCCTGAAAATCAGCTACGGTATGCCCCCTGTTGATATTTTTCAGTGTATTGTCATTTGCGGACTGCAGCCCCAGTTCCAGCCATATTTCACTGCCCCTGTCCTTATAAGAGTCAATCAGACTTAAAACCTCGTCATTTGCGCAGTCCGGCCTTGTACCCACATCAATTCCTATTACCCCCTGATGATTAAATGCCTCGGAATAAACAGCCGCGAGCTCGTCTATTGGCGCGTTGGTATTTGAATAGGACTGGTAATATATGATAAATTTTGTATCGCTTCCGTAACGCCTTATGCCCGATGATATTCCGTGCATTATCTGTTTGGCAAGCGGCACTGTCGGGTCGTTTCCCGGGGGTGTACTGCCCTTATGGCAGTATGTGCAGCCGCCGCTCCCGTCCTCATTCATGTGCGGGCACAAAAACGGGAGTGAAACCGTGATTTTCCGGACCCTTGTCCCGTATTTTTCCCTGAAATACCCGCTCAAACTCCTGTATAATTCCTTTTCCACTGATAATTCTCCTTGAAAGTCCATTTTTTCCCATGCACATTTAATTGCCAAATGAGACCGCGACAAGCAGCGGCTCTACAACCCGTCATGTTGCGGACATATGAGACTTTTGGAGGGCCCTGCGCACCCCTGGGTGGTTAATAGAATATTAATTTAGGCGCAGCTACCCGGAAAAAGGCTCATATTGCAACAGGTATTAAACCGGAAAAATGTGCTGCAACAAAAAAAGGGCGGTTTTACCCGCCCTTCTTTTTGCCTTCAAAATATCATTTAAGGACACCCTTTTTTATTCCTGGCTGCCCAGTCTGTCCATCTCTTCCTTTGAAATATCAAAATTCGCGTAAACATTGGAAACGTCCTCATTTTCCTCGAGGTTGTCCATCAGCTTGAGCATATTTTCAGCGTCCTTGCCCGTAAGCTTTACATATGTCTTCGGCACCATTGTGACTTCCGCCGCGGCGAATTTCACCGACTTTGACTCAAGTGCCTTGCGCACAGCCTCAAAATCGGATGCCTCGGTGATAATATCATAAGAGTCATCTTCGTTCTTTATATCCTGGGCCCCGGCTTCAAGCGCCACTTCCATCAGGGACTCTTCATCTATTGATTCCTTGGGGACGGATATAAACCCCTTCTGCTCGAACTGCCATGCCACGGACCCTACAGAACCCATGCTTCCGTTGCTTTTGAGCAGCAGGGCGCGCAGATCAGCCGCAGAGCGGTTCTTGTTGTCCGTGGTCACCTTAATAAGGACAGCGACACCGGCCGGGCCGTATGCCTCGTAATTTATTTCCTCGTATGTAACACCGGGAAGCTCGCCGGTGCCCTTCTGTATCGCCTTTTTAATATTATCTGAAGGCATATTTACGGCCTTGGCCTTTTCGACAACCGACCTTAAGCGGGCATTGGTATTTATATCTCCGCCGGATTTGGCCGCGACGATTATTTCCCTTATTATCTTTGTGAATGACGCGCCCCTCTTTGAATCGATAAGCGCTTTTTTACGCCTTATGGTCGCCCATTTTGAATGTCCTGACATAAATCTCCTTTCGTTCCAGACATTAAATTATGCCTTGAATTTATTTTTTCTGCGGTGTTTTTTCCTTTTGTGTGTTTTGATCTTCCATCCATGCCTTTTTTTTCCGCTTCCCATCTGAACCTCCGTTTGAATTATAATTTAATATCTGAATTTCTTATTAAAACCCCGGCTGTTCCGCTTCCACTTTCACGCAAAGCGCTTCCGCTTCGGCCACACATTCTCCGTCGCGGTCGCGTACCAGAGTGCTTTTTATCCACATCAGGCTTTTTCTCTGCCTGTCCACCCGGGCCCTCGCCGTGACAGGCTCAAGTATTGCCAGAGGCCTTTTAAATTTAACCTTTATTTCCGCGCTTACCACGGGTTTTTTGTCAGTAAGCCACGGTAAATTTACCATAACTTCATCCAAAAGTAAAGATATCATTCCTCCATGGACTACCCCTGAATAGCCCTGCATTTCCCTGGGAAATGCGTATCCGGCCTCAATCCCGTCTTCCGTGAGTTTAAAATCCAGCTTCATTCCTATTGGATTTTTTTCGCCGCACGCGAAGCAATACCTGTCATCTATCCATTCAGCGCTCATAGATCAGCCACGATTTCCTTATTAAGTAATGTTTTTTCAAGATTCATGTCAAACGGGGCCCTGATCACCCCTTTTTCGGTTATTATCGCCGAGATAAACCTGGCGGGCGTTACGTCAAAAGCAGGATGCAGGGCCCTTGTTTTCTTCGGGGCTATATCCCTGCCGAATATCTGCTTTACTTCGTCCTCGCTCCTCATTTCTATGGGTATCATATCTCCTGATTTCAGGCTGAAGTCAATCGTGGAGGACGGAGCCGCCACATAAAATGGTATTTTATTGGTATATGCCAGCACCGCCAATGAATATGTCCCTATCTTGTTGGCCACATCTCCGTTCGCCGTTATCCTGTCCGCCCCTACTATAACCACGTTGATCATGCCTTTGGACATAAAGTATCCGGCCATATTATCCGTTATAAGGTAGTGGGCTATTTTTTCCTCGCACATCTCAAACGCCGTGAGCCTGGCCCCCTGCAGGTACGGCCTGGTTTCATCAACGTAAACCGTGATTTTTTTCTTTTTCGCGTTTGCCGCGCGGATTACCCCGAGCGCCGTGCCGTATCCCGCCGTGGCAAGTGCGCCCGCGTTGCAGTGTGTGAGTATTGAGTCTTTTTCCCTTATAAGCTCAGCCCCGAATTTTCCTATAAGTTTGTTGTTTTCCAGGTCTTCTTTATATATTTTTACGGCTTCTCCCACAAGAAGGTCCCTTATCGATTCAACGCGCCTTTCCTTGTTGTTCTCCATAAAAGCAAGCATGCGGTTTACCGCCCATTTCAAATTGACCGCGGTCGGCCTTGTCTTAATAAGAGCCTCAGCCGCGGCATGTATGTTTTTACTCAACTTATCATAACTGCCCGCCGATATCCTTTTTGCCTCGATTGCCAGTCCGAATGCCGCGGCTATGCCTATCAGGGGCGCTCCCCGAAGTTTCATATCCTTTATGGCGTCCGCCACATCACCAAAAGTCCTGCAGGTGATATATTTTTTTTGAAAAGGCAGAAGCGTCTGGTCAAGCACTATAAGGCGGTTATTTTTCCATTCAATCGGCGACAGTTCTTTGGTCATTTACTTTCTCCTCTCAGGCGGGTATTAAATACCCGGATCAATTGATCCTTTTTATAACTTCTTTCATCAGCGCCGTAAGTTTAGGCTCGGCATCAGCCGCGTTCTTGAGTATTTTTTTTATGTCTGTCGGTTCGAGTTCATCCGGTAGGCACATGTCGGTAATTATTGATACTCCCAGAATTTTCAGGCCTGCGTGTACTCCGACAATAACCTCCGGCACCGTGGACATGCCTACGACATCCGCAATCTTGTTGAGCATCCTGTATTCCGCGCGTGTTTCAAAATTCGGGCCCAGCACGCCGGCGTACACCCCTTTTTTTAGGTCCAGTTTTAAATAAGCGGCTGCTTTTTCAGCAATCACGATGAGCTCGCGTGAATATGGCTCAAGCATATCGGGCCAGCGCGGCCCGAGTTCGTTGTCGTTCATCCCTATAAGCGGGTTGTCCCCGAGAAACAGGCTGATATGGTCCTCAATCAAAACAATATCGGCGCCTTTGAATGAAGGGTTAAGTCCGCCGGCGGCGTTGGATATCATAAGGTATTTGATGCCAAGGGCCTTCATGACCCTTACAGGAAATGTCACTTCCTGAAAAGTATAACCTTCATACCTGTGGAAACGCCCCTGCATCGCCACAACTTTCCTGCCCTCAAGCTCTCCCAGGACAAGCTGCCCGTAATGGGTCTCAACCGTTGAAAGCGGAAAATTCGGTATTTTTGAATAGGGTATTTCCTTTACCGGTTTTATCTCTTTTGCCAGGGCGCCCAGCCCGGTGCCCAGTATGATGCCTATTTCAGGTTTGAATCCCGGCGCTGATTTTCTTATCATATCAGCCGATTTTTCTATTTTTTTAACAAGGTCATTTGCCATTTAAAAATCCTCCTGTTTTAATCTCTTATATTTTTTAAAAGTATTGCTTCCGCGTTTTCCGCGCTTATGTTCCTCAGCATTACTTTTTTTGACCTTGATGATAAACCCGAAATCACTTCCACGCTGCTTTTGCTTATCCCGAAAATTCCGGACAGGAAATTTTCAAGTTCCCTGTTGGCCCTTCCCTTTTCAGGCTGTGCCGCCACTTTTATCTTCAAAACGCCGTTCGAAAAGCCGTTTATGGCGTTTTTTTCCGCTCCCGGCGAGGCCTTTACCATCAGCAAAAGTGAATCCTTTTTCCGGATTATTATCAAATCAGGCCCTGAAAATAAGTTTCAAAACGAATATGACCGCGTATTTAATTATTTCAACAAGGAACAGCGCGACCAGGGGCGTGAAATCTATTCTACCAATGCGCACCGGGAAAGTCTTAGCCGAAAAATTCATCAGGGGATCTATAACAGTTGAAACAAACTTAAAAATTTTATAATACCTCTCAAGCACATCCTGTTTCAGCCACGTCATGAATGACCTGATGAGTATCAACAGCATAAAAAAAGTGGCGATGCCGTCTGTTACATCCACAAGGTCCATAAAAATTTTATTTTCCAAGTTCGTCGCCCCTCTCTTTGGCCGCGATAACCGCCTGTATCAGCGCCTCTTTTACATTCAGTGAGTCCAATACCGATATCGCGCTTTCAGTTGTGCCGCCTTTAGAGGTAACCTTCTTCCTCAAATCGGCGGCTGTTTCTCCGCTTTTTGCAAGAAGCTTGGCCGAGCCTTTGAAAGTCTGGACAATAAGGAGCTTTGCGGCGGCGGCATCCAGATTTAATTTCGCGGCGGCCTCAAGCATGGCCTCCACAAAATAAAAAACGTACGCCGGGCCGCTTCCGGAAAGCGCCGTCACAGTATTTATCTTATTTTCCGGCAACAGCACGGATACTTTGCAGAAGGTTGAAAGTATTTTTTTCGTTATTTTTTTATCGGCGGCTTTCACTCCCGCGGAGAAAGAATAACCCGCCGCGCCTTCACCTACAAGCGCCGGGGTATTCGGCATTACGCGCGCAACCGACGGCTTTGACCCCAGATACGAGCCTATTTTAGGTATTGATATTCCCGCGGCAATGGAAATTATCAGGTGTTTTTTTGTAATTTTATTTTTAAGGGACGCCATCACTTCCGGAAAATTCTGCGGTTTTACTGCAAGCACTATTATGGAGCACTTATCAGCCGCTTCGGCGCATGAAACCAGGGCGGACGCCCCGAATTTTTTTACGGCGAATTTCACCGCTGCGGGATTAATATCATATGCATATATCTTAAAATTATTTTTTACCGCTGAGGCGCATATTCCGTTCATAATCGCACGGGCCATATTGCCCGCCCCGAGAAACGCTATTTTTTTTCTTTCCAAGCGGAAACTCCTTTTATTTTCAATATTTTCTCTTCCCGAATATTCCGGTGCCGATGCGCACCATTGTGCTGCCCTCTTCCAGGGCCGCCCTGTAATCACCGCTCATGCCCATTGACAGAACCTCCATGCATCCGGCTGGAAGATTTTTTTTCAGCCGGTCAAATATAGAGCGCGCCCTTTTAAAAAACGGCCTGGCGTTTTCCATATCAGCCGAATAGGGCGCCATTGTCATAAGCCCTTTAAGCTTTACGCCGGGCAAAAGTGCTATATTTCCGGCCGCGGCTGATATTTCATCTTCCCGAAAGCCTGCCTTTGCCTCCTCCGGCGAAACCTTTAACTCAAGCAATATTTCTATCTGTTTTTCCTGCTCGACGCAGCTTTTGGATATCTTTTCCGCGAGTTTGACGGAATCTACGGACTGGATACAGTCAAAAATTTTTACGGCTTTTCCAGCCTTGTTTCCCTGCAGATGGCCGATATCGTGCCATTTAATCCCCTGATATTTCAAATTAATTTCTTCTATTTTAGCGCCTGCTTCCTGTATCCTGCTTTCTCCAAACTCGTTGAGCCCGGCCTTTATGGCTTCTTCAATGTCCGCGGCGCTGAAATTTTTTGTGACAGCAAGCAATTTTACGCCCGCATATGAACTCTCCAGAAATCCTTTTATTTGCTCAATATTTTCGCCTATATATTTTAGTTCTTGCATTAATCAACCGCCGTTATTGCCGAAAAAAGGGCAATTTAACTTTATATAGCATTATAAATAGGCTGTATAAAATTTCAATACTATTTTTCAATAATAAGCCTTTTAGTTTCGCATTGCGGAAAATCACGCAATTATTGGCATAATATTGAATATATTTTTATAAGTTGAACCTGCCATGCCACATTACGGGATTTAAATTTTAAAACAAATCCGCAGCCCCTGTCCCAATTTACCTTATTATTTGTCCTTAAATATTTAAAACGCCGACTTTGACTTATCAATAATAATTTTTACGGGATAATTATTATATCTTATGCTTAAGCGTTTTTCAAAATAGAGCTTTAATCTGTCGCCCGCAAGCATATCAGTTTTTGCCGCAATCCTGTTATTTACCCATATAGTGTCATCATCGGGCAGCACTGTATAATCCCTGCCGTCATCGCCGGTTATTACAAGGCAGGGGTCCTTCGCCTTAAGGCTTCCTAATAACGGGGCCTGAAAAGATTTTTTTGCGGCAGTTTGATCCCTGTCGGTCATTTCCTCATAAACTTTCCGGTTTTCGTAAATATATACCGCGTTTGCAAGGACCGCTTTTTTATTTTTCGGCCCCCGGACTTCCACAAAAACCCTGTCATTGAGATCCGCGGAAGACCCGTCGGATTTTAAATAGAACTTCGTTGAATCCTGCAGATAGAATTCGATCCTGGTCTGGACTTTTCTCAGGGTATATTTATCCCTCTCTACTTTTTCAAGGGCGCCGGCCTGCATTATTTTTTCCTTCACGGCCCCGTTTGCTTCCTTTGATTCATCAGCCATGGCCGCGCTAGTCCCTCCGGCAACACCTTTTACATTGAATTCCTGCGGCGTCTCGCCGTCGTCAGTTGCCGCTGCCGTATTCATACATAGCGCCGCCCCAAAAAATACGAAATAAACGAAAACCCTGAATTTTTTCATAATATCAGCTCCTTTTAACGCCGGCCTGTTTTTGCGCCGCGTTCTTTTTTCTTTTCAATGACTCTTCAGCCTCAGAAGCCCTGATGTATACGGGCGCGGCTGAATAAACAGCTCTTTTATCCTGCATCCGCCGCCCGGTTATTATATCATTAAAAGCGGCCATGCTTATATGTTCCTGGCTTATCAGCCTTATAGAACCGTTAAAGCGCAGTATATTACCGCCCGCGGCATCACGCGAAAGGCCCGTAACCGCCGCCCCCTTTTTTATTCTGCCGGCTGTTTTTTCAACACTTTCAAGAATAAACTTTACAGGCCTTGCGGCTCCCTCTTTTTTTTCGTCAAAAAAAGCCGCATAAACTTCCCCCCGCCCGGCATCGAGTACTGCCCAGCAGGGCCCTTTCCCAAAAGACTGCCTGGCCAGTATTTCAAGTGTTGTAGCCCCGGCAAAATATCCGCCGGCCGCGTGAGCCAGCCCTTTCATTGCGGCCATTCCGACCCTTATGCCGGTAAACGAACCCGGCCCCAGTGTTGAAGCGAAAACATCAATATCGCCGGGTGCCAGGCCGGCGCTCTCCAGCACCCTTTTTATCGCCGGCATAAGCACCGAGTTATAATTTCTGCTTGCCGTAATATATTCCTCGCTTATAGCCTTTGACCCGGAAAACAGCCCTATACCTATCTCTTTTGAGCTTGTATCGACGCATAGCAGCCTCATTTTGCTCCGGCTTTTCTGGTGCTGCCTGATTTTTTAAGGTGCCGCGATTTTGCGTTCCCGATTTTCCTGCGGTAGACCAATATCATCCTTTTATTTCCGCCTTTATGAAAAAATTTTACGGCATAATCAAAATCTTTCCAGGTCTCAGCCACCATTTCCGGCCATTCTACAAAACTAAGCGCCCGGGGATCCGATATCATTTCAGAGTATCCCGTCCTTTCAAGTTCATCAAAATCTTTCAGCCTGTAAAGGTCAAAATGATAAATTATCCACTTTGCTTCTTCATATGTTTTTACAAGGTTAAAGGTGGGGCTCTGAACTGTTTTATAATTACCGCCCCATCCTTTAACGGCCCCTTTTACAAAATGGGTTTTTCCGGACCCCAGGTTCCCGCTCAGGGCAACCCTGTCGCCGGCTTTTAGAAGGCGCGAAAATTCAACGGCCCGTTTTATTGTCCCTTCTTTTGAGGCTGTATTAAAGGAAAACATCAGGGTACAGTTGTTTTTTAAAAATGTTTCCATATTTTTTTTCCGTTTTCCCTGTATATTCTGGATCCTTTTTTGATATAAAGCCCCTTACGGCGCGTCATAATACCCGCCTCAAAAATGTTCAGGCAGTTCTTTTCCGCGAATCCGATAAATTTCTTCCTGTTTTTTTCAGCCACTGTAAACAGCAGTTCGTAATCCTCGCCGCCGTAAAGCGCGTAATCTATGCTGTCCTCGTTTCTATCCGCGCTTATTTTTCCGGCGGAATATGAGACAGGCAGCCGGTCCGCTTCAATTAACGCGCCAACACCGCTCTGGGAACACACTCTGTCCAGGTCGCCCGCGATGCCGTCGGAAATATCAATGCAGCAGTCCACAAGCCCCGACTTAAGAAGGAGCCTTCCTTCATTAAACCTGGGGCATGGCGCCAGATGTTTTTCAACGGCTGTATATTCATAACCGCCTGAGCCGCGCCTTTTTTTTCCGGATAGCGCCATTAATCCGGCATGCGAGTCTCCCAGAAATCCGGTAACATAAACCCTGTCGCCCGCCTTCGCCGCGTCACGCCTTAAGGCCCTGCCTTTTTCAACAAAACCAACCAGGGTTATGGATATTATTATTTCAGAGGGGGAGGCTGTTGTATCGCCGCCGATTATATCCGTGGAGTGCCCTGCTGCCGTATCCATGATGCCTCCGTAAATCCCGTCAATATATTTTTGCCCGCAGCTGCCGGGAAATCCGATACAGACCACCGCGTATGCGGGTACGCCTCCCATGGCGCAAATGTCCGATATATTTACGGCCATGCTTTTTGCGCCTATCTGTCCGGCCGTGTAATAATCCCTTTTAAAATGGACCCCTTCGCAGAATGAATCCGCGGTTATTATCATGTCATGGGTTTTACTGAAAGGAAGAATGGCGCAGTCATCGCCTATGCCCTTAATTACCGGATTAAAGAAAAAATTCTTTGAGTTTTTTATTCTTTCAATAAAGTCAAATTCCCGCATCTATTTTGCCGTTTTTACCGTGAGAGCGCCGCACCTGAGCCTGGCGTATTCTGTAACTATGTCGGGGAATTCCTTGACCACTTTTTGATAAACCTTCAGCGCTTCCCTGTCTTTTCCCTGTTCCTCAAATATCTTGCCCTTATTCGTCAGGGCCTCCGCGCTCAAAAAACCTTTTTTATATTTTTCTATTATCATGTCATAATAAATAAGGGCGTTCTTAAAATCCTTTTTTTCCCTGTATGAATCTGCTATGCCAAAAAGCGCCTCGGCCGCCCAGTCCGTGCCCTTGAATTCTTCCACAATGGATGAATATGTCTTTATGGCCTCATCTGAATTTAGAATGGAATTATAGGAATCAGCAAGCTCGAGTTTCAGCCATGCGTACATATCTTTGTTGCTGGTCTTGTACTCTTCAATAAGCTCCCTGTAAATATCAATCGCCCGGATATACTGCTCCGAGTCTTTCAGGGTCTTTGCCAGGCTCAGCCTGGCCTGTTTGACTTCTTCGGAGTACTTTTCATTCTTCCCGAAGCGGTTGATTATCGAATCGTACGTTTTTATGGCATCATTGTACCTTTTATAAATGGCGTTCTTTTCAGCCTCGTCCATATTTCGTTTAATCAACAGGGGGGTATTGCCCCACGCCGTATAATGGTCGATTATTTTGAACGCGAAAAACAATATCGCCGCGGCCAGAAATATCAGTACAATCCTTTCGGGCGTAAACAGTGATTTTTTCGCGGCAGGCGCCGCCTGCTGCCCCTTTATCCCGTCCGTTTTTACCGCAGTTTCCTGAACAGAATTATCAGCTTTTTTTCTTTTTTTAGCCATTGTAGTATTGCCCCCGTGGATTTTAAGAAAGTATGTTATTGAATCGTTATTTTTTTCTCCGCGAAATAATGTTCGCCTGATTTTGTTATTGCCTCAACCTTTGTCAGGTATTCTCCCGGCGGTATTATAAACCCCAGTGGAATCATCCTGCGCAGGTACCAGACTTTTTTTATCTGGTCGTATTTAAGGTCGATTTTTGTCGAGCCCATCATGTCGATAAATCCCAGTACCTGCTGTACGTCGTCCGTGGTCCTGACGTTGACGGTTACTATAGTCCCGTCCTTTATTCCGGTTTCCGGCGTTATTGAAAAATCAAGTATGTTTTTGGAAACCGGCAGCGTGGCGCAGCCGCCAACAAACGCGGCCAAGATTAAAAACAGTGCCGCTGGCTTATACTTCAACTTCTTCACCGGGCTTTAATTCCTCGCGGAGTTTGAGCCTTGACGCGATATCTCCGGACGCCCCTTCGGTATTTGATATTACCTCTAGCCCGATATAACCCGGTGTAAAAAACAGGATTATAATAAGCATTGTCAGTTTCAGATTGGAAAGCAGACCTTCATATGTGAAGAAAAAATATTTGCTGTTGAGCCAGACAAGCGCGACCGCGGCGGCGACATAAATCACGCCGAACCACAACACAACCCTTTTCGCGTTTTTTGCCCTGTAAGCGTTTGTATCAAGGTCAAGCTGAAGGTTGTCCAGCTCTTCCTTCTGCTCCACAGTGAGTGGCTGGTTGATCAGTTCCTCGATTTTTTTCTTTATCCTGAAATTTTCAACAAAAATCTGTATAATCCAGCCCCACATTATGAGAAATAAGAGTGAAATGAGAATCAAAAATATCGGTACAATCATTTATGCCTCCTGTTTTTTTAGTGCCTTGATAGCTCTGGGCACATACTCAATAATATCTCCGGCTATGATTCCTTCTTCGCTCAGGATGCCGAGCAGAAGGTCTCCCGCCATTCCATGCACAAAATTCGCGGCAATGCCGGCCTGGGCCGACGGCATGCCGTGCGCCATAAACGCCGCGACTATGCCCGTAAGAACGTCTCCGCTGCCAGGCGTCGCCATCCCGGAATTTCCGGTGGTATTTATATAAATATTACCGCCGCTGTCGCCGGTCATTGACCTTCCGTCCTTTAATATAACATTTACTTTATATTCTTCGGTAAAGAACCTTAAAACGCCGGGCTTATCCTTAATAACCGCCTCAATGCTTAAGCCGGTCAATGCCGACATTTCACCAATATGCGGAGTTAGTATAACATCTTTGCCGCTATTTTTCAAGCATGTTTTATCCTCTGAAAGCGCGTTTATAGCGTCGGCGTCTATCACAAGAGGCGCCTTAATGTCTTTAATCAATTTTCTGATAAGTGCCTGCGTTTCCCTGGCGCGGCCGATGCCCGGCCCGATGGCCACAACCTTTGATTTTGCGGCAAGTTCCATTATCTGGCCGTATGCTTCCTCCCCAAGAAATCCGGCTTTGTTCTGTTTTAACCATGCCACGATTCCCTCGTCACACCCTGCTTTAACGCTTTCCATAAGCGCCTCAGGCACAGCGGCTGTCACAATACCGGCTCCGGAACGCAGAGCCGCCTTCATGGAAAGCACAACCGCTCCGGTTAAACCCGGCGAGCCGCCTATGATAAGCACCGGCCCAAAATTGCCTTTATTCGCGTTAGGCCGCCTGTACGGCAGCATCGGCCTGACAATTTCACCGGTAATAAGGACGGCCGGCCTTGGTTGTGAAAGCAACGCAGAAGGAAAATTAATATCGGCTACGACCAGCTTTCCCGCGTATTCAAGCCCGGGATATATGGTCAGTCCGATTTTGGGCAGCCCGAATGTGACAGTAAGGCTGGCGTAAACCGCAACCCCCCTGATTATGCCTGTGTCAGCGTCAATTCCCGAAGGTATATCAACGGATACCGTGTACTTGTTCATAAGGTTGATAAAAACAATCAGGGTGGCCATAAAACTTTCCAGGTTCCTGTCAAGCCCGGTACCGATCAGCGCGTCCACGACAATGTCACAAGACATCGCCAGTTTTTCACAGCGTCTTAAATCCTCTATTGAATTTAAAGTTACAATATCTATTCCGTATTTCACGGCAATGTCATAATTTTGTTTTGATTCCGGCTTTAGTTTCGCGTATTCACCGGTAAAAAATATTTTTACAACAGCTCCCTCTGTCTTCAAGTGCCTTGCCGCGACAAATCCGTCGCCGCCGTTGCTGCCCTGCCCGCAAAAAACATTCACGCGCTTTAACGCAGTCGGCCCGATTTCCCTTTCCAGGGCATTGACCAGATTTACACCGGCATTTTCCATAAGTATGGACACGGGCAGCCCGAATTTTTCAGTCGTAAGTTTCTCTATTTCCTTCATTTCCGAACGGTTCACAAGGTACATTTTTTCCTCCTTGAAAATATCAGGTAATAACGCAGACCGCCGCCGCCGCGTCATGCGTATGAGATATTGAAAGGGAGAATTTTTTCCCTCTTTTTGCCTTCAGCATGGCCCTTATCCTGGGCGTCAGCGCTATTTCAGGCTTCCCGAACCTGTCATTTATGACCTCAATCTCATTTAACGGCACGGATTTGTCCGTGGAAACCGCTTTTATAAAAGCCTCTTTTACGGCAAACCTGCCTGCGTAGTGCAGCACCGAATTCTTTTTTCCGCGGCAATACGCAATCTCACCCGCCGAAAAAATGCGTGCAAGAAATTTGCTGTTATTTTTAATGGCTTTTTTGAACCTTTTAATGTCGCAGATATCTATGCCTATTCCTTTAATCATAAGGATTATTTTATCACTTTCAAAAGATATGAGCAAACGGTATTTGGGCAAATTTGACGTATCCCGGGGCGGATAATGATAGTATAATGGTTTCATACGGAACAACGGGCCTTACTGGCACGTCTAATTTTTGCAGAGTTAAAGAGGAGCGGCATGGACCCTAAATTAGAGGTAATATACAGGGAAAATTCGAGGTATGTATATAACGTCGCCCTTGGAATATTAAGGAATAAGGACGAGGCGGAGGACGTGATGCAGAATGTTTTTATAAAGCTTTTTGACAGTTTCCGCGCTTTCCGCGGTGAAGCAAATATAAAAACATACCTGTACCGCATGACAGTTAACAAATCAATAGATTATATACGTTTTCAGAGCCTGCACAGCAAAAAGAACGAGGAGATTGAGATACCCGAGGCGGCAAAAAACACGGACTCTGCAAAAGCAACGCTCGACTCGCTTCTCGAGAATCTCAAGGACGACCTCAAGATTCCGGTGTTGCTCTCTGAAATCGGCGGATTTTCATATAAAGAAATAGCTTCAATATTGAGAATCAATCTTGGAACAGTAAAATCAAGGATTAACCGCGGCATAACAAGGCTCAAAGAGCTTGCCGCAAAGGAGGCTTAAACATGGACTGTAAGGAAATTAGCTCTCTGTTGTATGATTATACCCGGGGTGAAACCGGGATGAAAATCTCGGAAACCATTAAAGACCACCTGGGGGCGTGCCCTGAGTGCGCCGCGGAGCTTAATAAAATAATGGAATTAAAGGGTATCTTCCGGGCTTCCCTGGCGGAAGTGCCGGTTAACTCAATAGTTAAGATAAGGGAGCATATGAAAAAGCCGGCTATTTTCAGGCTCTTTTTCAAGCCTGTCTTCGCCGCTGCCGCTGTTTTGCTGATTACCGGAACCCTTCTTATTAATAGCGCGGTCTCCTACGCAAGGTCCTCCGAGCTGGATTCCTTTCTGAGCGACTCATACAAGGTCGTGGACCATTCCGACTGCTATGATGTAATAACGGCCGCGTATTCAGGCGATATTGAACAGGATATATATTAGAAAATTAAAATAAACCGGAGGCTGCTGATGAGAAAAGTTTTTTTTATCCCAGTAATTGTCCTGCTTTTGTCCGCTTTACCGCTTTTTGCCGCGCCAGATACACAGGACACAACACACGAGGGCCCCGGTGATATATCCGGTATTTTCGGGCCTGACGGTGTTTTCAAGCTTGTGGACGAGCTTAAGCTGTCCGACGACCAGGTTAAAAAGCTTCATTCCATTAAAGACTCTTCAAAAAGGGATATGTTCACCGCCCATAATGAAATGATGATGATAATATGGGACATCCAGGATGAAATGAAAAAAGAGGCGCCGGATAAGTCAAAACTTTATTCTCTGGCCGATAAAATCGCGGATTCCCAGAAGAAAATCGCCAGGTTAAGGATTGACCAGATGCTTCAGGTCAAGTCAGTTTTAACCCCGGATCAGTTCGCCAAGCTTACGGCCCTGATAGACGCAAGAAAAGAAAGAATGAAAAAAAGGATAATTGATAAGGTTATAGGCGATAAATAATAGCTTCCGTAAAAAAAGGCGGGTTAAAACCCGCCTTTTTTTATTTCAAAACCTTTTGTCCCTAGTTTGTTCATATATTTCCTGTCGTTTAAGTCAAAGGAAAGTGATGTTACGGTAATATACCCTTTTTCAAGGCCGTCCGCGTCAGTAGCCGGTTCCCCTTTTCTTTTACGCGTCCTGCCGGTTATATGCCAGAAATAGCTCTTGTTTTTCCCTTTTCTCTTTTTATCCAGTATATATTTTTCGCCGTATTCAAGCAGCCCCTTCGGAAGCATTTTTACCCCTTTTATATGCCCTTCTTGCCTGTACGGAATATTGATGTTAAGCAGGGAATGTTTTTTTATCCTTATTCTTTTTTCCAGGACATTTAAAGCAACCTGCCTTATATAAGAGACACAGAAGCTGAAATCCTCGGGTTTATAATCGTCAACTGAAAAAGCCATTGCCGGGATGCCCAGTATCGCCGCCTCAGCCGCGGCTCCCACAGTGCCCGAATAAAGTATAAACTGCGCCATATTCGGGCCGTGATTTATCCCTGAAATGAACAAATCGGGCTTCCTTTTTGCCAGGGTAAATAGCGCCAGCTTCGCGCAGTCTGCCGGCGTTCCGCTGACGGCAAAACCGCGCCCCTTTCCAAAAGGAACGCTTTCGGCCGTAATAATTGAATCAACGGAAATCGCGTGGGAGGCCCCGCTGCGCTGCCTGTCAGGGGCCGCGATGAGAACTTCGGCTATTGGCTCCAGCGCCTCATAAAGTGCCCTGATGCCGGCGGAAAATATGCCGTCGTCGTTAGAAATTATTACATAGTATTTTTTCTTCACGGGTTCTCCTTAAAAAATGGGGGGAAATAATGGATCAAACCCTCAAGCACTCCGGACGCGTAATGCGCTTTTGCCCTGTAATGTCCGGAATCCTTAAGTACTGCCGTCATTTCTTCGCGCGCGTTCCCCACAATAATGCCTTTGGTGAAGCTGGAGAACATATCAACATCATTTCCTGAATCCCCCGCCACCACAACGTCATCTTCCGTAATGCCGAATTTTTCGGCCGTGTATCTGGCCGCTTTTCCCTTGTCGCAATTCTCCGGCAGAATATCCAGATAAATACCGTGGCTTGTTATTACGCGCGCCCTGATGCCGGCGTCATTTATTTTACGGCGGACAATGCTTGCCGCGCTTTCAAGTTCCCCTTCCTTCACAAAATATGATATCTTGTATTCCATTGCCGCCGGCTGCGGCGTCAGCGCTTCTGTTCCCAGCAGGGCGCGCCTTATCTTTTCCGCATTCCAGCCGCCGGTATTAATTATTTTTCCCCATTCCTCATTTTCCTCAAATACCCCGTTTTTATCAAAAAATATGGCCGCACCGGTGTATGCTATAAAAGCGTCCGGCCTGATCAAAAGCCCGGCATCCATAGCCGAAACACATTCCGGGAAGGACCTTCCGGAGGCGTATACAAGCCGTATTTTATCCCTGATTTTACCAAGAAAACCGTTTAGCTCTTTTAGTGAGACGGGATCCCCGAGCATGGTCCCGTCAATATCGGAAAATATGCCATTCATTTTATCTTCAGTTTAATAAAAACAGCGGCTGACAATATAACAATCAAAAAATACGGGAACCAGTCGCCGTGCGCCGAGTAAAATGTCAGAGGCGGCTTATCTCTTACGGGAATATCGTATGTAAACATTTCTTTTGTAAAAAGCCCGGTATGATATATTATTTTTCCCGACGGGGCCACAACTCCCGAGATGCCCGATTCAACGCACCTTACCATATAGAGGCCGCTCTCGGCGCTGCGCAGCGCCGCGTTTGTGAATATCTGGGCCGACGCGGCCGTATGGCCGTACCACGATTCGTAAGAAAGATGCGCGAGGAACTGCGCCCCTTTCCGGGCGTCCGCCAGGGCGATTTCCGGGAAAAAACTGTCATAACATATAAGCGTCCCCGCGCGTATTCCATTGAACTCCAGGGGTTCAATTTTTCTGCCGGATTTAAAACCTTCATAACCGTAACGCTGGACCACTTTTTTTATGAAAGGAATTTCTTCCTGAAAGGGTATGTATTCCCCGAAGGGTACAAGATGGTGCTTGGCGTAATACCCGGTTATTGCGCCCGCCGGAGATACCATATAGGCGCCGTTATAATATGACGCCGTTTTATCTTCGGAAATTTCCGTGTCGGATCCCACAAGGCTGAAAGCTGTTTTGTTCCAGGAGCCAATTTCCACGGCGCCCCGCGGTTCAAGATTAAGAATGCCGGGATAAGCGGTTTCGGGCCATATTATCAGCCCGGGATTTAAAGCCGCGGCCTTTTCATAAAGTTCTTTTGAAGCAGCCATTGTTTTTAACCTGTATTCCCCGGTCCAGTTTACATTCTGGTCGATATTGCGCTGAATAACGGCAATTTTCAGTTTTTTGTCTCCCTGGCTTAAATTTCCGGCCGGTAATAATGATATAAACACAAGCGCCGCGCACATGGCCAACAAGAGCGTATTTTCCCATTTTTTAACCTTCTTTATTTCTCCGGAAACTGCCGCCGCAATAAGGACATTCACCGAATATATGAGATAATTTGCGCCCGGCGCTCCGGTTACGCGCAGCAGCCTCATAAGGGCCGTAAAATTATTCTGGCTCTGCGCAGGCGTGAGCACCGGCCACCCCGAAATGAACCATTCCCTGGCAAATTCAAATATAGTAAGAATGGCCGGGAGAGAAAACAGCGCTGATATCCCGGTTTTTTTCTCAAGTATGGCGGATAAATAAAACGAAAGGGCTATAAGCGCCGCAAAATAGGCGCACACAGCCGCGCAGGCCGGATACGCTGATGGCCCCATCGGACCCACAAGGCACATCCAGTAAAGCGAGCCCGCGTAAAATACAAAAGCCGATATGAACGGGTATAAAAACCCGCCTTTTGAATTTTTTATACGTATCCAGAGGCCCATTAGCGGCGCAAAAGCGGCCCAGATAAGGAACGAAGTGTGGTAATTAACCCCCGGTTCCAGAAAATTAGGAAAAGAAAATATAAGCAATAAAGATGTTAAAAATGCGGCGCCGATTTTTTTCATGCTTTCTCTGTTCATTTAATATCCTTCACATTAATGGCTTGGCGTTAAGTCTTCATCGTTTAAATATAACACACCTGCCGGCTTTGTAAATAAAAAAGGCCGGGCAAAAAAGCCCGGCCTTTATGAAAATATACAATACTGAATTTATACTGATGATGTGGTTGAATTTGACGGCGTTCCGGTGTTGTTTATCAGGGTGTTTAGCATCGCGTCGATTGTATTCTCAAGCCTGACAGACGCGTCGTAATTCATCTGGTATGTTGCCGCCAGCGCGTTCTGGTTGTCAACATTGACCTGTGTAACCTGCTGTTGCATTGTCTGGAGCTGGGTAAGTGATGCCTGATACTGTGAAAGCATGTTTGAAGCTGTTGTGTTATCCCCGGAAAGTTTGTCCATTGTTGACTGATAAATATCATTAAAAGTCACATTCCCGACAAGATTAAGCGCCTGCGTGAGATTTCCCTGCTTATCGCTTATCTGAAAAGATGTAACGACATTCGTGCTTACGATGCCGTTTTCAAAATCCGCCAGTTCAATCTTTGAATTATCCGAGAATACCGCCTGCGCCCCTGTTTTATATCCAGTGCCAAGAAAAGCCAGGCCTATGACAGTTGACGCGGTAAGGGATGTTGGTGCTCCGTTGGTCCAGGTGGTGTCTGTTTCCACTCCGTTCGTAATAACCGAAGATAACCCGGCGGTGGACGGTATTGTGTCAAAATAATACTGGTCGGCGCTCATCTGATCATTCATAAAAGTAACCGGAGCCAGTGTATTCGGGTAAGTTACCTCAGCCGCCGACCACTGCGCTTCCTTAAGCCCCCATTTTGAAAGCATTGCCCCGGAATCGGTTATTGTGAGCCCCTGGGTGCTGTATAACCATAGCTGTTTCGTATTATTGTTAAATACAGCCGATATTGCGTTGCCGCCGGCAGCGTTAATTGCGTTTACGAGCCACGCCACCGTATTTGCGGTTGTGTAACTTATATTTATTCCATTAATTGTGATTGTGCCTGAAGTGGGCAGAGTCTGATTGTTTGTCAGGCCTATGCCGTTGGTGGTATAGGTAAAAGTTGAAACAAGCTTATTGCCGAGGTTGCCTATAATTGTCGCAATATCATTGTTTACGTTATTTGGAGCGGCAAAACCCGATGAATAGGCAATGTTACTTGCCACCAGTTTTGACGGATCAATTCCCATGTTCATCGCGTCCGTTCCCGTGAAAAACTGGGTTGCCGCGCCGGCGTTTCCGGCTGATTCAATCTGATTTACAACCGTTATCAGGCTGTTTGCCGTCTCATCCAGTTTGTTAAGATAATACGGGACCACAGTGTCCCTTGAATTAAGTATACCGGCAATCTCTCCGCCTGTTATGGCGCTTGTAGGAACCAGAATCCCCCTTGATCCGGCCCCTCCTGTCTGAATGCCCAGCAGAGGCTGGCTCGGGTCCTGAATGTTTACCAGTAATTTTGGCGGGTTCGGCTCGGTAACAGGAACAACGGTAGTCAGCAGATTACAGCTCGTGGCTCCGCTTACCAGCGGTGTTCCGCCTAAAATCAGGGTTACTGTGCCGTCCGCGCTGGTCTGCGTGGTAAAATTAACGAGCTCGGAAAGGCTGGTCATAGCCGCATTGCGCTGGTCAAGAAGGTCGTTCGGGGTCTGCCCCATTCCGTATTCCTGTTTTATTTCCTGATTAAGGGAATAAATATTGCTTATATAACCGTTGGCCTTGTTGATATCATCAGTCAGATCGGTCGTTAAGTCAGACCTCATGTCATTTAAGCTGGTTGCTTTCGCGTTAAATGACTGAACCATTGTTGATGCGTCCGCGTAAATTGTGTTCTGCGCGCTTAATATACCCGCAGCGGACCCTGAAGCCGCCTGCGTGGCGAGGTTCTGCCAGTCTGTAAAAAACTGGTTCATCTGGGCCTGCAGTCCGCTTGTCACTCCGTCTATCTCGGGAAATATCGCCGCGAGATTCTGGTATGTCCTGTTAAGAATGGATTCGTTTCCGACGTTTCCTTCCATTTCCATAATCTGACTGTCAAGGTATGTATCCCTGATCCTTTCTATGCCTGCCAGAGTTGACCCGGTTCCTATCTGCCCGCCCGGCGTCAGATTAAGCGGCGTGGATGCCGTTATATCGGCTAGCTGCTGGGAATAATTAGGATCCGACGCGTTGGCGATATTATGCGCCGTAGTATCGATCGCGTATGAATATACCTGCATGGCTTTCATTGCCGTATTAAGCCCCATCATTAAATTCAACATTTTATATTTCCCCTTTCAAGCTTTTATATTTTTAGATCCAGCTTCGCGCCGTCTTTGCCGCCGAATCCCTTTTCACCGCCGGCGGAATATGTTATCTGTTTCGGAGAAGTAATGCTTTCCATTAATCTTTTCGAAAATCCCGCAAAATTCAGAAAATTTTTTATCATCCTTATGTTTCCCGCGTTTGTTCCGCTTATCTTTTCCAGAAGCCTTACCAGCGCTTCTACCGCCGCCTCAATTTCCAGGGAATCCTTTCCCTGCTCCGCCAGCAAAACATCCGAGAGCCTTGCTTTTGACGGGTTCCTGATTTTCAGGCTTTCCGCCATCCGTTCAAGGCACAGGGCCTTTAATTTTTCCCCGCCGGCAATCCCGTCTATCAGCGCCGTCTTTGACTTTATAACATCCTCAAGGCCGTCACTGGAATTTTTTATCAGTATCTTTTTTTCTTCTTCCATTGCGGCCTTTAACTGTTCAAAGAGCGCGCACTGCTTTTTCACGGCGGTAATATAATTTTCTTTTGCTGCTATGTCCATTAATTACCCCGTTTATTTGGTTTCGTCCTGAAAAAGCATTTTCTGTGACAAAAGCTGCGGAGGTATGTTGCCGGTTTTTTCGACCTTTTCAGCCTGCGCTTTCTGTACAAGCTCCTGCCTTACCTCGGGCAGTTCATTTAATACTTTTACCGCTTTGTTGACCGCTTTTGCCTGCCTGGATATCTCTATCCTGTCCGCTGGAATTGCCGCTGCCGCCGCCGTCTTTGGCTCCGGTTTCGTGCTGATATTTTTTGCCGGAACAATTTCAGCTATAGTCTGCGGAACGTGCGGTTTGATGTTGTTCGTGTTGTTGATTGCCGCCATTTTAATTGCCTCCTTTCGTTATTATTTGTCCTTACATAACATATATCGTATATAAAGGTTAAAACTTTAGCGGTTTTTTGAAAAATTCAGGCTTCCCCGGAATGGCTTTATTTATAAGGCTTTTTCTGTCTGGATGGCTTTGATTCCTCGGCCCTTATCGTAAGGCTCCCGCTGTTTATCAGTTTGAAAATCATCTGTTTGGCCACTCCGGTATGCTCATTAACATCAAGTACCGTGGCAAGCGGATTATGCAGGAGATATTCGGTAACTTTTTTCAGCTCCCTGTTCTCTTCAAGGGCGCATTCCTGGCACGTTGTCTGCCCTTTTAATGAATTAAAAATGTTCCCGCACCGCGCGCAGTTGACAAGCGACATTTTATCTCCACTAATTTTTTTATGGTAAGAATTTAAAAGAGGAATAACTATATTATGATATCTGTTTTCTTTAGTTTCATGGGCTGCTGGGGCGCATTAAGCGGCTGGAGCTTAACGGGCTCCTTTGTTGCGTAAATGGAGGAGAGCTGTTTGTAAACCATGGCGGCAATGCCTATTCCGCCGGCTTTTGAAAGGTTCTTTGAAACTTCATCATCGTGCATGTCATAAAAAATGTCCTTGGCGGAACTATTGCCGGTTAACTGGTCGTCCGGAACGGTTTTGCGCATCTGTTTTAACATATAGCCGAGAAATATGGATTCAAATTCCTGCGATACTTTTTTTATCTGCGCAAGGTAGGCAGCGTCCTTTACCCCGCCGCTTTTTTCCGACTTCATCGCCTGGGCCTGCATTTCCTGCAATTTGTTGGTCATGCCAAGCATATCCGTCCTGGCAATGGCTTCTGTTCCGCCTGTAAAATCAGCCATTTATTATCCTCACATTATCTCAAGGTCGGCATGAATCGCGTTGGCCGCCTTTAAAGCCTGTATTATGCTTATGATATCCTTGGGGGACGCTCCCAGTACATTCAACGCGTTCACAAGATCCTGAACATTTGCCCCTTCAGGCATTGTAACGAGCTGGTTCCCTCCGCCTTCCACTTTGATGCTTGAATCCTCATACTCCATGGCTGACGCGCCAGGAACAAAGGGATTTGGCTGGGAGAGCTGTTTGGAAACAGCGATGTTGACATTGTAATTGCCGTGCGCGACCGCCACATTGTCAATTGTCACATCGCCTCCCATAACAACCGTACCCGTCCTTTCGTTGACAACTATCTTGTTTGATTTTTCCTCTATTTCAACATAAAGCCCCTCGACCGCGGCCGCGAATGATACCACATCGTTCTGAAAATCGAAGGGAACATGTATCTTGACAGTTGCAGCATCGTCCGCCGCGGCTATTTTCCCCCAGAACTGGGAATTTATGGCATACATTACCCTGTCTGCCGAAGTAAAATCAGGGATATCAAGTATGAGGAACATATTATTTCTGTCGTCCATAATTGTGACTGGCACTTCCTTCTCAACAAGGCCTCCGTTAGGAACCCTTCCGGTGGTCGCCCTTTTATTCATAGCCACAATGGAACTCATAGCGGAGCCGCTGTCGCCTGTGGAAACCGGACCCTGCGCCACGGCATAAACATTATCATCAAGGCCCTTCATTGTAGTCTGCAGCAGCACGCCGCCGTCAAGGCTCTGAGCGTCGCCCATTGAAGATACAACAACATCAAGCTTGGACCCTTTTTTGGCGAAAGCCTCGAGATTTGCGGTAACCATGACAGCCGCAACGTTCCTTGTTGTCATCTGTGACGCCGCGTCGGCAACACCGTATCTCTTAAGCATGTTCACAATTGCCTGGCTTGTAAAAACCGATGTGGTCCTGTCCCCGGTCCCTTTTAAACCCACAACAAGGCCGAAGCCGGTAATCTGGTTGTCGCGTACGCCCTTAAACCTGGCGACATTCCTTATCATTTTCTCGGCGCCAAAAACCCCCGCCGCGCATATTAACAGCGCAAGCGCCGCCGCGATCATTATCCTTAATTTCTTTTTTATCATCTTTGACCCCACCTTTTTAGAATATTCCAAGCCAGTCAAGAATCCTTGTAAAAATTCCCGGAGAAACTTTTTCGCCGATGGGCCCGGTACCCTCATACTGTATTATAGCGTCAGCCACATTAGTGGATGGTATGGTATTATCGGCCGCTATATCCTCCGGCCTGATAACACCGGAAATAATAAGATTTTCATTTTCGTCATTGATCTTGACCACTTTTGTCCCTTTTATCATCAAATTGCCGTTTGAGAGGACCTTTTCAACCCTTGCGGAAAGCTTTGCCGAAAGGCTGCCGGAACGTTCAGATTGCCCGTTTCCGCTCTGGTTTTCCTGCCCGCCCGCGCCCCAAGAAGGGACCGTCATTGATGTTCCGTTGCCCCATGAAGTGCTGGTTCCCATGCCGCCCTGAAGCGACTGCTGCTTCTGCGTCGTGAGCGAAGCGCTCTGCGAACCAGTTGTGGATTCTACTATTATAATGGTAACAATATCCCCGACTTTAACCGCCTTGTGATCGGTATAAATGGAGCCTATATCCTCCTCGTTCTTTACAACTTCATCAGCCAGCAGGAAACCGGCGTATAAAAGAACAAGGAATACCGCGGTAAAAGCCGCAACAAACCTTTTTTTTGCCTTCATTTTGTTCTCCTTAAATATGTCGTTTATTTTTCTATCACAACTTTTCCGGAATCATCGACCTTTCCGGAAACGGTTTTTCCGCTGTTAAGCCTTACCTTTACCGTATCGCCTTCCCTGCCGTCGCCCAGAGCCGTACCCTCCGACTGGACATTTACCGCCTTTATTTTTACTATAACGTCAACGGTGGCGCCTCTTTTAAAGGCCGGTGCGCTGTCAAACATATCCGACGTAAGCATTGCGCCTTTCATTATGGCCCTTGAAGTAACCCTTTTAAAAAGAACTGACGGATCCGTTATTACCGTATCCGGCAGATATGTTATGTCCTTAACTTCCATTGTTATCCCCTCCGGATAAACCGGGGATTGCCTCTGAAAATCCACCGCCGCCACTGCGCACGGCGCCATTACCCGTATGACCGCCGATACCGGTTCGGTCTTGTAAAGAACATTGTCAACATATATTTCAACCGCAACAGAAATAATTCCTTTATATGATAGCTGCTGGCCCTGCTTAACCCGGATATCAACCTGTCCGGCGGGCACTGAAACAGTTCCCTTAGCATGCCTGATTTTTATATCAAACGTCCCTGCCTGCCATGGAATGTTCGAATTAAGGAAATCCATGGCCGTCTTTTCAATATCCTCCCGGGCAACGGAAGTTTTTGATGTATAAACCGACACAATTTCAGCGCCTTCAACCGGCATATATTTAAAATATTTATGCACCCTGGCTTCGATAAATTCTTTTTGAATGGAAGTTTTAAAGCCCGGCACCGCCGACTTTCTTATATATATTTCCTTTAACTTTTCAACATCCTGGCCGGTGGCGCCCCTGAAATCCGCTATGTCCCCGAGGTATATTTTGTCGCTGGAAACATAAATATCGCCCTGCTTAATTACCACGGCGGCTGTGTCGGCCGCCCTCAGGCAAAACGCGGCCATTACATTTAAAAGAACAAATATTTTAAATTTCATTTATTCTGGTTTGTTGTTTATGACGACTTTAAATTATTGGCGTCCTGAAGCATCTGGTCGGAAGTCGTAATCGCCTTCGCGTTCATTTCATAAGCGCGCTGCGAAGTTATCATGTTTACCATTTCCTCAACTACCTGGACGTTCGAGGATTCCAGCTGCCCCTGCGCGAGCGTGCCGTAATTTCCCACTCCCGGAACTCCATCCACGGCCTCGCCGGATGCTTCGGTCGCCTGGAAAAGGTTTCCGCCCAGGGATTGGAGCCCCGCCGGATTTACAAAATTCGACAGTTTAATTGTCCCTATCACCTGTGAAGTTGTGTTGGCCGGAGTTGTTATTACAACGTCGCCGTTCTCCCTTATCACAACACTGGAAGCGTCGGATGGAATAGTAACCGGCGGTTGAAGCGCGTAGCCGCTTGAAGTCAGGATGTTGCCCTGGGCGTCAAGTTTGAACGACCCGTCCCTTGAGTAATTTACATCCCCGTTCGGATTCTGTATGGCAAAAAATCCTTCGCCCTGAATGGCCACATCAAGAGTGTTGTTGGTTGTGACAAGCGCTCCCTGAATGAAAGATTTCTGGGTTGAAGAAAGCATGGTTCCATGCCCTATTTCTATAGGGGTCGGGAACTGCGTGCCCATGCTGTTGGTCATGCCCGCCGGGCGTATCGTCTGGTATAAAAGATCCTGGAACTCAACCCTGTTCTTCTTAAAACCAGTGGTGCTGACGTTTGCCAGGTTGTTTGAGATTGTGTCAATACTCTGCTGCTGGGCAGCCATTCCTGTTGCCGCCGTCCAAAGTGACCTTAACATTTTTAAGCCTCCTTAAAATTTCTTTATTTAGCCGCCGTATCAGATGGTCAGATTTGTAGTTACAGAACCTATGCTGTTGGCCGCTTTGTCAAGCGTTGAATCCTGGGCCGTTATCGCTTTTGAAGCGGATTCATAAGCGCGGTACGATGTTATCATTTCCACCATTTCTTTCACCACATTTACGTTCGACGCCTCGAGATATCCCTGTTTGATCTGCACGTTTTCCACCCTGTCGTCCTCGGGAAGCGGCGCTCCGTCAAGCTTGTAAAAAAGGGAATCGCCCTGCTTGCGCAGATTGTCATCTTTTGTAAAGAGCCCTATGCGCAGCGTGTCGATTTCCTGGCTCGTCTTGTCGCTGTTATCAAAGACCCTTCCGCTTTCGTCTATGTGCACATTTGTGGAGTTAAGCATTATACGCCCCGCCTGCCCGAGTACCGGATAACCGGTCTGATTTACAAGCTGCCCGTCGGCGTCAACCGAAAAATTTCCGTTCCTGGTATACCTTATGCCGTTCGGGGTCATTACCTCGAACATTCCGTTTCCTTTTATCGCAAGGTCCAGGTTGTTGGACGTCTGGACGTACGCGCCTTCGTCAGTGAGTTCCGGAACAACTCCGTCAACCCTTAGCTGGACGCCCCTTCCCATCTGCCCTATGGGCGAAATATTATCCACCATGCCGCCGGGAACCACGGATTTATCATCATTTATCCTGTTAAGGAAAACAGTCGGAAAAGGCACATACAGGGCCGTGTCTTTCTTAAATCCGGTTGTATTGACATTAGCCAGGTTATTGGCTATAACATCCTGCTGCTGCTCCTGGGCAACCAGTGCCGATGCCGCTGTGTAAAGGCCGCTTATCATATTATCTGCTCCTTTTAATAAATTTTATCTTGTCGCCGCCGGCTGCCTTACGTTCTGTTTTGCCGGCTGCTGCTGCGGCGCGGTTGTAGTATCCCCGGCAACCGTGTTTTCCGGTTTCGCAACGTCGCTTATTTCCCTCGATGGCCTGGATTCAACAGGCGGCGTGTCGTTGGAAACCGATGATATGGCGTAGTAATATTTCTTGCCGACTTCAAGCCCCTTTAACATATAATGGACATCCCTGACCGGCGAGGCGTTTGCCTTGGCGTAGCCTTTTCCCGGCGTCTCTGTTATATAAATATTGTATCCTGCCGTTCTCGGCCCCGGCATTACTCCCCACCTGATATCGATGGCGCCGTTTTTCTCCACTTTGCTTGCCTGGGCTATCGGGAATATCTCCGGCGTGCCCGGCACAACAGGCGCGGGTACGACAGATGCTTCGTTCGAGTACGAGCTCTCTACAGGCGGGTACGTGTTGTTGATGGCGACAACCACGAAATAATACCTGGTGCCGTTCTGAAGCCCGTCTATGGTAACATAATTTTCCTTTATTCTTTTCGCTATGGGTATGTATCGTGAACCCGGTGATTTCGACATATAAACCGCGTAACCCGTTACGTTCGGGTCGTCGTTGACTTCCCAGGTCAGGTTGACCGCGTTATTGGCAGGGTATGCTTTCAGGTCCTTCGGAGGCCTGACCACGCTGATTGCCCTGATTTCTTCCTTGGGCTGCCCGAACCTTAAAATAAGATCCACCCTGTGGGAATCGCCGAGATGTTCGGCATGGCCTATGTAAGCGTAATCAATTTCCCATGTGTCTTCCTTATATGAAACGCCGCCCGTGAAGCTTCCCGGCATGGTGGCAAAAGCCGTGTACCCTCCGCGTAATCCCAGATGATTTTTGAAGAACCATCCCTCGAGGCCCACGTGCAGCCTGTCCTCCTGCGGTGTAAGGGCGGTTATGGTAACGTTATTTACCGAATCATATATCGGCGTGTCCAGCGGCTCGCCGCTTATATTCATATCCTTAAAAAAGTCATAGTCAACTGCGAACACAAGATTGTCTTCTATATAATATGCCGAAGCTATTTTAAAGACGGTCGGAATCTGCTCTTCGCTTGTTCCGCCGGACCAGTAAAGGCTCGTATCTACGTCCTGGATAAACAATCCAAAATTAAGTTTTTTGCCCCACTGTGGAAGCGGTATCTGATAAAGCACCCCCATGTCCATGCCGAGCCCGTTCGCGATGCCCTGCAGATTAACTCCCGATGATGTTGTGTATGAAGCTGTAGAATTATAGTTATAGTATTTCACATTTAAGCCTATGGAAAATGTCCTTTCCAGGTTGAGATTCGACGCGAAGCTGCCGGTTACGGTAAATTCTTTTGTATTGTTCTTGTCACCGTGTATAAGAGAAGTTACCGAAAGCTGCCATGCCGTATCCTCAAAGAAGGGCGCTCCGAAAGAAAGATAAGTGTAATACTCTTTCCCGTTGAGCAGCGGCCCCAGAAAAATGTCCATTTCCGCCCTGTTAAGCTGGGTTAATCCGGCCGCATTCCAGTATTCCGCGCTGCCGTCGTCGGAAATGGCGCCGAAAGCGTCGCCCATACCCGTGGCCCTTCCGCCTATTCCGAGCACTCCGCCTTTGTCAAAAGCTCCCCCAAAAGCCAAAGCCGCAAACATTGCAAAAACCGCGGTAAGGAAAAGTAACTTTTTATTCATTGTTCACTCCTAAAAATTGGGATAAATTGCCTGCCCGTTCAGGTTGACATTCGAACCCATTACCTGGTCAATTGTCATTGCTCCGCTGCCATTGATTGACATATTGGCGCCTCTTAACATCTGCTCAACTGTTATCTGTCCCCTGGCGTAATTTTCCGCCTGGGCAATCGGCACCGTCAGAAGCAGGCTGTTGTTGTTCCCATACACAGCGTTTACACCGATCCTGTCAATCGAATATCCCAGGCTCTCGGCTATGGAGCGTATTATGAGCCCCATTTCTTTCATGACATATTTCGGCTGCGTATTCTCAGTGTAATATTCCATATTAAAATTTTTTGTGCCGTCCGGATTTGTCGCGATTGCCGCCGATCTTACGGCCGAGGCGTCAATATTCGGATAACCGAGTATGGTCACAGGGCCCGCCGCGCCACTCACGGACTGCGGGGACGCTGTAACAGTGGTCGGCGTTATAAAATATTCCGGCGACGGCCCCGGAGGAGCCACCGGTGTCGGTTTTGTCTTGGCTTTTTTAAGGGCCTCAAGGTCCCTTTTCATGCTTGATGCAAGCGTCTCTTCGTTCCCCTCATCCTTTGCCTTAAGATTATTCAGCAGCTTCCTCAAATCGTCAAGCACCTTTGGATTAACCCCCTCAATTACCGGTGTATAAATCTTTACGCTCTGCACCGGCGTTGAAGAAGTGCTTCCAAGCTTGTCGGTTGCCTCAAATATAAATGAATACTCCCCATCAGGAAGCACCTGGTATTTGTTGTCCGAACCGTTCCAGACTATCTGCGACGGCGGGACGCCTATGTCAACATATGATTTAACAAGATTGTTTTTGTTGTCAAGAATATTAAGCGCCCATCTGTCAATTCCGGCCTTTGATGCGGCGTTAAGCTTGAAAATAGCCGTCTCGCCGTTTTTCGGGGCGAATGAAAGGGGCTCAACAGCCGCGAACACATCGGGTGTGGGCAGTTTCCTGGCTACTTTTCCCCACATCCATGTCAGTGTTATCCAGTGTGAATCTCCTTCGTTTTCCGCTTCCTGGTCAAAAGGCAGTCCGTGCAGATAAGCGTAATCAATTCCTATAATATATCTTGCCGATACTCCGAGCGACATCCTCCATGGCTGCTGGTTCATCGGCCAGATGAGGCCGCCGCGCAGGGCAAAGTGGCCGTCTATGAACCACTGCTCAAATCCGAATTTTATCCTGTTCTGCTCGTCCTGAAATACGCCCGGGTCATTTACCGCATCCCAGTCTATTGAGAAGCTTGTTGTTTCCTTTTCAATGAGTTCGGTTGTCCTCATCGAAATCGCCACATCGGATGTGAAATAAAGGGGCATTGCCACCCCTGATGAATAATAATTGAATCGTCCTGAAATATCGCGCAGCATAATACCAATATTAAGGTCCTTTAAGAATTCGATAATACGGAGCTTGTAAAGGAAACCCAGATCAAGCGCCCACGCCCATGCGTTATAATCGGATCCTACGACATCCAGCATCCCGGCGTCGGAAAATTCATATTTAACGTTGACGCCGAAATCAAACGATTTGTCCGCGGTCAAAGGCGTCGAATATGTCAGGACGACCTGGTCCTCCTGGAAAGGCAGGTTCATATATGTGCGGTACATATTGCCCAGGAACTGCTGCATTGAAGGCACTATATCTCCGTACCACTGGGCATAAGTTCCCGGCGACATTGATGTGGGGGCGTCTCCGCTGAAAAGCCCGCCGGGCCCGATTCCCACGCCGCCGCCAACGTTGGGAATTTTAATATTGTTTGGATAAGCTCCGGTCGGGTGATAAAGTTTTTCATATGAAAGGGCGAAATACTGCCCGCCCAGGGCCATGTCAAATGTGGCGAAATCGGTGTAAGGAACCCCGTTGTAAAGCGAACCGCCCGTCCAGGATAATTCATTGTGATCCATCTGGGCAAGCCCCGCGGGATTGTAATAAACAGCTGAAGCGTCGTCGGCAATGGCCGCAAACGCCTCCCCCATTCCGAGCGCCCTCGCGCCTACCCCGTAGGGGTTCCACTTATTGAAAAAGGGATATGTCGTTTTTGATTCCCACTGAATTGCCAGAGTATCCAGTTCGTCCTGGTTTACAGCAAGAATAATAGAATTCTGAATGAAGACAAAAATAGATAAAAGCAAAAACAGGAATATACTTTTTCGCACAATATCCTCCCGATGCGTATAATATTCCAATATGTAAAAACAAGTTGCAACTCTGAAAGCTATCCAACTAATTTATTTAATTTAACATAATATAATTTTTATGTCAATTTATTTTTTTCCCGCCTTAAAAATAAGGGGCTTTTTAAGATAAAAAGCGGTAAAAGAAGGGTTATTTAAAGGATTAACCGGCGGAAAATTCAGCCATGTTTTTTCTGTATTTTTTGGGCACAAGCCTGGCCTGCAGTGCCGTGTTTTTCCTTTCCCTTATGGCCATTACATTAAAATATGTACGCCACATCAATTCAAAATCAACTGTTTTTCCCTCTTTATTCCCGAACTCAAAGTCCGCTGTTTTTTTATAATAAATCCTGCCTGATGAATAAAATGCCGAAATCCCCCTTATGGCGTCATGTATTATCCAGTCCTGCGATGACAATCTCAGGCTGAAATGACGGGCAAGCAAAGCCAGAATATTGTGTTCCGGTTCAACCTTTGCGTAAAATTTCCCCGGTTTTACCTCGGCAAACCTCAGAAACCCCTTTAACCTGTGCGCCTCGCCCATTGTCTTTTTCGCCGCCCTGTAAACCCGCATTACACGGTCATCCGCCAGATTTGAATTTACACGGGCTCCTTCCCTGACGGCAAGTTTTATATAGTCCAGTATATCTTTTTCAACGCCTTTTATTTCGGAAAGCAGGGCCCAGGCGGCCATATTGAGCCCCTCTCTGGTTGCGCTTGATTCCAGAAGCTTTTTCATAGACTCCGCCGCTTCATGGTCGGTGTTTATTTCTTCCCTGCGATCGAAGAGCCCTTCCTGTGCCTCTTCGCGTCCGGCGGCCTGTATGTCAAATTCAGTCTCCTCCATCATAAGGCGCAGGCATACGGTAAAAAAACCATCAGGCGTACCGTCGTATATATATATATTCACGCTCCCGCCCCTTTAACGCCGCCGGCGCCGTTAAATCCCGGCAGAGCCGCCGCTGGCGGGGCGAATAATTCAAGCTGTCCGCCGCCGCCTGAAGGCCCCTTTTCAAGAAGCCCCTGCCTTATATTTTTTTCCCTCATGTTGATGCCCGCCGCGTGGTATCCGTTGACGGTCAGAAAGTATTTTGCCCTTTTTATTACAACTCCCAGTTTTTTTAGGTCATCGACAGCGGGTAATTTTACCCTGCGCGCCGCGATGAGCCTGCGCGCGCTTTTAACACCAATACCCGGAACGCGCAGCAGTTCTTCATAAGCGGCATTTTTTATTTCCACAGGAAAATATCGCAGGTTGCGCAGGGCCCAGGCGGATTTAGGATCAAGCCGCGCGTCAAAATAAGGGTCCGCATCGTCCAGAATTTCATCAGCGGAAAAGCCGTAAAACCGCATCAGCCAGTCGGCCTGATAAAGGCGGTTCTCCAGCAGCATCCGGGGCGGCCCGGCCAGGGAGAGCCTTTTATCATTATTCACATGGACATAAGCGGAATAATAAACTCTTTTAAGTTTCATGCCGCTGTAAAGCCTTTCTGTGAGCGTTACAATTGATTTGTCGGTTTCTTTTACGGCGCCTATTATAAGCTGCGTGGACTGGCCGGCGGGCACAAAGACCGGCGCGCTTTTCAATATTTTTCTTTCGCTGCCGTAGAGCTCAATAGACTTTTTTATCTGTTCCATTGGGGACTTTATATCGTCCATTCTTTTATCCGGTGCGAGCAGTTTTAAACCCGTTTCGTCGGCCATCTCCATATTAATGCTCATGCGGTCAACAAGCCTGCCGGCCCTGTCAATTAGCCCCGGCGAGGCCCCCGGTATGCCCTTCATATGTATATAGCCGTTAAAAAAATATGTTTTTCTCAGCAGTTCGGCTGTTTTAACCATGAGCTCCATGGTATGGTCCGGCGAGACAAGCACCGCAGAGCTTAAGAAAAGTCCTTCTATATAATTACGCCTGTAAAAATCAATTGTCAGCCGCGCGGCTTCCTCCGGCGAAAATGAGGCGCGCGCAATATCATTTGACCTGCGGTTTATGCAGTAAGCGCAGTCAAGGGAGCAGGCGTTTGTCAGCAGTATTTTGAGCAGCGAGATGCATCTTCCGTCAGCCGTGAAAGTGTGGCAGACCCCTGACGGCGCCGCATTGCCGGTTCCGCCAGTAGTGTGTTTTCTGAAACTTCCGGACGAAGAGCAGGAAACGTCATACTTCGCCCCTTCTCCCAATATTCTGAGCTTTTCAGATAGTTCCAGGTTGCACCGCCGTGTATAATGTATTTGATAAAATTATACACTTTGTATGTTTTTTTGTCAATAAAGAAGTTTACTTTTCCTGGAGGGGGCGTGTCAGATGCTTTTTCTGTATAAACGCCTTGCTTCGTTGAAAAATTCAATGGATTCCTTTTTTGCGTAATCGGGATATGTCCATTCAAGCGTTGTGTATGAATCCCCTATGTAGCGCAGGGTCACTTCGGCCCAGATGGATGACCCTATATAAATCCTGTGGGTAAAATTTTTTGTGGAAGCCAGCACAAGCTTCGGCTCGGAGATGAGCCCCGGGTCAATGTTAATACGCCTCCTGTCCGAGCCCGGAAAGAGAAATTTTTCCTCGACTGAATTGGTAAATAATTTCATTGCGGCAAGCTCCGAGGGATCCACGAGAGAGGCAAAAGCCAAAAATCTGCGTTTCAGGAGAGGCCCCATCTCCTGTTCATAATAATCCGTGTGCTCGAATTTTTTTTCAAGGGAGTCGAGTTCCACGGCTCCGAATTTTTCCGCGAGCATGGAGACCGCGGCCGTAAAATCGGCGTTTGACGAATAAATAAATCCGGCTATTATTTTTTCCTTTTTGGGGGGCCTTAACACTGCCATATTTCTATTTTTCCTTTACCCTTCTCCACAATGTAAGAAAACCGTATGTAAACAGGGCAATGCCCGAATACAGCACTATGTGCTGCTCTTTGACGAACCTGGCGAGCACACCCGTAAGCGAAGTCGCGGCCGCGAGCCCTACTCCCCTTAATATATAATATGTGGAAAATATCCTTCCCCTTAATTTTTCAGGGGTGTTTTTCTGTATCATTGTCTCCGCTATGGATATTATCATAACGGCCCCGATGCCCGCGGCAACCGCCACAAAAAGCAGGTAGAAAAAATCAGGGAAAATATAAAGGGTGATTACCAGGGCCCCGAGTATCGGGAAGATTACCCTTATAAGGACCTCTTCCTTGACCCAGTTCAAAAGCGATTTTACAATGAACATGCCCGCCACGAGCCCGATGCCGAGAAAGGCCTGCATGAACCCGAGCGCCTTTATATCTTTAATATGCAACCCGCTGTTGTTTATTATTATGTGAATAAAGTTGCCCGTAAGGGCGATATAAAAGAACCCTACGGCTATCATCAATAAAAACACCCTGCGCATCACAAAAAACACCTTCGCGTTGGTCATAAGAAACGTAAGGCCGCGTACAAAATCATTCCATACAACAACCGCTTCGTTCTTCGGGAGGGTGATTTCACCCTCCTTAGGCCTTACAAACATCACCGTAATAAATACAGCCGCGTAAATTATCGAGTTGATAAAAAGCGCCTTCTGCGGCCCTATCTCGGCGATTATGACGCCGCTGGCGGCGTATGTCAGAATCTGCACAACAATGGCGGTTGTCGCTGAAAGCGAGTTCGCGTCAAGCAGGTCCTTTTCTTCCACAATATGGGGTATTAGAGCGGATTTTGCCGGAATAAAAAACTGTGAAACAACGGATATCATAAAAACCAGAAGGTAAACATACGCGCCCCTAGCCTTGTCCGCCACAAGCAGATATATTACGAATATAAGCAGCCCCCTGCATATTGCGGCCACCGCGAGTATGTTCCTTTTTTTAAAACGGTCGACAAAGACTCCGGCGATGGGGCCTAGCACAAGTATCGGGAGCCCTATCCAGAACATAAGCATGGACATGTTCCCCGCCGCGGAGCCGTCCACCCTGAGCGACATTGCCCAGCCGATGAGCGCCATGAGCGTAAAGCTGTCGCCTATCTGCTCGATCATCTGTGCCGCCCATAAAGTCACAAAATTCCTGTTATTAAAGACCTGTTTCATTATTTACCACCCTTTTAGTATTTAAATATTCCCTTTACCCTGCGGAAAGTTTATATTTTACCGGCAATAATGCCGGCTATCTTCTTATCCGTGAGCCCGTCCGTATTGATGCGGACAGCCTCTGGATATTTTTTGAACCAGGTTTCCTGGCGCTTGGCGTAATTGCGCGTCGCGCTCTTTATCATGCCAACCGCGGCTTCATAAGAAAGGAGCCCTTTTATATACTGCGCCATTTCTTTGTAGCCAATGGCCTGCATGGCCGTTTCCCCGGGTAAGAAACCGGAATCAAGAAGATTTTTAACCTCTCCCACCAGTCCACGTTGTAGCATCCCGTCAACCCTTTTGTCAAGCCTTTCATACAGCACGCTTCGTGGAAGCTCAAGAATAAACATTTTATAACTGTCCTTATATATTGTATCCGCGGCTGCGCCCCTGATTTCCCTTAATGTTTTGCCGGAGGATTTAATCTGTTCAATGGCGCGCAGCACCCGCCTGCTGTTCTTCAAATCAATTTCCGCGGCCGCCAGAGGATCCAGAGCAGCCAGGATTGCCGCCATATGCTCCAGCCCCTTCTCCGCGAGTTCCTTACGCAGTGCTTCCCTTAAATCCCCGCCAGCTGCGTCGCCCGGCGAAAGGCCGCGTATCATTGAATTTATATAAAGCCCGGTCCCGCCGGCGATAATGGCTGTTTTTCCGGATGCCCTGATTGAATCCGCGGCTTTTTCCGCCAGTTCCTTGAAGAGCGCTGCGGAAAAATTTTCATGGGGTGAGGCTTCATTTATAAGATGATGTTTGATTCCCCTCATTTCTTCAGCGGTGAGTTTACAGGTCCCTATATCCATTCCCCTGTAAACCTGCATGGAATCCGCCGATATAATCTCGGCGCCTATTATCCCGGCCAGGCTCACGGCGGCCCCTGATTTTCCCGTGGCTGTCGCGCCGGCAATTATTACCAGCATAAAATCATAATTTCCTTTTAAAAAGTTTTTCAATTTCTTCAAACGGCATTTTAATTACAGGCGGCCTTCCGTGGGGGCAGGAATGGGGGTCCTTCAGGTCCACATACTTCTCCACAAGCTCCCTTATCTGGGCGTCGTTAAGCCTGTCTCCGGCCTTTACCGCGGCCCTGCACGCCATTGTGGCGCACAGCCCCTTTAACACCCCGGCTCCGCCCGCGTCGCCGCCGTTTTTTTCCTTGAGCTGCTCTATCATCTCTTTCACAAAACGCGCCGGAGGTTTGCCTCCGATTATGACCGGATGCGCCGATATTTTAAAGGAATTTTCGCCGAATTCCTCAAGTATAAAACCCAGCCTGGCAAAAATACTTAAGGAATCCGCCACAAGTTTTTTATCCGCCGGCGTAACGTCCACGGCCTCCGGTATGAGCATCTCCTGCATTACGACAGAACCGTTTTCAACCGATTCCATTATGGATTCAAAAAGCATTTTTTCATGGGCCGCGTGCTGGTCTATTAAAACAAGGTTATGGTCATCCTCTCCCACTATGTATGTTTCATGGAGCTGCCCCAGGACATTTAGCCACAGGTAGTCCCTTGACGGCGACCTTATTTCCATCTCCGGCCGCCCTTTTTGCATTTCCACGGAGGGCGATGAAAAAAGCCTGCCTGTATCCTCGGAAACAAAGCCGGCGCCGGCTTCTTTTGCCGCGTTATATGCCTCTCTGGAAGCGTATTCTCCAGGCGCCGCGTCCGCGGCCGAGGCAAACGGCGTCAACTCGCTCATTTTCAGGCCGTTTTCAACGGCGCTTTTGACGCAGTTAAAAACAAATCTTTCATCCCTGAATTTAACCTCGGCTTTCGCGGGATGGACATTGACATCCAGAAGCAGAGGATTTATATCAACGAAAATAAACGAATATGGATAACGCCCCTTCATAAGCAGCGTGCCGAACCCCTCATATACGGCATAAGAAAGCTGCCTGCTCTGTACGTTCCTGAAATTAACAAAGAGATACTGGGACGCCCTTGTGGATTTTGTGACTGATGGCCCCGAGATATAACCCGTAACTTTTACATTGTCTGTGAATGAGGATACTTCAAGCAGCGAGTTGGAAACTTCGGCCCCCATGACCGTCCTTACCCTTTCTTTGAGCGCCGACCCTCCGGCAAAAAAGACCGCCTCTTTTCCGTCACAGATGAGCCTGAAGGAAATATTTTCCCGCGCGAATCCGGCGGCAATTACAGTGTCAATTATATTTGCTTCCTCCGTGGAATCGGATTTCAAAAATTTCAGCCTTGCCGGAGTGTTATAAAAAAGATCCCTTACTGTAATCACGCTTCCCTTATTTGATGTCCTTATGGATTCCTTTATTGTCCTGCCGGCTTCAATTGAAATAAAGCTTCCCGCGTCGGCGCCCGGGCCCCTGGATGTAGCCTCCACCCTTGAAACTGACGCTATAGACGCCAGCGCCTCCCCGCGAAACCCCATTGTCTCTATATAACTCAGGTCATTGAGCGACCTTATCTTGCTTGTGGCGTGCCTTAAGAAGGCTTTTTTCAGGTCATCCGCGTCCATTCCGCATCCGTCATCTTTTACCCGGATCATTTTCCTGCCGCCGCTTTCAATTGTTATCTCAATATTTTTTGCCCCGGAATCAACCGCATTTTCCAGCAGTTCCTTTACGCAGGAGGCCGGCCTTGCTATAACTTCCCCGGCGGCTATCTGATTTATGACATTATCAGGAAGCAGTTCTATTTTACCCACAGGCGCACCCTTATCTTACCACTGCTATCTTTTCAATTACCCTGTCGGCGCCTATTTCCATGGAAATCAGGTAAAGGCCCGATGCCACTTTTTTACCCGCCCTGTTGGTTCCGTCCCAGTAAAATGGCTGCGATTCAAATGGATTGTCTGCGGAAAGCGCGTCGGTTATCTGTGTGTCGATAAGTTCATTGACAAACTCCCCGCTCAGGGTATATATCCTTATCCTGAGATGTCCCGCTTCTGTTATGTAATAGTGCATGGTCAGTGTCTGATTCGCCGAAAGATTTAAAAGGTTCCTGTAAACCCTGATCTTGTTCTGCGGCAGAGGAAGCGCGAACGCGCCCGGCACATATACGGCATCCTGGTTGCCGGCGGTATCCTGCGCTTTAACCAGATAAAGGTATTTTGTGTTCCATACTGTTGTGGTATCGGTGACTGAAAGCGCCATGATGGTTTGGGCCACCGGTGTGCCGTAATTATATGTCCCGCCGTTATCGTCGCTTCTGTACACATTGTATCCGGAAAGTCCAAATGTCGCCGTCGCGGTGTTGCCAACCGGATACCACGAAACTAAGGCGTCCTTTTTATTGACCTGCACCACGCTTACTTTATTGTATGGAGCGGCCGGAACCATAAGAGGCGTATAGGGTGTCGCCGAGACTTCAGTTGACGGCGGCCCCTCTCCCATAGCGTTTACCGCCTTTACAATATAATAATATGTGGTCCCGTTTGTGAGCCCCGTGTCGGTAAAATTTTTCGTGCTGAAGGAAACATCATAGGCAACAGGCGCGCCGTAAACCCCTGACTGGGTTGACCGGTAAATATTAAAATATTGCGCGGTTATCAGGCTGTTGTTCCATATCAGCATCACCTGATTCGCGCCTGCTACGGCCGCTATATAGGGCGGAGCAGGCTGCGCCGCGCCGAACTGGATCTGGAGAGGGCTGTCTGAAGTGTCCTCATTGTAATAATTATCTATGCTCTTTACAAGATAGTAATATGAGCCTGCTGCGGTATTTACACCGGAATCGGCATATGTAAGGGAGGTGTAATTATCCTGCAGAAGGTTTACGGACGAATCAATTAAAATGCTGGATGTGCTCCGGTATATCCTGTACTTATAGCTTGTCTCATATGTACCCAGCGCCGAAGGCTGGAGCCAGTCAAGAATTATCTGGCTGTTTACAGCCAGGCCGTCAAGGTTGCTTACCGGATATGGCCTGTAAAACGGTACCGTATTCCCTTCGGCGGAAGCCGGCCCCTCCTGAGAGTTTCCAACCGCCTTAACAATAAAATAATAAGGGGTTCCGACGACAACAGGGGTTGCGACGGCGGCGGTGCTGATGGATGTTGATACATAAGAATTGTTGGTTGTCTCAACAAGCGGCGTAGTGTAGACGCCTGAAATTGTCGACCTGTAAACATTATACGCGGTTGCCCCTGTTCCCGGTATATAAGGATCCCACAAAAGGCTTATGGTGCCGTCTCCGGGAGAATTCACATACAGGTTGGTGACCTGAAAGGGCGGATTGTTTGAAGCGTAAGGCGAAATTTTAACGGCATAAGCGTTTACTGTGGTTGATTCGCCGTATGAATTGAGTGTGGTAACTTTGAAATAATAAAACTGTCCGTTGGTAAGCCCTGCCGCAGGATAAATAAGGGCCGTTGACTGTGTTGTAACAGCGGCGTAAGTGATATTGTCTGCGGAAGAATATATATTATATCCCTGCGGGTCGTATGACGGGTTCGCGGCCGGCCAGGACAATAAAATCATATTGTTAAACGGCTGCGCATTAATAACGGCGGCGCTTGCCGGGAAGAGCGCCGGTTTTGCCGGAGCCGAAACCGAAGGGCTTCCAGTGACCGTATTATAGGCGCTCAGGCAATAATTATAAGTGACACCCGGCGTAACCGCCGCATCCACATAATTTGTCACAGAGTTTGCAATACCGGTTATATATGCCGCAGAAAAATTAAACGCCGTCGGAGATACAGCCCTGAAAAGGTAATACTGCGATATGGCGTCCGTGTTTGCTGTCCATGAAATATCAACAGCCCCGTAAGTGGTCAGGGACCTCACAGCGTTAAAGCCTGTCGGAGCGGCAGGCAGGACAATAACATTTATGGGGTTGCATGCCGCGCTTGTGCCGGAGGTATTGTAGGAATCAACATAATATGAATGGGTCTCTCCGATATTAACGGTGCTGTCCGTATATGAGTTTGACTGCGCGTTCGCCAGCCATCCGGAATCCCTGTAAACATCATAGCCGGTAACATTTTCCTGCGAATTATTTGCTGTCCATGAAAGAATCACACTTCCGACAGCGGTTGTAGCTGTCAGGCCCGTGGGAACTGACGGTTGTCCTGGCAGGTATACGCTTAAATACGCCGGAGGCGACAAATTTGAATTAATGTCCTGGGCTACTATTGAATAATTATATGTGGCTCCCGCGGAGAGGCTTAAATCCGTGTACGTTGCCTGCGTGGTAAATGTTACAGGGGTCGGGCTGGCGTTCCTGTATATATCATATCCGGATATATTATATGATCCCTGCGCGGATGACGCGGCCCATAACAGGGTTACGTTCGCGCCTGCCACGGTCGCCGAGACCGACTGCGGTGCGAATGGCAGGGCGTAAGGTATTGCCGCCGTTGCCCCTGAATAGGCACCGCTGCCGTTATTTAATGAACCTATCCTGTAATAATATGTCACAAGGTTGGCGGTATCGCTGTCAAAAAACTCTGTGGTCTGGGATATTTTGTCAAGCGAAGCCTGTAAAATATCGGGTGAAGTCGAGCGGTACACATTATATCCGGTTACCAGCGGGTCCTGGCTCTGCGCCCAGGTAAGAACCACACGTGAATTGTAGCCTGTTGCCCCTGTAATTGCGGGCGGGTATGGATAAGCATTGGCGGTCACTCCCAGAGGCCCCTCGACGTTATTAATATCAAAAGGGGCAATCCTGTAAAAATATGGCTGTGTAGTATCACCCACCGGGTCGGCATAAGTCGTCACTGCCCCGGGCACGGTCACATAAAAATATGTCCCCCACTGCGGGTCCGTAAGCTGCGCGGTGTAAGTAATCGCGGCCGCTGTTGTGCGGTATATGGAGTATCCGCCAATGGCCGCACCGTTGGTAACCGCCGCGGGCCAGTAAAGGTTTATTGTCGTGCCTCCTGTGTATTCAAGCCTTAAGTCTGTGGGGGCGTTCGGCCCTGCCGCGGATAAAATTGAAACGGCAAATACCGCCAACGCCGTGATAAATATACCCCTTTTCATACCGATAAAACCTCCTAGAATTCAATTTCACCTGTAATCGATATTTTGAACCTGTCATTGGAATTCGTCCTTACCACCATATCGTCAAGGTGGCTGTAATCCAGCTCCGCCGTAATCTTAAGATTCTGCATTACATTATAAGCGGCGTTCGAAGTAAAAGCGTACTGGGTGGAATTCACCATGTGTGTATTGGCGTCGTTGACGCCGCCGCCCCAGTTTTTAACCACTCCAAAACTGCCGTTAATATTTATAGCCTGGTCGAGCCTGAATGTCTTGTCCCCTATAAACGGCAGCCATCCCGGGATTGTGATGGGTTTGGTAAGCTTAAGGTTATACGTCATGGTAAGCGTCGGCGATATGTTGTCTGCCCAGTAGCTCATGAGCCCGCTTATAGTATTTGTCCATGAACCCGAGAGGGCCAACGCCCCTTTTACGCCGTCGGGCCCTGTGGAGTATGATATCTGCAGGTTGTTAAGTTTGTTCGTTATGGCGTCGCTTATTATCGTCTTGTTGGAATCCATGCTTATCTGCCTTGTATATGTGTATCCCGCGGACAGAGTCTGTTTTGTAAACAGGTCCCTGAGCACCGGCAGGGGGATGGTTATATTATTAAAATAAAGGGACTGGATGTTTACATTTTCATTTTCCATGTATGAGGCGGAGGCTCCCCTGCTTGAGAAGCTCGTGTTGCTTGAATATGACGCCGTTGAAGGAAGTATTCCCATAAAGCCAAAGAGCTTTATTTCGCTTAAGTTAAGCGAGTGCGTTATGACAAACGCGCCGTTGCTGGCAATGTTCTCATATGCCTGCATTTCCCTGTCGGAAATTGAGCTGCCGTTATTTTCTCCGGTTAAAACCATCTTCCACAACATGGCGTCCCACTGCCTTTCAAATGTCATATGGCTGAACATGTCAAAAGAATCAGGGTACGCGAGGTTGTCATATCTGTTTGTGCTGTCCACCGAAAAAGAATATGAGGTAATGTCGGGGAACCCGGGGAAAATCGAGCTCAATTTAAGCCCCGAAGATGCGTCCAGCCTGCCGTGGGTATTCAGGGCATCCTGCGTCAAATCAAGGTTGTAATCGTGTGTATAGTTAAGCTGCGGGGAGAATATCCAGGCCGTCGGGTATGAAAGGCTTACTTTAGGCGTTATTTCCCTTTTCAGGAGAATAAAATCTCCCACATATAGATGGGTTATACTGTTGAGATAATTCAGGTAATAGGAGTATTGCGCCGTAATGTTCCCTTTTTCTTCAACCAGGTTATATGCATAGGACGGCCCCATTATAAGCCCCGCGATGCTGTAGTTTCCGGTCCACGAATAATTTTGGGTCCTGTCATAGCGCTGCTGGTCATAGTACTGGGATGTTATATTTATTGAATTGCCGTAAGAATCATCAGCCACATAATAATTAAGCCCGGTGTTCTCAATGAGCATTTTCGCGGAAATATTATTCGTGCCAAGCGGTATAAAAAATAAATTTGACGGCACCTTCCAGGCGAGCGCCGGCGATACCGACCAGTAATTGTTTATATTTGACTCAAAATCATTTATCAGCACCCCGTAATAAATGGTCTTCACATTTTTTATGGTTGAATTTGCCGAGAGCTGCATATCAGGCACAAGGCTGAATGTGACATAATTGTTGACCCCTTCTGAAAAAACATCGCCAAGCTGGTCGTTATTTGTGTATCCAATGTCGTTTTTATATTCGGCGTCAGTGTACTGGGCCGTCTTAAAATATGTCGAGGTAATAGGCATAAATGGCAGCTGGGTGTAATTAAGGGTTACATTCTGGGCGGTATAATGCTGCTGTATGGCCCCTGTTCCCGCGTCCGCCATTGTGTTGAAATCCGTCTCCCTGTCCTCATATGACTGTGTTACGCTGCCGACGCCCTTGTAATTGAGCGTTGATGTGGCGGCTTTCGCGGTCCCTACCTGTGTTTTCGCGTCAGTGAGCCTGATATTATCTATGTAAAGGATCTCGCCGCCAGCGACTGCCGGAATATTTAAAGTGTTGGGATTAATGACACCTATAGATATGTATTGTATTTCCCTGATATTCGGAAGGCTTGGATAAACAGGGGTGGTCCTCTTCCCGTCGGAGCCATCCAGGGCAAAAATGAGTGTTATCCATTTGCCTTCCGCTATATTTGAGTACTGTTCGTTGAACTGGAAATAATTGGTCGTATAATCGGTATTTGAACCTATTCTCAGAAATATCACCCGGCCGTTTTGAGGAGCCGCTTTGTGCGGTATATAAACGTCAAATTTAATGTATTTATAGGCGTGATAGTCGTATCCCGATGTCTTGCTGTTCAATATTTTATTCACGTAATACAGCGGCCGGCCATCAGGAGTAAGGTCGTAATTGGTCATATTGTTTGTCAGTTTCAGCGAAGTTTCATACTGCAAATCCGACGTCGTAGAATAGGCAAAATAATTTGAGTTATATACATAATTAGGATCCGTGGTCTGGTTGACAGTCTCAGCGTTTAATTTCGTCGTATCTGCGATAATAGTGTTGCCTGCCGCGTCTGTCACGCCGCTCAGCGCCTGGACGCGCCACGAGTTGCCGGTGAATTTGATGGATTCAATTTTTATTGTCCCGGATGCCGGCGTGGAGCTTGTGCCTATAAAATTCAGCCTGACATGCTTTATCATCGACATAAAATTCGGATCGTTGGGGTCTCCTATTACACTGCCTACGGCCCTGGTAATATCCTTCAGCGGTATCTTGATTGAAGTCCAGGTCCCGTTTCCGGTTAGATAAAACTCGGGGTGATTGACGCCTCCTCCTTCCGAAGCGAACTGGTAGTATGCCTCATCGGCGGTCCCGTCCATTATACCGTTGTTGTTCATGTCTTCAGTATCCAGTACCGCGTTATTCGCCCCCCAGTATGCCGGAGTGGAACCCGGCAGGCCTGTGTATATACCCGGGCTGATGCCCCTGTCCTTATCCGTTGTAAAGATGCCGTTTGGCACGACATTTGTGGCCGTATCAACGTAATCTTCACTGTCGTGAAGCGCCCCGTACTTTTCATTATACTGGAAATTCAGGTCCCCGTTGGAGGATTCGCTGACCACGCCCATATCCACGCTCATTTTAACAGGCTGGTTTGTGTCAACATAAACCCACATTTCAATGGCGCTGTAAAGGTTCAGGTTGTCACCCGCCTGGCTGTAAATATACCTGAAAGAATCCCACCTGGTATTCGTGAGATTGCTGTACTGAAACCTCAGCATCGTAACCTGGTTTACCGCCGATGTCGGGTTATTCGGGTCAACGGGCGTGTGTCCCTGCTCCTGGACATTGTCATGGCTCATAAACGCCCTGTCTTCCGGCTGCAGTCCTATCGGAAACTGCGGCAGGGCCGCGGGGAACCATTTTGTCAGGGTCATGTCGCAGGCATTGCTTAAATCCGCGGACTCCATCGAGTCAATCATCGCGACGCCGTTTTCGGTGCCGCCGCTCTGGAGGGTCTGCTGGAAGGTGTTCGGGTTAAAACTGGAATAAGCCATCTCCCCTGTAAACTTGAAATCAACGGGTAAATTAGACTTGTCCACCATCGGCAGGGCGCTTATGATGCCGTTTATATTTTCCCTGGTAAGGGCCACATTTACATTATTATCAAGAATCAGCGATGAAAACGGCGTTGTCAGCGAGGTTTCGGTGGAACGCGCGTCGGGCACAGTGGTTCCGGCGCTGGAATTTTTGTATAACAGCGTTGAATTCAGTTTAACATTGTCCGACATGTTGTAATTAAGGATGCCGCCAAAAAGGTTTGACTGAGTTGACGCGACAAACGGCATGTACTCATAGACAACTTTTATCACCGTTGTCGGAAGTATTGAGTTCTTGTCCACAAAATTTATATCGCCCGTCTCATATATTATGTTGTAATCCTTGTCCCTTTTGAGTGCAACGCCGTCCTTTTCAATCCTTTCGCTTCCGTAAACTACCGGCGAATTGTCAAGTTTATAGGATGAGACATAATAATTATATTCCAGGTGGATCTTGAAATTCGTAATCGGATTATTAAGGTTGTACGCATCATTTTCCTGTCCGTCTTCAGTTGAGATGTTCGCGGCCGTTGTCGAATCAGGGGCCGGTGCGCCGGCTTGATACATGGACTGGGTAAAGGGAAAAAACGAGGAAAATTTCAATATGCCGAAGTTGGTGTCAATCGTATACCATTTTGTATAAGGATTAACAGGATCCGTCGGTTGCGGAATAAAATAGGAAGTTGTGCCGTCCGCTTTCTCTACAACAATTTTAAATCCTGATTTATCAATAGAGTCCTGCGGGTTATATATCTGCGTCCCCTGCATGCTGTAGTAATTAAGAACCTTGTGTGAAAGGTCGCTCTTGTTGCCGTTCTGCAGCAATGTTTCGCCAGGCTGTGTTATTCCATTAGTATCAGAAACCAGATGGGCCTCGTTAAAATCAAAATTCCCCTGGCCCAGGCCGTTTACCAGCCCGACATACCTGTTGTTGGTCTGGTCATAATAACCCGCGGCTATTATATAATTGTACTGCATCGGCGAGGAAAACTTGACTATATTGGTGCTGTAATCGACCACATAATCAACGCCCGAGTAAAGCAGGTCAAAATGATAGGTTCCGGTCGGCGTGGAGGCAATCGAAGTAATATTATCCGTGGCGATTGCGTCGTCTCGGTATATGATTACAGAACCGGGTTTTATAACCACCTTCGGGTCCTTTGTTATGTAGTAATATTGATTGGCAATAAACGAAGTGTCATAAATATCAACCCCGTCCCTTCCGTTTGTGGTCTTTTTTCTTAAGTTGCCCGAGAATGTCTGGATTGCCGTTACACCCTTTGACTGGGCCGCTATCAGCGTCAGGTCGAGCTTATCGCCGATATTTATCTTGCCCTTGATGCCGAATAATTTCTGCGGCGAATAGCTGAGGTATTTTGTCGAAGGCACCTGCAGGTCCATATCTCCGAAGGCAACCTCCTGCAGCGACTCATCCTTGTCGCCTGTATATGATATTGATATTTTGGTATATTCGTCGGTAAGGATGGTCTCGTCGTAATTAACGTCCACGTTTATTTTTCTTCCGATATTGCCGGTCAGTTTCAGCCTGAGCTTCTGCTGGATGTCAAAATTATCAGGCTGGTTCGTCGTGTTCCTCCACCAGATGTGCTCATAGCTCATCTGGAGGGATTTTTTGCCCGAGAGCGACAGCCGCGATTCCGGAGGCAGGCCGTATTCGGAAATATCAGCCGTAAGTATGCCTGATTTGCTCACGTCGACAAGCGGTATCATCCCCTGCAATACATCGCTTGACGCTCCGGTATTGCCCATTACATCGACCGGTTCAATCTTATAATAATATCCCACACCCGGCATGGGCTTTGAATATGACCATATCATGTTGTCGTTAAAAAATATTGTCTTGCCGTCGTCGCTTTTGAGCCCTTTCCAGAGCCTGTTGTTAATTGGCGTATCCGCGAAAACTCCGGCCTGCGTCGACCTGTAAATATTATATCCGGAAATTTCAAAGGTCCCCCCCGCCTTTGACATGTCCCATGATAATTTTATCGACTCCGACGATACGACAAGAGATGTGACATTTTTCGGGGCGCCCACCGGTTCAAAGGGCACAGAAGTTAAAGGCGAGGATATTGCCGATGTGTTTCCCGCGTTGTCTATTGTCTGCAGCATATAAGTATATCTGGCCCCGTTGGTGAGCCCCTTATCATCGTATTCCACAGCCGTATAAGTTGTGCCGTTTAACTGAACAAAAAGTGAATCTACGGTGGACCTGAAAATATTATATCCGGTGACGCCGAAAAGCCCGGCGGACCCGGGTTCGGTCCATTTTAAAGTTATATGATTTAGGCCGGGAATGGCGCGTATATCTTCCGGCGGGGAAAGCGCCCCGGCGGGCGTGGCAGATAAAATATTTGAATCCGGAGACTCCGCGCCGCCGTCAAGGGCGGTTACCTTGTAAAAATATGTCACATTGCTTTTAAGCGGAAACAGGGCCGCGCCTTTTTCGTCAGAAAACTGGTTGTCCGTGAGGGGCGCCTTGTTTATTTTAACAAACCCGTCCTTCTCCGATGTTGAACGGTATATGTTGAATGTTATTTTGTCATTTTCAAAGCTTCCCCATACGATATTTATCTTCATGCCGTCCGCGTTTACCTGAAGCAGGTCCGGGCTTTTCGGCGGTGTTGCCATTGCCGTTGTTGTTCCCGCCGAAGGAGCCGGTACCGCTGCGGCCGTGGCTGTCAGAGCAGCGGCGTCCGTCGCCGCGGATATTAAAACAGGCGGGAATAAAAAGAGCGCCGGAATAAGGGCTGCTTTTAAGATTGCGGCGCGTGTGTTTTTCATAATCAGATGTTGAGCCTATTAATAACAGACTTCATTCCTTCAGTCTTGGCGTACAGCTCCTGCATGGTCGCGTCCAGATTCTCAATGCCCGCGGTCTCCTCTTCGATCGATGCGGAAATGTTCTCAATATTTGCCGCCATGTCATTTATAACACGTTCCACCTCGGCTATGATTCCGACTATTTCATGGACGTTATTGACCTCGTTTCCGGTAAGAGAATCTATCCCTGTTGACAGCCTCATGGTCTCTTCTATATGCTGTTTGATGCCGACAAAAGCCTCGGCCGCTTCGTTGGCGACAAGAACCCCCCTGGAGATAGTGGAGGCCGCCGATGAAATCTTTTGCACAGTTGTGTCAGTCGACCTGTTTATATCCTTTATCTCCTCGGCTATTTTCTTGGAAGCCGCCGCCGTGGATTCCGCAAGCTGCCTTATTTCTTCGGCAACAACCGCGAAGCCCCTGCCCGCGTCTCCGGCGCGCGCCGCTTCAATGGAAGCGTTCAAAGCAAGGAGGTTTGTCTGCTCCGCTATATCCTTTATAAGGGTTGTCACCTTGCTTATTTCCGTTGTCCTCGAGCCGAGCCGGTCAACGGTCTCTTTAAGGTCCTTCATAATGGAATTTGTGGAGTGTATTTCTTCTATCACGTTATTAATTGCCTTCTCTCCGGCTTTGGCCGTGGTGTCCATCTTTCTGCTGAAGTCCACGCCGTGGCCGGTCTCTTCCCTGATTTTCCCTATGTCTTCGGCTATCCTTCCGGTTATCGTACGTGTTGACTTTATATTCTCGGTATAGCCGGATACTTTTTTCGCGAGTTCCTGCGCCGACGTGGAAATAAAATCCGCTGTTGCCGTTATGTCGGTAAACGAACTTCTTATTTCTGAAAATGCCGCCTGTATAAGGTCAAACTCCCGTTTTAAATCCTGTATGCCCGCCTTTGAGAGCCTGACAGACTGATTATGCGCGTTTGCCTGGGGCAAAACTCCGAATATTTCAAGAAAATCAGCGCTGCCTTCCGTTTCCATATTCGAGTCAAAATATTTCCTTATCCTGTCATTTATTCCGGAAAAGAAAAAGAAGGCCCACGCGCATAATATTATTGTAAATGCCATTGATATGGCGAAAAGCCACCTGAAATATGAAGTCACCCTTTTAAGGTCGGCTGTTGACGCCGGCGCGGGCGCCGAGAGCTTCGCGGCATAAGCCTCGGCTTTCACAACAAGGTCCTTGTTGGGCATGATAACCGCCGTAAGGCTTTTGACCGTAATATTATCCCAGTCGGGCGTCACAACGCGCGCGGCGGCTTTTAAGAGATCTTTTTTCTGGCTTTCATCGGTTATCGCGGAAATTATACTTTCATAATCCGGCCTTTTATATACCGGGAATGACGACCTTTTAAGGTTGTCATCCTTTAATTCCCTTAAGTAACGCAGAACCTCGCCGTAATACCGCGCGTATGAAACAAGCGTCTGCGCCGCGGTCAAATCCGCTGAATCAGCGGCCGACGCGGCGGCGGTATTTTGCATGTGCCTTTTTGCGCTGCCCGCCGTCACGGCAAAGGCAACGGTATTGGCCAGGAGCGCGGCCGCGAAAATATAAAGTATAAAGTTCCTGTTATAAACCCCGGACCATTTTCTCATTATTCACCGGCACTTATCAGCCCCGTTTCTTCGGCTGTTAAATTGTCTGTCATCTTTACTATCCCGACGCCTTTAGCGTACCACACCGCCCTGTCCATATGGGGCGATTTGTACGTGACCTTATAGGTCTCAAGCTCTCCCGCCGGAGTGGACATTTTTTCCTTTGAAACAATCTCGCCTGTCACAACCTCGCCCATATACATGGCGGCCCTGAAGCTCATGCCGGTTTTCACGGTGTACGGCATGATTACAAAAACATCCTTAACCAGCGGCCCGCCGTTCTCTGAATAAGCCAGTTTCGCGATGCCCTTTTTTTCATCTTCTGCGTAATATTCCCGTACTGTAAGGTATGTTCCCTTGTCCATTTTATCCATAACGCTGCATTCGTATCCGTAAACATTTTCTGTTTTGCCCTGTATCTGCCATTCCTGCGGGTTCTTTCCCTTTATGTTATAAACAAGCTTTTTCCCGGGGTCCAGGGGAAAATAAGCCGATGCCGTCTCCCCCTTTAAAAGCAGTATTATAATTATTGCAATGAGCGCCGCCGCCGCGGCAGAGCCGCCCGCTATTACCGCGGTGTAAATCCGCTTTTTTGCCTTGGCGTCCTTTTCCTTTTTTTCATGTTTCTCAAGCATCTTGTCTATATCAATATCAGCCATGCCACGCGCCTCCATAAATTAAGCCGCAAAGGGCCTCTTTAAAAAAGCCTGCTAAAAAATCCCGGGCAGCGCCTTCATCCTTGAAAAAACTTCCTCCGGGTCTATGCCGTTCATGCATTCAATCGCCGTCGGGCACTGCATCCTGTCGCACGGCGCGCAGGCCATTGTTGAATGCACTTCCAGGTGCCGGCTGTTTCCTGATGGCACCCACGACCTGTAATTGGTGGGGCCGAACACGGTCACACTCGGCACATCAAGGGCCGTCGCCAGGTGGTTCGGCGCCCCGTCGTTCGAGACAAAAGCGTCGAGCCTTTGCAGCACGGCCCCCAGCTGCTTTAATGTCGTCTGCGGCGCCAGGAAAACATCCTTTTTATCCTCTTTTATAAGGGATAATATTTTTTCCGCCATGGGCTTCTCCCCCGGCCCCCATACGATGATTATCTTTTTATCTTTAAAAGAACGTATTATAATGTCAGCAAGCTGAGCGAACTTGTATTCCGGCCAGCGCTTCGTTATCCATGTTCCGGCCCCGTTAAGGCCAAAAAGAGTATCCCTAGATTTGACGTTTATCGATGAATAAAAGTTGTCCGCGTATTTAATGTCGGCATCTTCAAGGTAAAAATCGGTTTTACCGCCGTCGTCCGGTATGCCTATTGCCTTTAAAAGGTCCATATGGTAAAAGGCATTGTATTTTGGCGGCTGATCCGGCCTGACAACCACATTGTAAAAGTACTTTCTGCCCCTGAAATTAAAGCCGATCCTCCATCTTGCGCCGGTCAAAAAGCTCATTAAAGCGGTGCGCAGGTTCCCCCAGAGGTCGAAAACAATGTCATATTTTCGCTCCGCCAGTCCGGCATAAAACGCAACTGTATCCCTTATTTTCACACCTAACGGCGCCTTTTTCAACCTGTTTTTTTCGTAAATAACCATGCGCGTAAGATAGGGGTTGCCCCGTAATACTTCTATGCCCATGGGCTCCACCACCATGTCGATTTCCGCCTCCGGCAGGGCCTTTTTAAGCGCCCTGATAAAGGCCGTCACAAGTATAATGTCGCCTATCGCCTTGTGGCGGATGATCAGGGCTTTTTTAACCTTTTTTAAGTCAACTTTCATGGGTTCTCCTAATCCAGCAATATATTGATATGCTATTTGGTCTGTGTAATTGCTTTTTTTTCAAGCCTCAGCGCGGCAAATGCCACACCCATGAGGTACCAGAATATCAGCGCCACCTGGGACGAAAAGAAATTATACTCAAAAAATCCGTTTATAAAAAAGGCCGCGTTAACACACAGGGCCGCCATGAGCACGTATTTAAAGACAGGATTTTGTGCCGCTTTTATCCCCCTGTACATTTCAGTCCAGAAAGCCGCGAATATCCATAAAAAAGCCGCCAGGCCCGGCAGCCCGTCGATCACGGCTATCTGGATAAAATTATTATGAAGGTGGCCCGCATTCGGCTCTATGGCTGAAGGGCTTATATATTTCGGATACACTTTGTCCACATTTCCGGTTCCCACGCCTATTAACGGCCTGTCATGGATCATTTTTAAGCCGCTGTCCCACATGAGCAGCCTTTCGCTCTGTGAGTTGCCTTTTTCCAGGTTAAAAGAATCCCTGAATCTTTCCATGAAAGAGGAGTTCCACGAGATTCCGGCCACAATGGCGGCGGATATCAGAAGGACCGCGAAAAATTTTTTATCAACCATGAAGGAAAGCATGAACACTCCGGCCGCCGCGCCTATCCATGAGCTGCGGGTGGATGTCCCGAGCAGGCCGAGCGCGATTAAAAACATCGCGGTTATGTACAGGAATTTAGGGGTGTGGTCGCCGTTCTCATTTTTGAGCCTGTAGGCCACGATTCCGGCCGCGGTGACGAGCCCCATCATGAGCATTCCGCCCGCGTGCATATGATTTCCCGAAAACGAAACGGCCCTGAAAAAAGCCTCATGGTTCACATATTTGTGCGTTATTGTATTAAAAACGCACCACGCCCCCACAAATGCCGCTCCGCCGGCGAAGAACCCCGCCCCCATCCTGAGCGGGTAGACCTCGGTGTAAACATTAGCGGCTGTAAAAAAAGCCAGTATAAGATAGGCTTTTCTGAAATCAATAAGGCCCGACTTCATATCCACGCCGAATACGGCATTGACAAGATGGATAAGGACAAATACCGCGATGGGGAGCGACAGCGGCGTAGAGAAAAAATCCCTTATGTTTATCTCGCGTTTAACCGCCCTTATTACAAAAAGCAACATGGTTATAATAAAGAAAATCTCCGAAATCGTTATTGAAACAGGCGCGAAAAAAGCATACCCCAGCATTGACCCCAGAGTCAGATTCTTAAGGGTAAAATGGTTTTTTTTGTCCAATTTATCTCTCCTGATAATTTTAATTGCCATTAATTATAGACCAAAAATGATAAAAATGCCAAAATTATTTTAGATAAACGGCGGGATTGATATAAGCCTGGGCTGCGGGGCCTTCAGGCCCTGTTCTGGACGGAATTTCTTAATATAAGCGACGTGGGAAAAACAATGTTTTCCACCCTGTTCTTCTTGGTGTTGATAATATCCACAAGTATCTCCGCCGCTTTCATGCCCATGGCTTCCTTGTTGATGTCCAGCGTTGATATTGAAGGAATAAAATGGCCGCTTAATTCAATATTATCAAAGCCTATTACGCTCACATCCTCGGGCACCCTGATCGAGTTTTCCTTGAGCATATTAATGGCCATAATGGCGTTGACATCGTTGCAGGCAAAAATGGCGTCAATCTTTTTCCCGGCTGAAAGTATTTTTTTCATCCAGTCCGTTCCAGGCGCTTCGGTCTCATTAAATACAATAATATCATTGTCAACCGGAACGGAGTTTTCCAGGAGGGCTTTTTTATATCCTTCGGCCCTCTGCCTGAAGCTGTACCTTCCCGACGCCCCGGAAATATAAGCTATCCTCCTGTGGCCGGTCCTGATAAGGTGGCTGACCGCGCTGTAAGCGCCTTCAAGATTATCCATCATTATATTTGTTATTCCGGCATCCTTCACATAATTATCGACCATAACCGCCGGGGGGGATTTTTCAATCAGCATTCTTACAAAATCCGCCGGCATGTGGCCTAGAAGGATAACTCCGTCAACAGATTTTTCCTTTACCATTTTCGGCATTTCATTGGCCGCCACCTGCTCTCCGCGCAGGACATTTGTCACAAGGTTCAGGTCCTCATTTATGAGCCTTTCTTCTATACCCTCTATTATCCTGGAATAAAAAGGGTTTGTGAGCATCGGGGCGTGAAAATATCGGACGGTTATAACCCCGATGTTGCCGGTCTTTCTCATGGCAAGCGCGCGGGCGAAATGCGAGGGTTCGTAATTCATCTCCCTTGCTATTTCCCTTATGCGCTCCTTGGTGCCCGTGCCGACATCCTTCCTGTCGTTTAAAGCCTTTGACGCCGTGGAAATTGATACGCCGGCCTTTTTTGCCACTTCATAAATGGTAATTTTCAATTCTTCACCTGCTCAGGCTCTTTATTGCCTGTATTTTTTCCCTCGCCCGGGCTATGTTTTTCCTGGCTTCAACATGGTTTGGGTCCATGGAGAGCACCTTCTGCCATATTTTGATGGCCGCGTCAATATCGCCGTTCACGTATTTGTCGACCCCCTCATAATAAAGCGATTTGAGCTTTTGCGCGTCCACCGCCGCCGCCGATTCGGTGCCGGTCATGGCGACAATCTGTTTGTTGGCCTCGTCATTATTTGGGTTTATCTCAAGTACCTTTTTATAATAGGCCAGCGATTTGCCCTGGTTTGCACCCTTATTCTGCTTCGCGTATTCCATGTATTTATCCTCGTCCGCCGCCATGGAAGAATTCACCCTGGTTATCCCGTTTAAAGCCTTGCTGTTATTTTTGTCAAACTTCAGGGCCTCGTTGTATTTGTTCAGGGCCTTTCTGTATGATTTTTTGGAGTAAAGCGAATCTGCTTCCGAAAGTATCCTGTTAACGCTGGAGCTTATCTTTGACATCAGCGACCCGATTCTGTCGGATATCTCTTTTTGTTTAGATTTCGGGGCTATCCTGGCGATTTCCGAATACTCGTTAATGGCCTCGGCCAGTTCTCCCCTGCTTTCAAATCCCTTTGCCTTTAACTGCCTGGCGGCAACAAGCTCATTGAGGTTATTTTCAAGCTTTGCCATGCCGTCTTTCGCGTCCTTATTTTCCGGGTCCGCTTTCAAAACAAAATCCCAGTCATTGTACGCCTCGCCGTAATTCTTCGCGTCAAAATTTTTCGAGCCGGCCTGAAGTTTTTCCGGCACGGCCTTCTGGATGGAGGCGTTCGTGCTGTCGAGAAATTTCTGCGTTTCCGCGTCTCCCGGTTTTACCTGCAGCGCCCTGGTGAAAGAGTCCCTTGCCGAAAGAAAATCATCCTCCGTCAGCGATGTCGAACCCTTTGATTTGTAATATTCATAAGCCGTCGTTTTGGTCTGGGCCAGCAGTGAATATGAGGCGGCATCGTTGGGATTGAGTTTTATGGCCGTCTGAAATTCTTCCACGGCCTCATCGTACATATTCCTGTAAAAATAGGCCATGCCGAGATTATAATGCGCGTCCGCGAAATCGGGGTCGATGCTTATCGCCTTTTTATAGCAGGCTATCATTTTATCATACTCTTTTTCCTTGAAATAATTCAGCCCCAGCTGGTACTGGGCGTGCAGGTTATTCGGGTTCGTTTTGATTACATGCTGGTAGTTGTCTACGGCCTTGTCGGCGGCGCCGCGTTTGTCGTAAATATCGCCCAGATATTCCCTGGCCTCGGACATGTCGGGCTTTTTGGCGGTAACTTTTTCAAAGTAATCAATGGCCTTTACAAATTCCTTTTTCTCATAATATATCTGTCCGAGCCTGAAATTAATGTCCGCGGTGTCATCGGCCCCGGCCGTGAGCGCGCTTAAAAAACACTTCATGGCCTCGTCCGGATTTCCCGATTTTTTGTAAGCCAGCCCCAGGTAATAAAGATTATTGCCGTCCGAAGGGTTCAGTTCCCCGGCTTTTTTAAAGTAATTAATGGCCTCGTCGGTATTATTCTTAAAATTAAAAAATATTATACCTAGCATCTGGGCGCACTGAAAATCCACTTTTGAATGTGAGGCTTTGTCGTCGCGGTTAGTTTCAATGGCGGCCTTGAGGGCCTCCACCGCGTTGTCATACTGCTGGTCCTGATAATACGCCAGCCCCAGGTTATATCGCGCGGTCACATTGCTCCCGTCCTTTGAGACCGCGAGCTTAAAATCATCAATGGCCGAAGCCGATATAAAGAAGGATAACATCAAAAAAGCCGGCAAAAAAATCATAACGCGCCTTAAAGATTTCATGTAAAAAACCTCCGGTATAATATTTGAGCCCTGATTGTATGGATTAATTAATTGTTTCTATTTCCCTGCGCCCGAGCTGGCAGAGATAAAAAACATTATCAGCGCCGTTTTTGGAAAATATTATCGCGTTGCCTTCCTTGGACCAGGCCGTCATTGAGAGCCCTCCGGCGGCAAGCGCCTTGTCAAGCAGTGAAAGGCTGTTTCCGTTCCTGTTTATTATCCAGAGCCTGCTATTGTAGGAAAAAATTATCTTTGAGGATTCTTTATCCGGCGAAATCAGCAGCATGGGGTCGATTCCCTTTGCCCTGAATATCTCGGCGGTCCTGCCCGAGGCCGAATCATATATTTTTATGTGCCTTTCAGCGCCAGCCCATCTCCTGGTTGTAAACGCGATAAAACGGCTGTCCCATGACCACTGCGGGGCGGCGCCGTCCTCGCTGCCCGGTATTTTTTCCGGCTTTCCCCCGGATGGACCGGTGAAAAGGCAGCTGCGCCCCTTTACTTTCTTTTTAACAACGGAAAACCTGCCGTCGGGGGATTTTGAATCATCATTTATATAATTAAATACCGGAAAAAGATCCTTATCCGCAGCCTGTGTTTTTTCCCATTTGACCAGGGCCACATTTGAGGCGTCCATGGAAAGTATATTGTCAGCGTCCGCGTCGCCGGATTGCAGCACCTTAATGGTCTTGTCTATCGCCTGTAGCGTTGGCGTCCCGCCGAATTTTTGCGCGTAAAGGTCCCTGATCTTCTGCGCCCGCGCGTCATCATGGAATTCCTGCACATAAATATTTATCAGCTTTTCATAGACTGCCTTCAGCCTTTCATCTCCGCCGAATTTCTCGGCGAAAATTACAAAGGTCTTTTCCGCCTCATCATAACGTTCCGTTTTATAAAGCAGTTCTCCGAGCCTGAAAAGGATGTCGGCCCTGTACATCTTGAAATCCGGGTAGTCGTTCACTAGCCTGTAGTAAAGCGTTATAGCGCCGGGGTCGTCGCCTTTTACCATTGCCTCCGTGGCAGAGTTAAAGACGGATTCCGGGCTCTGCGCCTGCTGTGGCGCCCTGCTGCCGCAGGACAAAAAAAACAACGCGGCCGCCAGGACAACAAACAGCGCCAAAAACCTTGTAATTTTCATTCTTTTTCACCGATAAGAATTATTTCCACGCGCCTGTTTTTTGACTTTCCCTGGTCGGAGCCCTCATCTTCGAGCGGCACCGCGGCGCCATAACCGACAGTTGTAATGGACAGCGGCGAGATTTTATATTTTTCAACAAGATAGCGCAGGACGCTCTTTGCCCTCTCCTGTGATATCCTGAGGTTGTAATCCGCGTCGCCCTCGGCGGAAGAGTGTCCCTGAATATATATCTGAACAGACTTGTACGGGGCTATTTCCGCGGCCAGTTCGTCGAGCCTTGGCAGCATGTCCGCTTTAACGTCAGAGGCGTTCTTGTCAAAAAATATCATCCTGCCCATTTTTATCTTCTTTGTTTTTGTAGCTATGACGAACGGGTCCTTCATTACCTGCCTGTCCCTTATTTCCGCCTTCCTGCCGTCAGTGCCGTTTACAGTAAGTACATACTGGCATGACTTCAGGTCCTGGACGTAATTGTCAAAAGAATCCCTGCCGTCCCATACCAGGTATGACGGTATCATCCCGCTGCCTGTAAATTTTTTCAGCAAAGTCTTTTTAGAATCATATACCGCGAACTCCCAGTCTTTTACATCCTTTATTTTTTTATTGACCATGACGAACGGCACGCTTTTGCGTTCTTCGGAATTAGCCGAGACAAGCAGGGTTACGGGCGCCACCAGCATCTCCTCGCCCTTTAAAGGTATGAACCTTTTTTCCTCCGGGGTCGCAACCGGGGTTGGTTCCGCCTTTTTCGGCTGTACAATCTGGCCTATCGTTTTTATTATCTGGCCCTCGGTGTTTTTTGCCTTGAAGTCGAACATATAATTGACGTCGGATTTTGAAATTTTTCCGTTCGCGTCCGTGCCGTCCCAGCTCAATGTCTTTGGAACCTCGCCGACGCCCGAAAACGTTTTTACTATTTTTCCGTCGGAAGTTTTGATTGCCAGCGACCATTCCTTGACATTTTCCTGCGGGACATTCGGCTTGAACGAAACACCCTTTATCTCGCCGTCAGCCACGCTGACATCCGGGGCCTCAATGGCCCTGGGCTCGATTTTGGCGTTCGATTCGGCCATCTTTGTCTCATACCAGGAATCCCCGAACTTTACCTTCAGTGTGAGCCTCTGGACCTCTCCAAGATCGCCCATCGGGGTGAATGAATAATCAAGGTCAAGGGAATCGCTGATATTAAGCCCGAGGCCCGCCGAAAATATTATCAGATCCTGTATGTCGGATAAGCTCAGTGATGTGTTTTCAAGGGCGTTGTTATAATGCACGCCGAACCTTAAGGCCAGCGTTTTAAAAATATACCCCTCAAAACCGAGCCCCACAAAATAATTGTCCGTATTGACTGTCTTGCGCACGTCAAGGTCCACATTCATATAATTAAAAGAACCGTTGAAGAGCTTCCAGCCCAGCCCTGCCCCCACTTCCATAGGAAGCGGGTCCGTCGTTCCGGATAAGACCCCCATATTGCTGGCAACAAGGCCGAGCGTCAGGTTCCGTGAGCCGAGCAGGAATACAGCGCCGGCGTCGGCGGAGAGTCCCAGCGACGATGAATTTATTGTCCCCGCGGAAAAGCTTTCATAAAATCCCCGGATGCCGACCCCGACATTTATATTTTCCCCGAAACTTTTTCCCGCGCCGATATTTATAAGGCCGTTTTGCATCGTAACAGAGGGCGCGACGCCGCCTGTCGAATCAAAGCTCCCGTAATTAATCCAGAGAACTGATGCCGCCATTCCGAAACCATCCGCGAAAGGATAGCCGGCCGCTACGTGTATCATGTTAATATTATCAAACCAGAGTATGCTGGTAGCGGTCGCTTCACCCCTGTCCATAATTGCAAGTCCGCCGGGATTGTATTGAAGTGCATTTGTGCCCTCGGCTATGGCGATATATGATTCCCCCATCCCGGCCGGGCCGGCTTCAGGATTAATTGTAAGAAAATCAGCGGCGTTGGTGCCGAAAGAGGATGCAAAAATCCGCAAAGGCAAAAAAATAAAAATAGCGGTCAGTAAAAGTGGAATAATTGAAAATTCTGTTGTTTTATAGGCTTTTTCAAACTTTAAACTCAATTTGCGCACGGGTAAAACCCTCCGCAAAATATATACTTGATTCTTCTGTTAATATATCACTTACGAAAGATATAGTCAAGCGCTTTTGTAAATATATTGTAATGATTTGGATTTCCTGCAAAAACGCTTTATCTAAAAGGCTTTTATTTGATATTTCGTTCCTTTCGTAACGAACTTAAGGTCAATTAGTTATCGGCGTTTTTTCGTATATACATAAATGGAAAAGGCTGAAAAAAATGGTTTTACGTGCCAATTTATGTGCGGAAAACATTGAATTAAAAATTGTTTTATGATAAATTGAAAAAAAGCGGAGGTATTTAAATGGATGATAAAAGGAACGCTGACAGGCGCAAGAAAAAGATAAAAGTTGCCGCTGAAAAACGCAGGGGGCCCAGGAGGCTCGTTTGCGGATGCGGCGGAAAAATTGAGGTTAAAACCGGCCCCGGCATTAAAGAAAGCTTTATATGTATGAGATGCGGCAGGGAACAGTAAAAAAAATTTACATTATTATAAAGGTTCCGATTTTCGAGGTTTCAGTCTGGCCGCTGTTGTCCTTAAGCATAAGCTTGAATATATAACTCCCTTTTGAGAAGTCCATCATATATTGGACGCCGAGGTCCACTTCATTTATTCCCTCTTTGTAAACCGCCGGAATATCAATGTATCTTACCAGCCTGAATGCCTTTGTGTATATGGCTATCTTCAGATCGTCCGCGGGGTTTGCCGCGTTAAACCTTATTTTAATATGGCCGTCGGAAGAAGGGTTGGGATAAACAATCGGGCCCGTCGTCTGCGTAAGCGCAATTGTAGCCGTCGCGGTCGGCGGCTGCTGCGTCGGTGTGGATGTAAAAACAGGTGTATCTACAGCCGTAGCCGTCGGCGCGGTTGTAGGCGGTGTCGGAATCTGCGTCGGTGTATAAGTGGCTGCCGGAGCGGTCGGAGCTGTTGTTGCGGTTGCCGGAATCTGCGTCGGTGTATAAGTGGCAGTCGGAGCGGCCTGTGTAAGCGTGAACGTCGCGGTTGCCGTAAATGTGGCGCTGGGTATTACCTGCGTCTGTGTCGGGGTCGCGCCCGCGGTCCTTGTATCAGTCGGCGCGGCTGTTGCAGCCGTCGCAGTCGGTATTATTGCCGCCGTGCCTGTCATTGTTGCCGTCGGGTTCAAAACAGTCGCGGTAAATGTCGCGCTTGGCGCCACCTGCGTATTTGTTTTTGTCGCGCTCGCTGTCGCCGTAAATGTCGGCGTGAAAACAACCGTGGTTGAAGTAAATGTCCAGGTTGCCGGAATGAGCGTAGAGGTAAATGTCGCGCTCGGCGCCACCGGTGTGTTTGTCTTTGTGAATGTCGCCGTGGGCGGAACCGGCGTTAAAGTTGGGGTGAATGTCGCGCTCGGCGCCGCCGGTGTGTTTGTCTTTGTGAATGTCGCCGTGGGCGGAACCGGCGTTAAAGTTGAGGTGAATGTCGCGCTCGGCGCCACCGGTGTGTTTGTCTTTGTGAATGTCGCCGTGGGCGGAACCGGCGTCCTTGTGGCAGTAAAGGTCGGCGATGAGGCCCCGCCGCTGAAATAATATTTTCCTTTCGTGCAGTAAGCTCCCACGGCCGTCCTTATATAGCCGCCGTCGTTGTCGGTCAGTGTGGAAGTCTGCTGTCCCCAGGCGTCATAAGATGGCCCTCCGGGATTGCCGTCGGAAGTTGCGTTAAAAACTCCGTCAGAAGGCAGCGCATCCCTTAAATGCGTCATGTCATGCGGGGTGTAATTTGAGTCATATCCACCTTCGCCAAAAAGCACGCCTACAACACCGTTCTGGGCGTAAAAGCCCGGGCCGGTTGTGGTGCTGGAAGGCGAATACGCGTCTCCCGGGGTTCCGGACGCTCCGTTCTGGGAAGTTGACGGCAGAAAAGACTGCGCGCTGTCATCCCTGTAATGCCCCGAAGTATTATTGCATGTCTTAAAATATGTATTTCCGTTTGGCACCTGCCATATAAAAAATCGCCTTGCAAGCGTTGTTGACGCCCTGTTAATTATATACGCTATCCTTCCCCAGCTGCGCGCGTCGGTATAGGCAAGCCCTGGGTCGGACCAGCGGGTATTGGCCCCGCCGCCTTCGACCCTGTACCAGTCGGCGTCCCTGTCCGACGGGTCGGAAAATATCAGGTCATACTGGTGCCCGTTCTCCACACCGGTTATAAAGGTCGTAATAGCGTCTGTCTGCGTGTTTGTAGTTGTCTGGTTCATGCCGGAAGAATTTATATAAAGGTCGTTGTTTGTCGCCCAGTGTGTAAAATGATGGGCCAGAAGCACTTTTCCCTTCGCGTACTGGTTCCTGATCCTGAATAAAGCCTCGCTCCAGCCCTGTATGGTATTTGGCAGCGACGTGATTGCGACGCCGTCATCGGTCTCATTAAAACCGGAACCGCTCATATTAACTGTTCCCGAAGTTGTCGGCGAATTGCCCGCCTGCTGCCAGTAGCCCATAAGGTCGGGCTCTATATGAACAATGACCACCTTTGTAGTATTGGCGGCGCATACCTGCATGAGCAGCTTAAAATCAGAGAGATATGTATTCATCCACGAACCGCTCTGGTAATTAGAAAGAGTGTACGGGGTATAATAAAAAGTAAATACCTGTATCTGCCCCTTGCTTTCCCAGTGGGTCAGTTCCTGTTTGGCCCAGCCTCCGCCGGAAATCCAGCCTGTCCATCCCGGCGTCAGGTAGGCATAGCTGTAATCCCAGCATGCCGAAGGAGGGGTAAGGTCCTTGAAAAAATGGGGGCCGTCAACAGCGTAGCTGTCGGCCTTATCAATGCACCCGAAACCAAAATAAGAAGGCAGCCCCGTCGGGACGCTGCCGCCCATGGAGAATATAAATGTTCCATATAGCATTATCAAGGCTGCAAGCAGGTTCCTTTTAAAATTCATGCTATTCCTCCGCATTGAACCAGTTTAAACATTTAAATAAACAAACAAAAAAAACTTCAAGCCTTTCAGAATATTGGACAACTTTCACGTAAAAAAGTTTCGCATTTCACCCTTATATTAAAGGGTTTATGCTTAACCAGTTAATCGTGCCGTATCCTGAACCGCGGTTCCTTACTTGTGCGGCAACAACTGTCCATATCGTATATTATACATGATTTTTACAATTTTGCTTCAAAAAATATGATTTTTAATTAATAAGAAGTATTTTCCCGGGCTTTGTGTTGTCCGTTGTTCCGTCATTGTATTCACTCTTTATGACAAAGTAATAAA
>CAZMGF010000006.1:0-80886 GCA_964565765.1 uncultured Spirochaetia bacterium
TAACGAGAAAACACCCATATTAAAAAAGCCCGCTGAAAAGCGGGCTTTTTTAATTTTTGCCGCCCCTATTCCTTTTATTTCACGCCCAAAATACTTTGTGAAAACAATTACTTGACAAATGTCCACCAATTTGGTAGTATATCACTAAGAAGGTGATATATAAAACGAGGTGGGATATGAAAAGAGAAACAGTGATAATAGATGAAAATAAGTGCGACGGCTGCGGCGACTGCGTGCCGGGTTGCCCCGAAGGCGCCCTGCAGGTGATAGACGGCAAGGTCCGCCTTATTTCCGGTTCCTTATGCGACGGCCTTGGCGTCTGCATCGGAGAATGCCCGCGGGGCGCTATAACCGTGAAAAAGATGGAAACAGAGGCGTATGACGAGGGAAAAGTAATGGATAATATCGTAAAACAGGGTGAGAATACATTAAGGGCGCACTTAAAGCACCTGCACGGCCACGGCCAGAGTGAATATCTTCAAACTGCAATAAGTTATCTTGAAGACAGGAAAATGAAAATTCCCCGGTATAGATACTCTTACTCAAATAAAAACGGAGCTCAAGCCGCAGGCGGATGCCCGGGGTCAAGAATCCTTGATTTTACCGGAAAAGGAGGGCATACTTATGAAGATGATAATACGGGGAAACAACCTTCAGCGTTAAGGCAATGGCCGGTGCAAATGCACCTGGTAAGCCCGTCCGCGCCATATTTTAACGGAGCCGATCTGCTGTTTGCAGCCGACTGCACAGCCTTTGCCATTGGGGATTTTCACTCACATCATTTAAAGGGAAAAGCGCTTGCTATAGGCTGCCCAAAACTTGACGCTGAAACAGTTTCCTATGTTGAAAAACTAACCGCCATGATAGACGATGCTAAAATAAACACACTTACTGTTATGACCATGGAAGTGCCGTGTTGCGGAGGGCTGCTGCAGATATCAAAAGAAGCGGCCGCAAAAGCAAAAAGAAAAGTTCCCGTTAAAGCGGTAAGGGTCAGCCTTAAGGGCGAAATAATGAAAGAAGAATGGCTGTAAAGGGAGGTTTATAATGGCGGAGAAAATTGAACTTAAAAAATTCATAGAGTATTCAGAGGGTTCCATTGTTTCAAAACAGGTGTTAAACAAAAAAACAGGGACGCTTACGCTCTTTGCCTTTGACGCCGGGCAGTCCCTTTCCGAGCATACGGCGCCATATGACGCCGCGATTCAGGTTATCGAGGGGTCGGCCAGGATTAAAATAGGCGGGGAGCCTTATTTTCTAAACGAAGGAGAAATGATTATACTGCCCGGAAACGTTCCGCATGCGGTTTACGCGGACGCGCGCTTTAAAATGATGCTTGTTATGATTCTTTCATGAAAACAAGGGTTGTGAAGAAAAGAACTTGACTTTTTTATATTTGCGGTTATAATACTACTAAATCAATAGCATTAAAATTTACGGAGAAATAAAGTACAAGGTTAATATCCTATTAAAACGATAGCATTAACAAATAAAACGAAAGGGGAGAATAAAATGGCGGAAAAAAAGATCTACACCACAACCAGCGCGGATTACGCCCTTGCGGCCATAATACTTGTACTTTTTGCGGCCCCCCTTCTGTCAATGATAGCTCCCGCGGCCGTGCCCGGCACTGCCATGATATATAAGGACAACGTGATTGTAAAAGAAGTGAGCCTGAGCCGGGATTCCACCACAAAAATCGGCGCCATGGAGTTTGAGGTAAAAGCGGGAAAAATAAGGGTCAGCGAATCCGACTGCAAGAACCACGTCTGTATGCAGGAAGGCTGGATAAGCAATCCGGGCCAGTCAATAGTATGCCTTCCGAACCATGTGATAGTCGAAATACCGGCCGACCATGAGAATGGCAAGTACGACATACTTTCAAAATAGGGTGAAAGCTATGGATTATAAAAGCGATCCAAGGACACAAAAAACGGCGCTGCTGGTTACATGCGCTTCGCTTCTACAGCTTGCGGAAGCCTTTTTTCCGCAGCCCGTGCCGGGCATCAAGCTGGGGCTTGCGAACATGATAACCATAGTGGCCCTTGTGGACCTGGGTTTTGCGGCCGCAATTGAGATAGCGGTTCTGCGCACGGTAATAAGCTCTCTTCTTCTTGGAACTTTCCTTTCAACCACATTTATACTCAGCTTTTCTTCGGCATTAATATCAAGCCTTGTGATGGCGCTTTTTTATACTGTTATAAAAAGGATGAAAAATCCGGTTTTTTCGCTTGTCGGGATATCTCTTATAGGCGCTGTGGCGCACAACCTTACGCAGCTGGCAGTTGTATATTTTATACTCATCAGGAGCGACGGAGTACTGATGCTTCTGCCGTGGCTCGGAATATCCGGTGTAATTATGGGATGGATAACAGGTATCATAGCGTCCAGGGTATGCTCAAAGCTTGAATCCGGCGCAGACATATCGGATAGCGAATATATAAAGATACTTGCAATGCCGGCCGTAAAAGGAAGCGGGCCCGATAAAAGAGGCTACATAAACGGGGATTCGTTCCTTCATAAGGCGGATCCTGTAATCAAAATAGCCGCTGTCATAATAACCGCAATAATGCTTTTGTTTTTCGGAAGCTTTCAGCTTTTTCTTGCGATTTTTACGGCCATAATTGCGGTGGCAATGGCAGCGGGAATAAATCTCGGCAGGCTTTTTTACGGCGTGAGAAAAATGTGGGTATTCATGGCATTTTCATTTCTCATGCCCCTGTTTTTTAATCAGGGAAGCCACGTCCTGTTATACGCCGGGCCGGTCAGGATTACGGCCGAGGCGCTTACAACCGGCGGATTTTTGGTCACAAGGCTCGCGCTTCTTATGCTTGCTTCGGACCTTATGATAAAGACCACGGAGCCTGAGAGGTTAATATCAGGAATAGAAACCATTTTAAGGCCGCTTAGTTTTGCCGGCATATCGGGTAAAAGGACGTCGCACATAATAGTATCATCCTGGACCACCATACCGGAATTCTGGGACAGGGTCACGGCGGTCGCCAAAAAATTCAGGAAAGAGGAAAAGGCGGGTATTAAAACCATCATTGTAATGCTTACGATAGTTATAGTGGCGCTTTACAGGCAGACTGAAATATAAAAAAATAAGGGGAGGTTTAACATGGAAATGAAAGAGATTGAATCGCTTTTTGATTACTCGAAACTGCCCAAACCGCTGAAAATGTACCTGACACTTTTCGTTATATGCATGGGGCTGGGCTACCTGTGCGCGATAGGAAACATTGCGACTCTGGAAGGCCTGACGATACAGGATATATCCGACCATTATCACGGCAACGAGGCCAAAATGATAGAGCCGCCAACGGTACAGTATTTGTTCGAAATTTCGCATACGCACCTGCTGGGAATGTCCACAATGATATTCTGCACGGGGCTGGTGTTCATATTCACAAGGTCGGCGCCGGCGTGGCTGAAAAAATTTGCGCTCGTTGACGGATTTACAGCGGTGCTTATTGCCGTTTCATCATTCTGGCTCATCAGGTTTGTAGCCGGGTGGCTTGCCTTCCTTATGGCGCTTTCCGGGATGCTGCTCGGGCTCGCCATGCTCATAATGCTGGCGGTGCCGCTTTACGAGATGTGGCTGAAAAAAACATAAGAGCTTTGAAAAACATAAACGGAGGTGGTGCTGGAAAAAATGTAAGAACGGCATGATGAGTATATGCCGAAAAAAAGCAGGGAGGTTTGTCTATATGAGAAAGAGAATGGCAATTTTGTTAATGGCCGTAATGATGGCCCTTGGTATGTACGCTTTCGCGATGGCCGACGGGACATCAGACAGCGCCGCAGCCGGGAGTTCGGATACTCCGGCGACAACGGTGATAGGCGGGCACATTAAAATGACCCTTTTTGACGCTATTGACGGCGTTGAAAATAAAGCAACCGGAGGCGCACTCGGAGAAACCGAGTATTCAGGATTTAATTTCGGCGAGATAATACTTTATATTTCGCAGAAGATTTCCGAAAAATTTTCAGTTGAGGTGGAACCTGAATTTTCAGCTTCCACAGGCGCAACGCCAAAACTCGGCGTAAGCATTGGCGCGCAGATGTCGGTTAAACCCCCTTCATTCGGCGGTTTTGACAGGGCTTTAGCAAAATATATAGCCCCCTTTGATGTCGAAATATCCGCCGGTATTGTGAAGCCGAAGTTTACAATGGAATACGGCGACGAGCTTTTCTGGGACGAAGAATTTAACGGATCAAAATTTGCGGCGGACCCGTATCTAGGTGAAATGGCGGACACAGGCGTCGAGGCTTACAAAAACTTCTCAGTGGGCGACGCTTCCATCCCTGTATGGTTGTACGCGCTTGACGGCTCCGGAAGCAGCGTTAACGACAACAACAGATCACCGTCGGCCATGATACATGTTGAGCCGAATATGGGAATGTTCAAACTGACCGGTTCATACACCGTCGGCCTCTATGATAACGGGGAGCACGACGCGTATGAGAGGGCATCCGGAGGCATCCAGTTTATATGGGACAACCTTCAGATACGCTCTGAACTTGCCAACGGCAGGTGGGAGAATAAAATCGCGGCTGGAATTGACGCGTTATCCTACGGCTGGTATGTAAAGGCAATTTACAAGTTTACGCCGTGGCTCAAACTGGTGTATGATTACAACGTGGCAGAGATGAATTTTAACGCTTTTTCAGGGATTGCTCCGCCGCCTGCAAATTTACGCGACCAGGGTGAAAATTACATTACGCATACGGCAGTGCTTGATTACAACATAACTGACAGCACATACCTTATGCTGCAGATGGACTACGCAAACTGGAAATTGAACAGCGGCTCCGAAGGCTTGAGATTCTTCAGGCCGACTCTTGCTTTAAGGACAACTTTCTAAGATAATATTACCGCCGGGGCGTTTTTCAGGGCGCCCCGGCGGGATTTTATGGACTTATAGAAACACAAAAAAATTCAGGAGGTTTTTACCATGAAAAAGTTTTTGTTTTCAGCACTTGCTCTTCTGATGGCCGCGGGTTTAATGGCGGCGTCAAACGCGATGAGTGACCAGATAGTAAAGGAATTGCTTCCGGACACCGACCTTAAACCCCAGATGTTCGCGGTTAACGCGACTGTTACGGCAAAAGTGCAGGAAGCCCTCGGCAACAAGCAGCCTGTAAGGCCGCAGTATGAGATTTATACTTCAAAAACCGGCGCGGTAATCCTTGAGGAGCAGATGGGAAAATGGGGAATAATCAAGATGGCCATCGCAGTTGATACGGCAAAAAAAGTTTCAAATATAGGCTTTATCTCAATGTCTGAAAAAAGGGGAGCCGGTATAAAGCAGGCTTTCTTTATAAAACAGTTCGTCGGCAAGACGATTGCGGACTCCATTGAGATTGGCAAGGGTGTTACCGCGCTGTCAGGCGCCACTGTATCGTCAAAGGCCGTCGCAATCGCGGTAAAACGCGCCCTTATTATATATGATGCGTTTACGGCAGGGGCAAAAAAGTAAAACGGGGAATTTAAAATGGGGAACATGAAGAAAACAATTGCGGCTGTTGCGGCTTTTGCCGCAACGCTGGTTGTTGTCCTGCTGGTCAGGGCCCATTTTTCCGACCCTGTGCAGAAGAGAACCAGGTTCATAATGGACACTTACTGCACAATACAGGCGCCGGGAGGCAGCGAAGTAATCCCGGCAATAAACAGGGCACTCGACAGGATGACAGAGCTCGACAATAAGTTTTCCATTTTTAACAAAAAAAGCCCGGTGTACGCCTTCAATGAATACAATACTCCGATTACCGACCCGGAAATAGTAAAGATAACAAAGGATATGATTTATGCCGCGGAGAAAAGCGAAGGCCTGCTTGACCTTACAATAGTCCCCCTTGAAGAAGTATGGGGGTTTTACACGGGCGGAACCCCGCACCTGCCGCGTCCTGAAGAAATAAAAGAAGCGATGAAAAAGGTAAATTACCGCAACATTATCATAAAAGAGGGCAAAGTAACAAAAAAATATCCATGGGTAAAAATAGATTTCGGGACCATCGCGAAGGGTTACGCTGTTGAAGAAGCGGGAATAGTACTGATCAATAACGGGATAAAGTCCGCGCTTATCGACGGCGGCGGAAACATAGAGGCCATCGGCAGGTACAAGGGCAAGCCGTGGAAAGTCGGGATAAAGAATCCAAGGGGCGAAGGCGTCATCGGAGTGCTTGACGCGGAGAACCTTGCCATCACAACCGCAGGAGACTATGAGCGCTATTTTGAAAAAGACGGCGTCATATACCACCATATCATGGATCCTTACACAGGTTATCCCGGGAAAAAGATGATAAGTGTGACGGTTGTCTCGCCGTCTTCGCTTACGGCTGACACATGGGATACGGCCCTGTTTTTGCTTGGAAAAGAAAAGGCCCTGAAGCTTGCGTCAGAGCTCAACGGAGTGGAGTGCATACTGGTAACACCAGACGGAAAAATAACTTATTCAAAAGGGCTGGAAAAATATCTTAAGCAGGATTACAAATAACGCACGACCCAAAGTCGGTATTTGGCATAATTAATCGGGTACGTTTAAATTATTTCTGTTATAATCATACCAAAGAAGTAGTGCTTTATGCCTGAAACCGGAGGATGACATGAAAATATCGACCAGAGGACGTTACGCCATAAGGGCGCTTTTATGCCTTGGAAACGCATACGGCGAGGGGCCCCTTTCCCTCAAAAAAATATCAAAACTCCAGAAAATATCCGTCAAATACCTTGAGAATATCATGAGGCTTTTTGTCAGCGCGGGCATAGTAAAGAGCGCCAAGGGCAAAAGCGGAGGGTTTGAACTGGCAATGAGCCCGAAAAAAATAAAAATGGGCGAAGTCGTCATCGTTGCCGAAGGCGAAATATTTACTCTGTGCTGCATGGAGGACAATAAGGAATGCCCGAACGCTGATATGTGCGCCAGCAGGGAAATGTGGGAAGGTCTAAAAGATACCATAATGGAATACCTTGATTCATATACCCTCCAGAAACTTCTCGACAGGTACAAATATCTTTTTAAAAAGACGGGAAAAAGAGTATTGCCGATTTAGTTTTCTTATTGCAATAAACTCATATAATCATATATAATTCCTCATATTAAAAAACAAGCAGGTGATTAATGAAGGCTGTTTCATTGCTTTCCGGCGGGCTGGATTCCACACTGGCCACAAAAATGGTTAAAGAAATGGGCATTGATGTCATAGCCCTGAATTTTACGTCACCCTTCTGTCAGTGCGGCGGAAAACACAAGGACGGCTGCAAGCACAAGGCCGTTGAAATGGCGGAACAGCTTGGCGTGGAACTTAAAATGATAAACCCGTCAGCAGAATTTATAGAAGTGATAAAAAATCCCAAGCACGGTTACGGCAGCGGGGCTAATCCCTGCATAGACTGCAGGATACTGAAATTCAAGCTCGCCAGAAAGTATATGGATGAAATAGGGGCGTCATTCCTTGTCACCGGCGAGGTACTCGGGCAGAGGCCCATGAGCCAGAACGCCAGGGCAATGAGGATAATTGAGAACGAAAGCGGCAATCAGGGAATGATACTAAGGCCGCTTTGCGCCGGAGTAATGGAACCCTCTATTCCGGAGCAAAAAGGGTGGGTTGACAGGACCAAATTAAGGTCCATTGAGGGGCGCTCCAGGGGTGCCCAGCTTGACATGGTGGAGGAATTTAAAATAGTAAACCACGCATGCCCGGCCGGCGGATGCCTTTTGACGGATAAGAATTTCGCTGCAAAGGTATTTGACCTCATAGGGTCAGGTATGCTTGATGTGGACAATTCAAGGCTCTTTGTATTCGGCCGTTATTTTTCAATATCAAAAAAATTCAAGCTCGCGGTCGGCCGCAACGCCCAGGAAAACGCCGTGATAAAGAACTTCGCAGCCGCCGGGGATCTTCTGATAGATGCCGCTTCAAAAGGTCCGACTGCCGTAGGCCGCGGTGAAATGGCGGAAGGCGACCTGGAAAAGGCGCTGGCTGTTGTCGCGCATTACTGCAGAAAAGAAGAACCACAGGATATGAAATATATTATAATGGGCGCGGAGCAAAAAACCGTTCATACTGATTCAATAACGGATATTGACCCTTCCATATTTCAGGTGAATATAGTTTAAGGGGCTAAAATGACAAATATATTACTGCTGCTGCTTCTCACAGCTGTATTCCTTCTTCCCTTTATTTTAAAGGAGGCGGAAGAGGGGATGGAATATTTTCTTTTTGGGGCCGGGCTGCTGGCAGTAACAATAACCGCTTGCTGGTCGCAAAAACTCATCATTGAAACCCTTTTGACACCATTAAAAATAACCGCAGCTGTAATTGTATGCGGGATAATATTTGAAGTTTTTGCCGGAAAAATCGGACCCATTGTCGGGCGAGTATCGGCAAAAACTGGAAAACCATTTTTTGTCCTTATAATGATAATCATACTCGGGCTGTTTTCAAGCATTTTTACCGCGATAATATCAGCCCTGATTCTTTCCGAAGTTATGGGCCATATGAATTTGCCGAGGAAAACAGAAATAAACATAGTGATACTCGCCTGTTTTGCCATAGGCATGGGAGCTGTTTTAACGCCTGTCGGGGAGCCGCTTTCCACAATAGTCACGGAAAAACTCTCCGTAGAGCCTTTCAACGCCGGATTTTTATTTCTCTTCAGGGAGTTTTGGATATATTCTTCAGTTATAATAATATTGCTGGCCGCCGCCGGAGCCATAATTACGGCTTGCGGTAATGGGAACGATGAAGGGCTCAAAGAGGATAAAAGAGGGGGATTTAAATCCATCGCCATGCGCGGCTTTAAAGTTTACCTGTTTATAGCCGGACTTGTGCTGCTCGGCGCGGGTTATACTCCGTTCGTAAAAACATATGTTTCCGGGTTGCCTCATTATATGCTTTACTGGATAAATATGGTATCAGCCGTGCTTGACAACGCGACGCTCGCGGCCGCCGAGATCTCACCGGCCATGAGCCTTTTACAGATAAAATCCGCGATGCTCGGGCTTATTATTTCCGGCGGCATGCTGATACCCGGAAACATACCCAATATTATATGCGCGGGAAAGCTCGGGATAAAGCCGAAAGAATGGGCGAAATTTGCAGTTCCGGCAGGACTGATAATTTTATGTTTTTCTTTTATTGCGGTTATATTTGTTCATTTATAAATATAGGTTTAAACCAAGGCAGGCAGGTAAAATTAAGCAACACAAGCAGTAAAATTATATGGCAGGGCCCTAAGGGAGGGAGATTTGAGAAAGCGATTAAACGAAGAAACAGTGTTATTCTTCAGCGTAATGAAATGGTTCGTTCTGGCGTCTGTCATAGGGGTGATAGCGGGTCTTGGCACTGTTGCTTTTTTAAAGTTACTGGCGCTTGGAATTAAAACGGCGTCCGGTTTCAACTATTATTATCTTCTTCTGCCCGTAATAATATATCTCAGTGCCCTGATATCAAGAACATTTGCGAAAGAAGCGGAAGGGCACGGGACGGAAAAAGTAATAGAAGCGGTGCATAAAAGGAGCGGAAAGATAAATCTACTTGTCGTGCCAGTAAAACTTATAACAACAATTTTAACGCTGAGTTTCGGAGGTTCCGCCGGAAAGGAAGGGCCCTGCGCCCAGATCGGCGGGGGGCTGGCTTCCGGTTTTGCCGATATTTTCAGGATGAAGGATTCTGACAGGAAAAAACTTGTTATCTGCGGCATCAGCGCGGGTTTTGCGTCTGTATTCGGGACGCCGGTTGCCGGCGCGCTTTTTGGGATTGAAGTGCTGGTTGTCGGACAGATTATGTATGATGTTCTTCTGCCTTCCTTTATAGCCGGGATAACAGCATATGAAGTTTCTTCCAGCCTTGGAATAACATACTTTTATTCGCCGTTAAATTTTACTCCCGTGTTTTCAGAATTCTTTTTTATAAAAGTGCTGCTTTCCGGTATTTTCTTCGGCATCATATCCTTTATTATGGTGGAGGCCTTTAAAGGCACAAAATTTTTCATATCAAAAGTAAAGCTGTCATGGTGGCTCAACGCAATAATTTCAGGGGCCCTGGTTTCAATTCCTGCATTGTTTTTTGGAACAAAATATCTTGGACTCGGGCTGAATTCAATTGAAAACGCCCTTAAAGGCGGGCATGTATCATGGTATGACCCGTTCTTAAAGATAATTTTCACCTCCATTACACTTGGAGCCGGCGGAAGCGGAGGGGTAATTACCCCTATTTTTTTTGTGGGAACAGCGGCCGGAAGCCTTTTTTCATTTCTTGCGGGTGTTGATCCCTCCACTTTTGCGGCAATCGGAATGGTGGCCCTCCTTGCTGGAACCGCAAACACGCCCATAGCCGCAAGCATCATGAGCATAGAGCTTTTTGGGCCAAGGATAGCGCCGTATGCCGCGGTGAGCTGTATTATAAGTTTTCTTATAACCGGACACAGGAGCATTTACCCTTCGCAGCTTCTTGGCATATCCAAATCAATGTCGCTTCAAACGGAAACGGGGAAGGAAATATCATTGATAAAAACATCCTCGGAAAACTTTGCCGGCAGATTTAAGAACAAGATCAAGAAATTTTTTTTAAAAGAAAAAAATAGCAGTAAATAGCAGTTTTCAACAGCCGGACCAAATACAACTTGACAGTAACAGGTTTAATTGCTATAAATATATATGCGGATATGCGCATATAAGAATAATAAAAGCGGGAGGATTTAAATGAGAAAAGCGGTGAAGGTGTTCAGGGCGCTGAGTGATGAGACAAGAATAAGGCTCATAAAGCTTCTGGAGAATGCCGGGGAGGTTTGTGTATGCGATATTATGAAAGCAATGGGAATCTCGCAGACAAGGGCGTCCAGAAACCTGAATATACTCAAGGAAGCCGGCCTGGTTTCCGACAGGCGTGACAGCCGCTGGATATACTACTCTGTAGATGAAAAAACAGCCGAAGAGTGCTGCGGAGACGTACTTAAAGTAATAGGAAAATGGCTGATTGCGGATGATGAAATAATGAGGGATAAAAAAAAGCTTGATAAAATATTGAAGGAACAGACAGGTAAAAAAGGGAGGTTAAAATAATGGAAAGATTTGTAGAAATTGACCAGGCTCTCTGCACGGGCTGCGGCGCGTGCGTGAAAATGTGCCCGGCGCAGATTCTTTACATAGATAAGTCAACGAAAAAGGCGAAAATAACAAATGATAAAGTCTGTGACAGGCTGGCTGGATGCATGAAGGTGTGCAAAACAGGGGCAATAAAAGTGGACAGAAAAAAATTTTCATTTGCAGCATTATTCGGTTTTTAAAACAAAGGAGAGAACAAATGGAAAAACACGCTGATGACAAAAGCTTTAAGAAAGAGGTTCTTGATTCCGAACTTCCCGTGCTGGTTGATTTCTGGGCTTCATGGTGCGGGCCGTGCATGGCAATAGGGCCGACAATTGAACAGATAGCGAGGGAATATGCGGGCAAGTTAAATGTATGCAAGGTAAATGTGGATAACGCGCCCGGCACCGCGCAGAAATACTGTGTGCAGTCAATTCCAACCCTTTCAGTTTTTTTAAAGGGAAAGGAAGTGGACAGGGTGGTAGGCGGCCTGCCAAAGGCTTCAATAGAGAAGTTTTTTGGGAAATATTTGAAGGAGGATAAATAAAAACATGAAATGGATCACTGAAAATTTTAAGGGAATAATTTTTTCTTTGCTGATAGCAACAGCAGCTGTTTATCTCGGCTCGCTTTTTCCGCTTGTGGGCGGGGCTGTGTTCGGCATCCTCCTCGGTATAATATTCGGCAGCACAATCGGCAGGCCTGAAGGAACAGCAAAGGGGATACATTTTACATCAAAAAAGGTGCTACAGTGGGCCATAATCGTGCTGGGCGGCGGATTGAGCTTAAACCAGGTCTATAAAACCGGCCTCTCTTCCTTATATATAATGTTATTTACCCTTTCTGCGGCATTTATTACTGCCTATTTATTCGGCAAGTTATTAAAAATTCCATTTAAAATGACCAGCCTTATCGGCATGGGTACCGCCATATGCGGGGGTTCCGCGATTGCCGCAATCTCTCCTATAATAGAGGCGGAGGACCAGGAAATAGCATATGCAATTTCCACGGTATTCATGTTCAACGTGATCGCGGTAATTGTTTTTCCGACTCTTGGTAGATTAATGGCAATGACACAACACGGCTTCGGACTCTGGGCAGGGACGGCGATAAACGACACCTCCTCTGTGGTGGCCGCCGCGTACAGCTACGGCAACGAGGCCGGCGCTTATGCCACGATAGTAAAACTTACACGCACAACAATGATAATACCTATATCACTGATATTCGCGGTTTTTATGGCTTTCAAAAAGGAAAAGGAAGCTGAAAAAAAGCATGTTCATTATAATATAGGAAAAATATTTCCCTGGTTCATATTATGGTTCCTTGCGGCCTCGCTTTTGAATACTGCCGGCATTATAAACCAGCAGGCGGCCGCATTCTGCACAGAAGCCGGGAAATTCATGATAGTGCTCGCACTCTCCGCGATAGGACTCCACTCGGATTTCAGGGCAATGGTAAAAACCGGGCTGAAACCAATGCTGCTGGGGCTGATTGTCTGGGCGGTTGTGGCAATTACTTCAGTAATCGTACAAAAATTTACAGGGCAGCTTTAATCTCCACATTTTATTAAGAATTTTTGATATAATTAAGCCATTAATAAATTAAACTTTCAGGGGGAATGGATGAAAAAAATATTATTGATTTTTCCTGTGGTTTTTATTTTTTCTTCATTTCTTTTTTCCTTCGACTACCGCGGCGCAATTACGGTTGACGGATTGAAGCGCGACTATAAGGTTCACGTGCCGGATATTTATAATCCGGCAAAAGCGGTTCCGCTCATCGTCGCCCTGCACGGCGGCGGGGGCAGGATTGAGTCAATGGAATGGCTCACGAATTTTAACAAGCTCTCCGAAACAGAGGGGGTTATAGTTGTATATCCCGCCGGATTTTTAAAGCAGTGGAACGACGGCAGGGCTGTGGAAAAAATAGAGGCGCAGAAGAGGGAACTCGACGATGTCGGGTTTATTTTAATGGTAATTGATGAAGTTTCCGTAAAATATTCCATTGATAAGAAAAGAATATACGCTACCGGCATATCCAACGGAGGTTTCATGTGCCAGCGTCTCGCGTGTGACGCCCCTGAAAGGTTTGCGGCTATAGCTCCGGTTTCAGCTTCAATACCTGAAAAGCTTTCAGGGAAAGCCGGAGAAAAGGGTAAAATACCGGTCATGCTCATACACGGCACAGGAGACCCGCTGGTGCCATACAGCGGTGGAGCTGTGAAAATTGGAAGGCAGGAGCGCGGTTTTGTACTTTCGGCCCCTGATACGGCAAAATTATGGGCAAAAATGGACGGATGTATCAGGACAAAAAGTGAAACAATAACAGGGGACATGAATACGGTCTGTGATTATTATGAAGGCAGGGATGGGATGGAAGTGGTTTTTTGTACTGTAATGGGCGGAGGCCATTCATGGCCGGGCGGGCCGCAGTATCTCCCCGACTGGATAGTGGGGAAGTCATGCAGGGATTTTAAGGCGACACAGTTTATCTGGGATTTTTTTAAGCGGCATAGCAGGTAAAAAAAATCAGGAGGTTTGTTATGGCGGCAAAAGGGTCAATGGTTGTAACGACAACAATGGTAGTTGAAGGGCGCGCGATAAAGGAATACAGGGGGCTGGTCAGGGGAATAATAGTAAGGTCACCCACTATAATTCAGGGATTTTTTGGCGGCCTTAAATCAATACTCGGCGGAACAATAGGGGCATACACTGAGATGTGCGAGCAGGCAAGGGAGCAGGCATATGACCTTATGATAGCTCACGCCACGGAAATGGGGGCGAATGGCGTCATAGGGGTTGGATATGACGCCTCCGAAGTTGCAGTAGGGGCTACGGAAGTGCTTTGTTACGGAACCGCAGTTATACTGGAATAATTCAATCTATACTGCGGACATATGAGCCTTTTTCCGGGATAACTGCGCCCAAATTAATGTTTCTATAAACGTCCAAGGATGCGCAGGCCCCTCCAAAAGTCTCATATGTCCGCAGTTACAATGCAAAGGATGTGCTATGTCAAACACATACGGGCAGTCCCCGAGGCCCAGGATTTACACCGAGAAGCGGGGCGGAAAGACAGTAACCCTTATATCCGGTCTGCATACATACGGCGCGCCAAGGCTTGACGCCATAGCAAAAGCGCTAAAGGTATTGTGCGGAGCCGGAGGCACTGTAAAAAATGGAGTTATTGAAATTCAGGGTGATAATATCGCAAAAATAATGGAATGGCTGAAAAAAGGAACGCTGTGAATAATAAAGGGCCGGATATGGACGACGACATAAGGCTGATGCTTGGGGTAAAAGCAGGCAATCAGGAGAGCTTTAACAGGCTCGTTGATAAATATTCAAAAGCCATTATTAATTATATTTTCCGTTTCACCGGTTCCAGAGAGGACGCGCAGGACCTGGCCCAGGATGTGTTTATCAAGGTCTATAACAGCGCTAAAAACTACGTTCCTTCTGCGAAATTTACCACCTGGATTTACCGCATGGCCAACAACACCGCAATTGATTATATCAGGAAGAAAAAATCCAGGGGCATTCACACATCGCTGGACGAGCATATTGAAAGCGGGTCCGCTGAAATGCACGGGGCTTCCACGGATGGAAAAATAAAACCCGCCGACGAAATGATGGAAAACGAAGAAATTGCTGAAAATGTTCGGCAGGCGCTGCTAAAGCTGCCTGACAACCAGAGAGCTGCGATAATAATGAAAATATACGAGGACAAACCATATTCCGAGATAGCGCAAATACTCGGGACATCAATTGCGTCGGTCGAGTCGCTTCTGTTCCGCGCAAGACAGGCGCTGAAGTCCAGGCTTAAAACCCGGCCGTAAAAGCCGTATAAACACTATTTATTTGGTGTTATAAAGATATTGACAACGCTATAAGCTTAAATTATAATTTTCGGATTAAAAAACAAGGAGGAATTTATGAAAAGGTTCAGGAATTATTTTTTTGCGCTGCTTTTTGTACTGGTATCTGCTTCGTTATACGCGGTAAATTACCAGGATGTTGTTTACCTTAAAAACGGCAGCGTTGTTAAGGGAATGATAACCGAACAGGTGCCCAACCAGTCGCTGACCATCGAAACAAAGGACGGCAGTATTTTTGTTTTTAAGATGTCTGAAATTATAAAGATTACGAAAGAAAGGGCCGGTGAAGACGATTCCGGGATCAAAAACAATCCGGAAAAGAATTTTGCCCTGCTAATAAACCCGCTTGGATTCGTCCAGTTCGGGCCGCAGATTGATCTTGAAGCAAAATTAATTCCGGATCTTTATGTACTGGGAGCATTCAGGATGCATTCGCTCGGGCTGCTTTCCTACGCGCTTACAACAGATTTAACAACGGCATACGCTTACGGCGTAGGTATACGCAAATTTTTCAGGGAGCCTTCAACCGGGAACGCATTTTACCTCGGCATACAGGAGCAGTACGGCGTCAATAATTCCGGCATAAGCGATTCAGGCTCGGGCAACTGGACAGGCACCGCGACTTATCTTGCGTCGGCACTTGACGTTGGATACAGGTGGAGGACGCAGGAAGGATTTATTTTCTCCCTCGGCGTGCTTGCGGGCCTGGCTCCGGTGCTTACAGATACATGGTATTACAATAACACACCGGGGACAGTTTATAATAACGATCTCAAGACTTACCTGTTTGGCATGCTTGAACTTGAAGTAGGATACGAGCTGTAAATAATAAACAGGGCTATATTTACATTATATTGACCCCGGGCTTTTAAGGCCCGGGGTTTTCTTTTTTAACCAAAAAACACCGCAAGTTTTTCTGATTCCATACGTTTATATATATAAAGGACAAATTATCAAGCAGGAGGAATTTATGGAACACCGGGAAATTATAAGTAAATTAAGCGCTTTTCTGGATAATGAGCTGCATGAACCTGTGAAAAAAGAGGTGAAGTCTCATCTTGGTTCATGCAGTGAATGCTCAAAAGAATATGAAATTCTTGCTGCACAGCGGGAATATTTAATTAAGGCTCCGGCCATTGAGCCGGCGGCAGCCTTCCGCGCGGAAATTACCGCAAAGATAGATACGCAAAAGGCGGCAAAACCGGCACTTGGCTTTGGAAAGCTTATACCTGTGCCGCTGGCCCTTTCGGCGCTGGTTCTTATTTTCTCGGCATATATGATAGTGGCTCCGGTGGCGTATGGAATGAATATTGAATCAGTTAAACCACAGGCAAAGCGCATGGCAATTAATGCCGTTTTAGCCTGCGAGTGCGGCGGTATTTTCACGCCGGCAGCTTTCGCAAAGTTCTGCGGCGCATGCACGGCAAACGCCTGCACATGCTGCGACGCAAAATGCGGTACGAATTGCAAAATGAAAATGAAAACAGGAGGGTGTGAGCATGGGAACGAAAAGTAAGGTGGCAATAGGAAGCCTGATAGTGGGTATAGCATGTTTTTTAAATCTTTTAGGGATCGAAAAAGCCCTGGCGGCAATAACGCTGGGATGGATGGGGTTAAAAGAGGCCGGCAGTGAGGAAAAAAGCGGCAAAGGGTTCGCGTATGCCGGAATCATACTGGGAGCAGCGTATATTATAACTGTTGCCGTCCTGCTTATTTTTTACGGCCCGCAGTTCATCGAACGCATTAAAATGATGGCGGGGAAATAACAAAAAAGGAAGTAGAATATTTCAAAGGAGGCTCAAATGAAAAGTTCCAGACTGATCACTGCTTTGCTTTTTGTTCTTGTAATGGTTTCAGCGTCTTTTGCCGGAAACATGGCGGGTAAGACGTGCGCGGACATGAAGGGAAATACAGCAATGTGCTGCGCCAAGGGAAACTGCCCCTGCCCGATGTGCGTAAAAGGTGCGGTAGTAAAGGTTACCAACACCGCGGATGGAGTAACAATATCCATAACTTCAACTGACAAGACAACAGTTAAGGCAATACAGGACAGCGCGGCAAAATGCGCCTCAATGTGCGCCAACAAGGCAGCGGCAAAGTAAAAAAGTATAAGGCAATTTGCAAAGAGCAGGGGCCCCTTCACGGCCCCCTGCTCTTTTTCATTACTGGAATAATATGGCTTTCTTGACAAAATATATTATAGATATATACTTGTTGTAATTATAAAATCAGGGGGTATTTCATGCAAAAAAGAAAACTCGGCTGGACTGGGCTGGAATTATCAGTCATCGGGCTCGGGACCTGGGCGGCCGGCGGAGGAGAATGGAAATTCGGATGGGGGCCGCAGGATGACGGGGATACGATAAAATCAATACACGAGGCTCTGGACTGCGGCATCAACTGGATAGACACGGCCGCGGTGTACGGCCTGGGCCATTCTGAAATAGTTGTCGGCAGGGCCGTAAAAAATATGAGGGAGAGGGTAATACTCGCCACAAAATGCGAGCGCCGCTGGAATGCCGACGGCAGCGAGATATTCGGCGTACTCAAGAAAAATGATATTAAAAAGGAATGTGAGGATTCCCTTAAAAGACTTTCAACCGGCCATATTGACCTTTACCAGATACACTGGCCAAATCCGGAGGAGGATATTGTTGAAGGGTGGGAAGCCATAAACGAACTTATTAAGGAAGGAAAAGTGCGTTTCGGCGGCGTATCAAATTTTTCCACGGCCCAGATGGAAAAAATATGGCCGTCGGGAAAAATAGCCTCGCTTCAGCCGCCTTACAGCATGCTCAGGCGCTCTATAGAAGGGGATCAGACCGCCTACTGCGCGCAGAATAATATCGGGATGATAACATATTCGCCAATGGAAAAGGGTTTGCTGACCGGCAAGGTCACCATGGAATGGGTAAAAGGGCTGCCTGAGAGTGACCACAGGAAGCGCGATAATAATTTTAACGAGCCGCAGCTTTCAAAGAATCTTGCGCTCCTGGAAAAACTTAAAAACATATCGGAAAAAGCCGGGATAACCTTGAGTCAGCTTGCCATAGCCTGGGTATTAAGGCGGCCGGAAATAACCGCTGCCATAGTCGGCGCGAGAAAACCCGGGCAGATAAAAGAGACGGCTCCGGCCGGCGATGCCACGCTTGCTGATGATATAATAAAAGAGATAGATGGTATACTCGCCGCAAAATAAATCGCCTGGATTGATCAGTCCGGCCGCTCTTTATCTTGCAAAAAAAATCAAAAGGCTATATCATATTTCATTATCCCGATTTTAAAGGCGGATTTATTTATGAAATTAAAAGAGCTGATTTATTATACAAAATACGGTTTTTCATCCCTGCTTATGCGCTCGTTTGCGCCAATAGTCGCGGGAGTGCCGCTGACCGACCTGTGCAACCTCAAATGCGCCCACTGCGTCGTCGCAAACAGGGGGCGCGGCCATTATTCCTTTGCCCGCCTGATGGAAATATTCAGTATGTTTTACTCCAGAGGGGCGCGGGTGCTTTATCTGCAGGGCGGGGAAATCATGATGTGGGAAGAGGGCAATTTAAGGGTTAACGATGTAATAAAGGCTGCAAGGAAAATTGGTTTTTTCATGGTGGCTGCGGTTACGAACGGAACTTTCCCAATAGATATTTCTTCAGACGCGGTGTGGGTAAGCCTTGACGGCCCGGAAAAATACCACGATTCAATACGCGGGGAGGGCTGTTACAGGCTTGTAATGGAAAACATCAGGAAGTCCGGACATCCGGCAATATCCGTAAACCTGACAATAAATAAAAAAAATATGAAAGCAGTGGCGGAGCTTATAAAGTCCGTAAATTCGGAAAAAAACATAAAAGGCGTTTCGATAAATTTTCACACTCCATATCCAGGCGTGGAAGGTCTAGCGCTTGACATGGAAGCGCGGGCGGCGGTTGTTGATGAAATTATCAGACTGAAAAAAGAAGGGTTCAGGATAATCAATTCCATATACGGATTAAAGGGGATGAAAACAGGGCGGTATAAAAGGCCCGTGCATATAATACAGATGATGGAAATGGACCGTGTTTTTGAATGCTGCTGGGGGAGGGAAATACCAGGGGTATGCGAAAAGTGCGGTTACGGCATCATACCCGAATTATCGGGAATAGAGGCCCTGGATCCGGCCGCTCTGCTTGGCGCTATTAACCTCTTTAAGAAGGGGCGGTAAATGGAAAATCACGAAGCGCTTATAGTGGAAAGGCTGCTGCCTGAAAAAAAAATAATGCTCGCATCATATCCAGACGGGGAATGGAAAACTGAAGCTGTTGCGGCAGCCCGTGGTATGGAAGTATACTGTGTTTTATCGGACAAATCCGTATACGCAGGGATTAAAAAAAATCCGAGGGTTGATTTTACAGGAGCCGGAGTGTCGGGCCGGGGCATAGCGCGTGAAATCAAGGCACAGAGGCTGCCTGAGGGTATAAACATACAACCGGGGAATTATATTTTTCTGCTTGTTCCATACAGGATAAAATTTAACGGCGGTGAATTTGAAAAGACAAAAAAAGGCTGGATACCGGCTGCGGCGGAAGTGAAAAGGGACCGAGGCCTGAAATTCTGGCTCGACGCGGCCCGTTTTGTATCGGCGCCTATGTCGCTCATCCCGGTAATTACCGGAACCCTTCTTGCCGCCATTAACGGAAAATTCAATCCTTTCATATTTCTGGCGGCCCTTGCCGGCGGCCTTGCCGCGCACATGGGGGTCAATTTTTACAGCGATTATAATGATTATAAAAAAGGCTTTGACACACCAGGCGCATTATCCAGCCATACAGGCGCGCTTATAGATGAGCGTATAGCCCCTTCAGCAATTATCACCGCGGCTTTTATCTGTTTCGCGGTTACCGGGTTCTCGGGACTATACCTCATATTCGCGGCTGGCTGGCCCGTAATTATTTTCGGCTTTATAGGCCTGGCCGGAGGCGTTTCATATACAGGATGGCCTCTGGCTGCAAAATACCGCGCCATGGGAGAGCTTGCCACTTCATTTTTGATGGGGCCGCTCATGGTGGCCGGAGCGTATTTTGTCCAGGCCGGAAATTTAAGGCCCGGTCCTGTTGTAATATCTGTTTGTCTGGGGCTGCTTGTGGGCTCTGTAACGCTGGCAAATAATATAAGGGATATGGAAGATGACGGAAATAACGGGTTTGTGACGCTGCCCATAAAGACAGGTTTCGGACCGGCAAGAAAAATTTACGCCGCGTTCCTTCTGGCGCCATATGCCGTACTGTCGGTTTTTATTGCCATATGGCCAAAATTTTATCCGGCTGCCGCGGCATTTTTCAGCCTGCCGTATGCTGTAAAATGCATTAGCCTGATATTCAAAGGGGGAAAGAACAGCGCTGAGATAAGGCTGAGCGCGGTAAATAATCCCTACCCGCTTTTTTCAATACGCCTGTATATAAGATTTTCCATGCTGTTGCTCGCCGGGCTCTGCGCGGTTTTTTTTCTCAGATGACAGGTATGAGCGGCATAAACTGCGGCTGTAACCCTTTATATATATAAAATACATTTTTCTTTTTCTAAACTTACTGGTATAATTCATAAGGCGCAAATGATTGTCCCGCAAATGAGATATTCCACACAGGAGGTTTGTCATGAAATTAAAAAACATTATTCCACCGGTGATAGTTGTAATTATTGTTCTAATCATCGGATGCATGAACAGGGAGGGGAAAATGAAAAACGACCCGAAAGAGGCTCAGGGCGGGTTTGTCGCAAAACCCGGAAAAGTTAAAATATTTGATTATAAGACGGGAAAAGTAAATGAAGTGGATAAGGTAATACAGAGCGAGGAAGTTTACAAGAAAATGCTCCCGCCGGATGTGTGCTTCATCGTAAGGGATAAGGGGACAGAGGCGCCATTTACCGGCAAACTGCTCAATAACCACAAAAAAGGAATTTATAAATGCGTGGTCTGCGGCACCGACCTTTTTTCCTCCGACACAAAATTCGAGTCAGGGACGGGATGGCCGAGTTTTTTCAAGCCTGTATCGGAGCTTAATATAATAGAAATAACAGACACAAGCGCCGGCATGGTAAGGACGGAAATTGTGTGCGCGCGCTGCGGATCGCATCTCGGACATGTATTTGACGACGGACCGCAGCCCACAGGGCTGCGCTACTGCATGAACTCCGCCGCGCTTACGTTTGAGGAGATAAAATAATAAGCAGTGTTGGCAATTTACTGCGGACATATGAGCCTTTTTCCGGGTAGCTGCGGCTAAATTTAAAAGATGGCCGCAGGGCCCTCCAAAAGTCTCATATGTCCGCAGTATATACAAAGTTAGCTAATACAAGGTAAAATAACAGGAGGTTTTTATGAAAGCACAAATAATAAAAACCACGGGCATGCACTGCAGCGGGTGCGAAATGAACGCTCAGGAGTTTGTATCCGAATTGCCTGGCATAAAAAAAGTAAAGGCGGATTTTAAGAAAGGCGAGGTTAAGGTCGAATTCGACGAGGAAAAAACAGATGTTGAAGAAATAAAAAATAAGATTATAGAAGCCGGATTTAAAGCATAATGAATTAATGTCCCTGTAGGGGCCGCCCTGTGTGGCGGCCCGAAACATAGATAAAAGGGGAAATAATGCAAAAACAAAGCTTCAAAGTCCGCGGCATGCATTGTGAAAGCTGCGTGCTTCTAATAGAAAGAACATTAAAGAAAAAATCCGGCGTTTCCGACGCTGTTGTCAACCTGACAACGGAAACCGCTTCTATTACATACGACCCAGTACTTGTTAAAGACGCTGACCTTGTAAAGGTTATAGAGAGCAAAGGCTACAGGGTTGTAAAAGAGGGTGAATATAGCAGGGAAAAAGAGGCGGCAAATAGCGGTCTGAAATTTTTATTGAGCGCCATTCTCGCTCTTCCAGTTGTTATATTTTCAATGTTCGTGGCTCCGGGCACAATACATTTTCAGCTTCCAATTATTTACTGTTTTGCCACAATCATTCAGTTCGCACTTGGCTGGGAATTTTACAGGAACGCCTTTATATCGCTTAAAAGCTTTGACGCTGGCATGGATACGCTCGTGGCGCTCGGCACATCCGCCGCCTATTTTTATTCCGTATATCTTCTGGCCAGGTGGCATCACGGCCATACATATTTTGAGACATCATCGGTGCTTATAACCGTAATACTGCTCGGGAGATACCTTGAGGCAAAGGCGAAGCTAAACGCCTCCGGCGCCATTAAAAAGCTTATGGAACTTGCGCCGGAAAAAGCCAGGTTAATAAGGAACGGCGCGGAAATTGAAATTATAACAAATGAAATAATACCCGGCGATATTGTGGTCATTAATCCAGGTGACAGGATACCCGTTGACGGCATTGTAACCGAAGGGGCATCATCGCTTGATGAATCCATGATAACAGGGGAATCAACGCCGGTGGAAAAAATACCCGGGGACAGGGTAATAAGCGGGACAGTGAACGGAGGCGGCGCCTTAAAGTTCAGGGCGGAAAAAACAGGGGACGACACCACGCTTGCCAGGATTATAAAATTAATAGAAGAGGCTCAGGGATCAAAGGCACCGGTGCAGAGGTTTGCGGATAAAACAGCCTCTGTGTTTGTGCCGGCGGTCCTCGGTATAAGCGCCCTTACCCTGACAGCGTGGATTCTTTTAACCGGAAACTGGCCTGCGGGTTTAAACGCGGCAATAGCTGTTCTGGTAATAGCCTGTCCTTGCGCTCTGGGGCTGGCAACGCCTGCCGCTATAATGGCAGGCTCGGGCGTCGGCGCGAAGAACGGCATACTTATAAAGAATGCGGCAGCCCTTGAAAATCTCGGCAGGGCGTCAATATTTGCCTTTGATAAAACAGGAACCATTACAGAAGGCGCGCCTGAAGTGACGGATATTATATGCGCGTCAGGAACTGAGGATGAGCTTCTCGGCGTGGCTTTTAGCCTTGAGAATAATTCCGGCCACCCGCTTGCGGCGGCGATAACAGCGAAAGCAAAGTCACGGGGGCTGAAACTTCCGGAAAATTCATCATTTGAATACAGGGCAGGGCGCGGCATAAACGCGGTTATAAGCGGTGAAACATATATAATAGGAAGCTTGAAATACGCGGTGGAATCAGGGGTGGACTGCGCTGAGCTTGCCGCGGAAATTGAAGGCCTTGAGGCGCAGGGAAAGAGCGTTATGGCGCTGGCAAAGGGGAAAAAGTTTCTGGGAATAATTGCCGCCTCCGATACCGTGAGGGAAAACGCTCCGCTTGCAGTAGAGGCCCTGAAGGAAAAAGGGATAAAGGTTGTAATGCTTACCGGCGACAACTATCGCGCCGCGGAATTCCTTGCGGAGCAGGCTGACATTGAAGACGTAAGGGCATCACTGCTGCCGGATGAAAAACTTTCAGAGATAAAAAAACTTGGGCAAAGCGGGATAACTGTCATGGTGGGCGACGGCATAAACGACGCCCCTTCGCTTGCCGCAGCCGATGCAGGCATAGCCCTTTCAACAGGGGCGGATATTGCCATGGACGCGGGCGACATTGTTCTCATGAAAAACGACCTGATGCTGGTTGTTAAGGCATATAATTTGAGCCGCAATACAATGTCAAAAATAAAACAAAATCTTTTCTGGGCCTTTTTTTATAATATAATAGGAATACCGCTGGCGGCATTCGGGCTGCTTAACCCGATGATTGCGGGTACGGCAATGGCGCTGAGCTCGGTAAGCGTAGTGGCGAATTCACTGCTGCTGAGAAACAAGAAACTTTAAAGAGGTTTTCACATGGAAATAACATACGCTACCACAGACGACGCAGCTGAAATTCTCGCCCTGCAAAAGCGCGCTTTTATGCAGGAGGCAGAGCTTTACGGCGAATATGACATTGAGCCGCTGACAGTCACCCTTGAGGAGACAATGAAAGAATTCAGGGAATGCATTGTACTTAAACTGATTGAAGGCGGAAGGATAGCCGGCTCTGTGAGGGCTAAAGAAGAAAAAGGTGTATGTCATATCAACAAGCTGATTGTTGACCCTTTAATTCAAAACAGGGGCTTCGGAAGCGCGCTTATGAAGCGCATAGAGAAGGAATTTTCCGGCTGCAAAAAATTTGAGCTTTATACGGGTTATAAAAGCGAAAATAACAAGCACCTCTACACGAAACTTGGATATATAATAAAGGAAACAAAAATGGTCCATGGCAACCTGGGATTTGTTTACATGGAAAAAAGTGTATAAAAAGAGGATTAAAATCTACTTTTTAATAATTGTAATTTTGATATAATAATAGAGCCTATTGGGCGTACAAAATGGAGGAAAAATGAAGTATGTAATCATCGGCAACGGCGCGGCGGGTATTGCGGCGGCAGAGGCCATAAGGAAAAGGGACGCGTCGGGCAGCATAACAATATTGAACGGCGAAAGGTATTACCACTATTCCAGGCCCAGGGTCATAGAGTTTTTATCCGGAAAAACCTCGCTGGAACAGATTACAATAAAAGATTCAGGTTTTTACGAGCAGAACAGAATACGCCTTGTAATGCTTGTCAATGTGACGGCCATTGATACCGCAAAAAAGATTATCCATATTGAGGGCGGCATAGAAGAGGCTTACGACAAACTAATTATAGCAGCCGGGGCAAATTCATTCCTTCCTCCGGTTGCGGGTTCGGATAATCCGGGAGTATTTACATTAAGGACCATTGACGACGCAAAGGCTATAATGGAATACGCAAAGGGCAAAAGTGAGGCCGTTGTAATAGGCGGCGGGCTGCTCGGCATCGAGGCTGCGGTTTCACTGACCGCCTTCGGCCTTAAAGTCACAATAGTCGAAGTCTTTGACAGGCTCCTGCCAAGGCAGCTTGACGCCGAAGGCGCGGCTATGCTGCAGGGGCTGCTTGAACAAAAGAAATTATCCTTTTTGCTGCCGAGGCAGACGCAGTCAATAACCGTGGAAAACGGGGGCAAACTGAAAACATCATTTGGCGATAAGACATCAATTTCCACAGATGTAATACTTTTTTCAGCGGGCATAAGGTGCAATCTTAAAATAGCCGAAGGATCAGGGGTTGAAATTGGCAGGGGTATTAAAGTTAATAATTTTATGGAGACAAACGCCACGGATGTTTACGCGGCCGGTGATATAGCCGAACATAACGGGGCAGTTTATGGTTTGTGGCCTGCCTCAAGGGAACAGGGGGCGGCCGCCGGTGAAAACGCGGCCGGCGGAAGAGTGGAGTATAAAGGTTCGGTTTTATCCACAAGGCTTAAAGTAGCCGGAGTTGAAGTTGGATCCCTTGGAGTGACCGAGTTAAAAGACGGAATAGAAGCTGTTTCTAAAAAAGACGGTTCCAGCCTGAAAAAATTATTTATAAAGGATAAAAAGATAGCGGGAGCAATACTTATAGGCGACATTTCAAAATATCAGGCCATACAGGAGCTAATAAAAAAAGGAGAAACCATAAACGACGCGGCTTCATTGATCTGACAATTTATAGGGGTAGTAAAATATAAGGGGAAAGAGCGGTGATATGAGGGATGCCGTATTACATTTTGCTTGCGGACGATGACGCTGAATTCCGGGGGGAGTTCAGCGATGCTTTCGGCGAATACGGGGTTATCCAGGCTGAGAGCGGGGAAAAAGCTCTGAAAATTCTGGAAAAGCCAAACGAAGTTGATATTGTAATAATGGACGTAATGATGCCGGGTTTGAAAGGCACGGAAGCACTCGCAAAGATAAAGGAGAAAAGGCCGGCGCTGCCGGTGATTATCCTTACCGGCCATTCATCCAAGGACATCGCGGTCGAGGCATTGAAGGCAAGAGCCGACGACTATATCGAAAAACCCGTTAATGTGGAAGAAATCAAGGAAATAATCAGGGATACGCTGCGGAAAAAAGGGCTTGGCAGCCATGCAGATTCCGGGGATATTGAAGGCAAGATTGCCAGAGTAAAAGACCTCATCCGCCACAACTGCGACAAAAAAACAACACTTGAAGACGCCTCGGCTCTTGTTGGTTTGAGCCCGAAATACCTTTCCAGGGTCTTTGCGGAAAAAACAGGTAAATCTTTCATTGATTTCAAGGTGGCCGAGAAAATCAGGTACGCTCAAAAACTGTTAAAATCAGGATACAACATAAACCAGACTTCCGAAAAAACAGGTTATGAAAACGCCGAATCTTTCATAAGGGCCTTTAAGAAAGAAAGACGGGTAACTCCTTCCATATATAAAAAAAACCTGGAAAAGAAAAGGGGCGCCTCCGGTGGCAGGAAAAGCAAGCGCAAAAAAAAGCGCGTTTAAAAAAATTCTGAGGCAGGAGGCGCAAAAGCGCAGAAAGATACAGGAAAAAGTATCCCTTTCAAACCTCATGCTTAAGCTGTCGGGATCATCGGTGGGAACCGGTGAATATTTAAGCGCGGTAAACATGGCAACAGGGTCGATTTCCGGATGCTCAAGCACAGGCATAAGGTTCGCCGGCGCGGTTACAGAAAGTTTTTTTGCGGCGCAGCAGGGTTTTGGCGCGGAGCAGACAGCCGGGCTGGGCAAGATAAACACGGCAGGCGGCGCCAGGAAAATTAAAGTAAGAAATTTTTTTATAAACAGAATGAAAAATATCAAAGATTTAAGGTATGGATCATTTTTTACGGGCAACTCCGGCGCCATGGGCGGCGGTTTTAGGGCCGGAGCCGCCGGAAACGCGATATTAAAATTTTTTAGGCGTAATTTCATGTCATTTTGTTTTGTACCTGTAATGTACAGGGGGGTCATAACGGCCTATATTGTCGCCGCTGATGAAAAAGAAGGACTGCTTGACATTCAAAAAATTAAACTCCTTGAATGGATATCCCCCATGATAGGCGAAGGTATTGAAAAATTCAGCAGGGAAAGCGAGGCAAAGCGCGGCAGGGAATTGCTTGAAAAAATGTTTTCCATAACCAGCCGCAGGATAGCTTATATGGACAGGGACTTTAATTATCTAAAGGTCAACGAAACATACGCGGATTCCACCGGCACAAGCCCGGAAAAACTTGAGGGTAAAAATCATTTTCAGATATTTCCCGGCGTAAAAAACCTGAGTGTTTTTAAGGGTGTTGTCGAGGAAGGCGAGCCCTATTATGTTTACGGCCGGCCATTTGACTTTCCGGGAATTCCGGAAAATCAGCCGGCGCTCTGGGACTGGACCATAGAGCCGATAAAAAACGGTTCATACGAGGTGGAAGGCATACTTCTCACGCTGACTGACGCTACACGCAGGATAAGGACCCAGGATAAACTATTTGAGGCGCAAAAAGAGCTCTTAAGAAACAAAAGGCTCGCCGATATCGGAATGCTGGCGGCAACAGTCGCGCACGAGCTTAAAAATCCTCTATCGGTAATAAATGCGGCCGCATATAATATAAGGAAAGCTTCAAATGACGCATCTGTCGGCCGCCGTCTTGAAACAATTGAAAAAAAGGTTTCCGAATCCACAGAAATAATAGACAACATGCTGTCATATGCTTCCATAAGGCCGCCACGGTATTCAAAATTCAGCCTGTGCTGGCTGTTAAACGACTGCGTTAAAAACGCAAAAAAAAGGTCCGGAAAAGACGGGGTCAAAATCGAAAAAAAGACTTCAGGCATAAAAAAAAGGCTAATTGAGGCGGACCAGCTGCAGATACGTGAAGTCATTTGCAATATATTGAATAATGCTTTTCAGGCCGTAAACGGAAAAGATGGAAAGATAACAGTTGCGGCGGCGGAAAAGAACGGGTTTTTTGAGATAGATATAACGGACAACGGTGTTGGGATTGACGAAGCAGGGCTTAAGCGCATATTCACCCCTTTTTACACAAGCAAGGCGAATGGGACCGGGCTGGGGCTCTCCGTATGCAGGGAGATAGTTAATTTACACAACGGCAAAATATACGCGAAAAGCACAAAAAATAAGGGGGCATCATTTTTTGTAAACTTGCCGGCAAAAAGATTTCCGCCGCCGGCCTTATAATTCCAGGCGAAGACAGGCTAAAAAAAGGTCGGAAAAAAATATAATCAAGGGGTTACTTTTTGGCCCTTTATGAATGATAATCTGTTTAAGGAGCGGCGTATAAGCAGCGGAATATATGATTCTATGAAGCCGGCTGTTTTGCTATATGGCAAATCCGCTTGACAAAAAAAACATTATATTATAAAATTGTAATCATTACAAAGTTGTAAAAATAACAAAATTGTATTTTAAGGCGGCAGTTTAAGCCTGAAAATCACGCCTTAAGGAGAATAGATGCAGACAAAAATTACGCCCGGAGAGGCCGGAGAAAAGCTTAAAGCAAAGGGCATCAAGCCTTCGGTCATACGAATCAGGGTGCTGCAGTATTTAATGGACAACAGGACCCATCCGGCCGCGGAAACCATCCACCGCTCCCTTTTAAAAGAAATTCCCACACTTTCAAAAACATCCATTTATAACACCTTGAAAACACTCTCTTCAAAAGGTATGATACTTGAGATCATGACACCCGAGGGCGAAGTAAGGTTTGACGGTTATCCCGACAGGCACGCCCATTTTATGTGCTATTCCTGCGGGGAAATTCAGGATGTCGGAGTCTTCTGCCCGTCATGCAAAACGCAGGATTTGAACGGCGCGGTGGTTATGGAAGAGGCGATTTATTTAAAGGGCTACTGCACGGAATGCAATGAAAAGAAAAAATTAAAGACTGAAAAAAATCATGGACCCCTGGTCCGGAGGACACGCTGATGCCGGGAAAAAAACTCGCGGAAAATGTTTTTTACGCCGGGGCAAAACACTGGGACAGAAAATTTTTTGACGAGCTTATCCCGCTGCCCGACGGCACCACATATAATTCATATATAGTAAAGGGAAGCCTGAAGACGGCGCTTATTGACACTGTGGATCCGGCGGTCAGGGAGCAGCTTTTTGACAACCTGAAAAAAGCAGGGGTGACAAAGCTCGATTACATAGTCGCCAACCACGCCGAACAGGATCATTCAGGAAGCATCCCTTTTGTGCTTGAAAAATTTCCAGGGGCGAAAGTAGTCACAAACGAGAAGTGCGCGGCCATGCTCAGGGAATTCCTGCTTGTGAAGGAGAGCGATCTCATTATAATAAAGGACGGCGACACGCTTGAACTTGACGGCAAGACCCTGGAATTCTGCTTTACGCCCTGGGTGCACTGGCCCGAGACGATGTGCACTTATTTAAGGGAAGATTCGATTCTTTTTTCCTGCGACTTTTTCGGCTCCCACGTGGCGGCGGCCGACCTTTTCGCGGCTGAGCATTTTTACAAACAGGCAAAGAGGTATTACGCGGAAATAATGTCGCCTTTCAGGAACAACGTAAGGACAAATCTGGACAAACTTGGAAAATTTAAAATAGCCATGATAGCCCCTTCACACGGATACATACACATAAAGCCCGAAGGCATACTCAATGCCTATAAGGAATGGTCCTCGGAAAATGTGAAGAACGAGGTTGTACTGGCTTATGTTTCAATGCATGAATCGGTTAAAAAAATGGCTGAGTATTTAAGGGAATCGCTCATTGACCGCGGCATTGATGTCCACTTTTTCAACCTTCAGGGTGCTGATATAGGCGAGATAGCAATACAGCTTGTGGACGCGGCCACTTTAATAGTCGGCGCGCCCACGGTGCTTGCGGGACTGCATCCGGTGGCCATGAATGCGGTGTATATAGCCAACGCCTTAAGGCCGAAGACTAAATTTGTTTCGCTTATTTCATCCTTCAGCTGGGGGGATAAGGCAACCGACGCGGTAAAGGCGGCGCTTACAAATTTTAAGGCCGAACTTCTCGCTCCGGTGGTATCAAAGGGATTTCCAAAGGAAAATGACCTTAAGGAGCTCGACAGGCTCGCGGATGATATAGAAAAAAAGCACCGGGAAACAGGAGTGCTGAAATAGAAAACAGCAGGGCAAAACAAAAAAATGGAGGTTAGGGCATGGCAAAAAAACTCGAGGTTTACAAATGCGCGAAATGCGGTAATGTTGTTGAAGTGCTTGTAGGCGGAGACGGAGAGCTGGTATGCTGCGGGGAGCCGATGAAGCTGCTCGACGAGAAGAACAGGGAAGGCGCGGGAGAAAAACATCTTCCTGTGATTGAAGTGGTTTCAGGCGGGATAATGGTAAAAATAGGCTCGGTGCCGCATCCCATGGAAGCCGACCATTGGATACAGTTCATAGAGGTAATAAGGAAGGACGGCAAAGTCGGCAGGAAGGATTTAAATCCCGGGGACAAGCCGGAGGCGTTTTTTTCAATGACGCCTGCGGACGTTGTTTCCGTCAGGGAACTGTGCAACAAGCACGGATTGTGGGCAAAATAATTCATAAACAAGGGGGAATAAAATGGCTTCAGAAAAGCTTCTCGGAATGTTAAATGACGCAATTGCAAGGGAAATGCAGGTTATAATCCAGTACATGTGGCAGCACGTGATGTGGAGCGGGGTAAAAGGTTTCGCTGTAAAGGATTCCTTCAAGGAAATAGCTATCGACGAGATGAAGCATTCGGAAATGATCGCGGAGCGTCTCAATTACCTTGGAGGGGTGCCCACCACAAAACCCACAACCATCAATGTCGGCAATGACCTGAAATCCATGCTCGAGCAGGACAAGCTCGACGAGGAAAAGGCCATTGTTATGTACAAGGAAATTATGGATGTTGCCCAGGCGGAAAAAGATTATACCACGAGGGAAATATTCGAGCACATACTTAAGGACGAGGAAGAACACCACGACCATTTCAGCACACTGCTGGAAGGAATGTAAAATACAATCACGGAGGAAACTATGGCAGGATTAAAAGGATCCCAGACGGAAAAAAATCTCCTCGCGTCTTTCGCGGGCGAGTCGCAGGCGAGGAACCGTTATACTTACTTCGCTTCCGCGGCAAAAAAAGAGGGTTATGAACAGATTTCCGCTTTGTTTACCGAGACTGCGGAGAACGAAAAAGAACACGCAAAAAGATTTTTTAAGTTCCTGGAAGGCGGCCCTGTGCAGATAACAGCGACATACCCGGCCGGGACAATAGCCTCTACACTTGAAAACCTTAAGGCAGCTGCCGAGGGAGAGCACGAGGAACACACTGTAATCTACCCGTCATTTGCCGAAATAGCCGAAAAAGAGGGTTTTAAGGAAGTGGCCTCAGCATTCAGGGCTATAGCAAAAGTTGAAATTGAGCATGAGAACAGGTATTCAAGGCTCATTTCAAATGTTGAGAACGGCGAGGTTTTCAAGAGGGCGACAAAGGTAAAGTGGAAATGCAGGAACTGCGGATTTGTTTTTGAAGGGCTCGAAGCGCCGGAAAAATGCCCGGCCTGCCTCCATCCAAAGGCATATTTTGAAATCAAGGAAAGCAATTACTAAAAATTTCTGAATATTCAGGCACGGCCCGGGCCGGAAAAAAGCCCGGGCTTTATGCCTTTAAGCTCAAGCGGGTGAAAAATGGGAGCAAATGAAATCACGATAGTCCTTGCCGGAGAAGCGGGGCAGGGGATACAGTCGATTGAGACGCTTCTTGTGGACACGCTTAAAAAATGCGGGTTCAATGTTTTTGCCACAAAGGAATATATGTCGCGCGTGCGCGGCGGAATTAATTCAACAGAGATAAGCGTTTCAGAGGCGCCCGTCAGGGCGCACCGGGAAAAAATAGATATTTTAATACCGTTGGACGATCTCGCTATAGGCCATTTGAAAAAGAGAATCTCATCCTCCACATTTGTCCTGGGGGATTCAACCCGCATAAAATATGAAAAACTTATTAATATACCATTTCAGCGCATAGCCTCGGAGTTCGGCAATCCCATATATTCCAATACTGTCGCGGTCGGCACTGTGTGCGGCTGCATGGGCGTCGGCGAAGAAATACTTGACGCGGAGATAACCGCGAAGTTCGGCTCAAAAGGCGGAGATGTGGCCGAAAATAATATAAAAGCCGCCTCAAGCGGCTACGCCATAGGCAGGGAGCTGAAAAATAACGGCATCATAAATATTTCCATAAAAAAAGATCCGACTGCAGCAGGCCAGCTTTTAATGTCCGGCGCTGACGCTATTGCCATGGGCGCCATATCAGCCGGATGCGACGCGTGTTTCGCCTATCCAATGACACCGGGCTCAAGCGTATTTACTGCCATGGCGCAGCTTGAGCACAGGGCGCAGATAGCCGTCGAGCAGGCCGAAGATGAGATAAGCGCGGTTAACATGGCTGCAGGGGCATGGTACGCCGGCGGCAGAGCCATGGTTTCCACTTCCGGCGGCGGTTTCGCGCTCATGGTGGAAGGGCTCTCGCTTGCGGGAATGATCGAGTCGCCCCTGGTGATCCATCTGGCGCAGAGGCCCGGGCCGGCGACAGGTTTGCCGACAAGGACGCAGCAGGGCGATTTAAACCTCGCGCTTTACGCGGGCCACGGATTTTTTCCGCGCGCCATTTACGCGCCGGGCAGCGTAAAAGAAGGCTTTGAACTCTCGGCGAAAGCATTTGAAACCGCGGATTCTTTTCAGGTGCCTGTTTTCATAATGTCGGACCAGTATTTTGTGGATTCATATTACAACGCGCCTGCCCCTGATTTTTCCGGGGAAAAATATGAAAAACATATTGTAAAAACAGGGGCGGATTATAAAAGATATTTGATTACAAAGGATGGAATTTCGCCTCGCGGCGTGCCGGGATACGGCGCGGGTTTTATATGCGCGGACTCGGACGAGCATGATGAAGAAGGAAGAATAACAGAGGACCTTGATGGTGTCAGGAACGCCATGGTTGAAAAGCGAATGAGAAAAATGGTGGCCCTGAAAGAAGCGGCGCTTGCGCCTGTAATTTCCGGGCCGAAGGATTATTCAAGGCTGATTATAAGCTGGGGTTCGAACTACAACACCATAATAGAGGCCCTTTCAATAATAAACGACGCGAAAACGGCCTTTGCCCATTTTCCACAGATGTATCCACTGCACAGGGATACGGCAGCGCTGCTTTCCATGGCAAAAGATCTGGTTATAATCGAGCAGAATGAAACAGGGCAGTTTGCGGACCTGATAAAGCTTGAAACAGGAATTGATATTAAAAAGAGAATATTAAAATACAATGGCATGCCGTTTAGCGTGGAAGAGATAGTAAAAGCTTTGAAATAATGATGGGTTTAAAATAGGACGTTCTTGTAGGGGCAGCCCCGTGTGGCGGCCCGGTAAGAACTGTGTGTTTTACAAACCTAAAGGAGCATTTTATGGCCAATATTTTTGACAGGCAGGGCGAAACTGCGTGGTGCCCGGGTTGCGGGAATTTTGGGCTGAGAAAAATCATGCTGGATGCAATAGCGGAGCTGGGGCTAAAACAGCCGGAGACGGTATTTGTTTCCGGCATTGGCCAGGCGGCCAAGGCGCCTCAGTATTATAACGGCAATTTTTTTAACGGCCTTCACGGCAGGTCGCTTCCTGCTGCGGCGGGAATAAAGGCGGCAAATCCCGGCTTAAATGTGATTGTTGAATCAGGAGACGGCGACATGTACGGCGAAGGGGGAAACCATTTCATCCACGCAATAAGGCGCAACCCCGATATTACTGTTATAGTCCACAACAATATGGTTTACGGCCTCACCAAGGGGCAGGCTTCGCCCACTTCGCAGGAGGGTATGGTAACGCCCATACAGGTTGACGGCGTTTTTGAGGAGCCCTTAAACCCGATCGCGCTGGCTATTACCATGGACGCGCCGTTTGTGGCCCGCGGTTCGGCAGGGGAACCGGAAAAGACAAAAGAGCTTATAAAACAGGCCATAGCGCACAGGGGCTTTTCGCTTGTGGATGTTTTCCAGGCATGCGTTTCCTTCAATAAAATAAATACCCACAAATGGTTCAAGGAACACACATATTTCCTGCCTGCGGACCACGACCCGCGCGACAGGCTCTCGGCGCTGAAAAGGGCCATGGAAGCGGACCCGATGGCGCTGGGCCTTTTTTATATTAATGACAACAGGAAAATTTTTGAGGACAAGCTGGCACCTTATGAAAAGTCCCGGGAGCCGCTTTATTCAAGGCAGAGGGGCCCGGAAATTGTAAATGAAATACTTGCTGGAAAAAAATAAAAAATATCTTGGAGGGAAAAATGGCAAGGATTAAAACGGGGGACAAATTCAGGGATTTTATACTCAAGAACCAGAACGACCTTGATGTATCAACAGAGGGGCTGGAGGATAAAAAAATATTGCTTTCATTCCACCCGCTGGCATGGACATCAGTTTGCGCAAAACAGATGCAGTCGCTTGAGGATAATTTTAAGGCCTTTGAAGAACTCAACACACACCCGCTGGGGATTTCAATAGACACTGTCCCTTCAAAAAAAGCATGGGGTGAGAGCCTTGGGATAAAGAACCTTGACCTCATGTCGGATTTCTGGCCGCACGGCGGGATCGCCTTGGAGCTTGGAATATTCATAGACAAATTCGGATTTTCCGAGCGGGCGAACATAATACTTGACGAGCTAAGAAAGGCGGTTTTTGTGAAGGTTTATCCCATCTCACAGCTGCCGGATATCACTGAAGTGCTCCGGTTTTTAAGGGAGAACAGATAATTTTTTGTATATTAAATTAAATACAAGGCGGTAACTTTTGGCACGCAAAAAAAATAATATAGACCAGATTTCAATAGATACACTGCGCCTTTTATCCGTGGACATGGTGGAAAAGGCAAAGTCGGGCCATCCCGGCCTGCCTCTGGGAGCCTCGCCGTTTGTTTACACCCTCTGGTCCAAATTTTTAAGGATAAACCCGGCCAATCCGAAATGGATGAACCGCGACAGGTTTGTTTTATCCGCGGGCCACGGCTGCGCGCTTTTATATTCACTTCTCCACCTTTCAGGTTTCGGGCTTTCAATGGACGACCTTAAAGCTTTCAGGCAGTGGGGCTCGATTACTCCGGGCCACCCGGAACACGGAAAGACCCCGGGCATAGAGGCGACCACCGGCCCGCTGGGGCAGGGATTCGCGATGGGGGTCGGCATGGCCATAGCGGAGCGCTCGCTGGCCGAATGCTTTAACAAACCAGGGTACAACCTGATTGACCATTTTACATATGCCGTGGTATCAGACGGCGACCTTATGGAGGGAATCGCCTCGGAGGCGGCGTCGCTGGCGGGGACATTAAAACTTGGAAAACTTATTTATCTTTACGACGACAACGATATTTCAATCGAGGGAAAAACAAGCCTGGCCTTTACCGAGAACGTAAAGGAAAGGTTTGATTCATACAACTGGAACACGCAGGTGATAAAGGATGGTAATAACATAAAGGCCGTTGAAGAGGCGATATTAAAGGCGCGGGAACACCGCCACAGGCCGTCATTAATAATAATAAGGACAAAAATAGGCTACGGCTCGCCCAAGCAGGGCGACCCGGCCGTGCACGGCGAGCCGCTTGGATGGGACGCGGCCAGAAAAACAAAGGAATTTTTCGGGTTTGACCCGGACAAATCTTTTTATATTCCCCAGGAAGTGAACAGGAATTTTGAAAAAATGAGGAAAAAATGGGCGAAAGAAGAGGCCGCATGGGAAACGCTCTTCGGGTCATATAAAGAAAAATATCCGAAGGAGGCAAAGCTCCTTGAAAAATACATTACCGGCCATGTTAACAGGAACCTGAAATTAAACCTGCTGCCCTTCGCAGAAACAGACGGGCCGATTGCCACCAGGAGCGCCTCGGGCAAGGTAATGAACCAGGTGGAACTTTACATGACAGAATTCATAGGCGGCTCGGCCGATCTGGCGCCGTCCACAAAGACCATGCTTAACGGCCACGGCAGTTTCGGAGTGGCCGGAATGTGCGAGCGCAACCTCCACTTCGGCGTGCGCGAACACGCCATGGGGGCGGTTATAAACGGAATGGCGCTGCACGGAGGGCTCATCCCGTACTCCGCGACCTTTCTTTCTTTTTCAGATTACATGAGGCCGTCAATCAGGCTCGCGGCGATTATGCAGACCCATTCAATATTTATTTTTACACACGACTCTATCGGCCTCGGCGAGGACGGCCCCACGCACCAGCCTGTGGAGCATCTTTCTTCACTGCGGTTGATACCCGGGCTCACCGTGATAAGGCCGGCTGACGCCAATGAAACAGTGGCCGCATGGTACTTCGCGATAACAGCCAAAAAGCCCGTTGTGCTTGTATTTACAAGGCAGGACCTTCCTGTGCTAGACGCGGCAAAATATAATATACTTGAGAACGCGCAGAAAGGGGCATACTGCCTTGGGGATTGCGCCGGCAAACCGGACATACTGTTAATAGCCACGGGTTCAGAGGTGCATATAGCCATGGGCGCGCATGAAAAACTTTCGGCAAAAGGTGTAAAGGCAAGGGTTGTTTCAATGCCTTCATATGAAATTTTCATGGCCCAGCCGCAGCAGTACAGGGAATCCATAATCCCGGCGGGTGTAAAAAAGAGGCTCATAATTGAGGCAGGCTCCACTCCTTTCTGGCGCGGGCTCGCCGGAGAAAACGGCGACGTGCTGGGTGTTGATGTTTTCGGCGCCTCGGCTCCGGGAAAAGTTGTTATGGAAAAATATGGTTTCACCGCGGCCAATGTTTTTGAGCGGGCCATGGCGCTTATAAACAAGGAAAAACGGGGGTAACAAAATGGATATAGCTATAATAGGGCTCGGCCGCATGGGCGCCAATATGGCGCGCAGGCTCCTTGCCGGCGGACATAAGGTAAGCGTTTATAACCGCACCGCGGAAAAAACAAGGGAACTCGAAAAAGAAGGGGCCTCCGGGTTTTTGACGGTTGCGGAGCTTATAAAATCGCTGCCGGCGCCCAGGATAGTATGGCTGATGCTGCCCTCGGGAGAGGCCACTGAAAAACATCTTGAAATATCGGCGCCGTTATTATCCGCAGGAGATATTATTATAGACGGCGGAAACGGTTATTACAAGGATGACATAAGGCGCGCGGCGGAATTATCAAAGAAAGGAATTTTATATCTTGACGCCGGAGTATCGGGCGGAATATGGGGCCTGAAAAAAGGCTACGCCGCCATGATAGGCGGAAGCGCGGAAGCATTCAAAACAGTGGAGCCGCTTATAAAATCACTCGCGCCGGAGGGCGGGTATATGCACTGCGGCGGGCCGGGCGCGGGGCACTTTGTAAAAATGACTCATAACGCCGTTGAATACGGCATGATGGAATCGCTCGCAGAAGGGTTTGAGCTTCTGCGCGCCTCGGGTTACGGCGAAACCATGGACCTTAAAAAAGTGGCATCAACATGGAACAGCGCGTCCATAGTTAAATCCTGGCTGCTTGAGCTGCTCGTGGAAATACTGGGCGATAAAAAGGGGCTCGAGGAGCTGCAGGGATATGTCGAGGATTCAGGAGAGGCGCGCTGGGCAATAAAGGAAGGCGTGGACAGCGGCGTATCCATGGAGGCGATTTCAGCTTCGTTATATAAAAGGTTCAACTCAAGGCAGAAGGATATTTATTCTGATAAAATACTCGCCGCGCTGCGAAGGGAATTCGGCGGCCATATGGCGGCAAAAAAAGGCGAGGATGTAAAAACATCCGCGCCAGGAGCCGGGGCGGCCGGCCCCGCAAGGCCCGAGGGAAAAAAATAAAATGGCTGTTGTGGACAATTATAAACCTGATATGTCCGGCGTGTGCGAACTTTCAAAAGCCGGGCCTTGCGCCTTTGTCATATTTGGCGCGTCGGGCGACCTGGCGGCGGGCAAACTTTTTCCTTCAATACTTAAACTCATAAAAGCAGGCGCCGTTGGCGGGAATTTTTATCTTATGGGCGTCGGCAGGACAAATATGGACGACGCGGCGTTCCGTGAATTTGTTGAAAAATCCCTTAAGGCGAAATCCGCGGCTCCCGGGGATGTTTTAAATGACTTTGTATCAAGGTGTTATTATATAGCGGGCGGCTACGAAGACGAGGCACTTTACAGCTCCCTTCGCCTGCGCATGGAGGAACTTTCAAAAAAATATTCGACCGCCGGAAACTGCGTATTTGCCATGGCGCTTCCGCCGGCAATGCATTCGCCGGTCGCGAAAATGCTGGGTAAAAACGGCCTGATTAAAAAAAATCCGGAGGGCGGGGCCTTCAACAGGATAATGGTGGAAAAACCCTTCGGCTCGGACCTTGAGAGCGCGGGGAAGCTTAACAGGGACCTGCTTTCTGTGATGGGTGAGGAGCAGATATTCAGGGTTGACCATTACCTGGGGAAAAACACGGTGCAGAACATACTCGTTTTCCGTTTCGCCAATTCCATATTCGAGCCGCTCTGGAACTCAAAATATATAGACCATGTGCAGATAACAGTGGCCGAGGACAACGGCGTGGGGCGCAGGGCGGGATATTTTGAACAGGCCGGTATGATAAGGGACATGCTGCAGAACCACATGTTCCAGCTTCTGTCGCTTGTGGCTATGGAAAAACCGAAAACACTTGATGCGGCTGATATAAACAACGGAAAGCTGAAAGTTTTAAAAGCCATAAAAAAGCCCGATATAAATAAACTTGGCGAAACAATAATACGGGGGCAGTACTCATCAGGCACGGCCCCCGGATACAGGCAGGAAAAAGGGGTCTCTGAAAAATCCTGCACAGAAACGTTTTTTGCATCAAAATTTCAGATAAAGAACAATAGGTGGAACGGGGTTCCTTTTTACCTGCGCTCCGGTAAAAGGATGGCGGAGAAATTCTCCAGGATTACCGTGGTATTTAAGGATGTTGAAAAATGTATTTTCTGCGAGCAGGGTATTAACCACGCGCCGAACAGCCTGACTTTTTCCATATTCCCCGGCCAGGGGCTCTCCATAAAATTCACCGCAAAGGTGCCGGGGGCAAAAATGTGCCTTTCCCCGCTGGATATGGAATTTTCATATGACAGAGCATTCGGCGGAGTGGATATTGACGACTACAGCACTGTAATACTTGACTGCATGATAGGCGACAGGACCATTTTCTGGCGCAGGGACTGCATAGAGGAAGCGTGGTCCATACTAACCCCGGCGCTTTTAAGCTGGGAAAAATGCCCGCTTGAGGAAAAAAACTCACAGCTTCATTTTTATCCGGCCGGTGCCATGGGGCCGAAAGAAGCCGATGAATTCATCAAAAAAGACGGCAGGCAGTGGATATGAAAAAAACCGTGAAGTACTTTAAGAACCTCGGCGTCCTGAGCAAAGCCGCGGCTGTTTTTATCGCAAAGTTTGCGGCCTCTGAGATAAAAAAGAAGGGTTATTTTACCATGGCAGTCTCCGGCGGGGACGCGCCGGTTATGACTTACCGTCTGCTCTCAAAAAGCAAAATGGACTGGAAAAAGATATTTGTATTCTGGCAGGACGACAGGTTTGTAAACTATGACGAAAGGTACTCGAATGTAAAGCTTGTTTTTGATTCCATGATAACCCCGGCAAAGATACCCTATAACATGATATTTCCGGTGCCGGCACCCGAGTTCGCGCCTACTCCGGCAAAAGCGGCGCTGTCATATGAACTCATAATAAAAAGGATTTTCAGCCGCCTCCAGCCTTCATCAAAAATACCGCGGCTTGACCTTATAATTGCCGGGGTGGGCCCGGACGGCCACACTGCGTCGCTCTTTCCGGGTGATAAGAAGGCGCTTGGCGAAAAAAGGAGGCTGGTTATAAATGTAAGCGCACCAAAGACCGCCGTGGTTAAGCAGAGGGTTACAATGACCCTGCCCCTGATTAACGGCTGTTCCACGCTGCTTTATATAATATCCGGCAAAGGCAAAGCCGCGCTGATGAAAGAAATATTGAAAGGGAATAAAAAATATCCGGCGGCGCTGACAAAGGCGAAAAAAGAGACCGCATGGTTTATTGACAGGGAAATATAAAAAGGTTTTACGTAAAAAAGTAAAAGCCGCTTTTCGTCAGGCAATTATGTCAAATAAAACGTAAGTGTGCTATATTTAGCCTATCTGAAAAAATATTAATGTTCTTGTAGGGGCCGCCCCATGTGGCGGCCCGGAAAAACATCACAAGGAGAAACAAAATGAAAAACTTCGCGATCTTCAATCCTGTAAAAATTCTTTTCGGCGCCGGGGAGATACAAAACGCCGGGAAAGAGGCAAAACTTCTCGGGAAGAAAGCCATAATAGTCACCGGGAAAAACTCCACGAAAAAATCAGGGCTGCTCGATAAAACCGTAAAACTTCTTGAAGCGGAAGGGGTCGGCAGCGCTGTATTCGCGGGGATCACACCAAACCCTAAAAACACAGAAGTTGACGCGGCCTCGGCTCTTGCAATAAAAGAAGGGTGTGATTTTGTAATCGGCCTCGGCGGCGGCTCCGCAATGGATGCCGCAAAGGGTGTTTCTGTCGCGTCCGGCAGCGGCGGTAAGCTGTGGGATTACATCGCCATGCCCAATAAAAAAGCGGCGCAGGTAACAAAGGCTTTGCCCATAATGCTTATTCCGACCCTTGCGGCCACGGGATCAGAAGGCAACCCTGCGGCGGTTTTTACAAATCCTGAATTGAACCAGAAAGCCGGAATGTATAATCCGGGAAAAATATATCCGAAAGTTTCGATAGTGGATCCGGAACTAACCCACAGCGTTCCGGCCAGGCAGACCGCCGAAGGTGTAATAGACGTCATCATGCACGTGCTTGAAGAATACCTCACCGGCGAAACCGACTGCGACGTGCAGGACAGGTTTACAGAGGGAATAATACTTACCTGTATTGAGTACGGTAAAAAGGTGATGAAAAATCCGGCCGACGCCCATGCGCGCGCCCAGATATCACTTGCCTCCACAATAGCGCTGCAGGGCATGCCAAATTCAGGCAGGGCCGGCGACTGGGTCGTCCACCCGATCGAGCACGCTCTCACCGCGTTTCACGACAATATCGCGCACGGCGCGGGTATCGCGGCGATACTGCCGTCATACCTTAAATATCTCGGCGAGGTAAAGCCGGACAAGGTGCGCCAGCTTGCGGACAGGATTTTTGGCGCGGCGGCAGGTGTAACAGGTGAGCTAAAGACCGCATTTTGTATAGAAAACTTCAGGAAATTTATAACGGATGTGAACCTCTCCGACAACCTTAAAGATCTGGGAATTTCCATGGATGAGATGGAAAAATTTTCGGATAAAGTAATCGAAGTGGGCGGAATGCCTTGGAAACTGAACAGGGACAGACTCGTAAAAATTTATAAAGACGCTTTTTAAAAGACCGGCCCAAAAGCCTGTATGTACATTTGTAGCGTACAGTGGGATATACAAATTGACATGCTTTCGCGTCATGTTATAATTAGTCAAAGTTAAAAAGGAATGGTGGCTAAAATGGCGCAGTCCCGGTTTATAGAGTTTAAGGGCAAGAGGATTTTACGCAGTGATATCAACAACTGTTCAATGGAGCAGTTTGAGGAAATGCTTGAAGAATCCGGAAAAATAATCAGGAGCGAGCCGCTGGGTTCGGTTCTTTCTCTGGCTGCCGGCGGGCCAGGCACTCCCATATTTACCAACAGGGATATTTTTGTCGAATATCTTATGAAAAATATGCCATATATAAAAGCCTCGGCAGTCTCCGGCCTTGACAGGCTCAAGGCATCAATGTTCCTCTCGGTAGTTGCGCATTCAGGCAGGGAACTGATGCTTTTTGAAACCGAAGAAGAGGCAAAAGAATGGCTCGCCTCGAGGTAAATAAAGTCCCGCCTGCCATGTTTATATTTGCAGGCTTTTAAATATACTCGTTATATTCCTGTATTGTCTTTTCCTTGTCCCACCACATTTTAAACGGAGTTTTTATCTTTATAGCTTTTCCGGTCTTCGCCGACAAATAGGCCCTGTCCATTACTTCCATAATATGCAGGCTCTGTTCCGCGTTGTATACAGGCTGTGAGCGGGAACGCACATATTGAATAAATTTTCCCAGGATGTCGTCCTCAGCCTCAAATTGCGGAAAATTATCAGGAACATAGCAGTTGTCGAAATTTCTGAAGGCTATTTTTTTGCCCTTTATTTTTCCAGGGGTCTTTACAATAAGGGGCTGGTTGTCCGCGTTTATATAAACCGCACCCTTCCTGCCGTATATAGCGGTGTAATTTTCGTAATGAGTGTGGGCCCACGAGGCCTTTACAGAGGCAAAGGCTCCGCCGGCAAATTCAAGTATCATAAAGGCGTTGTCGTCCACGCCTGGCCTGATTTTATCGCCGTTGGGAAGCAGCCTTTTCGGAATCAGCATGTTTATAAAAGCAGTGACTTTTTTGACCGGCCCCATTATGGAGATGAGCCGCGACAGGGCATAACAGCCCACGTCTATTACGGCGCCGCCCTGCGCCACTTTTTTATCGTAATACCAGTTGTTTCTCGGCGGGCCCGAGACTGAGAGTTCGGAGTGGGCGGAAAGTATCTTGCCGATATATTTTTCTTTCACAAAATCCAGGGCGCGCAGATAATGGGGGTAGAAGTCGAAAGGAAGGCCCATCATAAGTTTTTTATATTTTTTTGAAGCAAGGTACATCTTTTTGGCATCTTTAAAAGAAGTTGCAACCGGTTTTTCCACAAGTACATGGGCGCCGGATTTCATGCAGTCAATTGCATGCTTTGCGTGGAAGGAATGGGGTGTGGTTATTACCACACAGTCGGGTTTTTCCACCCGTAGCATCATTTTGTAATCATCGTAATAGCGCTGTATCCCGAATTTCTCGGCCTTAAGCTCTGCGTTGCGGCGCTGCCTGGAATATACCGCGCACAAATGGAGCCCCTTGAGTTTTTTTGCCATGATAATAAACCTGTCGGAAATTTCGCCGGCCCCCAAAAACGCCACTTTTAATTCTTTCATTAAAACACCTCCGCGTCATTTTATGTAACAGGAACAATTATATTACATCCGCCCGTAAATGCAATTACTTAAGAGCCCGGGAGGCTGATATTAATTTAACGTAAAAAGGAAAAGATGTGGTAAAATATATGAAACCACTAACCGGAGGTTAACCATGGAAAGCCTTCTCGCGAAAGAACTCAAATTAAGATATTCCCCCGTGGCAATTATATTTACGGATGAAAAACCAGCGGGCGCAGCTCAGTTTGCGGTGGGAAAATGGGGATGCGTCATATCAATGCTGACAGCCGCGGCAAAGGGAAAGACCGCGGTTTTTGACGCGGAGACAGCGGGATGCATGGGAGGCGGGGTCGGGCTGGGGTTTGCCGATTACAGCGCCTTTCCCGGAGGCATTGAATATTTCCTTTCAACAGGCAGGGGCGAAGGGTTCCGCGAGGGCGAGCATTATAAAAAAGATCCGGCAAAGGCAAAAAAATTTATAGACTCCCTGCCCGCTCCTTTCATGGAAAAAAAATATGTGGTATTTAAGCCGCTTTCTGAGGCGCTTTCCACCAAAGAGGTATCGCTCGTTGTTTTTTACGTGAATTGCGACCAGTTATCGGCAATGACCGCCATGGCCAATTTTGACAAAGAAACAAACGACAATGTCGCTATGCAGTTTTCCGCGGGCTGCCATTCAATATGCCTGCTGCCTTATATGGCGGCAAAAAGCGGCCGTCCAAAGGCGGTCCTCGGCCTGCTTGATATCAGCGCGAGGCCAATGGTTGACCCTGACTTGCTAACTTTTACAATGCCCATTGAAATGTTCCTTGATATGGAAAAAAATATTCCCGAATCATTTATAACCCACCACAAGGCCTGGCAAAAGGTGAAAGCAAGACTTTGATTAATGTATTTATTTTGTTAGAATATCAATAATATTCCATATATTGATACAATTAAAAACAGCAATATAAAACCCTTTATTTTAAAGGGTTTTATTTGTTTGTACATACCATAAATATTTGACGAATCAATAATTTGATAGTATACTACTTATATGCCATAGTTTTAAAGTTTTAAAGGATATTATAGAAGGGACAGGGTAAAATTGAAATTAATTGAAAAAATTTGCGGCTTAAAGCCAAAAAAGCATGTAATAAAATGTTTCTTCCTATTATTATATATATTACTTTTTGCGGCGGCAGCTTTTCCGGCAACCGATACACCCACTCCAACGGCCACACCATACTGTTGCAACCCCATGGTTTTTGGAAAGTCAAGCGTTGGATCAAGCAATGAAGGTTATCCAAACTGGGTAATTTCAAATCAATACACCGCGCCGCAGGACGGGACCGCATATTCTATTTCCATATATGTTATTGGAAACGCGGGGAACCAGGTTCAGGCGGGCATTTACAGCGACGCAAGCGGGCCAAACAGCCTGCTTGCTGTTTCCGCTCCTGCCACAACCATAGCCGGCTGGAACACAATAGCGATACCCAATATAGCCATATCATCGGGCACAAAATACTGGATTGCCATGCAGACACAGGGAACCCTGACAATAGCTTATGACTCCGGAGCGGCCGGCTCCGCAGTTTCGACGGCGCAGTCAAATACCTTCGGAACATTTCCGGACCCTTTCGGGGCGCAGGCAACCAGCTCCGAACTTTTTTCCATGTGCGTGAATTTCTGCCCCGCGTCCTGCAACACTCCGACTTTTACTCCAACTACGGCCGCGACTTCAACCCCTACAGTTGTTTGCGACGCCGAGGGCAACACACACATAGGGGATTTTTCGACAGGCTCGCTAACGACAGGCTATATGTTCGGGAGCAGGTATTATTTAGACGCCGGAGAAATAGGGCAGATAAATATTTACTGCGCGAGCGCCGCCACCGGCAACATTGCGGTCGCCATTTATTCCGACATTTCAGGCGTGCCGGGAACATTTCTTGTATCAAGCGGCTCACAGGGGCTCAATAACGGCTGGAACAATATACCGCTGGCTTATACCATATCCTCTTCAGGATATTACTGGATGGCGTTTCAGTTTTCCACCAACGGCCCATATTTTAATTCAGACACGGTAGGAGTTCCGGATAATTGCGAGAATACAGTTATGATAAGCGGAGGATTTCCCACATGGCCGGGCTCTTGGGGGCTCGGGACTTCAAACACCTCCTACGCCTCAATGTACGCCCTGGTATGCGGCGTTTTCACGCCTACTGTGACGCCTTCGTTTACCCAGGTTTTTTCCGCGACATATACGCCGACAAATACCGTAACATTTACGCTTACGCCTTCTTACACAATGAGCCCGACATTCACAATAACAAATACTTTTTCACCTCTTCCTGTTTCAACGGCAACACCGACGCCGAACGGCATTTACTCGCTTGCGGGAAACATATTAACCGACGGAACCGTGAACGCTATTGCCGCGGACGCTTCGGGTGTTTACCTGGGAGGATTGTTTGGTTATGTCGGCCCCAGGACCGGGCAGGGGGCCGCTTATAATTCTAACAGCAATTCACTTGATACATGGATGCCGGAAATTTCCGGCGGCACGACATTCGGCGTTGAAACAGCCATTTCTGACGGCTCCGGCGGCTGGTATGTGGGCGGTGATTTTACCAGCATCGCGGGACAGGCGAGGGCGGATATCGCGCATATTCTTTCCAACGGAGTTGTTGACACACAATTCAACCCGGGGGCAAACGGGGCGGTAATGGCAATGGCCCTTGACGGAAGCGGGAACATATTTGTAGGCGGATATTTTACTATGATCGGGAGCCAGAACAGGAATTATATCGCCAAACTGAACGCCACAACCGGCGCGGTAACCGCGGCTTTTAACCCTGCTCCCGTTGGAAGCAACGTACAGTCGCTGGCCATAAATGGAAATATAATATACGCAGGCGGCTCATTTACCAATATAGCGGGACAGAATATAAGCAATCTCGCTAAATTAGACGCGACAACCGGAGCGGCTGACCTTGGCTTTAACGCGAATCCAAATGTCACCACGCATGGCATAGAGCTTGACGGACAGGGAAGTCTTTACGTCTCCGGAGATTTTACCTCCATAGGCGGACAGAGCTATTCATATCTGGCAAAGGTGGACGCCGCCACCGGCCTTGCTGACACTAATTTTAATCCGGTATTTAACAATGGCGGAGTCGTTGCCACACTGGCGCTGGACGGGGCCGGAAATATTTTTATAGGCGGATTTTTTACGCAGGTTAACGGCATTACAAGGAATTATATCGCGAAAATGAACGCGTTAAACGGCGTACTGGACGGCTCTTTCAACCCGGGAGCCGACAATTCCGTTAATCAACTTCTCCCTGACGGAACCGGCAACATATATGCCGGAGGGAGTTTTAAAAACATCAACAGTCAGTCAAGGGGGCGCGTCGCGAAATTAAACGCGGCAACCGGCGCGGTTGACCCTTCTTTTATACCCTACGCGGATAATAATGTTGCGGCCCTGGCCCTGGACAGCAATGGCAATATTTTTATCGGCGGATTATTTAATTCAATAGGCGGCCAGCTGCGGCAGAACATCGCCAGGCTCAACGCCGCGGATCTTTCCATTGACCCGAATTTTAATATAACCTGCAACAATACGGTCCAGTGCCTGCTTCTGAGCGGAAGCGGGAGCCTGTATGTAGGAGGAGGATTTAATAATATTTCATCGGCATCCATAATGAATATTGCGAAATTAAACCCTCTTACCGGCGCCGCTGATATGAGTTTCACCCCGAACCCCGGCGCACCTGTATACGCGCTGGCCCTTGATAAATCAGGAAATCTTTATGTCGGCGGAATATTTACAATTATAGACAGCTTACTGAGGCCGCATATCGCGAAAATAAACGCCGCCAGCGGGATTATTGACGCTACATTCAGCGCCGCGGGCGCCGACCAGCCGGTTTATTCGCTGGCCCTTACAACAGGCGGAATGTTATACGCGGGCGGAAACTTCGCAAACATAGGAGGCCTCGCAAGGAACGGAATAGCCGAACTTGACGCGGTAAGCGGCAATGCCGGAGCGTCGTTTAACGCCGCGGCTCCGGCCAATATAACAGTTTCGGCGCTGGCTCTTGACGGCGGCGGAAACATTTACGCCTGCGGAACCTTCGCGTCCATAGGCGGGCTTTCAAGGGGGGATCTGGCAAGGCTTTCCGCCTCAACAGGCGCCGGAGACGCTTCATTTACCGCGGCGTCTGATAATACGGTGGATGCCTTATTGATAGACTCATCGGGCAATATTTACACAGGCGGCAACTACGGGTCCCTCGGCGGCCAGAATATTTCCGATATAGATAAAATATCAGTCTCTTCGAGCGTTGTTGACGCAGCCTTTAATATGCACGCGAACAATCAGGTAAACGCACTCTGTTTTTCTCCGGACAGGACAACACTTTATGCCGGAGGAAGTTTCACCTCTTTTGACGGCAAAGGGCAGTCAAATTTTGCGGCAATACACATGCTATCAGGGATTGCGACGCCGACCTCCACATATACACAGACATTTACAATGACACCGACATTTACCATAACCATGACAAATACTTCAACTTTTACAGCAACACCAACATATACGGCGACCGGAACAGGAACAGGGACATTTACTGCTACACCTTCGTGCACGCAGACCGTGTCGCCCACTGTCACGCCATCCATGACGGAAACAACGACAGCAACGGTAACTGCGACTATGACAGAGACATCATCCGCGACGGTTACACAGACTTACACGGCAACGCCTTCAGTAACGCTTACATATACATTTACACCTACAATAACAGCAACTTATACCTGTACACCGGCCCCTACGCCGGATGACAACAATGTACTGGATAAAAATTATGTGGATGCCTCAAAGGGCGAGACGCTGAATATAAGGGTTAACGCGGCCGCTGCAGGTGCTGCCGTAAATATAAAGGTTTATAGCCTGACAGGCGAGCTGGTGAGAAAATTTAACGCTGTTTCATACGCGGCAGGCTGGAACGATATTATCTGGGATGTTAAGAATGATGACGGAAAAACAGTCGGCCAGGGGATTTATTTCATAGAAATAGAGTCGCAGGGGATAAAGAAGCTAAGAAGGGTTTATATATTGAAATAGGGATTACCGCAGGCAACTTGACAATACCGTTTGATATAATTATAATTGTTGTGACCGGCCGTCGTTTTAACGGATAAATCCGGTTTTAAAGGCGGAAAATGAAAAAAAGTTTATGGACATTATTTATCACAGCCGCGCTATCGTTATTTTTCGGCAGTTTTATATCGGCGGCTGCGCAGCTGCAGAGCCTTTCTGTCACGCCAACCGGCGCCCTGCCGGGACAGGACATAACCATAAATTTTCAGATACAGGGTTCCGCCTCCAACCTTAATTTTGCCATAGCCATTGGTCAGGATACGGCCTTTACCGCCTCCAACGTTACAAAATACAACTGGCTCGCCGATGATAACGGGATTTACAAGAACCAGCCTTTTTACTGGTATTCCGGAACTTCGCAAACCGCCACGCCTCTTCCTGTATGCGATGTTACAGGCCCGGCAACAGGCCTGCCCGCCGGAATCGGCATAGGCTGGAAAAGCGTCAGTGTAATTACCCATATGCCCCCGGAATTTTCCGGGCAATATTATATTTATGTAATTGCAAAGGAAGGCGCAAACCTGACCGCAGGCTGCTCTTACGCTCCAAATCAGGACTCTTCGCAGGCCATATTGATAAACGTTGTGGGAATTCCGCAGTATAAATTTGACCTCAAACTTTCCAATTCAGGCACAACGGCAAGCCAGGTGAATATGCGCTACCAGATAACCAATAACGGCGAGGCCGGCATGCCTTTGAACCTCTTTAAGTATAATTACTGGTTCAATGACAGCGCGGTATCTTTCATCACACAGGGTGTCAATCCTTTTTATGTTTTTCTGCCCGGCGGCGCAGAGCTGTGCAGCAACGGCAATACCACGGCAGACTGCTCGGTCACGAACCTTACATATACCGCCGGATGCGCGCCGGGGCTTGGCAACCATGTTTTCACATACACTCTGATGAATACAACCCCGAATCCGTCAAACGCCTTTCTTATACCTCCGGGCGGGGGTTTTGTAAACTGCGGCTCCGGCACTTCCATATATTTTTCAAGGTCGGACATGGCCAATATGGTTTACACGGATGATTATACACGGGTTGATGATATAGCATCTTATCCGGTATTCACGGACGTGCAGCAGGCCGTGCTTTATTATAATAATGTAATAGTAACGGAATGGATAAATAATTCCACGGTGGACCCTTTAACAGGGCTCGAGCCGGTTCCATGCACGCCCACAATGACCATAACGCCGACTATAACCCCCACAATTACAATGACCCCGAATTATTTTGCGCTCGGCAACAGGGAGGTAATAGACACAAGCAGCGCGTTGTATTTAAACAGCTCAACGGCAAAGTTATCCATGAGATTTACACAGGGGGCAAATAACACGGTTTCAAAAATATATTTGGCGGCCGCGGGAATAGGCGCCGCCCCTGTAACAAGGATTGGCATACAGGCGGATAATGGAAGCGGAAGCCCTAACGGGGTATACCTGACAAGCGCGACTTTTACCGCGGGAACTTATCAGGTATATGGCATAAGCGTTCCGCCTTATACGCTCACACCCGGAATATACCATATTGTAGTGCAGTGGGAATCAGGAACCGTTGACGCCGGGGATTACACCTACATATACGGCAACACGCCTTTCGGCCAGATAATACCTTTTGACCAGTCAACCGACCCGGAAATGGAGTTGTTGAGCTATTTAGGGACCTGGGCGCAAAATCTTTCAATAACGCCGGTTTTTGTGGTTGAGTACAGCGATTCCACCCAGTACGGAAATCCTTTTGACTCGTCCATGCAGGGGAGCGTTTATGGCACAAATTATTATTCGCAGTATTTTACCCCGGCGCTGAATATCACGGTAAACAGGGTTGGAACATATCTTTATAAATACAATTCACCGCCCGGTGAACTGGATTTTGTACTTTATAATGATTCAACAAAGGTGACAATTACAGCGGGAACTTTTTCTTTATCTGCCGGTGTGAGCGCAGGCAATGGCAATCAGACGTGGGTCTTCGCGGACCTCGGCGGGAATTACAGCCTTTTGGCAGGGCAAAATTACAGGCTTATCTTCTATTCGCCGGGGTCAAATTCATCAAATTATTATGTCATAATAGCCGACAGCGCCAATAATTCCGCTACATGGGGTATAACATATTCTGGGCTGACCTCATATATGGCATTCTCAAATGACGGCGGTTATACATATTCGCCGCAGAACGGCACGGACCTGGCCTTCCAGTTTCTGGACAATCCTGATGTCGGCTCCCGCACACCCACCCAGACGTTCACGGCCGTTCAGACAGCGACCGTAACCCCAACGCTGACTCCGCCGGCGCTTTCGTTTGTAATGAGGCAGGAGAGGAGCGCAAACGGCTGCGCCGGATGCTCGGATAATATCACATACAATATTAATTACGCTGTGGTGCCGGCTCCGGGGATAGTTAACGGTCCGATATATTCACCTGCAGCCACTAAATTTGTCGGCCTGGGGCAGCCTTACCTTACAATAAGTGCGGCAATGGCCGCGGCGGCGCCGGGCGATGTCATTGAAGTCGAGGATTCCAGAATTTATGTTGAACGGGTTATATTCCCGGACACTTCAAATACGCAGGGGATAATACTCAGAGCAAAGCCGGGCGCGAGGCCGATTATTCTTCCCCCTTCTACCCTGACAGGTGACAACGGCATAATTGAAATAGGTTACAATGACGCCATATCCGGTTTTATAGTGGACGGAAGGAAAATAGTTGATGAGGGAATAACAATGCAGTTCGGCATGGCCGGGATCACCATTGACAGGTGCGTTGTTATGAACTGCAATTCCTCCGGGGTATATTTTGACACCATGGGGGCCGGGACGCTTACCTCATATCCTTCAACATATATAACCAACTGCGTATTTGAATACAACAATAATTCCGGATCGGGTTTTGGAATAGAACCCGCTCAGGGCGCTACGAGGGCTGGAATGGAACTTTATATATGGAACTGTACATTCAACGCAAACGCAGGTTCAATAGACATAAATGAATCCGCATATCCGTATGATATACGGAACTGCATACTATGGGGGGAAACAACATATATTTATTCGGGGGACAAGTCAAAAGTTTTCTATTCCATAATTGACGATACCTCGACAACAGGATACGGAACAGGCTGTTCAATTTCAAATCCTCTTTTTGTCAATGCAGCAGCCGGCATATATCAGCTGCAGGCGGGGAGCCCGGCAATTAATACGGGAGACTCGTCGGTTTCAACAGTTGTCACATATGATATGAATTTCTCGCCGCGGCCCGCGCAGGGGTTCTATGACAAAGGGGCCTATGAATACAGCCCGTCAAACTGCACAAGCATGCTTTCAAATATTTACATATGGGACACGATTCCTTCGGGAATGGGTTTTGTTTCGGCGTCATCCGGATACACGCAGGCCGGCAGTGTTGTATCATGGTACCTGCCCTCAGCCTGCCTTGATGATTTTTCGGGTTACAAGCAGCTTGTTTTGAGCCCGGTTTCGGCGTGCCCTGTTACCACAACTGTATTATTTGAAAACGACGCCGAGGCAAATTACACCGGCAACCTGACACCGGTTCCGGCAAACCCGGTGCTTCTGGCGCTCTGCACCGCTGTGTTTACGCCGACTTTTACATGGACAATAACACCGACCGTCACGGCTACCATTACCCAGACATTAACCCCGTCGGTAACCCAGACAGTTACGGGCACTGTAACGCCTACGGTTACAGAAACCAATACGCAGTCTGTAACCCCGACGGTTACCGGAACCGCAACGCCATCTTTTACACCCACATTTACAGTAACACAGTCGGTGACGCCTACGGTAACCAGGACCGTCACGCAGACAATAACTGGTACTGCTACACAGACAGTTACAAAAACAACCACTATGACCGTAACCCTGACTGTGACAAATACAATAACACCGACGGTCACTCAGACAGCGACGCAGACAATAACCCCGACTGTTACAGCCACGGTTTCACCTACCGTTACAGGAACAGCAACGCAGACAACAACCCCGACTGTAACGCAGACCGTTACACAGACAGCAACGCCAACGGTTACGCCGACAGTCACACAGACAATAACGCAGAGCGTTACCCCGACAACGACGCCGACGGCCACGCAGACTTATACGGCGACTTTAAGTTTCACGCCCACATTTACGGCGACATCATCGGAGACGCAGACCGCGACCCCGACAATAACAGATACGCTTACCGCTACACCGACATATTCGGCAACAGCAACATATACGCCGACATTTACCGTGACCGCGACAGGAACCGGGACTTTGACGCAGACCCCATCTTACACGCAGACTGTCACGTCCACTGTTACAGAAACTCCGAGCGGCTCGCCCACATTTACGATAACAGCGACTGTTACGGAGACATCAAGCGGGACAGCCACAGGAACGGCCACTGATACTCCGACATGCACCGCGACCGAGACGGAGACCATAACGGTTACATATACCTGGACCGCGACGCTTACGGCCACGCCGACTTATACATATACGATAACCCCCACATGGACCATAACAGAGACATTTACCGCGACGCCGACCCCGGATGACAATAATGTCCTTGATAAAAATTATGTGGACGCCTCAAAGGGTGAGACGCTTAATATAAGGGTAAACGCGGCGGCCATCGGGGTTCCTGTGAATATAAAAGTTTACAGCCTCACAGGCGAGCTTGTGAGGAAATTTGAGGCCCTTTCATACGCGGCCGGCTGGAACGATATTATCTGGGACGTTAAGAATGATGACGGAAAAACCGTCGGGCAGGGGCTTTATTTTATAGAAATAGAGTCGCAGGGGATCAAAAAATTAAGAAGGGTTTACGTCCTGAAATAAAGCGCCGGCCGGCGTAAAAAAGCCTGGAAATACTACCAATTTAGTGGTATAATAGACAAAACAAACAAGGAGCCGTTAAATGAAAAGAATGATCATCCTCGCAATGCTCGCGCTCGCGCCCGTGCTGGCCGCGGCCGACAATTCCACGAACGTAAGCTTCTCAATTTCTCCGCCGCCCGTGGGGTTTGTGGACCCCTATTTTGAGGACCACTCCAACACAAAGAACAGCGCGGCCATTAATCTTGAATACATGGGCATATCAAGCAGCTCCTTTAACCTGAATAATTTTACGCTGAATTATTCCGAGAGCATGCTAAAAGCCGGCCCGGGCATTCTTTACGCCAATGTCGGCGGATTCTACGGAGCGGGAACTATAAACATGGGGGCGGGGTGGTCGGATATCCCCCTTACATCATTCGGCATGATGCTTGGAATGGATTACGTTGCAAGGGTATATTCCACTGACGGCTTTAAAATATTCCTTGCACCGGGCCTTGACGGCAACCTCTCCATGATGAGCTTTACAATGAATAATTTTCCGGAATATTTTGATTTTGTGAACCTGGTTGAGGTTTACGGAAGTGTAACGGGAAGCTCAATGATTATAGGTTTGACGCCGAAAATATCACTTCAGGCCAACTGGAAGCCCATAAACGAACTGGAAATTATCCCGTTCGTGACATATTCAATTAACATGAACGACACCGAGACCTTCGTTTATACATCAGACACCGAGCAGGATCTCGCCTATACCTCGATTAATTTCGGCCTTGAGGCGGTATTTTTCGACAGCTTCCTGCTCTCGAGCATGGTGCAGTTTTTGAACAACGGGAGCAACACAAAAATCATAACGCTGAACCTTTCAATCCCGGTTAAATAGGGAAAAATTTGATTCTACAATAAAAATAAAAACGGAGGCCTTTTATGGGATGCATGCATTTGCTGAAGGAAATCAATTACTGGGCAGTTGGAAGCGGAGTGGTTTTTTCAATTGTACTTGGAATGATCTGGTACCACCCGAAAACCTTTTTTAACATATGGGCAAAAGAGATAGGCCTCGACACTTCCGCCATTGACCGCAAAAAAGCCTCGTCGGCCATGCAGTCAATGCTTGTCACAACCATAATATCGGTATTATCCCTTGCCGCGGTAATATACATGGCTGCCCCGGTGACGCTTATAAGGTCGCTTCACATAGGGGGGCTTATCTCAATAGGCATTCTGGCGGCCTCAAGATTCTCTGAAACTCTCTTTGAACAGCGCAGCGTAAAGTCATGGCTGATACAGTCCGGCTGCAGGGTGCTGACAATTCTGGGATGCAGCGTAATAATCGGCCTCTGGAAATAGTTAAGAGCAGGAACTTACAGAAAGTAGAAAGTTGATAGGAGAATAATAGCGTGTTTTTGTAGGGGCCGAATTATATGTCGGCCCGGCAAGAGGCATAAAAATCAAACTAACAAACTTGACAAAAAAATTACCAGTAGTATAATTTATTTAATGAAATTAGGGAGAAAAAAGGAGAAGCCATGACAAAACTTGAAATTGTAGACAAAATCTTTGAAGCAGTAGCACAGCCGAAGATTGACATTGAAAAGGTTCTTGATGAATTCGTAAAGATTACACAGAACACTTTAAAATCAGGGGACAAAGTTTCGCTCACGGGCCTTGGTTCTTTTACGCCCAAAGAAAAGGCGGCAAGGACGGCGCGCAACCCGAAAACAGGGGCGGCGGTTCAGGTTCCGGCGAAAAAGGTTGTGAAGTTCAAGCCGGGAAAAGAGCTCATTGAGGTTCTCCGCGATTCAATGCCGAAGATATAGGGCAAATTTCCGGCAGCAACCGGAAAATTATTTTTTTAAAAGGTAATTTCCACATCCCATCCATATTGAAATCCTATGGCAAGCATACTGCTATATGCCGCTCCGGCAAATATGCCTGGATTGGCCGGATACCCTTCTGCCCCGCCGTTTGAATAGACATTTGCCAGCATAAGATCAACTTCATAAACCCCGCTGGAACTATAAATTGACGAGACATCCATGCTGTTGCCGGGGGCATTAAACTTGTAAATTTCATCACTGGCGGCGACATAATTATAGTTTCCGCTATTCTGCCATGTAAGTGTGTCGCAGTCAGCGCTTAAATTGCCGCTGGTTACCGGGGCCGTCGCCTGCGCCGTGTACGTAATCCCGTTGACGCAGACGTCAACTTCGTAAGTATTTCCCGGCACGCAGTTTGCACCCGAGTTTACATAATATCCCGAATCGTACATATCAACGACGCTGTAAACCGCGTTAACCTGTGTTCCCGCAGTTATGTTTTTCACCGTAACGCCGGCGTTTGTGACGGCGTTCCCTGAGCTGTCGGTAATGTTTATTATGTCCTGTACAACCACTCCGCTCTCAATATCGGAAGAAAATATTTCAGCCAGTATTGCGGGCGCGGTAGTTGCCGGCGCCGGCGTGGGTGTTGGAAGCGGATATTTGGAATCAAGTATGACGTTAACGTCCCAGGAGGTGTCATATTCCAGCTGCAAATTGCCGCCTGGCGTAACGCCGCCGTTGAACGAAACAGACTTTGTTATATCAAGATCAACTGAATACTGGCCGGAAACTCCGGGGCCGGGATAATCTGAAGAAATATCAATGTTGGCGCCGGAAACGTACTGGTTGAAAATATTGTTGCCTCCGGGATCAAGAATACTGACCTGGTTGGTATCCCCTCCGTATTGCCACGTGACCATATTGCCGTCAGGATCCAGCTGGGCGCCTCCGGGAAGGACGCTGCCGGCCGTGTAAGTAACGCCGCCAAAATAGACATCCATCTCAACACTGTTTCCGGGATCGGTGTTGTTTATTATTCCGGAATAATTTCCGTTTACGCAGGTTGCCGGGAATTGTATGGATTTTGTGGTATTTTTTACGGTTATGACGGCGTTTGTTATTGGAACCAGGTTCGCGTCATTTATTGTTACATTATAGTAAAAATCGGGAGTTTCATAATCATCCACATAAATGTATGCATTAATGGTTATGGGCAGTGGCGCCGGCGTGCTTGACGGGGTGGGGGTGCAGGTGTTTGTAGGTGACATTGTGGCCGCCGGCGTGTATGTGTAAGACGGAGTCACAACAATTGCCGTCACCAGCGCGTTGGCTGTCTTTTGGGCGGCAACTGTGGCGGTGGCGTTGCCGGTCGCGATTGTTTGTGTAAGCGTTGCGGCCGCCTGGGCAGGGGCTCCGGCGCCTGCAAGGTAGGTTAATGTTACAGCCATTTGCGCGGTGGCTGTGGCCGCGGCATTAATATTTTCCGCGGTTGCCGTGGCATTAATGGTGGGCGTATTGCTGCCGTTAACAGCGGCGGCAGTTGACTCCGCATTTGCTGTTTTCTGCGCCGCTGCCACGGTCGTGGCCGTTTGCTGAATTTCCATGGTTTGTGTTGCGACAGCCTGGGCCGTGGCGCCTGCCGTGGCGATATAGGTAAGGGTCATATTCAATACGGGGCTTCCAGCGTCAACCGGAGCGGTTGGAGAGGCCTTTTTACTGCAACTTGAAACCGATATGACCGAAAAAAGAATGAATAAAATAATGCAGATTTTTTTCATGAAGCCCCCCCTTATAGGTGAATTCAATACATATATTAATACTTTCACGGTTTTTGTCAATATTTTTTTATCATTACCCGGTTTGTTGATGTATAATAATAACAACAAATGGGTGGACAGATATCCTTAAAGATAATTGCTGATTTTTTTCAAGAGGAGGGTTTATGGCCGTAAAAAAGAGAAAAACCACTGGAAAAAAGATAAAAAAGGGGCCGGCTAAGGCGGCAAAAAAAAGCGGCCTGAAAGCCGACATCTCAAACGCCGCGATAGATGTTTTACCCGCGGCGGCGGAGACCGTTGCTGAAAAAATTCCTGTTATACCTCATGTTGTCGAGCAGACTGTCAAAATTGAGCCTTATCCTGCTATTGTTATGGCGGCCCCGGCTCAGCCGCAATCTGATGAATACAGCATAAACCGCGTTTTTAGAAACACCTGGATATATTTCAAGAAATCTTTCTGGATAAATTTCGGGGCAGCACTGCTGCCCGCAATCGCCATAGTCCCGTTTTTTGTCACTTTTTTTAAAAACTTTTCTGACAGCGCGAAAGTACCATCTTTAGCCGGAGCCGCCTTCGGAGAGCTGGCGGTTATTGAGCTTGTCTACTGCCTGGTTTTCTGGTATTTAATGGCATTTATTACAACGGTATATGACAGAAGGGGAACCGGTGAAAAGTGGGAGCGCCCTGGAATTGGTTCAATCTTTTTATCATCACTTGCGGGATTTTTAAGGCTAATAGCGCTTATGCTGGCCTATATTGGAGCTTTTATTTTATTCCTGGTTCCCTTTATACTACTGGCGGTTTTGATCGGCCAAAAAGCGGAAGTTTTGATTGCTATAATTATTATAATAGGCTACCTGGCAATGCTGGTATTAATGGTATATGCCATGCTGGCATTCGGGCCGGCAATGGTAATAGCTGTGCTCGAGCCCAAAATTATCAAAGCGTTAAAAGAAAGCGCCGCTATGACAAAAGGGAAAAGGGTGAAAATATTGCTCACCCATCTTATGGCGTTTCTTGTGATTTTGGGGTTTGAAGTGGCGGTAATGGTGCCGGCCGGTATAATCGCGGCTTTCGCCGCAAAGGCGGCCGCGGAAATGATAGCCGCGGCGGGGGTGATATTTCTTGTGCTGTTCATGGCCCTCTTCATGCCGCTTTGCTACGCGTATTACTACGCGATATACATTGAGGCGAAAACAACGGTTAAATAAAAAGGCAATTAACAATTGCCGGCGGCAGCTGACAAGATGATATGCAGATAAATCCTGATTTAATATTTGCCCGCAAGGGCATCTCAACAATTATCAATTATTTCCAGTTTCATCATGCGGAAACGTAATTTAATTTAATATTTCAATTATTTTAAAAAGGTATACAATATATTTAACAGCCATCCGGGGTGGGTGGGCATAATATTTACAACTGAAAACTATTTCCATATAACTATTTTTATTTCCTCCGGCATTTCCGCCGCGGGAAAAATAATAAAAGACCTGCAGGGAGGATATATGAAAAGAACAGCTTGTGTTTTTCTCGCCTTCATTCTTGTTTTCACCGCTGGCTGCGCGACCGAGCTTGTGAATACCGCCTCTATGTGGCCCGCAATAAACCACGGATTCGCGCATTATGAGCCCAAGGCGGTATCTTCCGAAGAGGAGGCCGTTTCCAATATCAGGAGCAGCCAGGGTTACGCGTTTATCAGCGGGCGCAAACCGTATGATGTCGTCGCCGACAGGTATTCCGCTATTTATAAGATACAGTGGACCGAACAATCCACATATGTGGACGAGGTTCCGACCACCGGCGGCTTTTTTATAGGCTGGGACTATATACCGACTTATTCCACCACAACACAGACATACCATTCTTCCGAACAAAAGCAGGACAATATTACAGTTGTGTTCAAGGATATTACCGGCATCTATTTTTACAGGAACGATCTCTGCCTGGCATCCAGGGGCGGCACCAGCTACATAGGCGCGAACTCAAGGGAAAGCCTGATGACCCTGGCGGATTCCATTTATACGCTGGCCGCGGCGCAGGGGGCCGTAATAGAAAAGGATGTTAATTTCGAGTTCACGCCCCTTTCCCCAAAACAGTGCAAAATATTCAACATTGACAGGGGCGACATGGTGACTTCGGTTTTTGAAGGCGGCGAGGGCGACAGGGCGGGAATAAGGGAGGGCGACATCCTGCTGAATGTCAAGAGCATATCAGAGTCCGGGGGATTCAGGAAATTTTTCGCGTCGGGGAAAACCCTTAAAATACTGCGCTGGACGCAGAACGGCGGCGAGATTAATTACAGGAATGTGGCCATTAAAATGAAGGGGGGCAAATAATATGAAAAAGAATATAATCCTCCTTTTGCTCACGCTGTTTGTCTGCGCCTCCCTGGCGGCGCAGAAGCTTAATATTATGACAACTTCGGGAAAACTTATTACGGGCGAAAAAATAGGAAGCGACGACACTTCAATATTTATAAAAACTTCGGACGGCAACGCCGCGACAGTGGCTTTCACACAGATAAAAAAAGTTTTTGACGCAGACACCATGAAGGACCTTACAAACGATTACAAGCCCGGCCCGGCAGTACAGCCGGAGGCCGCGGCCGCGCCGGCCGTTTCAGATATTGACCAAAAAAAGCAGGAACTTGAGGCAAAATTTAAAAGCGGGGACATTTCGCGCCATGAGTATATGAAAGAGCTGGGAAAACTGCTCAAAGGAGCCGGAACGCCGGCGGCCGGAACCGCGGCAATTCCTGTAAAAACAAACGAGCCGCCCCAGCCCGAGATTCAGTATGAAACCGTGGAAGGCGAATCGGGAACGGCCGAGCTTACTTCGCCGTTCACCAGAACCGTGCAAAAATATTTCAGCGTTGATATCGATTATCTTACCGTCAACCTGCTGGCGTCGTCCGATAATACAAGGCTTAAACAGACCATGCAAAGCCTGACAATTGGAACCTATGACGATTCCACCTTTATCTGTTCGTTCGGTTTTGGCGGGGCTGCATATTTGCGGCCCTTTGACTGGTTTGCCATCGGAGGATTTTATACCACGTCGTTCATTAACCAGAACATGAACGTATTCCGCGGCACCGAGGCCATCACAGGCGGGGACTGGGACCGGTATATGTTTATTGACATGCCCACGGCCGCCTACGGTGTGGTATTCAGGTTCATACCCTATTCCTCGGCGGAAGCCACCGGCAAAGACGGAGAGCTGAGCGAGGATTTCGCGTTCGGCATAGATATCAGGATAGGAGAGGCAACGCTCGGGTCGCCTTTCGCCGCGGCCAGCATAGTTGACCAGGCTTCGCCGAACCCCTCGAACGTCCTTACCGCGGACCCGGTTACATACTTCGCCGTGGAACTCAACGTTTGCTCGGAGAGCAATTTTATTAAATTCGCGGCAGGCTACCAGCAATTCATGTTTAACCAGCTCAACAACGCCGGCAATGTAATGGTGGATTCGGAAGGAAGCATACCTTTTTCAGGACAGGGGTTTTATATAAAGTCGTCGATTATTTTTTAGGACAAGAGAGAATACATCAAGGCAAATAACAATTGACAATAAATGAGTCGCTGACGCGACTTTATATAAATAAAACAAACTAATAAAAAATTTTTTAAATATTCTCACATGTAATTGACCTCACAATGCCATTCTGTTATAATAAAAAAATATATGACTATTGAGACATAATAATATTTAAGGGGTTTTATGAATTGCGAAGAAGTTAAATTCAGCGCCGGGAGCCGCGCGGAGCGGTTGATGAAGCCGGACTGCATATATAAAAAACAGAAGAATATTAAAATACAATGGAGGGGGAATTGAAAAAAATTTATTTGCTTTTTTTATTGCTGTCATTCGCTGTTCCTGCTTTTGCATTATCTGAAATGAGCATACCGACTCCAACGCCTACAAGCATACCATTAACCATCATAAAACATTCAAAGGTTCTAAAAATTACCGGTACGGAAAAAGACGAGGCTCTTGGCGTGGCTGTATTAAAAGACGGCAACCTATTTTTTACAGGGACGACAAACGATGCGCAAAATGGCTTCGATCAGGTGCTTGCAATGAAGACAACCAGGGAGGGAAAAATTATATGGAAAAAAATGTTTGGAGGTAAATATGAAAGCAGGGCTGTGTCGGCTGTGGAAACAAACGACGGTTGTCTGGCTATGACCGGAACGTCTGAAAATCAGGCTTTCATTCTGGAGCTTGACAGGAATGGAAACTTTCTTTGGGAAAAAAAGATCGACAAAGGTTACATAAGGGGCGACGGTCTTGATATTCGCACGGAAGGAGACAATGTGCTGGTTTTGCTTGAGCTTGGAACCGGAGACAACTATTTCGGTGCGACAATGATTCCCGGCCTTGTAGTGCTGGATAAAAACGGGGTTATAGTGAAAATGTGTACTTACAGCGGTGATGTATCAATAACGCCGAAATGCTTCTGCAGTATAGGTTCAGAGGGTTATGCTATTGTATATGAAACAAGGGACGTTTATGGAATCATAAGACTGGGACCGGATATGCTGAAAACATGGTCGAAAATATTTGATTATGGAGACGGCAAAATGTTTGATAAGCCAAAAAAAGATATGGTTGATTATACTCTTAATGAGGCATATCGTTTTGATAAAGCAATACCAATAAGCGGAATAGTTTATTCACCCGCAGAAGGATTGGTAATATGCGCATATGATTATTATTTGACAAGGACTATACTTTATTCAATTGATCCTGAAACAGGAGAACATCCGGAAGGCGGCCTGAACGCCCAGCTTACATATAACGCTGAGAATATTTTTGAACAGGGAGGCGGATATATGCTGCAGGGCAGCACCTCTCCGATAGATGGCAGCGCGGGATATACCACATTTGTAAAGCTTGATGAAAAATTTACTGTGAAAAAGGGGATATGTTACAGAGAACATGAAAGTATACACGGGTATAAAACGGCTGCTTTTGCCGACGGTGACGATGTGCTATTGTCTTATCAAAACGGGAAAATAACATTTTCTTCGATAAAATAAAAAAAGGATTCCAGCAAAGGGATTCCGGAGCCAGAGCCTGATTTGAACCTTGATTCTTCGTCAGGCTCAGGATAACCAAGTAGACAACCAGTAATTAGGTCCCTAATAGGGACGGTCATTTACTTGGTAAACTTAACTCTTTATTTGCAAAAATACAATTGACTTAAAAACATACAAAATGTATAATTTATTAAGTTTAAAACATACACCAAGCACAGGGGGGGGAGATGGGTGGTTTGATACCGGTTGAAAATATTGCTCAGAGGATTTACCTGATTCGCGGCCAGAAGGTCATGCTGGCCAGCGATCTGGCTGTGTTTTGTGGGGTGGAGACAAAACAACTTAACAGGCAGGTTCACAGGAATGTTGAAAATTTTCCTGAGAATTTTATATTTGCTTTGACAAAACAAGAGCATGATTTTCTAAGGTGCCAATTTGGCGCCTTAAACTTGAGGCCGCAAATTGCGACCTCAGACTAAACGACAAGTCAAAACTTTTGCCAATCGTGGTTGAATTAGGAGAGACTAGGGGGTATAATAGAGCCGTTGTATTAAGCAAAAATTCGCCAGCGGGGATTAAAAAGGAGCCTTATGTACAAAATTATTATCGCGCTTATGTTTTTATTGTTTTTGACCGGCGCCGTGGAAGACGAACAAAACGCCGACTCATCAGGCGGCTGCGCCACCGCGGAAGGCACCGTAATACACGCGAATTCACCCGACAGCCAGATGACACCCTCATACTTTAACGGAGACGCGCAAACAATAGAGGACAGAAAATAACATTAATTAACACTTTTCAGCATCAGCAGGCAAGATTAAATGCGGTTCGACAGGCTCGCCATGACAGGCCGACAACCTAATAAGGCGGTGGATTGTGGGTAAAAATATCGTTTACACAAATGACTCCGGCTGGAAATATTATGATGACGGAACCTGGGCCGATGACGACTCCAATACAGGCACTTATAATGGGACAATCAAAAACGGCAAACCCGACGGGGTGTGGCTGGAATTTTATAAGAACGGGTCCAGATACTCTGAAGAAAATTACAGGGACGGAAAACAGGAAGGCGCCTGGAAATATTATCATGAGAACGGCAACTTAAGCTGGGAAGGCTCCTTTAAGGGCGGCGCGCAGGAAGGGGAATGGAAAGTGTATTATGCCGGCGGCGGCCTAAAGGCGCAGGGGTACGGTACGGCCGGCAAGGAAGAAGGGGGCTGGAAATCCTATTATGAGAATGGGAAATTGTGCGAAGAAGGAAATTTCAGGGACGGCAAACAGGAAGGAATATGGAAATATTATTATGAAAGTGGAAAATTAAAATGGGAAGGAACATATAGGAACGGAGAGCCGGAAGGCGGCAAGGAATACGGCAAGGAATACGGGGATGAATAATCAGAAATTATTAATTGCCTGCCATTTTTTTCTGTGTTAAATTATGCGTATCAAAGGGGGGGGCGCCTTGAAAAATTTTAAGATTGCGGCGTGGGTTGTGGTTATCGCGTTTCTGGCGGGCTGCGTTGGGGATAAGGAAATAAAAAAAGAGGAGGCAACAGCTATGGGTATTTATGATATCAGCGTGAAGGATATGTACAATAAAGATGTTTCTCTCTCGGATTACAAAGGAAAAGTTCTTTTAATCGTCAACACGGCCACCCTCTGCGGGTTTACCCCGCAGTATCCCGGGCTTGAGGCGCTTTATAAAAAGTACTGCGACAGGGGGTTTGAACTGCTTGATTTCCCCTGCAATCAGTTCATGAACCAGGCGCCCGGGACAATCGGGGAGATACACACAACGTGCACCACAAGGTTCGGCATCACCTTCGCGCAGTTTGCGAAGATAGATGTGAACGGAGACAATGAATCGCCCCTTTATACTTTCCTGAAAAAAGAAGGGGGCGGCGGAAATATAGGCTGGAACTTTGTAAAATTTCTTGTGGACAGGAAAGGGAACGTTGTGAAGCGCTTTGATTCGAAGGTGACGCCGGAGCAGATAGGGCCGGAAATAGAGAAGATAATTAACAACTGACAATATCCGGAGGTAAAAATGGAAAATGAAATTGAACCTAAAAAAGATGAAAACGAAGCAGCGTACAAGCCTGTTGAAGGCAGCGGTGTGAAAAAGGCAATGCCTGCCAGCATTATAACGGCGGTTGCCGGGATATCGGTATATATCCTCCTTTCGATCCTTCTCGTTGTATCCCTGGCCATGCAGGGGAATATAAAGGCTTCATCCGGAGCGCTCGGGATGATAATATGGGCCATCATCGCCTTCGGCCTGGCTAAAAGGAGCCTTGCCGCGTGGTGGGGTGCGATGGTTTACAGCATTTTAGGGCTGCTCGGAACGCTTGCCGCGGTATTTATCGGCAAAAGCGGAATTACCATAAGCCAGATACTGCTGGCGTTGGGCTGCGGCGCGCCGCTGGCAGTGGTTCTCATCGCGATAAACATGAAAAGCGCTAAGGAATACATTAAGTAATGAACAGCGGCAATTCATTAACCAGGTTTGAAGCCGTGAATCTTCGGCTTGCCGGTCTCGGCGTCCGCGAGGCTGACCTCACCGAGCAGTTTGTCCATTCGGGCGGCAAAGGCGGGCAGAATGTAAATAAGGTATCAACCGCCGTAAGGCTCAAGTACGGCAATGAAGATGTCAAATGCATGGAAGAGCGCTCACAGCTTTTAAACCGCGTCCGCGCAAGGGAAATACTCGCGGAGAAGCTTGAAAAAAAGCGCGAGGATAAAAAACTCTCTGAACGCGCCGCCGCGGAAAAGGCGCGCAAGCTTAAGGCGGGCAGGCCGAAATCAGCCAAAAGGCGGATACTGCAGGATAAAAGAATTAAGAGCAAGGTGAAACAAAACCGTAAATACATACCCGGAAGAGACGAGTGAAGATAATTAAAGGAGCCGCTTGACGCGTCTTTAATTGTATAATAAAGCATATGCAAAAAATAAAAGAACTATTCAGGGCTTTTAACTACAGAAACTACCGCCTGTTCTTTTTCGGCCAGGGCATATCATTCATCGGCACCATGATGCAGAACACTGCCCAGGCCTGGCTCGTTTACCGCCTCACAAAATCCGCGGCAATGCTCGGCCTCGTGGCCTTTTGCTCCCAGTTCCCGGCATTTTTCATGGCCCCGCTGTCAGGGCTGTTAAGTGACAGGTTTGAAAAGCGAAAAATAATCCTCTTCGCCGATATATTCAAAATACTCCAGGCAGTCGCCCTTACAACACTTGTGATAACCGGCGTAATAAAACCATGGCACATTGCGGCCCTTGCCGTTCTGCTCGGCCTTGCAAACGGGCTTGAGACCACGGCAAGGCACGCGATGGTGCCCGAGATTGTTGACGATAAAAAAGACATGGGCAATGCCATTGCCGTCAATTCCATCCTTTTTAACACCGGCAGGGTGGCCGGGCCCGCGCTTGCCGGGTTTGTCGTGGCATGGCTCGGTGAAGGCTTTTGCTTCGGCGCCAACGCGCTGAGTTATATCGCCCTTATATATTCACTGCTTGCCATGAAGCTTCATCAGCCAACGCCTGATCACGCAGCGCATCCTGTCGAAGAGCTTAAAGAGGGTTATAAATACGCCTTCTCATCCAAAACAATCCGCCCGGTAATATTCCTTACGGCCTTTGTAAGCCTGACCGGCGCCTCAGCCGTTGTTTTGATTCCTGTTTTTGCCGGTGAAATACTTAACGGCGGGCCGCAGGCTCTCGGGCTCCTTATGGGTTCACTTGGTTTTGGCGCGGTTATAGGGGGGCTCTTTCTCGCGTCGCGCAGGGACGGGAAAAAACTGGGCAATGTAATAGCGGCGGCAACATTTATTTTCGGGTTCTGGCTCTGCCTGCTGCCGCTGGCGAAAAATATAATTCCTGCCATGATTATACTTGCGGCGGCCGGCAGCGGCATGATGCTGATGTCCTCGGCCTCAAATACTTTTGTCCAGTCAATGGCCCGGGACAGGCTGCGCGGCAGGGTGATGGGCTTTTACCTGATGGCTGTTACGGGTTTCGGCCCGCTGGGAAACCTTTTGACAGGATACATGGCAAAGCAGTGGGGGGCAAAACCGGTGATCTGCGCGTTAGGCGCACTAACATTCGCCGCCGCGGCGCTATTTGGTTTAAGGCAAGAACATACAGAAAGTAGACGGGAGAAAATTGAAGAATAAACGCCCGGTGCCATGAAACCTTGTGGTTCATTGGCGGCGGCCCGGTATTTGCTTTGGGGCAAATAAAAAAGGCGGGGCATTATGCCCCGCCTTTTGTGTTGTATTGTATTGTTTAATTCTGGCAGGAACAGAGCGCCTGCAAGAGCATGCTAAAGCTTCCGGAAGTGTACGGGCCGTTGGCGGCGAATGTTGACGGCAGTGTCCCGAGGGCCATAGGATTCTGTATATAATATCCGCTTCCTCCGGGCGAGGAGCAAATCACGCTGTCTGTATCTGAAATCTCCGCTAGCCAGTAAGTGCCCGGGGCCAGGTTAACCGGCGAGGCGAGGTTCAGGGTGTTCCATCCGCTGGTGCACGCTGTCTGCGGCGACTGGGCGATCAGGCTTCCCGGGGTTCCGCTGTTGTCGGCATAAATAGCCGCGATGCAGTTTCCATTAAGGATGTTGCCGTTTATTGTCTGTACAAAGAGTGAAAATCCTGTCAGTTGCACCTGATTGCTGTTTGTATAACTGCTGGCCTGAAGATAGCCTGCGGCATATCCGGTTTGAACCGCTCCGCTATTTCCAAAATTAAAACCAATTCCGGTGCATATAGTGGCCGTTGCCGTTGCTGTTGAAGTGGAAGTAGGTGTAAGCGTTACCGTGACGGTGAAAGTCGGAGTTATTGTGGATGTTAATGTGGCCGTTCACAGCGAAGCAACGTGCGTCAGCGTCGGGTTTATTATTTCGGCGGTCAGGGTCGCGTTTACATCATATGGGGCCGCCGGTGTCGATTTTTTGCAGCCAAATGTAAAAAAGAGAAACATAGCGGCAGCGGCAAGGGCCAGAACCAGTAATTTTTTCATCTTGATATTGCCTCCTGAAAAGTATTTTTTATCGCGGAGGAAATTATACTATAGTGAACCCGATATGTCAAACCGCATAATTTCCGCCGGTGAATTTGTCTTGTTTAGCCCCTGAACATATGATAAAATCACTTAAAATTCAGAATAACCGGAGGTTTTTTATGAACAAATGGGAATGTTCGGTTTGCGGATACATATATGACCCGGCAAAAGGCGACCCTGACGGCGGCATCGCGCCCGGAACCCCTTTTGACCAGATTCCCGCGGCATGGTCATGCCCGGAGTGCGGCGCTTCCAAGTCGGATTTCAAAGAATTAAAGTAACTTCATGACAAGGCTGAAAACTGCCCTTGTCATTGTTTTCGCGGCGGCCGTCATATACCTGCTGAAATTCTCCCCGCTTTCCTATTATTTCTTTGACGCGGCCGGCAGGGCTGTTTTTGTCGGAAAATTTTCCGCTTATATGAAATCCATCGGCGGCTGGGCGCCGTTCATTTTTACCGCGTTTTACGCCCTGTGCATGCTTCTTTTTATCCCTGCAAGCATCCCCACATCCATCGGCGGGCTGGTATTCGGCGAATGGGCCGGGCTCGGCATTAATTTTATTGGGGCCGTTTCCGGCGGTGTGATTTCTTTTTTTATCGTAAGATACCTCCTGCGCGACATGGCCTCCGGAATACTAAAGGCGGGACATTTTAAGAAACTTGACGACAGCGCCGAAGAACACGGCTTTTCTATAATTGTTTATATGCGCCTTCTTTTTGTCCCTTTTTCATATTTAAGTTTTGCCGCGGCCATTTCAAAGATGAAATTTTCCCAGTTTTTCTGGGGAACCGTGGTCGGGGTGATACCCGGGCTTGTGGTTGTAACCTTCCTTGTAACAGCCGTAAAAAAAATATTTTTGACATACAAACAGCCCTCTGACCTGCTCCAGTTCGGCATAATTTTTCCGGTCGCCCTTTTTGGTTTTTCCTTTTTTATACCTCCTCTTGTGCGCCGCCTGAACAAAAAATTAAAAATAGCAAAAGAGCCCTCTGCCGATGCTTAAACTTACCGGGCTGAAAAAAGACTACGGAAAATTCACGGCCGTTAATTCCATCAACCTTGAGGTAAAAAAAGGGGAGGTTTTCGGTTTTCTGGGCCCCAACGGCGCGGGCAAGACCAGCACCATAAAAATGATGTGCGGCCTGACGACCATTACCGAAGGCGACGCAGTCATCGACGGTATCAGTATTAAAAAGGACCCTGTGGCCTATAAAAAGCAGTTCGCCCTCATACCGGACAAGCCATATATGTTCGACAAGCTGCGCGGCATCGAATACGTAGAATTCATGGCGAGCCTTTATGGTGTTGAAAAGCAGCGTTTTAAAAACAATCTTGACAAATATGCCTCGATTTTCGGCGTTGACGAATACATAAACGGATTTATTGAAAGCTACTCGCACGGCATGAGCCAGAAGCTCCTTATCACGGCCGCGCTTGTGCATGAGCCGAAGGTATTTATCCTCGACGAGCCCATGGTGGGGCTCGACCCGAAATCAATGAAGATTTTACGTGATGAATTTAAGGAACTTGCAGCCGCCGGCATGACAATATTCATGTCGACACATTCGCTTGATACAGCCGAGGAAGTCTGCTCGAATGTCGGCATTATCGACCACGGCAACATACTGGAGTCCGGCAATCTCAGGGAGATACTCAAAAAAGGCAGGGGCGGCAGGCTGGAGGACCTCTTTTTTGAGCTTACCGAAAAGGAAATAAAATGAGGGAGGCCGTGTGGATATTCTCCTTCTATTTTACCCAGTTTAAAAACCGGATATTGAACCCGGGCAAAGGGTCGATGTCAAAATTTCTTCTTATCCTGGTGTTCGGCGGTTTTTTCTTTCCCGTAGTTTACCAGCTATTTTTTTTCATATTCAAGCACTTCTACTCGGTCCCCTTCATCGGCGGCCTGCTGGTGGGAAAAATATTAAACGGATTTTTTATGACATTTTCGGTGATGATCTTTCTTTCATCAATCGTTTCCGCCATACCCGTGCTTTACCTTAGCCGCGACATGGATTTTCTCTTCAGCGCGCCATTGAGCGTTGAAAACATATTTTCCTCTATGTGCGTGAAAGTTGCCTTCGGCGCAAGCTGGATGATACTTTTGATGAGCATCCCGGTTTTTCTGGCCTACAAAAATGTCATTAACATGCCATACCCGTCATATATTTTCATTCTGGCCTGCCACGTGCCGTTTTTTATTTTCATAACATCCTTCGGCATACTCGGCACGATACTTCTTGTGAGATTCTTTCCTGCCGAGAACGTGCGCAACATAGCCGTATCTTTTACCGGCATATTCGCGGCAACAATGATAATTTACATAAGGCTGCTCCAGCCGGAAAAGCTTGCCGGCGCGGGCTTTGAACAGGTGAATGATTTTGTAAAAAACCTGAAAACCCCTGATTTTTTCTTTCTGCCCCATTCCTGGTTTGTCAGGATAGTAAATGAAACCGCCTCCGGCGGGGTTTACGCCGGCCTGCCCGGCTTCCTTTATTTTTCCGCGGCCGCGCTTATTGCACTCTCCGCCGTCATCGCTGTATCCGGGAAAATATATTTTGACGGCTACGGCAGGAGTTCGGCGCGCCCATCTGTTGCGGCCGGCCCGGCAAAAATCAGATACGCCGGCCCCTCTGATTTTCTTTCCATGGTATCCAAGGACATAAGGTACCTTTTAAGGGACACGTCGCAGTGGATACAGGTTGTGTTTTTGCTCGGCATTGTATTCATATACATATTCAACCTCTATAAACTGCCTGCCGAGCTATTCGGCCTGAAGGATTTTATTTTTTTCCTTAATATAGGCTTTATCGGCATGGTCCTGGCGGCGGCGGGCTCAAGGTTCGTCCTGCCGGTTATTTCCACCGAGGGCAGGGGGTTCTGGTTCTACAAGACGGCGCCGATTACCATGCGCAGGTATGTTATATACAAATTTATGACATACGGAACTCCGCTTGTGATAACGGGGCAGGTTGTGGGGCTCATATCCATCGCCATATTAAAACCCGGGGTTTATATAAGCGCGCTGACCCTTTACTCCGCTTTTTTTATAACAATTGTCACAGCGGCTGTCGGCGCCGGTTTCGGCGCTTATTTCGCGCGCTTCAACATAAAAAACCCCGAGGAGCTGATCACCGGCCCTGCGGGTTTGTCATATATGTTCGTGACCTTTCTTTTCGTGGCCGGTGTGCTGGCATGCGAAGCAGGGGTGGTCAAGGATTATTACCTGCACATGATGGTCAGGGCCGTTGTTTTTGACCCGTGGAAATATATTTTCAATTATTCAATAATAGCGGCTGCGGCTGTTGCGGTATCGTGGGCCGGCCTAGCGGCCGGAATAAATAAACTCAATAAAATGGAGAATTAAAATGGGAACAGGGAATAATTTTATCATGGCGGCCGGCCATGTAACAGAAGTGTACGGCCCGGTGCAGGCGCTGAAAAACCACCTGCTGAAAAAGAAGGGAAAATTTATACTCATTACACACCCTTTTTCATATTCAAAACTTGAGGGGACAAAGGCCGAAACTTTTATGGACGGCGCGGCCGCTGAAACGCTGGCCGGCCATAAGAGGGGGGATAACCAGCCCCTGCAGTGGCTGAAGGATATTTATTTCAATATTAAATTCGGCCTCTCGCTGAAGGAAAAACCCGCGTTTTTTGTGGGTATTGACAACCTCAACGCCATGACGGGTATATTTTTAAAATGGATCGGGAAGGTGGACAGGACGGTTTATTACATAATCGACCACACGCCGCGCAGGTTCAAAAACCCGGTGCTGAATTTTTTTTACGGTGCCATTGACAAATTCGCCTGCGAGCAGAGCGATTTTATATGGTCCCTTTCTGAACGCATTGCTGCCGCAAAGGATAAAAAATACTCTATAAAGGCGGGAAGGAATATTGTGGTGCCGGTCGGGGTGGAGCTGGGCAGTGTGGGCAAATTCACAGAAGTTGAAAAGGTTTCCAAAAAGACAATGGTGTTGATGTCCATGCTCGACGAGACAAAAGGGGTGCAGCTGCTCATTGACTGCATGAAGGATATTTCCGCTTTATCACCGGGTGCAAAGCTGCTTATTATTGGGACGGGGCCGTACGAACAAAACCTTAAGGACCAGGCAGCGCGCCTCGGCCTCGTGGAGAGCGTAAAATTTCTGGGGCTCATGGGCCACGAAGAGCTCTTTAAATTCATATCACACGAAAGGATAGGGCTGGCCCCTTACATGGACGACGCGAATAACTATTCATACTACGCCGACCCGACAAAGCCCAAGGAATACCTGGCGTGCGGGCTTCCCATAGTCATAACCGGGGTGCCGTGGATAGCCCAAGAGGTGGAAAAAAGGCCCATGGGGGTTGTGTGCAAATATGAAAAAGAATCGCTGACCGCGGCGTGCGTGAAAATGCTCAACGACGATGAGTTTTATAAAATATGCCTGAAAAACGCCGTTGAATTCGCGTCAGGGCTCGACTGGGACGTGATTTACAAAGAAGCCTTTGAAAAGATGGGTAAACGGCCGCCGACAAAATCGTAGAGCCGCTGCTTGCTGCGGCTAAAGCATGGCAGGCAGAACTTTTTTCCAGCCGCCCGTCAACCGGACGCACTTGAGGTATGACGGAAGAAAAAGCCGGAAGTATTATTATAGTTTTACCTTTGCGATATTTACACGGGCCTTATTGTTGACGGACGTCCTCCAAAAAGTCCCGCCTGCCATTGTCTCATGCAGGGGCCGCCTCGTGCATGCCATGAACCATTGTGGTTCATGGTGGCGGCCCGTTAAAAGGCAAGAATTCACAGAAAGCAGACAGGAGATAGGAGAAAAAAATTGTAGTTGCTTCAATCGGGTTCGTGGAATATAATTTCAGGTGATAAAAAACAACGGAGGTAGTCATGGCAAAGCTTATAGTTACCGGAGGGTGCGGATTTCTCGGGCTGCACGTATGCAGGAAAATGGCGAAAAAGTACAGCAAAATACTTGTTATAGATATTGACGAATTCAAAAAAGCCGAATACCCGAAGAATGTCGAATATAAAAAGATCGACATAAGGGACCTTGAGGCGCTGAAAAAAGCCTTCAGGGGTTACAACGCCATTGTCCACGCGGCAGCGGCGCTTCCTCTCTGGAAGGAAAAGGACATTTACACAACCAACATCGACGGCATCAGAAACGTATTCGAGGCCGCGCTTGCCAACGGCATCAAGCGGTTCGTGCAGATAAGCTCGACCGCGGTTTACGGCGTGCCCGACCACCATCCCCTTTATGAAACTGATGAGCTAATCGGAGTCGGGCCTTACGGCATTACAAAGATCAAGGCGGAGCAGATATGCGAAGAGTACAGGAAAAAAGGCATGATCGTCGGCGTTGTCAGGCCCAAGACATTTATCGGAACAGAGAGGCTCGGGGTTTTCCAGATATTATACGACTGGGTCGAAGCCGGCGCCCTGATACCGACAATCGGCGACGGCACCAACCGCTACCAGCTCCTTGAAGTGGAGGATCTGGTGGACGCGATATGGCTCCTGCTTTCAAAACCGGCAAAGGTGGCAAACGACACCTACAATGTCGGCGCGAAAAACACAAAACCCATAGGCGAATACCTGAAGGAATTTTTTATAAAAGTAAAAAGCCGCTCTTCCGTCATGAAGACGCCGGCCCCGCTGCTGATATTTTTCCTGGAACTTTTCTGGATGCTGAGGATTTCTCCACTTTATAAATGGGTTTACGGCACGGCGCACAAAGATTCCTTTGTCTCAATTGAAAAGGCCGAGAAAAAGCTGGGCTGGAAGCCGAAATTTACCGAAGCGCAGGCGCTGGAGCATTCATACACATGGTATAAAAAACATGAGGGTGAAGTAAAAGGGGCCTCGGGAGTGACGCACCGCGTGGCGTGGAAGCAGGGCATCCTGGGGCCGTTCAAAAAAATGGCGGTCATGCTCAACCCGAACAAATAAAGCAATGTTCCCTGCAGGGGCCGATTTATATGTCGGCCCGGTATTTGCTGCGGACATATGAGTCTTTTTCCGGGTAGCTGCGGCTAAAACTCATTATGAGGTTTGCAGCCCGTCTTCGCTGAAGCTCCGACGGACATGGGGCCCTCCAAAAGTCTCATATGTCCGCAACATAAAAGTTTCCTTCATTCAAAAATTCCCGCCTGCCATGTTTTAGCGTATCCGTTCCTTTCATTTCAGTTTTTATCTTGATTTGACAATTCACACCCCTTGTATTATAATCTTACAATGCACATTGTATTTGGATAATTTCATTTTTCCTTATATAATTATGCGTGATTTTAAGAATTTACAAAGGGACAAAAACAGTGGCTGAGAACAAAAAAGACATCCTAAAGATGGCTATGATTTATACCCAGGAAGGGCGCTGGGATAAGGCTGTTTCCGAATATAAAAAACTGCTCACCCTCGACCCCACGGATTACAACATATACAACATGCTCGGGGATGTTTACGCCAAAAAAGAAGAGGATATGCTGGCCTACGAGGCCTATATAACCGCGGCCGAGGCTTACGCCAAGCAGGGGCTCGCGGACAAGGCCGGCGTCATTTACAAGAAAATCGGCAAGCTCAACGTGGACAAGCTCTCCGACGCGGAAAAGCACAAGGCCATGCTCATAATAAGGAACACAGTGGCGGAAAAATTCATAGAAGACGGGCAGATTGACAGGGCCATCGGGGAATATAAGGAAATTATTAAAATAAGCCCGGCGAATTTTGAGACATACCAGAAGCTCGGCGAGCTTTACTCGCAGAAGGGGGACCAGAAAGAGGCCCTGAACTGCTACAGGAAGATAGTTGATATTTATTTCAAGAACAGGCTCTATAAAAAGGCCCTTCCCATATACCAGAAGATACTCGAGCTCCAGCCTGATTCCGTGGCGACGCGTGAAAAAATAGCCGAAATTTTCGAGCGCGAAGGCAGCGAGTCGGACGCGAAGCGCGAATACCTCAACCTGGCAGAATATTACTGGGGCATAAGGGACATGGAAAAGACCGACTATTACGCGCAAAAGGCCGTGGATTTCAAGTCCATTGAGGCCCATTATTTCAAGGGCGTCGCCCTCGTGCACAAAAAGGAATACAACGAAGCGAAGAAAGAGCTGGACATGCTGTTGAAATTCAAGGCCAACCACACCGGCGCCCTTTTTGCAATGGCGGAAATATACAAGGAAACCAACCAGCCCGATGAGGCCATAAAGATACTTGAGAAGGCGGCGAAGGCCGAGCCGGACAATACCGACGGATTTTTGCTGCTTGGCGAGGAGCTTACGAAAAAGGGGCTTAAAAAAGAGGCCTCGGCGAAATACCTGGCGGCCATAAATATTTTCGCCAGAAAAAACGACAAGGAAAACGCCTCGCAGCTTGCCATAAAGGTGCTTGAACAGGACCCTGATAATATAGAACTTCTGCAGAAGCTTACAGAACTTTCTTCCCAGCTGGGCAAAAAAAAGGACGCGGCAGATGCGCTCCTGAAAATATCCGACATATATAATAAAGAAGGCAACAGGGAAAAGGCGCAGGAAAATTACAAGCTGGCCCAGGAAATGGACCCGGCCCACCCGAAAATAGTCGCGGCCGCAAAGAGCCTGGGAATCGCGCCGCCGCCAAGGCCCGAGGTAAGGCCGAAATCCGACAGAATGCCCAGCTTCGCCGACCTTAACGCGGCGGCAGAGCCTGCGGCCACTGCGGCGCCGAAACCAGAACCCGTAAAGGGCGATATCTTTTCCCAGCCGGCCCCGAAGATACAGATGGGATATTTTAACGAAGGCGCTGAAACTCCGGCGCCGAAACCGGCGAATCCTTTCATGCGCCCGGAGCCCTCGAAGAAACCGGAACACATAATAGAGCTCTCGGAGCTTGGCGATATGGTGATAGAGCCGCCAAGAAGGCCTGCGCAGGAATTTACACAGCAGACAAAGGAAGACGTTCCTTCGCTTATCGCGATGGCGGACAGCCTTGTCAGGACCGGCTCGTTTGACGAGGCAATAGAAATGTACCAGAAGGCCATGGCCCTGGAGCCGGGCAACTCATCCATAAAGGACAAACTGAACAGGGCATATTCCGAATACGCCGGCGTGCCGCTCCCGGATCCGGCAGTGGCCGCGCGCGAGGCGGAGAATAAAAAGGCGGAAGAGGCCGAGAAGAAAAAAAGGGCGGACGAGGAAGCGCGGATAAAAAAGGAAAAGGAAGTAACTGAAAAAATAAGGGCGCTGGAAGCGGCAAAGAGCAAAGAGGATGAGGAAAAGAAAAAGCTTGAGGCCCGGGCAAAGGAAGAGCAGCGGAAAAAAGAGGAAGACGAGAAAAAGAAAACCGAGGCTCAGGCCGCGAAAAAACGGGAAGAGGAAGAACTCGCGAAAAGGCGCTCTGAGGAAAAGAAAAAAGCAGAGGCTGCAGTTCCCGCCGAAGAGCCGGAGATAAGCGACGATTTCGCCACGGTCACAACAGCCGAGATATTCATGAAGCAGGGGCTTTTAACCGAGGCTGACAAAATATTAAAAAGGATACTCGTCAAGGATCCTGAAAATATGGAGGCAAAGATGAGGATCAACGAGCTGAAAAAGCTTATGGCGGATATGGGAGAAGAAGCGCCTAAGCCGGGCAAAGAGGATGATAAGGGGCCGAAGGGCGGAAAGGTCTCTTATATATAAATTAAAAAGTTAAAAGGCAAAACCAAGAAGTAACGAAAACCAATAAGTATTGAATATGAGGTGTGACATTGAGTTATGAACAATTCTACGGGCTTGCGGAACAGCCCTTTTCAAATTCCCCTGATTCAAGGTTCTTTTTCGGGAGCGAACCGCATTCAGACGCGCTGACGCGGCTGATGTACGCCGCGGAGACCATGAAGGGGCTGGTTGTAATGACCGGGGACATAGGCACCGGAAAAACAACCCTGGCCAGGATGGCGCTGGAAAAACTCGGCTCTGACGACAGGTATGTAGAGTCGCTGCTTGTGATGGTGCACACCGAGATATCAGCTTCATGGCTGCTGCACAGGATAGCAGCGCAGATCGGCATAGAAAATCCGGCCGAAGAAAAAGAGGTCCTGATACCCCAGCTTTATAAAAGGCTGATGGACCTTCACGAAGCCGGTAAAAAGGCCGTGGTCATAATTGACGAGGCCAATATGATAACAAAAAAAGAGGTCTTTGAGGAATTCAGGGGGCTCATGAACCTGGAGGTTCCGGGAAGCAAACTCATAACGCTGGTTTTGCTGGGCATGCCGGAGCTTGAGGAAAATATAAAAATAGACCCGGCGCTGCAGCAGAGGATAGCCATAAAGTTCATCCTGAAAAAACTTGACAGGCCGGCCACGGCGGCATATATAAACCACAGGATGAACGTAGCCGGGGCGCAAAGAAAGATATTCACCGACATGGCGCTTGACAGTATTTACGATTATTCCGGCGGCACGCCAAGGCTGATAAATACCATCTGCGACAACGCGCTGCTGGAAAGCTTCCTTATGAAACGCGACCTTGTGGACATAGCGGTAATTGACAATGTGATATCCGACCTGGGGCTGGTAAAAATATAGCGGGGATAAAGTCTTTAAAAAATGGAGGAGTTATGAAAATAGGTCTTGCGCTGGGCGGCGGCGTGGCATACGGTTTCGCCCATATCGGCGTATTAAAGGTGCTGGAGCAAAACGGGATAATTCCGGATATTGTGGCGGGCGCCTCCATAGGCTCGCTTATCGGAGGAGCTTACGCTTCCGGGATGCCGCTGAAAAATATTGAACAGATGGCCAGGGAATTCAAATGGCAGGAAGTCATTAATGTAACCATTCCCACAGAGGGGCTCGCCTCACTTGACAAGCTGAAAGTTTACATTGAAAAGCACATTAAGCCGCGCAACATAGAGGAATTCAAGATTAAATTCGGGGCGGTTGCCACAAATCTTCTGGACAGCAAAGAAAGAATTTTTGACGACGGTCCGCTCTCGGACGCTGTAAGGGCGTCGTGCAGCCTTCCCGGAATTTTTACACCCGCGATATATGACGACGGGGTTTACGTCGACGGCGGCCTCACCAACAACGTGCCCATAAGCGTATGCAAGGCGCTCGGCGCGGATTTCATCATAGGCGTGGATATTATCGCGCGCGCCAAATCAAATATTATAAAAAACCATGATATTTTCAATATAGTATGGCAGTCGTTCATGCTCATGATCCAGGAGAATACCGAATTCAGGGCCTATAAGGACGCTGATTTTATGATTATCCCTGATATAAAAAACTTCAGCCCCTTTGACCTTTCGCAGTATGAAAGGCTCGTAAAAAAAGGTGAGGAGGCCGCTGAAAAAGAGGTAAATAACATTACGGCGGCAATAAAGGACAAGGGGTCGCTGCTGGGCAAGGTAAAGGATATTTTAAAGAAAGAACTGTGATATTTTCCTTTATTATAGGAACAAAATTTCATTGACAATAAATAACAAAATTACTATAATAAAACCGTTTTTTGATATGCGGGAATAGCTCAGTGGTAGAGCGTCTCGTTGCCAACGAGAAGGTCGCGGGTTCAAGCCCCGTTTCCCGCTCCATTTAAATATTTAACTGCAGATGAGATATATATTCTTTTTCAGGAGGGTGTTTAATGTCCAAACGTTCAATTTTTTTCCTCTGTGTGGTTGTTTTTATCGTTATTTTTCCCGTAATTTCAGCAGCAGATGATTTCGCGTTACCACCGCCGCCGGACGCAAGTGAAGAAATGGTTCCGCCGCCTCCGGGCGCGGGCGGTTCTGACGCCCTGCCTCCGCCTCCGGGCGGGGATACAGCAGCGGCGCCTGCGGGCGACGCAATGCCGCCTCCTCCGGGAGACACGGCGGCGGCTCCGTCGGGCGACGCAATGCCGCCTCCTCCGGGAGACACGGCAGCGGCCCCATCGGGCGACGCAATGCCGCCTCCTCCGGGAGACACGGCAGCGGCTCCGTCAGGCGACGCAATGCCGCCTCCTCCGGGTTCGGATACAGGGGCGCTTCCGCCTCCTCCGGGAGATGATTCGGCAGGATCTGTTCCTCCTCCGCCGGCTGAAGAGTCGGCAGCAGCGGCTCCGGCATCAGATATGCCGCCTCCGCCGGCTGAAGAAAGCGCAAGCGCGCCGGCAGCTTCAAGCGACATGCCTCCGCCTCCGGCTGAAGAATCAGCAGCAGCGGCTCCTGCTCCAATTCAGGAAGAGTCAAAGGCTCCGGCTGAAGAGCAGCCTGTAAAAGTCGCTAAGAAAAAAGGATCTAAAGGTTCGGAGAAAGTCACGGCCGGCACATCAAAATATTCTGTTAAAAAGGGCGAGAGCCTCTGGAGAATCGCCGGCAAGGATTCAGTTTACGGAGATTCCTTCAAATGGCCCCTTTTGTTCAAGGCCAACAGGGCGAACATAGACGACCCGGATTTGATATATCCGAGGCAGGCTTTGAAGATCAGCAAGAAATTCAACGCCGACGAAGAGGCTGACGCAGTTGGAAAAGCAAAAGAAACTCCGCCGTATGAGCCGCACTCCGAACCAAGGAAGAAACTTCCGATTAAATATTAATATTTAATTACGATATAAGAGCCCCTGCCTTACATGTTAAGGCGGGGGCTTTTTTTTATGAAGGGCAAGAACTTACAGAAAGTAGATAGTAGATAGGAGAATGAAAATGTCCCTGTAGTGGCGGCCCCATGTGGCCGCAACCTAAAAATTCCGTCCTCCAAAAAGCCCCGCATGCCATATTTTAACGCTTTTTACCGTATTACCGCTATTTTCCCTGTTTTTACTGCCCTGCCGTTTAGCGTTACAACGTACACATATATTCCCGGCGCTATGGACTCGGATCGCCTCACCCCTGTCAGCTGCCAGAAATATTTTCCGGATGCTGCGCCTGTATTTGTTTTTAAAGTCATCTCGCCGTTCATATTATAAATCTGCAGGGATCCGCCTGCCGGCAAATTTGTGAAGGTTATTCCGGTATCGCCGCCGGAGAGGCTGCACGGGACAGGGTATGCTGAAATATTGCCGGAAGGCGCCGGCGTGTAGGCAGCAGTAATCGTGGGAGTCGCTGTTGCCGTAAAAGAAAGAGCCGGCGTCGGCGTGAATGTAGGGGAGGAGGCAGCCGCAGTGAAGGTTGGCGTCGGCGTGGCAGGATAGACCACGCTGTAAAAATAGCCGGATAAAAAGAGGAGCGCCGCGTTCTCGCTGGTTTCGCCTTCGTTTGAGGCGTACGAGCCGTTTGAGGCGGCCAGGTCCAACCAGCATTTCGCAGGCGGCGTGCCCAGATTAATAAGGCTGATAAGGGGCGCGTCGTTTCCCGCGCCCGAGGCAAATCCATTCGGCCCTCCCGAGGCCCAGCCCGGCATTAAAACATTATAGTCGTAATATACCCAGTTGTACGGGTGGGAGGCGTAGAAAGTTCCTTCCTTTGTGACAAAAGAAATGTTAAGGCTGTTGTTGCCGAGTATATAGCCCAGCTGGTTTAGCGCAGTGTCCTTATATGCCTGGTTGCCAGTGGCTTCATATCCGAAAAGCAGGTCGTCAGCCTTGTGCATAAGGTCCTCGTTTGATTCCCAGTAGTAATCATAAATCCCCCTTGCCACTCCGTATCCGGTGCTGTTTGCCGTGTTTACTATTGAGTCGCACAGCGAAGTTATCCTTGTTGTGATTTTTGCCTTTAAAGCGGCCGGGGTGTTGGCGTCCTTTAGCAGTGTAAAATATCCGAAAAATTCCGGGGTGGACCAGCTTGTGGGATCCAGCGTGTGCGCGTTTGTGTCGGTGTCAAAAAGTGTTTCAACCGTGGGATCCGCTGTGAGCCTGTATATTTCCGCCATGGCCCACTCTTCTTCCTGCCAGGTGACCGCGTCGGTATAATACGGGTCAGTCTGGCCGATGCCGCGGTTGTTTTTCAGCCAGTTCCATGAGAGCACCGCCGCGGTTCCGCACTGGGAAGCGTAAGCGGGAAGGACATTTGCGAATACGCGCGAGGCCTGCGCCATGGCCGCGGTAAAAACACCGGCGTCAACTGATGACGGCGTCTGCGGCTGCGTCATCGCCTGGAATGAAACATACCGCGTGAAGGGGTCAAGGTCCGGCTTTGTGCCCCAGCAGAAATTGGGCTCGGTGTCGGATTTGTGGTAGACGCTCCCGTCGGGGTTCTGCAGCTTCATCATCCAGTCAAGCCCCCATTTTGCCTCGTTCAAAAGGTCCGAGATGCCGTTACCGCTTTCCTTTATATTATTATTGAGCCCGGAGGTGTTTGAGGGTTTTAATTCGTAGAGCCACATCATATAGGCGCATGAGATTGCCTCCTCGTTTGACCATTTGCCGAAGTCACCCGCGTTGTGCCAGCCGCCTGTCATGTCGCGGGTGAGCGTGGAGCCCCTTATGGTATCGGGCGCGGTGTGGCACGCGTTGCGGTTTAAGCCCGTGACCGGGTCGTTTATTGCAAGGCCGCAGCGTATCAGATAAAAGCAGCGCAGGCTGTCCTTAAAAAGCTGGTCATAAGCGGAGGTTGTAATATTAAAAGGGTAACTATCCTGGCCGTTCACGGAGATGTGGTATGTGCCCGGAGAGGTGAAAGAGGAAAAGTCTGTCAATAAAACGCCTTCGCCGGTGGAGAGCCTGTCGTCGAAAGGCGCTGCTGTGATTGTGGCTGTCATCATTGTATTTCCTGAAGAATCAAAAATCCTGTATGTGTCGCCTGTTGACGCGGTGTTTGTCACCACCGTGAAATATTTTTTCGCGCCCGGCAGGTAGCCCAGCTGGTTGACCTTGGGGTTCGGTATTATTACGTTGGGGTTGTTAAATATTGTGGCCTCGGACTGTGTGTAAAAGGCCACATTGTCGAATGAAATTGACCCCGAGGCGCCCGGCGACGCGGATGCGTCAAAAATTACAGCGTATATTTTTGCCGGATCCCAGGCGGCAGAGGGCCCCCAAGTCTGGGTAAACTCGGAAAAGGGTATTTCATAATACTGCCATGACGGCGAGAGCGTTACAGGGAAGGAATAGTGGTTATTAACCGTCCTTGTTTCTTCATCCGCAATCATTATCACGTGGCCGCCGCTGCCCTGCGCGTAAAAACGGATACCGTAATAGGAGCTCAGATCCACGTCGTTCCAGCCGGAATTAAAGCCGCATGTGGCTCCGGCGAAGGGGCCCGGGATTCCCGCGTTGATTGTCCAGTCAAGGCGCCTGCAGTAATTTCCGGCGTAACCTGGCGATGAATTTGCCGTATAAGTTATTGAAGAGTAGCCGTCCGTGAATGTGATCCAGCCGCAGCCAAGGTTGTTCAAAGCCTGCTCCGCGTCGTCAAAAAGCAGGGCGCCGTAAATGGCCGGAAAAAGCAGAAACATAGCGGCTGCGGTTATCAATATTTTTTTCATGAAGGTCCTTTAAATGATTTTTCCGGCTTTCTATATTATATACATATAATTATCCCTCAAAAA
>CAZMGF010000007.1:0-74477 GCA_964565765.1 uncultured Spirochaetia bacterium
TTACTGTCGGTGTAATTGACTGTGTAGCCGTCGGCGTCACCGTCTGGGTTATTGTCTGCGTTACTGTATATGTCGGCGTTACTGTCGGTGTAATTGACTGTGTAGCCGTCGGCGTCACCGTCTGGGTTATTGTTTTAGTTACCGTAAATGTTGGAGTAATTGTCCGGGTCACTGTTTGCGTTGTTGTGTATGTAGGAGTTATAGTGGGCGTAATTGACTGCGTGACCGTCGGTGTTACCGTCTGCGTCACTGTTTGCGTTACCGTGTATGTAGGTGTTATGGTCGGCGTCACTGTCTGTGTGGCAGTAGGCGTTACCGTCTGCGTCACTGTCTGCGTTACCGTATATGTTGGCGTTATTGTCGGTGTAACTGATTGTGTTACCGTTGGTGTTACCGTCTGCGTCACTGTCTGCGTTACCGTGTAAGTCGGCGTAATGGTCGGTGTGATTGACTGTGTTACCGTCGGCGTTACTGTCGGTGTCACTGTCTTGGTTACTGTGTATGTAGGCGTTATGGTCGGCGTAACCGTCTGGGTTACACTCGGCGTTATAGTTTGTGTCACTGTTTTGGTTACTGTGTATGTAGGCGTTATGGTCGGCGTAACCGTCTGGGTTACACTCGGCGTTATAGTTTGTGTCACTGTCTGCGTTACCGTATAAGTTGGCGTTATTGTCGGTGTGATTGACTGCGTTGCCGTCGGCGTTACAGTTTGTGTCACTGTCTGCGTTGCTGTATATGTTGGTGTTATTGTCGGCGTGACTGTCTGCGTGGCAGTCTGCGTCACGGTCTGAGTCGCCGTCTTCGTCACTGTATACGTCGGCGTTATCGTTGGTGTCACTGTCTGTGTGACTGTCTGCGTAACAGTATATGTAGGTGTTATCGTCGGTGTCGCAGTCTGTGTAACAGTCGGCGTAACCGTCGGTGTCACAGTTTTTGTAACCGTATAAGTCGGTGTAATGGTAGGAGTGATGCTTGGAGTGTTTGTAGGCGTTCCGGTCATAGTAACCGAAGGCGTAGCCGTAAAAGTCGGCGTAAATGTCGGGGTCCTTGTAAAGGTTGGTGTATTTGTAAATGTCAGCGTAAACGTCGCTGTTGCCGTCGGCGTCGGAAAGCTGGCCATAAAAGTAACCAGGCTTGAAATATCGGCAACTGTATTTGTGAATGCGGCGGAATGTCCCGTAATCGTGTTTGTCTGTGCCGTTTCATTATAAAGCGTCAGAGTGGCGTTCCCTAATGTGTTTGTCGTCCCGGTAACGCTTAAAGAAAGCACCCCTGAAGGCGAGCCAAGTGTTGTGGCCGTAAATATTGACGCGCCCGTTGTGGATACATTTATCGACTGCGACGTGGCGACACTGTTGCCGTACAGATCCACTATCTGGACCGTAATAACATCAGTCGCTCCTATAATAGCGAAACGTGAAGCCGCGTATGTAACGGTGTGGTCTGCCGCGCCGGCTGTCCATGTCATAACCGTATTTACATCCCTGTCAGGCGTTGCCTGTGACCCCGGCAGAAGTGAAGTAACCGTGACAGTTACAGTCTGCGCGTAATAATCCATTATTGTGGCTGATGCCAGACCTGTGGCCGCAGTCATTCCAGTTATTGTACCCGTGCCCAGGCCCGTTACCCCGCCGAGCGTTGCCGCCGTAAAAGTTGCCTTTGCCGGTGATGTGATTGTTATATTATAAGTTCCCGGCACCACTATTCCGTCGGCATCAACAACGCTTATATTTATTGTCTGGGCCGTCCCCGCAGTTACCGATCCTCCGCCGGAAAGAACCACATGGTCGGCTCCCGCGGCCACAAATTTTACCTGTGTGGAAATATCAAGGGCGTGATTCCCCCACAAGCCGGAATTCGGCGTAACAGTCACGGTCTCAACAGTATTGTCTTTTAATACAAAAGCCGCTGTTCCCAGGACGCTTGTTTGGCCGTAAACAACCCCGGTATTTATCCCGGTCCATCCGGCCGGCACTGAAGTAAATACCGCGTTCCCGCTTGCGGTCAGCGTGACATATTGCTGGGTAGCCACTGTATTGCCGAATGAATCAAGCAGCCACAGGTTAAGCGCCTCGCCGGTACCTGCCATTCCCGCCGCGGCTATTCCGTCTGTATTATAAACGGCCGCATGCGTTGCAGTTGTAAAGAGTATATATGCCTTTTCATCTCTGTCAGGCATCGCCAGCGAGCCTGCAAGCATGCTGGACGGCGTTACCGTGACTGTCTGCGCTACGCCGCTTGTCATGGTGATGGCCGCGTAGCCATAGGCATTAGTAAACCCGTAAGCTGTCTGCCCGGCGAGCGTCCAGCCGCCAGGTATCGATGTAAAGGCTCCGTTATTATTTGCCGTTATTGTTATCCATACCGCCGCGTCTATTGAATTGTCATTTATATCAACAACCTGCGCGTTAAGTAAAATATTATTATTAATAGGAAGCGACGCCGAGACCGGAAGCATACGTATATGATCCGGCGCAACTACCGTAAAAGTGCATACCCTTGTTGATGTGACGCCGTTTCTTTCATAAGCGGTAAAAAGGGCCGACCACGTGCCGTAAACCGGCGCCGCTGGTATTGAATAGGAACTGTTTGTATAATGCCTCCAGCCCGAAGGATTGCTTGTATCTGTGGCGTCATTTACCATAAAAGTGGCGGCAAGGCGCGTCGTGCCGGCCGGATCAAAAACCGTGACGGCCGTGTTTGTAACATCATAAGCTCCAAACGGATCCGAAACCTGCGCGCCAAAAGTGACCTGATTGCCCGGGCCGAAAACCGATTTGCTGTTGCCCGATGAATCATAAGTGCCGGTGGAATCCACAGATATATAAGTTGATACATTCAGTGATATATTTGACCTCTGGTCCGTGGGAGCCGCCTGGCTGTCGTGATAAACCCTGATATACCTCGGGGTATTTGCCGTAAGAGAATCGTTCCTGAACTGCAGTTCCAGATAATAACCCGCGGGAATAATAAGGCTGCCTGTTACTGGAAATGTCAGCTGTGTCAACGCGGGAGCCGCGTCCGCTATGGCCGCAAGCGCGATTTTTTGCTCACCTATGGCTATCGTATTTGAACCGTTTGTGGCAAAAAGAAGGACATCGGGCGAACACGTGGTGAGATTGTTGTCGGACATTGATAAATTCACAAGTATATTTGCCGTTATGCTTAAATTCCTGTATAGCGGCGGCGAAAGGGCCCAGAATAAATTATCAAATTTCTGGAGCTGGTCGTAAGTATTGGCGGCGGCAGTATCTGTTATTGTGGTAAGGCCGTAAGCGATGGTCGCCGGAGCCTGGATCGAACCGTGCAGCCAGAGGGTCTTGTTTACAGAAGTATTAGCCGGGGTTAAGGTGTCTTCCTTTGCCGATGCCACAGCTCCGGTAACGCTGCCGGTTAAAGTTACAATAACTCCATTATCCTGGGAGCCAATTGCGGTTGCAGGGACTATCTGCCTGAATGTTATTGGATATGACGCGCCGTTGTTCACGGTAATAGCAGGCTTTCCATTTACAAGGTATGCGGGATTTATATAATCCCATACTGAATCGCCGTTAGTATCGGACGCAATCGTCACACCGTCGGCCGTATTAATTATGTATGTGGGCCAGCCGTAGTTTGTGGAGCCGGCCGCAAGTGAAATATAAAAAATATCGCTTGTGCCGGTATTGGTGGCCGTCAGATTGATATTCCCCGTGGAATTTATATTTACCGTCTGACTCGTCTGCGGGGCCAGCGTTATTCCGCCAATATTAACCGTTATGGTCTGCTGGTTATTAGCCGGATTCGAGTCTGTGACACCCATGTCGTTTGTAAGGTCCGTATAAACATTTATCGTATAGGTGCCGGCCGCGAGCGCGCCTATGTTCCACTGGCATCCCGTAACAACGCTTTCCGCGCCGGGAATTGATAAATTAACAGGGGTCATTGTGGTGGTATAAGAATATGCGGCAGGCCCGGTTATTTTCACATGCACCGGAAGCGCGGTCCAGTCGCGCAGCCCGTAATCCACGGCTGTCGCGGTTATCATTATATATCCCTGTGATGTCTGGAAAGTCGCGCCGTTGGCAGGCGCTGATATGGCGGATATGCCGACATCATGCAGCTGGGTGAGGCCGTAGTTTATTTCGCTTTGCATGTCCACCTGCCCCTGGGCGTTCTGCGTATTGCCGAATCCCCAGATCATTTCCTGAACCTTTTGCTGCCCCTGTGTCATCGCTCCCAGGTTGTACTCCAGCGCGCCGGAAGCGTCCCCGCTATATGTCGCCGCATTATTAAGGGCAGCGTTCTGTACATCAACCCACATCTGGTTCCATACATTTACATCATGGGCAATGCTTTGCGAAGGGCTTGCAAATCCCATGTAGGCTATCGGATTACCCGCCGGTTTATAACCGTAAAAAGTATCATTAACCGGATCATATGAGCAGCTGTCCCCGTTCGGGTCGCCGTCAAAATCAAAATCCGAGCAGTTAAAAAAGTCAATGTTTGAAGCGGTGAGCCCCTGCGTCCCGGCGTTTGTTATATAAAAAATTGTGGCGAACCATTTCATATTGCCGCGTATTATTGTCTTTTTGGTTATTGTAAAAGGTATTTCCGGGGTGGTCTGCGTCGTATCAAAAACCGTTGTAATGGTCGCCTCTGTCTGGCCCCAGGGCGTGGTGTTCATGTGGTTGTAATTCTGGCTCACATGTGTAAATGCCCTGCCGCGCACGCCAGGGTATGAGTTCTCTGTCGCCCCGGTATTTCCATATTGATAATTAAGCCCGTTTGATGAACTCGTGTACCTTAACGCCATTTTGTTGCCCGCGTCATTCGAAACGTTCCTTCCAATTCCGTTGTCGCCGCTCCTGCCAAGGTGGTCAATGGCCGTGTAATTCTCCAGATTTGTCTGCCCCATATAAGGATACATTATGCACGATATCTGCCCGCAGCCGCCGCCCGCGGCGCTCGCCTCTTCAATGAGCATGGAAAAACTCGGCGATGCCGGGTATAAAACCACGGAATATCCGTTTATCGGGTCATCATAAAAGTAAAGTGTGTCGCCGTCCCTGTAAAACCTGCTTTGCATAATATAATTTCCCGTGCCGTCCGGCAGCAGGTCGTTCGTAATTTCAACTCCGTCATCCCTTACAATTTTTTCAACTATTGATGTGTGCGGCACATCCAGCTTAAACCTGTACCACTGGCCGTCGGCCTTGTCGGAGAGTTCCAGCCTGTAAACATTTTCCTTTAATTTACGCGTGTTGAGCCTGGATTTTTTCAGGGCGGCCCTGTCTATATTCTTGTGGAGCTTCGCCGAGAGCGCGTCCACGTCGCCGTCGGAAAGTGAATACTCTGTCAAATCCGTCATCCCGTCTTTTGAAACGTGGATGCGTTTACTTTTAAAACGCGAAACATCAATGCCGGACTTTTTAATATTTCCGGACATGGCGGAATAAACGAATTTGCCTTCGGCAGGATCGTAGGCTATTATGTCCTCGCCTTTAATCCTCTCCGAAGGAATATCCGGGACTGCGCCCAGCTTTGACGGCAGAAATAACGCCGCGGTTAAAACGGCAAAAACCGCCCGCAAAACAACGCTTCTGGCTCCTTTTTTCAATCCGTAATTAAATATTCCCATGTTCTCCCTTTGGTTCAAAGCTCCCGTACAAATTATCCCGTAAACCGGCTTTTGCCGCCGTGTTATAAATCACAATATTTAACCGTGCCTTTTGTGTGTGTTTATAAAATCAATTGCCTTTAAAACTTCCCTCGTTACATCCGCGTTGAACTGGTCCTCCATTTCCTTTAACTTCGTGAATATATGCCCCCTGTCGGAGACAACATACTGCGGCGGAAGGTGGTTTATCGCAAGGGCGTAAACATCCAGCCTGCATAGCCCGCATTTGCATATATCCTGCCTTATTTCATACTGTTCATCCATATTTCTTTTGACTATATCTTCCATATAATTTTTTACTATAATGTCTTTAACTTCCTTCGAATGCATCAGTGCCTCCGCCTTATTTATTGTTATTTTTCATATCCTGCCGATTATTTCCCTGATTCCCTTTAAAGGCACTCCCTTGCCTGAAAACTCCTTGATTTTCCTGCAAAGTTCAATGTGAGCAACGGTATAAACGCGCCTGGATCCTACCCTTAGCGGGACAACCACCCTTTTCCTCTCCCAGTTCCTGAGCGTCTGCTGGTGGACGTCAAGCATCATGGCTACTTCATTGATGCCGAATAATGTTTTTCCGTCTGCGGGCGGTTTTACCCGTGTTTTTTCAAGCAAAGCCGATTCTTCTTTTGTCATAATAAACCTCCGTTAATAAAAAAAATAAAATTTTAAGCATGCGTATATCACACACTCTTTAGTTATTCCCATAACAATTAATATAATTATACCCAGTTGACAACAGTATTGTCAAGCACGTAAAATAGTTTAATACATTTTTAACACAAAATCCTTTATTTTAAAGCAAAAAATCACTATATATTGTATTGCACGGGATTTATGTATACAAGAAATTGTGGTTTCACATTACGGCAAAATACTTGTCTTATATTTCATTTTTCACTCCTTTTTACGCTCCTGCCTGCCCGATAAAACTCGATATTAATTCTATGAATACGCAAATTAATTTCCATCAGCTTATTTTTCAGGTTTTCTTAGGTTAACATCCCCCTTGACATTCATCATTTATTGGAATATGCTTTAAACACGATAAAATTTAATCTTTGTTTTATCAATACCGATAATAATATGAATAATAAAAACGATATCAGGCGGTTTTCGCTTTTAGATTATTCATTTGCGTCGCCCGCCGGATCAAGGAGTATTCATGAAAAATTTTAGAAATTTCTTCCTATTAATACTGCTTGTTATTTTTCCAATTAATATTTTTTCAGCCGTTACAGCCGTAACGGTTGCGCGCGTCGGAACTGACGGAGAATATCTCGAGGCAGGGACAACAAACAACCTTGTTTATCACATGTCCATCTCCACCGACGTGTCCGGTGATACGCTTTCAAATGTTTCCATCGCAAACATACTTGATTCATGGTTTGAAGGGCCTGCAACCGAACCTGCTTCAATACAGTCAGGAACGGTGAAATTATGGTATTCAGCCGATAATAATTTTTCCGACGCGGCGCTTGAAGGCGTTTTTACCGTATCAGGCGGCAGCGTATGGAACAGCGCCCCCAATCTTTACGTTGGCAACAATTCCGGTGTCTTTGTGACCGTTGACATTTCATCCTCACCGACAGGCGGCACCATTGAAATGCAGTGCAACGGCCTTGTCTGGTCGTCGGGCCTCTCAACGCCGGCCGTGGATCCCGTCAACATGCCGTCACTGCCGGCAGTGCTTCAGATTGTCCAGAATCTGCCGGCCACTTCACTTCAGATTTCACACACAAACGGAACAATGCAGCCATATTCATCCACCGGCCAGCAAAATCTTATTCCCATGCAGCTTTCATTTTTCAACAACTCCGGGGCCAATGCGGCGCCTATTCTGGTCACTGCCATTACACTTACCGTCCAGACAAACTCACCTTACGGGACCATCCTTGACCCGGCTGATATAATTTCGAACATACGCGTGCAGGACTCTTCAAACGGAACAATTTACGGTTCCAACTCGGGTTCGGCCATACCGGATGCGGCCACGGCCGTAATAATACCCATATCGTCCCTTAATGTGCCTTCCGGGAGTTCGGTCACCACAACAGTTTATATCGCCATAACACCTTCGGCAATATCCGCCGGTGATAATTTTGTCCTTTCGCTCATTTCAGGGAATGCCGTCACGGCAATCGATTATTATACACAGGCTCCGGTAACCGTATCGGCATCACCGGCAGACGCGACGGGTTTTATAATGAACTCTAACTACACGACCATAGAACCCGCCGCTGTTTCCATAACTGCTGGCGCATTAAGCGTAATCGCACCCAACATCAACAAGGGGCAGAAGAACGTCCCTCTCTTTGACGTCTGTTTTTCCAGCACGGTTGCGGCAAATTACGCGGCCGCCGAGGTCAACAGCATCAAGGTCACCCTGGCCGATATAAATATGAACCCGATTATTCCCTCCGGGCTCCTTTCAAAAATATATGTGACCAGCCAGGACGGCACCATTATTTACGGTTCCAAAGATTCCACCACCCTGGAAACCTCCGGAGGCTTTACCACCATTCCGCTCATAAACACGGTCGTTGTTCCGGCCGGCTCATCCGTCACAGTTGTTGTAAGGGCCGACATAAGCCTTACAACCGTTTCAAATAATTTCAAGGCCGGAATAGCCTCTACCTCGGATATCCTGGCAAGGGACAAAAACTCCTTTTCAAGCGTTACTGTATTCTCGGCTGTTGCTTTTCCTTTCTACTCTAACACAGCGCTTTTATCCAGTTCATTTACCGTGGCGCATATACCTTATATGCCAAAAAATCTTTATAAAGGGGATACGGGCGTAAAAATAATGGACATTAACCTTACGTCGCCGCTTTCCTTCGGATCCGGAAATATACTTGTAACGGGCATTACCCTGACGGCATCCGACGGCAGTTCCGCGTCCGAGAATTTTTCTTCCGCCGTATCCGAGGTGCGCCTTACCGCGCCCGGCCAGGATATTACCATAACAGCGCCGTCATCCGGAAAGCTTTACGCCGCGTTCCCGCTGACGGTTACCGTTCCTGCAACCATCTCAGTTTATATTTTCCCGCGGCCTGACGCGACCGCGAAATCCATCCAGGTTTCTCTTGCCTCAGCTTCAGACATGGGGCTTTTACAGGACAGCGACCCGACAAGGCTCATTTCGGTCACGACCGCATCCGGAGATTCTTTCCCGATGTCGTCCGGTACGGGCTATATAACCGGCGACGCCTCGGCCCTGACGCTTACCAATTATCCAAATCCGTTTTACGCCGGCTCAACCACAAAGTTCGCCTATTATCTGGGCGCGGCCTCAAACGTCACAATTAAAATATTTGACATAACCGGAAGGCTGATACGCTCCATCTGCGACAACTCTCCGAAATCGCAGGGATCCCATGAGGAAGATTTCTGGGACGGGACAGACACCGCGGGGCGCTGGTGCCTTGCGGGCACTTATATAGTAAGGTCGCAGTTCAAATCCGCGTCGGGCCAGACACAGGCCCTGACACGTAAAATAACTTTTGTAAAGTGACGGTGGCACAAATGAAAAAAACACTATCAGCGCTCTCAATTGCCTTTGCCATATTATTTCCCGCCGCAGCCGCCGCCAATAACCTTTATTTCTTTTCGGACTGCGATATTAAAAACTCAGGCATGTCAGGCTCATACGCGCCTTTTACTTCGGGCTCATTTTCACCTTTTACCAACCCCGCGGGGCTCGGCTCAGCCGAAACCCAGGAGCTGGGGCTGATGTATTACAACCTCTTTGAGGGAGCGGTTGTTGACTGCGTCACTTATGCATATCCTATTATAGACAAAGGCACTCTGTCAGTTTCGGGTATCATGCTGGATAACGGCTCTATTGAACAGCGCGACGCCAACAATGTGCTCACCGGCACATTCACCGACACATACAAGGCCCTGTACCTTTCATACGGCATCAATATCCTGCAGCTTATGGATGTCGGCGTGAACGCCCGGTATATAAACCATGATTTTTACAACATATCAGTTTCCGGCTTCGGCATTGACGCCGGCACAATAGTCTTTCTTCCTTACGGCACAAAGCTTTCCCTGTACGCAGGAGATCTTTTGCAGCCTGAATTCCGCTATTCTTCCACAGCCGACGCCCTCCCCCTTTATTATGACGCCACGCTCGGCTGGGAGCAGGAAGTGCTGTCACAAATTTCCGGAATATTGCGCGTCGCCGCGGGATTTTCAGGCGAAGAATATGACAGCACGGTTAACCTTCACTGCGGCGCTGAATTTTCAGCCTACAAATTTGCTTCGGTGCGCCTGGGTGTGTCCGGCACCGGCTTTACCTGCGGCGCCTCGCTGAAATATTCCGGGGCCGAGTTCAATTACGCCCTCGTGCAGTCCAGCCTTGATCTGGTGCACAGGTTTTCAATCACATATGACTTTGGTGAAAATGTAAGATCCATAGAAAAACAGCTTTCCACAAAAGAAGCAAAGGCAAAGTTTGAACTTATAGAAAAGATAAAAACAGAAACTGTTTCCAAATACGAGGAAGAAGTTGAAGATTTTATAAAATCAGGGGATTACAGCAACGCCCTCATTTCCATACAGAAGGCCCTTGTGTGGGCTCCGGCCGACAAATGGTTCACGGAAAAAGAGGGTGAAGTACAGGCCCTGATGAATACGGAAAAAGTCAGGAATTATATCGATGATGCCGACAGCCTGGTCCGTCAGGACCTGTACATTGACGCGCTGGTAAGCTTAAAGAACGCCCTTGATATCGACCCGAAGAATGAAATAGCGTCCGCCAAAATGGCGCGGGCGCAGGAGCTTATAAAGACTCTCGGGGAAAAGAACCTTTCTGTGGAGGAAGGCAATAAGACCGCTATAAAAGAACACTTCGAGAGCGGCCTTAACGATTATACCGCCGGAAATTATGAAAAAGCCGTGGAAGAATGGGACAAGGTTATCAAAGCCTCGCCGCTGCAAAGACAGGTTTACAATTATATACAGAGGGCGCAGGAAAAGATAAAGGTAAAAGAAGACGCGGCCGTGGCTAAAAAATCCGACGCCGAGAAAAAGCTTGCGTCGCTTTACAGCGACGCGGTCCTGCTTTATACAAAGGGTGAATTTGAGAAATCCATAGGCCTGTGGCGCGAATACTTAAAGCTCGACCCGGACAACAGGGACGCGAAAGAATATGTCGAGAAGATAACAAAGGAGTTCCTGGAGCTGCAGAAGCAGAAGCTGGAGTGGTAATTACAGCTGCTTCTTTTTCCCGAAGAATTCGGCTCCCCATATATATGCCTGCCTGACTATATGCCAGCACCCTGTGCCGGTGTCCTTCAGGAATTCCAGGTAATTAACTTTCTGTGAAACTATCGCCAGTATCAGGGCAATCACCATTATATTCATAAAAAAAACAAAAAGCAGCGAAAAAAATATATTTGATTCCTCATACAAATCGCTCTGCTTGGTTGTTAGGGAAAAAAGCGTCAGCGCTATATGGAAAGAAAGCGCAGCTCCCACAAAAAAAGCCACATATACACGGTATTCATCCCTGGCGATAAAATAAATAAAAGCTGCCGCGAAGGCGTAAAGCGGGAAAAAATAGGGGGCAAGCGATACCAGAAAATTTGACTTTGAAACCAGCACCTTGCCGCCGCCCGTGGTCACGTGCAGGGCCTTTGTTTTGCCGCCGAAGAGCGCGGACCAGAGCATATGGGTAAGTTCATGGGCCATTACATGCGCGAAAACCGGTTTATAAAACAGGAAATGGACGATTATATAAGCTATAAAGCCGCAGAGAAACGATATCTCCTCATGGGTTGTCACTGAAAGGCCCCGGACAAGCTGCACTATGGCAATCGCCGCGGATATGGAAAGCAGCCCGAGCACAAAAGTCAGTATAAAAAAAATTGTTTTTTTCATTTATCGCGCGGCCGAGAGCCTCTCGTTTACTTCCTCGAGCCTTTTGCGCGCGGTCAGGTGGTTGGGGTCCACTTTAAGCACCGCCAGGAGCTTTTCTTTTGATTCTTTGAGCCTGCTTTCTCCGAAAAGGTCCATCGCTTCCCTGTAAAGCCTGGAGGCCTCTTCGTCAAAAAGCGGCTTTAAGTCGCGCATGTATTTAAGGGCGAATTCGCTGGCAGGGTCGATCCGCAGGATTTTATTAAGATATTCCATAGTCTCCGCTGTTTTTTTGTTCCTGTAAGCTTCGTCAACTTTTTCCATAAGGCCTTCCATGCGGTTTTTCAGTATTTTCTTGACCTTTTCCATATAATCCCTCAGCTTTGTCTCCAGGGGCCTTTTCTCCACAACTTTCTTCCATTCCCTCAGGGCCGACATATAATCCTCTTCAAGCAATTTGTTTATCCCCTTTATAAAAGCCTCGGAAGCCAGCGCCGCGTCAACATCCTTTCCGAAATCCTCTTTTGCGAGTTTTCCGTAAGCTTCGTCCATGGCCGCTTTTATCTCCGGGGATTCCGGCTTCATATTCATGGCGTGGCTGAAGAGCAGGAGCGCCTCCAGGTCATTGCCGCGGGAGGCCTCTTCCTGCCCGGACCTGAACATCGCGTCTGTTTCCTTTTTTAATTTCAGCTCCCTTAATTTCTGCTCCGCCCCGTCAATGTATGACCTTGCCTGGGCGTTTGACTGGTCAAGCCTCAGGGCCTCGCGCCATTTTTCAATGGCTTCCTCGATTTTTCCAGTCTTATAAATGGCAACGCCTTCCGCGATTATGCCGGGCAGGTTTGCCGCTATGGCTATCTTTTCTTCCGCTGATTTTATATATGCCTTTATCTGGGCGTTGTTCGGGTCCAGGGAAAGCCCTTCCTGCCATTTCACAATCGCCCCTTTTATGTTCCCTTTTTTATAGATATTAAGCCCTTCCATTATCATGTTCCTGACATCCTGAGAATTCTGATCCGCGCTGAGCCGCATCCTTAAGGCCTCAAGATTTTCCCCCACTTCGCGGTCGTCGGGGTATTTTTCACGCAGCTTTTCAAATTCCGCGAATGATTCCTTTATCATTCCCTTTGCAGAGAGTTCCTTTGCCGCTTTTATTTCAACTGCAAGGTCTTTTCTGCCCTGTTCCTTGAGCATATTATCCAGTATCGACTGCGCCGAAGCTTTGCTTGAAGTTATGCCTTTCATCATAAGGTCGATTTCCTGGGGCGATGTCGCGTTTTTCTTCGCGTCTTCTATGGTGATGAGCCCTTTCTTATAAAGGCTTATAAGCGACTGGTCAAAAGTCTGCATGCCGGACTGTGAGCCGTCCTTGATCAGGTCCTTGATGGAGCCCAGCTTGCCCTCTTCCATATAACCGCGCACCGTCGGAGTCACCACAAGCACTTCCACAGCGGGCACCCTGCCTCCCGCGCCGTCCACCCTGGCTATAAGCCTCAGTGATATTACGGCCCTTAAAGCGCCGGCAAGCTGCACCCTCACCTGGGCCTGCTGATCCTTGGGGAAAAAATCCAGTATCCTGCTTATCGTCTGGATGGTATCTATCGTATGCAGCGTTGAAAACACCATATGGCCCGTTTCCGCGGCGGAAACGGCTATACCCACGGTTTCAGCGTCCCTCATTTCGCCGATAAGAATTACATCGGGATCCTGCCTTAAGACAAATTTAAGGGCCGTCCTGAAATTTTCCGTATCCAGCCCGACTTCCCTCTGGGAAACGCTCGATAGCTTGTCGGAATGTACGAATTCGATGGGGTCCTCTATGGTCACAATATGATGGCGGAATGTTTCGTTTATTTTATTTATCATTGAGGCAAGGGTGGTTGATTTTCCGCTGCCCGTGGTCCCCGTGACAAGAACGAGCCCCCTGGGCAAAAGCGAAATTTCCGACAATATGGCCGGAAGGTTCATCTCCTCGATGGAAGGTATCTTTATGGGGATTGCCCTTAAAACTATCTCGTATTTCCCCATCTGCTGGAAAGCATTAGCCCTGAAACGCGCCACGCCCTCAAGGTTGTACGCGAGATCCATTTCGTTTGTCTCTTCAAATTTCTTTCTCTGCTTTTCATCCATAAGGGCGAACATTGTTTCCTTCATATCCTCGCGCGACAATATTTCAAGATCCTCCACCGGCAGCATGCTGCCGTCAACCCTTAAAAGAGGCGGCCTGCCTTCCTTTAAATGCATGTCCGAGGCTTTTTTGTCAATCATCATATGAAGTAAATCGTTGATATTCATCCCCTTGGACTCCTGTGTTTGAATTGGATTAAAAGTATATTGTCAGCCCGAACCTGTTGTTGGACTGGTTTATCTGGCTCCCGAAATACTGCTGGTAGGCGTAATCAACCGAAAAAGTTTCCAGGGCAACGCTGGCGCCGCAGGTAAAACCGGCCGAAGAATCCGGCGGCAGGTATAAAAATCCCGCCCTGATGGCGATTGACTGTATCTGCGATGTTTTCCCGAAGGCGAAATTATACTCGCCGCCGCCGCAAAAATCTGATACTGCCGGCGCGCCTGTGCTGTCCTCGATTGTCTTAAGGTCAAAGCTTACGAGAAAATCCGGAGTTATCCCGTAATAAAGCCCCGCGTTGAGTTCATAAGGCACTGATTCCTTTGTGCCGGTGTTCCATGTTACCTGGGAAAAAATGTCCTTGCATACAATCCCGATCCTGAAGTTATCCTTGAAGGCCGCCATGGCCGCCAGATCCGCGGAAAATCCCGAGGCGCTGATCTGCTGTGTGCCCAGCGTGAGGTCGGAGCTGGCCCCCAGGTATTTTAAATTGACTCCCACGGATATCTTCGGAAAATTATATTTGGACATCCCCAGGTATTTTTCAATCTGCATGCCCCATGAAAGCAGGGCCGTATACTCCGCCCATTTGTTCGTTGCGTCTCCGGCAAAATCCGGGTCAATCTGCGCGTTAGTATACCTTAGTGACCCTCCGATGGCGCCGAATCCGCCCGTGTCTCCCTGCGCGTATGATATTAGCATATCAGAGAGCCCCTTAAAATCATTGTAAACCTGGGGTATATATGTGCCGCTTACCGATTTTTCCTTTCCCAGGAAAGCCATCCCTGCCGGGTTCCACCAGGAAGCGTTTGCGTCATCAGCAACAGCAGTAAACGCGCCGCCCATTCCGGCGGCCCTTGCCGATATTACGCTGTCGGTAAAGGACCCGCCGAGCAGGTTTGAGCTGTCGGCGTTTGACGCCGGCACAAAAGCCGCGGCAATGATAAAAGCAAGGAGCGGAAGTTTTGTTGTTTTTTTCATATTATTTCACCACCGCAATCATCCTGGAGGCCGAACTTGTTCCCCCGCCGGTATTGGTGGTTACAATCTTCATCAGGTAAAGGCCGTTGCGCACATAGGCTCCGGCGCCGTTCTTTCCGTCCCAGCTTACATAGTACATTACGTTTGCCGGACTTGTCGGGTTTGCGTCGCTGCCTGTAAAGAGCGGGTGGTCGGCCGCGTCGCTGAAAACCAGGGTCCTGACAACGCTTCCGGATATGTTGTAGATGTAAACTTTGACATCCTTGATTGTGGTAATATCCGATGTGTAATAATATTTTGCCGGGCCCGCTGTCGGGTTGAATGCCTTTGTGTTAAGGAAGTGGAAAGCCGCAAGCTGGACCGACGGCGGCGCATACATCAGGGCGAAAGCGTTGCTTAAGGGTATTGCCGCCATCTGAACCTCATAGTAATTATCCGTTCCGTTGCTGACCGGTGCTGAAAGCCCGGAAACCTGCGACCACGACGCCCCGTTCCACATCCACAGAGTAAGGCTTAAAGGCGTCAGCCCCAGGCTTGTAAGCGTGGCCACATTTGCGGCGGAATAATGCATCCTCAATGTTGTTGAACACTGGTTGGCGTTAAAACTCAGCGGCAGGACAAAAGGAGCCGCTGTAAAAGAGACGCAATTGCCCAGTATAACGTATGTACCCGGCGTTGCGGGCGGCGACGGAATCAGCGCAGCCTCAAGGTCGGCAGCCGGTACAGCGGCGTTGTTACTGTCTGTGATTCCGCTTGTTCCGGCGACGTAGCTTGACAGCCTCAGGTATGTTGTTGTGTTTTCACCCGTGCCGGTGATGTCGACATAAGTAACCCCGGCTGTCGAAATGTTGAACTGATAAGAATATGCCCCCTGGAAGCCGTTCACGGTCGCGGCCGTCACATAGGCGGTATATTGCCCGTCTGAAATTGTGCTCGACGGTATAAAGGATAAAATATTCGTGCCTGCCGTGTGCGTCAGGGATCCGGCAATAACGCCTGCCGTGCCCGATACCATTATCCCTGAATTTGCCCAGTCCACTGCCGCGGTGCTTGACTGCAGCAGGGTGGCGTTCACAGTCGTTACCAGGAACCCCACCTGCGTTGAGGCGGACTGCTGCAGCATCTGGGTTGAGCCGGAAATTGACCCAACATTTACATTGCTTACAGTGGGTATTGACTGGTCCACAATGGTGAATGTAAATGTGACTGTCGGCCCTATATTATCGGACGCGTCCACAGGCGTAACCTGATAAGTGTAAACTCCGCCCACGGTTATCGGTTTGTCGGGTATGTAATATATCTCCCATGTTTTTGTTCCGGGCGTGCCGCCGTTCCATGCCACGTGGCCGCCGACAGGGTTGCCGTACGGGTCATAAAGCGCGATTGTGGAAAGATTTGTCGGCCCGGCTCCCACGCCGTTGTCCTGCAGTGTGACTTTGATATAATTTGTTGAATTTATTACACCGGGATTAAGGACCTGGTTATTTGACGGATAAGCCGAGGATGCCACTATTACAGGCGGCAGGTTGTCGGGCAGCGGCACTGTCACGTCCTGCGGCACAACAAAAGAGACGGTGGTCTGGTTTGATGTCAGCCCGTATCCTCTGTTATCGCCGATAAAACTGTCATTAAAATAACTCGGCTGGGCATGCAGCATTGCCTGGGTATAATTTATCGTGTTTGTACCGCAAACCTCTGAAGCCGTGGCAGGTGTTCCCACCACATCTATCATTCTTCCCACAAGTATGGACCTGAATGAAACTATATATGTGCCCGCTGAAATGGAAGTTGAATAATAAGTGTAGGAAGGTTGGGCCGTAAAAGTGCCGTTATTATTGTCAACAAAATTATTAACCGGCGCAAAGACTATGTCCCAGTCGTTTGTCAAGATGCCGTCCGGGATGGTATATATATCGGCCGGTATTATGGAGCATGGATCCGTAGGCACCGGATTGTACGTTATCACGCCGCCGCCGTCAAGGAATCCGGAAAACGGCTTGAGATCGGCAAATTTATTGCCGTAGTTCGGGTTTGTGTAATAGTAATCTGTATCCGTCGTCGGAAAGCTGTCCCTGGGGGCCACAAATATTTCCGTACCGACGGAATTATAAAGCCTTAAATCAATGTAAATATAAGGATAATTGTGAAAGTCATGGGTTGCCCCTGTTTCACCGGCCGTATAATTAAACCCGAGGTTCGCAAGGTTGGCTTTGGAGGCGTTTATCATATTTACCCCCATATTAATTGTAACCACAGTCTCAGCCTCCGGGGTATGCGCAAACTGCGTATTTACAGCGGCCAGGGTGGCGTCAAGCTCCACTGTTGTTACTATTAAATTTGCCGAATATGGGACCCCGGTATTTCCGGCCATGTCCGTATAATTAAATGTAAATGTGTAATTTCCGTCAACAACCTCATTGGCGTTATTATCAAGGCCGTCCCATAATATCGGATTGTTATAGCCGAAATTTCCCGTGGCCGTCAGTGATTTTATCGTAACGGCCCCCTGTGTAATCGTCAGCGTAACCGTTGAATTTTCGCTCATGTAATAAAAAAACTGCGCCAGCCCCTTATTGGGATTATAAGGGTTTGGATTTACGTTAACAAGCTGGATTGTCGGCCTTATTCCGTCGATATTAATAGTTGTCGGCGCGGTGAAAGGGGCATTGCTTGCCGACGCCGTGCCGTCTATAAAGTTTCCCGTTATCTGGCCGTTCTGTATGTTGAACTGGTAATTTTCCCTTATAAGAAAAGCTGTGTTATAAATGCCGTTGCCGCCGTCGGTGAGCGGTATGCCGGAAATGGCAGTGCCTATGCTTACTGTCGCAGTGCCGCCCGACCCGGGAGTGCCGACGGCGCCGGATAAAAGTTGTATTATGGAATAATTTGATACAGCCGGCCCCGCAATGAGCATCGTGTTGTCAATTGTCAGCTGCTGAGGCGCGGTATAGCCCGCAGTGTCGAGCCATGTATGCGTGCCGTCATAAATATATATGCCGCCGGGAAACACCGCCGGAAAAGTCGGGCTGCTGAAGGTTATATTATTCGCCGTTGACGAGCTTATTGAAATGTCGTTGTATGTAGCCGTCGCGTTTATCACGGACATATTAAAATTTAAGGTGTCCCCGATTTTTGAAACTGTGGCGGCTGGAGAAGGCTGAACATAAAGTGAAGATATTACATAAGCGGCTTTCAATCCTGATGAAAAAATAACTGCGAATAAAATTACAAAAAAGCTTAAAACAAGGCTGCTGCTTTTTGAGGTTGTTCTCAATTTAGCCTCCCGGATAATAACAATATATATAATAGAATAATATCACAGATTAATGAAAAGTCAAGAATATAGGAAACCCCTTAAAAAAGGGGGTTTTCCCGGTTTTTAATCCTTGCCTTTAAATATTCCCTTTTTATCCCTGTTTTAATGATTTTTAAAAATAATACCTTATAATTACCGGGCTTAACGCGAAATCCTTTGCCGCGGCCACAAGCAGGTTTGTCTTGCTGTTTGACGTGCTTATTCCTATATATACACCCGCTTCGCTGCTCAAAGTAAGATTCTTGCTGATGCCGGATAGCACGAGCATAAACTCCGCGCCGACGCCTCCGTCAAGGGTCAACACGCTTGCCCCGGAGCCATAACTGAATTTCAACCCTGGTATAAGATTTATCGCAAAGTTGTCGCTCTCCATAAGCGGTGAAACCATGCCCGCCCCCAGGGTTGTGGTTGAATCATTCCCGTTCATAAGGAATCCGCCCGTAAGGTCCAGCCCCACTTTGTCATTTGCCCATACACGGTACACAATCGCGCTGTTTGTCAGGTCAAAACCAAGCGACTCTTTTTGTTTCAGGTCGCCGATGAGCGTGGATGCCTCCGCAGAAAACGCGGCCGCAGCCGAAGCCAGAACCAGTAACAATACCATAAGTGTCTTTTTCATATGACCCCCTCTTTTAAAGCGTTTTTTGTAAATTCATACATAAGCCTTATTCCGGTTGCGGCCACGCCGTCCGGAATATACGACTTGTTTTTCACTCCGTATGCAGTGCCGGCTATATCAAGGTGAACCCAGGGATAACCCCCTGTAAATTCCTTCAGAAAAAGCCCCGCGCATGAAGTGCCCGCGCCGCCTTCCCCCGTGTTTTTAATGTCAGCGTATTTTGATTTCAGGGTCTCTGCGTACTCTTCCAGCATCGGCAGCTCCCATACAGTCTCGCCGCTTGTAACGCCCGCTTTTTTCATCAACGCCATTACTTCCGCGCCGTCCCCCATGAGCCCGGTCGCGTAATGGCCAAGCGCCATGACACACGCGCCGGTAAGGGTTGCAATGTCCACTATAAATGCCGGCTTGTATTTCTGGGCAAAATAAAGGGCGTCGCAGAGTATGAGCCTTCCCTCGGCGTCCGTTGATATAACCTCAATTGTTTTTCCCGACATGGATTTTAAAACATCGCCGGGTTTGTAGGATTTCCCCGAAGGCAGGTTCTCGGTTGCCGGGGCTATAAACACCGCGTTTATTTTCATCTTCATGGCCGATATTATTTTCATAAGGGCAATTACCGCGGCCGCGCCTGACATGTCAAATTTCATGTCCTCTATGACCGACATGCCCGTGGCCTGCGGCTTAAGCGATATCCCGCCGGAATCAAAGGTTATCCCTTTTCCCACAAAAACACCTTTCTTTTTTGAAGCCGGCGCCCCGGTGTATTCCGCCACTATTAATTTCGCGGGCTCATCCGAGCCTTTGGCGACGGCGTAAAAACTTCCCATTCCCATCTTTTTTGCCTCTTCAAGCGAATACACCCTGAGCTTTATCCTTTTGTCGCCGGAGGAAACTTTCTTTGCGGCATCAGCCAGCTTTGACGGAGTGGTGTAATTTCCAGGCCCGTTCATAAGGTCCTTTGCAAAAAATACCGCATCGGCCACCACGGCAGTTTCATCAATTATTTTTTTGAATCCCGCCGCCGCTTCCGGAAAAGCGACGGACATGATTTTATCCTTATCCTTCTTTTCTTTGAGCTCGTCATAGGCGTAATCGGCGAGCATGAATCCCTCAACCTGTGCCTTAAAATGTGCCGTTTCCTGTGAGAAGAGCCCGGACGCTATTCTTTTTGCGCCCAGGGACTTCGCTTCCTTTACCGCAAAACCGGAGGCTTCCCTTATTTTTTCCGGGGTTAATTTTTCTTTTTCTCCCAGCCCCAAAAAAAAGGCTTTTTTCACAGCACCGCCCTTTTCAAAGGTATAAAATGAGCGTTTTTTATATTCTTCCCTTAAGCCGCCGGCGGAAAAAAGCCTCTTTATTTCCGCCGAAAGCGGGCCGTATTCCGCGGCCGTAAAAACCCCGGCGCCGCCGGTAAAAACAGGGATAATATAAATATCCGCCTCAATATCGAACAATTTCTTTCCCGGAATTTTCACTATCATCCGTGCACCCGCCTTATTTTGCAGGGAAAATTTATTTTTCCCCGAAGTGTGTCAGAAAACCCGTTATATTTTTCGAGATAAAAAGATCGGTCCTGTCGACATCCGCGCTTAACGCGGCAATATCCTTCGCCGTATCCACGGGCGCCGAATAAATCCCGGCGCATTCAATAAAAACCGACCTTGTATCCTCGCCCCATGATTCTATTTTTACATCATAAGCGGAAAGCTCATGATTGACCGGAGGAAAAAACATCCTTGTGCCGATTATATGAAGGGGCCTCGCGAAAGGTTTCAGGTCCGAGTCGGTCATGGAAAATACTTTTTTCAGGAGATAGTCCCTTCCATCCTCAAACTGCCGCAGGTTGGCCAGCTTCCTGATGGAGACGCTGTGCATGATTATTAACGGAATGGACAGGGCCTTCGCGCATGTGTTAAAAAAATCAGAAGCCAGCGCGCTGTAATAATTTATGGAATTTGAGCAGAATTCGTAGGAAATAACAATCCTGTCCCTGAACACCCTGTAACGGGCAAGGTTGTTTTTTTCTTCCTTGGTGGACATCATCACAGAGCCGTCAGGCAGTGTGGAAAATGAGGTTATGGCATGCGACTCGGAGGCCGAATCAAAAACTCCGCGCAGTTTTTTATCATCCATCTGCGCCGGCATAAATACAAATTCCATATTAACCGACATGAGCCTTGTTGAAATATCCATTTTCACCGCCTGTTATTTTATTCATAATAACAGAATCGGCGCTGATTTTCAACATGCTTGTGCGGCAAGGTTACATTCAGTTTGACACGGTAAAAGTTACCACAACCCCCTTTGACTGCAGGTAGGGGATATCTGTATTTAACGCCTGGCTTCCGAGCGGATTGTTGTTGAGTATTACCTGCGCCCCTCCGGCCAGTCCGCCGGAGTTCACATTGGTTACCAGCGGTGATACGTCTGTTATCTGGTTGGTATTGACGTCAAGATAATTCAGCGACAGGAGCCCGGCAAGCGGCGTCAGGGAAGTTATTGAATTATTGTACAGCGAAAGTATTGTAAGAGCGGGGCACTGGTCGAGCCCGCTCAAATCCGCTATTCCCGATGAAAAAGCGTTTAATGTGGTCAGGCCGTAAAGGTCGGTATTGTATATTGTCCCGGCGGGTTTACCTATGGCCGTTCTTACGGCGGCGTTCAGGTTGGCGTCCGGAAAATCAACTTCATGAGGGGTGAATGTTGGGGTTATTGTAAAAGTGGGGGTCACGCTCGGAGTCGCCGTAAAAGTTTCGGTCCTTGTCGGCGTGACAGTCTTTGTATCCGTCATTGTCCTGGTTGACGTAAAAGTCGGTGATTCTGTGCACGTTCCGGTCACTGTCTTTGTAAGCGTCACCGTAAATGTCTGGGTTATTGTCCTGGTTATACTCGCCGTAGGCGATACCGTCCGTGTTGAAGTAACCGTAACAGTCGGGCTTATTGTGAAAGTGCATGTAACTGTCTTTGACATGGTGCGGGTCGGGGTAATGGTATTTGAAGCCACGGATGTTTTTGTAACCGTCGGGCTGACCGTAAAGGTTTTGCTGATTGTGGAAGTAAGCGTGATTGTGGCGGTTGCCGTATATGTCGGAGTGAAGGTAAAAGTCCGCGTTACCGTGGAAGTTGCCTGGCTCACCTGAAAAACAGGGCTCACGGCTATAGGATGAACATTTGACCCGTTATTGTCGGATTCTACTGCAAATGTATAACTGCCTGCGGCTGACGGCGCGTTAAACCCCGGGCCGCCTCCGGACATTGCCCCGTATGTAACAATTATTCTTCCCGTATCGTTGGGCACCGCTGAAGCCGACACGATTATTTCCATTGATTGCGTCGAAACCTGAGTCAGGGACCCGCCGCTTACCGAAACTGTAAAATAACCCGGGTCGCCCGGATTCAGGGAAGGCTGTGAAAAACCGCCCGGAACTATTATCTCCAGCGTACCGCTGCCCCATAATGTCTGTGGTGTATATGTTATCACGGCCGTATTTCCGCCGAAGCCTGTTGACGCTATCTGCGGAGAAATTGCTGCGGAGCCAAGCGGCGCCACTATGTCAAGCGCAGGGCTGCTCGCTATGGGCGAGGTTGTGTCCCCGCTTTCTGTCATGCCCACGGTAAAAGTAAAGATACCCGCGTTGGCCGCGGCGGCCGCGCCTGGCCCGCCTCCGCTTTTATCGCCGTAATTGACGGTTATTGTGCCTGTCGCGGCCGTAAGATTTCTTACCTGGATTATTATCTGCATTGCATTTACGGTAACAGAATAAAGGGTGCCGTTCGTTACTGAAACCGTAAAATATCCGGGATCTGCCGCGCTCAAGCTTGGCGCTGAAAATCCCGCCGGGATTGTAACCGAGAGCGTACCGTAAAGCGGCGCCGCCGCCCATGTTATACTGCCGGCGTTGTAAACCAGCTGCCACGTAATACCCGTCGAATTCATCACGGCCCATGACGGCGAAAGCGATGCGACGCCTTTGGGCACTACCGGAGTATATGTGGAAGTACATGTCACCGTCGGTGATATTGTTGGAGAAACAAAAGGCGTCAATGTCGGTGTAACCGATATTGTGGGGCTGGCCGTCGGGCTTTGCGGCGTTAAAACCGCGGAAGCCGTAGGGGTCTTTGTGCGCGTCATTGTTGTGAGCTGCGTCAGCGCCGGTGTTTTAGGAATATCTATTATGGGGCCGGTGGGCAGCATTTTTTTCGGGTTGCATGACTGCGCGCAGGAAAGCATCAACAATGCCGCGATTAGCAGCCTTACCCGCGCTGTTTTGCGGTTCATCTTAATGTATCCAGGAATTTTTTCAGTTCATCATCACCGGGGTTTAATTCCAGGGACTTGCTGTAATACTTCACGGCTTCCTCCGTGTTTTGCATATAATAAAAACAGTTGCCGAGTTTTTTAAATATAAGCGGTCCGGGGCTTAAAGCCGCAGCGTTTTTATACAGCGATGCCGCAGATGCGTAGTCGCCCTTTATAAACTCCGCATCTCCCTCCCCTGAAAAATCTTCTGCGGCAGCCGCCGTGGCGGTTACAACCGGAGTTGCTTTAACAGCCGGTTTAACTTCCGGCGCTGCAACAGTTGTGGCAGTGTCCGTCGCAGTCGCAGTGGCTGCTGAAATAATTACCGCCGCTGCGGTTGCCGTGGCTATTTCAACCGTGGCTGCTGCTGTTACCGCAGTAAAAGTTGCGGTTGCATCGCTTGTAGCCGTCATTGCCGCGGTTGGCAAAGGTGTAACACCGCTTTCCTTAACAACCGCCGGGGCGTACTGCTGATTTGCTTTATTGCCGTCAAAGCTGTAATATCCCCCGAGCTGGGCATAAAACCCGGAGAAATCAGAATTAAAATTTGTCATTGTGCCGTTTATGTTTTCATCGGTTGACCTGAAAGAAGCCTGCCTTGAACCGGAAGCCGCCCTGAATCCAAAATTTACAAATAGCCCAGTGTCCTTCTCAATAGAATATTCAAGCCCGGCTTCCGCGGACGCGCCTGGTATTACCCCGTCGATATCCTCAATGGTCGCCTTTTCAAGGTTCCCGGAGCTGTCATAGGTTTCTTCTTCGATGTAATTATTCACAGCGATAAACATCCCGCACCTTATCCCTCCGAAACATTTAAGTTCCCCTGATAGCGTAAAATATTTCCTGGCGCACAATTCAAGGCCGTAATAACTGAAAAAAACGTCCCTTTTTTCCATAGCGCTTCCGTCATGGTAATAAACCGCCCCGCCTGTTCCGGCGCGCATATATGAAACGCACAACCCGGCCCCTGCCGCGCCGTATGCCGGAGTGTCAAAAAGCGCAATCGCGCCCAGTGAAAAAATTGCTGAATAATCCACGCCCGTAAGCGAAGCCTTGTACCCGGATGCCGTAAACGCTCCGCCCTGTCCCGGCAGAATATTGTTATATCCGGAAAATCCCCCGGTTCCAGCGCCTAAAGAAGGCTCAAAAACCAGCCCACAATAATTAATGTCAAAACCAAATGCCGCAACCCCCGAAGAGATAATTATCATAGTTAAAAAAAATCTCTTCATTAAACTCCTCCATATTATATGGTCGGCAAATAGATAATTATATTAACAATAAATAAAGCACAATCCGTGCCAATATAATCCTTGTTTTTAAAGTGGATTGTCCGGGAATTTGAGAGGATATTTGAAATGCATTGCACAAAATATGGAATGGGTTCCATAGTGTTTTCATGGTTTATCCGGAATAACCAATTATCGTCAGTAAAGTTATACGCCTTCCTTAGTTTCGGATTTTTTTTCCGCTTCTTCAGCCGCATTTTGCGCAGGTACGGCAGGGGCGTCAGTTACGGCGGCTTCAATATTTTCCACCGGTTTATCCGGTTGGGGCTCCGGTTTACCAACGGTGCCGGCAAGCTCCTGCCTTATCAACGCTATAATTTCATCCTTGAGCTCCCGGGAAAGTTTGGGCGCCCCGGAATCCGTCTTATCGCTTTTATCTTCAGCAGCGCCGTTTTGGCCCGGCTGCTCAAGGCACGTTGATATTTTGTATACAAGGGTTGCAAGTTCCCTGTACTTGGTGTCACCGAGGATATCGATCAAATTGGCAATTACAACCGCATATGGCTCAACTATCGAGCCGCTGTAGCCGCTGTCATTGGCGAATTTTTCGACTGCCTCTCGTATATCGGCTTTTAAGTCCACAATACCCTCCCTCTTTATTTTCAATCGCATCAAAAAGAACTCTTCTTTCATTATAATCGGTAATTACGGCCGGTAACTTAAATTATTTTATATGCTAAATTTCACCCGTAATCTTTTTGATAAGAGCGGCATGGTCGGCGTCAATTAACATGAAATTTACCCCTATCCTGAACACATCAATAACTTTCTCATCCTTTCTGCACCATTCAACACGTCCGAATGTGGTGAGCGGAACTTCCTCTTCCGGCAGATAAACATCCATTTTTATCACCTGGCCGGGGCGCATCTCCTCATCGGCGACCATCTGGATCCCGGAAAGGCTTATATCAATGGACGCCCCGGATTTTTCAATCTTCAGTTTTTCCGGATCGCCGCCATAATCAAGTATCTCCGCGTATTTATACAATACTTTCGCGGAAATAGCCGCCCTTCTGTGTTTTCTGCCTTCTCTGCCGCCGTAGTTTTCCATTTTTTTTGCCGAAAAAAAAACGGCAAATGCTCCTTTATGTTTTTTAAATTCAAAAAAAAGACCCGGGCGCGAAGCGCCCGGGTCTTTTTAATTGAGAAATTTTCATACCCTGTTTTTAACAACACCCTCGCTCCACGTATCCCGCATCATCTGTATTATTTTCAGGGCGTCTTCGGCCTTCTGCCTGTCTTTTTTCATATTGCTCTGGGTTATCGACCGGTCTATAAAAACGTAAAGTTTCCTGAAATTAACCGCTATATCCCCGCCTTTTTCAAAATTAAGCGAGCCGTTAAGTTCATCCACAATGGCATCCGCCTTGTTAAGGTTGTTGTTTATTTTTTCGTATGACTCCTCGCTGAAGCCTTCCAGGGCCGCCCGCAGGAATTTAATGCATCCATCATACAGGTCAAGTATGAGCAGCTCCGGCGGCCGCGTTAAAAAACTGTTATTTACATACTTTTTTATCGAATCGTTCATGCTGTCAACCGCCCTTAATTCCTGTTTTTCCATTTTCGTCCCGCCTTTCATTAATGTAATGTACTGCCTTCCATCACGTCTTTATAAAGCGCAGGCATGGTATTTTCCCAGCCGTCTATCATAGGCAAAAGTTCGTATTCCACAATATCCGCGGTCATAATACTATCTTCCAGGCTTATCGCGTCAACTATCCTGGTAAGCATCCCGTTTATAACGGATGACTTTTCAATAAATTCATTCACATAACTGCGCCCCTCAACAAAGTTCAGGAGCCCGGATGTTTTCATGCTTCCCATCATTGTAAAAACAGTCTGGATACTCGACACGCACTGCGAGAAACTTTTCATGGATTTCTCAAATTCCCCCGTCAGAAGAAGCTCCACAACTTTCTTAAGCGCGCCTTTCACCTTTTCAAGCACAAGAACCGAATCATATATTGTGGCCATCGCTATTTCTTTCTGGGTTGCGGTTACAAGATCCACATATTCGTCATGCACGCTCACAAGCCCGAAAATATCCTGGCCGTAAAAATCATACTTGTCGCCCCGGGGGGTCTTTAAAAAAACTATAATCCTGTCCTTTTTTCCGGTGCCCCGCTCCACAAGTTCCACAAGCGTGTTTCTGCTCTGTTTTTCAAACTCTATTGCGCCGTATTCGATGCCGTCAATTAAAAGTTTCATATTTTCACCTCTGCCTTTTATTTTAAGCGCTAGCTTGAAGTCCCGGATGACGAATCTGAACTCGAAGAATCCGAACTTGAAGAATCCGACGAAGACGGAGAAGCTGTTGAAGAAGAAGAAGAAGAAGAAGTAGTAGTAGCGCCGCTCATTGCTGAAAAATAGTTCATCTGATTTTTCATCGTTGACATGGAAGCTTCCATGTTCGCAAATTCGGTCTGCAGCTGGTTCTGCTCCAGCGTCATCCTAGACTCAAATTCTGTAATCTGATCCGTCAACGAGGATACGCTGTTGTTAAGATTTGTGACTTCCGCGCTTATGGGCCCCAGCGGTGCGGTGTAATTATTGAGTGTATTAAAGGCATTCTGGGCGAATCCGGTGTTGGATGCGAAAAACTGCGACATGCCGTTTGGATTTGAACTCAGCATCTGCTGAAATGTGGTGGTATTAAAGTTAAGCGTAAGTGTCTGGTAATTATCGTTTGATGTGAGTGAAAGTCCTGCCTCGGCAGCCATATTCACCCCTCCGCTCATGCCGGGTATCAGGTTGTCAACCATACCTTCAAGCTTTTCCTTTAATGTTTCAAGGGTGCTGTTGTTGCTCAGGCTTCCCTGGAACATCTGGTCGCCTGTAGTTGGAGTCTGTACCGAAGTCGCGTTAAGCTGGGTTTGAATATCAGACATGACCTGATTAAATGCGGTAGTAAAAGTCTGCACCGCCGACGTTATGCCCTGTGCATCAGAGGCAACGCTGATTGTTGTCTGTCCGATTCCTGAAAGATCCACCGCCATACCCGGAATAGCTCCGGTGATTATATTGGAGGATGATGTCACCGTATTCCCGCCATTAATTGAATATTGCGCGTCAGTCCCCGAATATGTGTCCGCCGCCCCGCCGGCCGGCGGATTGTTTGATGATAATTTTAACGCGTAAAGTATATTTGAGGTGTCATCGCTGCTGCCAAGCACAATCTGGTTCGCCGAACCCGAATTGTTCGCAGCGAGGCTTATAGTGCCGCTGGCTGAATCATAAGTGGCCGTAACTCCCGCATTGGAAGCGTTTATTTCGGAAAGGACTGAATGAATTGAATCCTTGGTAGGGTCGACGCTGAATTTTACATTATTAATGGTAAACACTCCGGCTGTTACGGTATTGTCAAGATTTACCGTGCTTGAATCAAGCAGCTGCGTCTGATCCGTGGCTTTTGCATTCGTTCCGGTATAGGTTCCGGCAGTTAAATTAAGCGACTCCAGGAGATTTCCCGAAGTCTCGCCAAGCGCCACAGTGGCCGCCTGTCCGGTTGTCCCAGAGCTTATGTTGAAAGTCTGGTTCTGGGTGTTATAAGTGGCGGTTGCGCCTGTATTGGCTGCATTTATCCTCGCCGCAATATCATTAAGGCTGTCTGTTGAGCTCCAGTTTATGGCGACGCCGTTTACTGTAATTGTTCCGGAACCATCCGGAGCCGTATTAAAATTTGACCCCTGCGCTCCCAGCGTAACCGCTGACGATACTGTATTTCCCGATGAATTAATGGCGGCTGAACTTGTTTCAGATGCCGCCGCAGGATTAGCGTTGGATGCGGTATAAAGCACACCGCTTGTTTTAATGGCAAAAGAAGCCAGCGAAGTTACATTTATATTATAATTGCTCAACGGGGTATTATTGTCGCTCAGGGTTGCGCTCGCAACCGAAGGATCAGACACGGTCGGAGCTTTTGAATCAAATACATCGCCGCCTATATTGCGCATGGCATCAGCCGCATTTTGAAGTGTATTAAGGTCCGTTGTAAGTCCGGACCAAAAATTCAGCCCGTCGTTATCGGAGGCTACCTGATTCTGCATTGTTGTTTCCGGTATACGGGCTGCGGTCATCATTTCATTTATTATCGACGTCCAGTCAATCCCCGACGACAACCCTGTAATGTACATGCTTGACGACATTTTAGTTCTCCTTTCCCCTCGCTTAAATCCGGTATAAATCCCGGCTCATTAAAAGGCCGGCAGGGTTAGAGGCCCTGCCGGCCGGTTGATTGAAATTTTACTGCATCAGTTTAAGAACACTCTGCGGCAGTGAGTTAGCCTGCGCCAACATGGAAGTGCCCGACTGCTCAAGTACCTGCAGCCTTGTGAAGTTTGACATTTCCGACGCCATGTCAACATCCATTATGTTGGATTCGGATGCCGTCATGTTCGTGTTCTCGATGTCGATGTTGCTGCTCGTTTCCTGGAGCCTGTCCATAACAGCGCCTATCTGGCCTCTGTTTGCCGATACAAGGTTGATGGCCGATGTTATTGAATCAATAGCGGCTTCGGATCCCGCAACCGTTGTGAAATTCAGCGCGTTAACACCGAGTGTTGTGGCACTGACGCCGGTTATGGATAAATCGATCTGATCCGATGAGGCGGATCCCGTTCCCACCTGAAGCTGCTCATTTGTAAAATTTCCATCGAGCAGATTTTTGGTGTTGAACTGGACCGTTGATGCCATCCTGGTAAGTTCCGATGTGAGCTGGTTGGCCTCGCTCTGAATCAGCCCTTTGTCCGCAGTTGTAAGGGTCGCGTCATTGGCCGACCTTACCGCCAGGGTGTTGAGCCTCTGCAGTATGTCGGTAGCCGTGTTTAAAGCGCCGTCCGCTGTCTGCATGAGAGAGAGTCCGTCCGAGGTGTTCTGTTTGGCCTGTGTCAGGGCGTTCATCTGGGCCAGCATTTTCTGCGCGATTGCCATGCCCGCCGGATCATCCGCTGACGTGACGATTTTGTCGCCTGAAGAAAGCTTCGTGAGGGAAGACTGCATTGCACTGTCCGTGTTGTTCAGGTTCGTGAGAGCGATCATCGAGCTGATGTTGTGATTGATAACCATGATTCATCCTCCGTGATGTTTTTTTCCCGGAATCCTTTCCGGGTGCTTCAGCGTCGCTTGCTCCGTGGCCATCGGAACAGTTTGCGTTTTTCTTTTCCTTACACTTAAGCTTCGTCAACTTTTCCGGAAAACTTAAATTTTATTTTTTCTTTTTTCCTTTCAGTTCCACTTTCGTCAAATCCGGCGTTTTTTCCACAAGCGCCCTTGCGTTTTCCTCCTGAACCTTCCTGTACACCTCCTCCCTGTAAATTGAGACGTTTTTCGGGGCAGAGATGCCTATCCTTACTTCGCTGCCCCGGAGTTCAGCCACTGTTATTTCTATATTACCGTTTATTATTATCTTTTCTCCCGTTTTCCTTGACAGAATCAGCATTTGCTTCTCCTCTTTTAACAAGCGGCTCTTTCAGGGAATATCCTTCCCGCATGTTTACGAACTGCCCGCCGGCCATTTTTTTGTAGTTAACAACAACAGGTGCCGCCATATTAACCGTCATATTGCTCGGGTCCTCCGGAATGGATACAAGGCCGAACAGAAGCGCGTTATCCCCGTTAAATCCAAGAAGCTCCCTGTCGTCATTGCTTAATTTTAAATCATAGCCGGGGAAAAAGTCAAACATATTAATGGTTATAAATTTTAACATCGGCTCCTCCGCCGCCGTCATCCATATAAACGGGCTGCCCGGTTTATATTCCTGAAATACAAACACCCTGTGTTCCTCAAATCCTAACACGGGTTTAATAAAGATTATTTCCCTGCTTTTTTCCATTGTTTCAAGTACTGCGTTCGCCATAGTCATTACCCCTTTTCTTTTTTGAATATTTTATCTCAATATGTCAGCCAGCGTGGTCTGCTGCATAAGCGTTGAGATTGAAGTCAGCGCGGACTGATATACGTTCTGTTGGAGCTGAAAGTTTGTCATTGCCGTGGGCATGTCGACATCCTCAAGCGAGGACTGTATGCCGGTCAGCGTTGTGTTTGTATTTGTAAGCGTCGAGCTTACCGCAGTGGTCCTCTGCAATTTTCCGCCTATGTCGGTGTTAATATTTGTCAGGCTGTTGTACGCGTTTTGCAGAGTGCCCGCGTCGTTCGTGATTGCAGCTGTATCGTTATTGTTCAGGTCGTTCCTGAAATTTATAAGGGCGTTATAAACATCTGTCCCGGCCGCTATGAGGCTTGAGCCCGGCACATTCTTGTTTATTATATCTCCCTGGTTTATCTCCTCCGGCATAAGGCCGCTGTCGCCGTTGTAAGTCACCCCGGTCACCGAAGTCCCGGTCATTGTGGCCGTAAAAGGCTGCGCCGTTGTCTGGTAACCTCCGAAAATATACTGTCCGTTCACCTGGGTATTGCCGAGCGAGAGCATTTCCTGAATCTGGTTGTCCACCTGTGTCGCCATTGTGGCCCTGTCCGAAGCGCTGTTAGTGTCATTGGCGCCCTGGACGGCCAGTGTCTGCGCGGTGCTCAACAGATTGGTCATGGAAGTCAGTGCTGTGGAAGTGGAGTTCAGGTAATCGTTGGTTGACCCGACATTCGACTGGTATTGTGTGATGTTGTTTATTGAATCCCGCAGTGATATTATGCTTCCTATTTTATCAGGCGCGTCGGAAGGCTTGTTCACGGCAAGCCCGGTTGATATTTGCTGGTTGATTTTGTCAAGCTGCTGCATGTTGTTTTGTAAATCGGAAATAAAGCTGTCATACATGTAGGAATTTGTAACTCTCATAATCTCCACCTCGTTTATTTATAAAATTAAGACGGATTTATCATATTTATCAGCGTCTGCAGCATCTGGTCCTGCACCACCATAACCTTTGAATTGGCCTCAAAAGCGTGCTGGTACTGGACAAGGTTCGTCATTTCCTCGTCAAGAGAGACTCCCGATTCGGACTGCCACTGCTGCTGCAGGTTGGTGCTTACGCTGGTATATATCTGGTCATTATTCTGCGCGCTCTGGGAATCGCTGCCCACCTGGCTGACAAGTGAAGCGTAATTTTCTCCAATGGTCTGCGTCCCTCCGGCCATTAACAGCGAATTCTGTGTGTCCGCCATGGCCAGCGCGTTGGAACCGTCACCGGGCGAAGACGGGCTTGCCGCCGCCGCTATCAGCGTCGGGTCCGCTGTTATCGCGGGGTTGATTGTTATATCCGCGGAATCGGTTCCATTAAAGAAATTTATGCCCGTCGGTGCGGCGTCGTTGAGGCCGTAACCGGAAGACTGGAGCGAGTTTACGCTTGTCATCAAAGACTGCGCCATGGAATCCAGGGAGCTCCTGTAACCCGCAATATTTGTGTCGCGCAGCGTGATAAGGCCGTTAATATCACCGCCGGTGGTTACCAGCGGCGCGCCGTCGTCGGAAAAGACAGGGTTCACCGCGTTGTTGTTAGCCGGGTCGGTCACGGTAGTAAGAGGTACCGTGTAATTCTGTCCCACAAGCGTGTGCCCATTTATTTCAATTTTCATGTAGCCGTTGCCCATATCGGTGGCCTGAAAATTTGTCAGCTTCGAAAGGCTGTTCATAAGATTCTGCCTTGTGTCAAGCAGGTCGTTGGTCGTATATCCCATATTTTGCGCTTTGTAAATCTGGTAGTTTACGCCATTTATCTGGCTGGCAAGACTGTTAATAGAATTCACGTCGGTTTTGATATTTCCGTTTATCTGCGTGTCCATATTGTCAAGGTTGGTGTTCATTGTGGAGAACTGATCCGTCAGCGCCTGCGTAGTGTCAATAAGGTTCTGCCTGACTCCTATATCCCCGGGGTCGCTTGAGACGCTGCTTAACGCGCTGTAGAAATTATTAAGGGCGTCACCGATTGAAGGCGAGGTTGGTTCGTTAAAAAAGGACTCCACCTGGGAGAGCCCTGTCATTACGGCGGAATTTGATGACTGCTGGGAATTCCCCTGCGTTATCTGGTTGTTGAGCATTTGATCCCTGGCGCTGTCTATCTGCGACACCACAACGCCCGTGCCAAGCTGCCCGGCTATCATTGCCGCGTTCGCAGAAGGGTCGGGATATGGAAGCGTCGTGGTCATCTGAGCGACCTGCTTTGTGTATCCGGGAGTATTTGCGTTCGCTATATTATTGGAAACGACATCCTGCGCCGCGCTCTGCGCCGTTAACCCTCTTAGCGCTATTTCCAGGCCGAAAAATGTGGACGGCATTTTTACCTCCTAAAGCTGAACATCTAAAAAATTGAGTTCGTTTGATTTTTTTAAAGCATAGCCTTTATCCGAGTAAACTGTCATTTCCCCGTCGCCTTTTTTCATGAAATTAACAACATAATTTATAAACTTTACCGTGTCGGCTATGAGCCTTTTGTTTACCATGGCAACCGTCCTTATGCTGGAAGTATATTCCCTGAGCCTGGAAAAAACCTTTTCAAATTTCATGGTCCAATCTCCCGGAAAAAGTTTTATAAGCCTCATAACCGGCACCTGCTCGCCGGCTTCATACCCGTAGCCGGCCTTCACGGCTTCCATGTGTTCCTTAACCTCGTCTTTTTGCACGCTTATGGCGTTCATAAGCTCTTCCTTTTCAATAATGGACGCTGCCAGGCTTTTAAGGTCCTCATAAATTATCATGTCTTTTTCCTTCATTGAAAGATCCAGGAGTTTTTTATATAAATTCGCTATTTCATCAAAACACCTGTAAGAATCCTCCATGCATTGTTCCGGTGCCGGGCCATGGTCCATTTTATCTCCTTTTTCAGCCTAATCCAGGCTGTCCACTATGTCGCTTCCGCTTACTTTATATTTGCCTTCGGCGTACTGTTGCTTTATCTCAAGCACCTTTCTTGTCCTCTCGGCGTCTGCTTCGGCTATCTCTTCCTTTAATCCGTTCATTTCCATTATTTTTCCGTTAACCTGCGATGGATCCGCCGTCTCGTCCTTTTCTATTTCTTTTTTTAGTTCGTCAATTTCGCTCTGGTACTGAAAGCTCTGGCTCTCAATGCCCCGCAGTTCATCATTGAGCTTCTCAATATCCGCATTTAGGCCCGGCGCAGTTTTATAGTCATAAGCCGCGGTATATCTTTTCGCTGGCTGCCAGGAATCCTGCGGCGCTGTTTTTTTCGCGTCCGGCGCGGCAGGCGTATCGCTGTTTTTTTTCACACCGGCACCGGCTGAAGGCGCGCTCTGCCTGTCATTTACTTCACTGGCTTTTTTTATTTCCATTTTGCCACACTCCTTTATGGCCGGCAGATTCTAAAGATACTCCGGCTCATAAAAGTATCGGCCTGAATTCCCGGAATGTTAAGCAACAATGGCACCAGCTTCTCTGAATATTTCACACCTGCCTGAAAAGAGCCTTATTTTACAATCACTTTTCCCTTTATTGCCCCTGCGACTTTCATGTCTGTAATAATTGAAATAATATCATCAGCCGATACCCCCATGGTATTAAGGTTCTTTACAACATCCGCAAGGGTGGCGCCTTTTTTTAGTTCCGCAAAATTGGCCCTGTCCTGGTCCACTGTCATACTTGAATTTATTGCCTGAATTGTCGAGCCCGGCGAAAACGGGTTAGGCTGCGAAATTACATTCTTTGATGAAATCGCCACGTGCAGGTTTCCATGGGAAATGGCCACTTCGTCCACCGGAATCTGGGCCCCCATTATTACGGTGCCGGTCCTTTCATCAAGCACTACCGAAGGTTCCCCCGGATCCTCTATCTGCATGGACGAAACTTCCGCTATGAACGACGCTTTTTTGTTCATATAATCCCCGGGGATATTTACCATTATTTTCTTTCCGTCAGTTGTGCTCGCTGTGCCGCCGCCGAATTTCGCGTTTATCCCTTTTATAATGGCCTCGGAAAGTTCAAAATCATTCCTGGCCGTAAATAACGCCACCGAACTGTCTGCGGTAAAATCCGCGTCTATTTTTTTCTGGACAGTGGCGCCGCCCGCTATAAAACCCGATGTCGGCGCGTTCTTGCTCACGCTGTTGTTGTTGACCTCAAAATTATGCCCGCCGACCGCCACCGAACCCTGGGCGACCGCGCACACATCGTTATTGCCGGCTTTTAACGGGGCCATAAGGAGCGTCCCTCCGTAAAGGCTCTTCGCGTTGCCTATTGAAGATATGTGGATGTCTATTTTTTCGCCCTGCTCGCATGTGGGCGGCAGAACTGCCGTCACGATTACGGCCGCGCAATTAAGCGTCTCAATCTGGTCAAGCGGAACCCTTACCCCCAGCTTATCAAGCATATTAACGACTGATTCCACGGTGACAAGATCCTTACCCGTATCGCCCGTGCCGCTTAAGCCGACCACTATTCCGTATCCGATGAGGTCGTTGCTCCTCATGCCTGTCATTGATGTAAGGTCCTTAATTTTAGCCGGGGTCGCGGAAATAAAGGACGGCACAACGGCTATAATCATAATTATGGCCGCAACAACCGCGCCGTAATGAAGCCTTCCGTCCGGATGTTTTTTCATATGAGCTCCCGCCATTAGAATATTCCCAGCCAGTCAAAAACCTGGCTCAAGAAACCCATTTTTGATTTGTTGCCCAGTACACCGTCGCCGGTATAATCGATTTTTGCGTTAACTATCTTTGTCGAAAGTATCGTGTTGTCGGCCTCGATATCCTTCGGATTAACCTCTCCCTCGACAGAAATCTTCTGCGTGTTTCCGTTCATCTGGAGGTTTTTCTGCCCCTTTAACACCAGGTATCCGTTCTGTTTTACCTCAACAACCTCCACGGTTATTTCTGTCTGAAGCACACCGCTCTGGGTTGCCGTGCCTTTGCCGGTGTTCTGGTTGTTATAGGTGAACTGTCCGCCGTACGCGGTTGTGTTACTGGCCGGCCCGGCCCCGGCTGTGAGCCCGAAATCCCTTGAAACCCCGGTCTCATTCGACTGCGCGGCAGTCGCGTTTTCATTTATCAGAATCCTTACGGTATCTCCGGCTTTGTAGGTTTTTGAATTGGTATACAGTGAATTGAGGTCTCCCGAAAGGTCTTCGGCGTAAATAAAAAACGCGGCAAAAAGCAGGGCAATAACCGTAGCCAGAATTTTTTTCATTTTACTCACCCGTCCTGACCGTGGATGAAGAGACCACCCTGGCCATTATAAGTTTTTTTGACGATGTGTTTCTCACTTTAATCGAGTCCCCTACCGCCCCCTGCTCTTCAGCGCGGCCCTGCGATTCCATCCTCATATTTTCATCCGCGCATATTATTGTCACAAGCGCGCCCGGAGATATCACCGGCGCCTTTTCAATGTCGTACGGGGCTATAACCCTGGCTTTCTGAAGGGCATTTGCCGTGCGCTCGCCGATTATCCCTCTTCCGTCGTCCATAAACGGGACAAAGTTCATCGCCGCAATATTGGCGTTCACAAACGCAAGGTCTGTTTTTGTTATGACGCTTCTTGGCGGCAGCGTCCGTGACGCCGCCAGGACCGGGCAGATTACTTCCACAAGAAATTGCATATCCGCTTCTATTTTTTTGTCATCCCTGTAACCCGTTATATGATAGCGCATCTTTCTGGAAAGATTGTCGGCGGTTGCCGCTGTTATTGAAACTGCCCCTGCCATGGCAGGCGCCACAGGGCCGGCCGGGCACACATTTACCGCCGCGTTTTTGGGAGCCCCTTTTTTTATATCATCCGCTACCGCGGATTTTATATCATCTATTACGGCTCCTTTTACCGCCAATGGCAGGAAAAGGCAAGTCATGACTGCCGCCGCCCGCAAAATGCCATTTTTCAATTTTATCATTTTTACCTCTTTATCCCGTTTGCCAGGCTCATCATCTGGTCAGTTGTCTGGAGTACTTTGGTGTTCATTTCATAGGACCTCTGCGTAAGCATCATTTTAAGCATTTCACTGGCAAGGTCAACGTTGGAGCCTTCCGTATAACCCTGCTGGAGGGTTCCCAGCCCCTGTTTTCCCGGAGAGTCCACAACCGGATCCCCTGAATTGGCGCTCGGCTTGAATACGCCCTGGCCGTCATCCGTCAATCCCCCCGGGTTTATAAATTTAGCCAGTTCGAGCGAGCCTATTACCTGTGTAGTGCCGTCATTTTTTGTGGCCGTTATCTGTCCGTTGGCGTTTATAGCGACCGATGATGTATCTGATGACACTGTCACTTCCGGATACACCTTGTTGCCGTTTGCAGTCACAAGCGTTCCGTTAGCGTCAAGTGAAAATTGTCCTGACCTGGTGTATCCCGTCGTCTCGTCTGGCATTGTCACTTCAAAAAAACCGTCGCCGTTTATGGCCACATCAAGGCTGTTTCCAGTGGATTGTATATTGCCCTGGGTGAAATTTCTGGTAATTGAAGATACTGTAGTACCTGCCGGATTGACCTGCACGTTTCTGCCGTCGTCGTCCACCTGGGACATTTCCTGGACATACGCGTCCTGAAACTTAAATCCCACCGTGTTCAGATTTGCCATATTATTGGCGATAAGGTCCAATTTCTGCTCTTCCGCCGCCATCCCGGAACCGGATATCCAGAGTGCCCTCATTTTTTATACCTCATTTTTATCAGAATTTTCCAAACTCGGTTATCGCCTTGCTCACCGCGTCATCGTTGGCCTGAATAAGTTTCTGGTTTGATTCGTAAGAATTAAGGGTGTTTACCATTTTAATCATTTCATTGACCCTGTTAACATTCGAACCTTCCCTCATCCCCTGTGTTATAAGGGCGTATCCCGAAGGCGCCTCAACCCCGGCGTCGTTGATTGTAAAGGTGCCGTCGGCCCGGGGCGTGACTTTTGCCTGGCTGCCGGCCTGCACTATATCAATCTTGTCAACGACAGCGTTGTTTTCCATGCATTCGCCCGTCTGTGTTATTTTAAAATCGGAAAGGGACTGTACTTTTATGGACGTGCCGCTAGTATTCAGTATTTTCATCCCGTTAAATGTAAGCTCGCCGGACGAATTAAGGCTGAGCCTTCCGTCCTTGATATAATAAATATTGCCTTCATCATCGGCGGCTTTCATGAAGTATTTTTTTCCAAGAACCACATCAAGGGGGTTGGAGGTGGTGCGCAGCGCGCCGCCGGACAAATCCGTGGTAGACGCGGCCTCCGGGGTGTCGTCTTCGGTGTTTACATAAAACAATTCATTGCTCTTATAATAATCCGTGTCAATATTTGATGAATTCTGGGCCGTCATTTCGTGCTGCTGCTCCCTTACCATCATTGCCGCAGCTGAAATCCTTACCGCGTTATCCATCGCAACCTCACGTTTGTATTTTTTTATCATATTAATATAAAGCACAAAGCGTGCCGGGGCGCCGGCTTACGGAAAATAAGGGTTTTTTCTTTCTCAGGAGTGATAAAACCTACACGCTTCCATAAAGTATGGAAATTTTCTTTTAAATTCAGGCGCAGCTTGGCAGGTGTATCGTAAATATGGTGCCTTTGCCGGATGTAACAAAATCTATCTTGCCGCCCTGTAGTTCAATGGCCTTTTTCACATTGTACAACCCGAGTCCCGTTCCGGTTTTTTTGGAGGTGTTAAAAGGCTCGAATATTTTGTTCATTATTTCTTCCGGTATGCCGTGGCCCGTGTCTCCGATTTTTATAACAAGGTCCCCGGCTTCCTCTGATGCCGCGACCGTCATTTCCCCGCCGCCCTTCATTTCATCCATGGCGTTCATATAAAGGTTCAAAAGCACCCGTTCAAACCACATTTTATCAGCTTTTACCATGCCGGTTATTTTCAGGTCCTTTACTATCCTGACATTCTCGGATTTGGCCTTGTGCGCGATAAATTTAAGGGTGGCGCCTATCGACGCTTCCGGGTCAAATTCTTCAATGGTTATCTTCATCTGTTTGGCGAATTCCATCATTTGCTTCAATATGTGGTCTATATCTATTATCTTTCCCTCCAGATTTTCAAGTATATCGTCTTTTTCCTGAACGGTGGCGTTCCTTGAATTCTGCACCGCCCCGAGCATTATGGTAAGAGGATTTCTTATCTCATGCGCGACGGCCGCCGCGAATTTTCCCATTCCCGCCAGCTGTTCACTTATAATGAGCCGCTGCTCGGTCTTGCGCAGAGTCTCGGTGGTTTCTATAAGCTGCTCGTTTTGCTTCAATATCTGGTCAAAAAGGTATGAATTCTCTATTGATTTCGCCACATGTTCCATCAGCAGTGCAAGCATTTCCACATGAAGCGGATCCATATCCTGTTTTTCAACGCATACGTAACCTATAAGCTTATAACGGAGTTTCAGCTGGAAAACCCGGGTGACGCCCGGAATGTTGAAAACCGCGAATTTTTCATTGTTAAGAAGGGCATCCGTTGAATCCTTTCCATAATTTTCAATTTCTTCCCTGTTGATGGTATTTTTCGAGTACCGCTCAATGCGTTCTTTTTCATATCCGGTGCAGTGTATCAGCTCGAGATTCTGGGATTTTTTATTGAAAAGCAGGAGCCCGACTTTCTCCGAGCCCACAAACTGCGAGACTATTTCCACAAAAATGCCTATAAGCTTGGTGTATTCCATGGTTGAATTTATTATCTGGGAAATATTGATAAGGCTCCTGATGAGTATGTTTTCCTTGTTGAGCCTGCCGACAAGCATCATGTTTTTATAAATAACGCTCACTATATTTACCACAAAATCAATTATTTCCATCTTGTTTTCAAAAGTGGCCTCAATACCCCTGGCGTTATAGAGCACAAGCACGCCCAGTTTTATTTCGGCTCCCTTCAGGGGGATTATCAGCACATTGGAAACAAGGCCTTCCGGATCATCCATATATTTTTTAACGTCATCGCCGGTAAGAAATAAAGGCTGCTGGTGCATGGCTTTTTTGACCTGCTGTATGTGTGTTTTCAATCCGGCATCTGAAAATTTTTCAGCCCCTTCCTGTTCCTCCATGCCGCTCCTGTAAATATTGCCGCCGTCAAAAATATAGACGGCCCCGGCCTGGGCGTAAAAATAATTCCCCACCTCCAGAAGAAGCTTTTTAAAAAAATCCCTGCTCCCGGACGGCTCGTTAAGGGTGTGCTGAAAAAGTTTCTGGATATTGGCCAGCAGCCTTTCGCGCGTCCTGTCATTAACGACAAGTATGCGCCTCTGGTGCCCGTCTACTTCCATGCTGTTTATTTCAAGGTACAGTTTTCCTTTGACCGGCGAAACAAACTGTGCGTTCACAGGAGAATCTGAATTTTTTATGTCGGTTTTAAAGACAGCCTCTGCATTCGCCCCTATTATCATTTCCTGGCCCACAGAGAGCATATCGTATAGGTTGGAATTCGCCTCAATAATATTGAGCCCGCTGTCTGTAAGTATTACGGCGTTAGGCATCCCCTTCAAGACCTCGTCAAGCATAACTTTGCGGACATCCGCGGTGTCATGCGCCCGTGAGTAGCTTTCTTTAAGGGCCAAATTTGCCGTTTCCAGCTCGTCGGTAAGCATTTTTACCCTCAGCATGGCCTTTATCCTGGCGCGCAACTCTTCGGGTTCAAAAGGCTTGGTTATATAATCATCAACTTTTGAGTTTATAAAACTGTCAATCTTGTCTTTCTGGAGATGCCTTGCAGTAACCATTATAATGGGTATTTTCCTGAGCCCGGGGTCTTCTTTGATCATCCTGGCAACTTCGCCCCCCCTTAAAAGAGGCAGCATTTCGTCAAGAAGTATAAGGTCGGGTTTAAAACTGTTTATTTTTGAAAGGGCTTCTTTGCCGTCATTGGCGGTTTCAACTTCATACTGCCCGGGCTCCATGCCCAGTATTATCTGGATAATCTTGACTATATCGGGCTCGTCGTCAACGACAAGTATTCTTTTTTGCATCTTTTTTTATTTCCCTCTTTACATGGATTTTTCATATGGATACCGGCAGGGTAAAAAAGCCCCTGAAGTAATTCTAGAATATATTAAGGACTTTTTCAACGGAGAGTTTTGCCTTTATTTTTGAAATGGCCTGGCCGTGTATCTGGGATATCCTGGCCTCTGTCAGATCCATCGCCCTTGATATCTCCTTGAGGGTGAATCCTTCATAATAATACATTGACAGCACCGACCTTTCACGGATATCAAGAGCCGTGTCAATTATCCTGGCCAGCAGCTCCCTGCGTTCCATGGATTCCGCATTATCATCGGCGTAAACCGGGCCGCCTCCGGAATTTGACGAAAAAAATTCGTCTATGGAATAAACCTTATTTACGTGCAGGCCGTCTATGAGCTTGTAATATGCCGTCATATCCAGTCCCATTTCCTGAGCAACCTGCTCGTCCGTGGGGTTCGAACACCCGCGCTCCATCAGCGCTCTGTAGGCTTTTTCAAGCCTTGAAGTTTTTTCTTTTACCGATCTCGGGGCCCAGTCGGCGTTTCTTAAGTAGTCCATTATACTTCCGTATATCCTGAAATAGGCGTAAGTGACGAATTTTATATCGCGCCCCGGGTCGTACTTTTCAACGGCCTCCAGGAGCCCCATTGCCCCTATATTAAAAAGGTCGTCTTTACTGGCAAGCGTGGAGGCAAAATAAACCCTTTCCACCACGAACCTGACCAGGTTTATATATTTTTTCGCTATTTCATTCCGTGCCGCTGTGCTTTTGTTTTTTTCGTACTCTTCCCAGACGCCCTTTTCTTCTTCATTCATTTTGGCACCTCAGTTGCTGTTTTGTTTTCGTTCCAGTATTTTTCCAAGCACCGCCATAACCGCGAAAGTCGCGGCGTAAAAAACCGCGGACGCAGCCAGTGTGCCGGCCCAGTTTTTGTGAAAAATCACGCCCAGGAGCACGCAGGAGAAAAAAGCCGCTGGAGGCGCGAAGAAAAATATTATTTTCATCCGGCTTCTCCTAAAGCCCGTATTCTTTCATCTTGTTATAAAGCGTCTTATAATCCACTTTCAGCGCCTCCGAAACCTTTGTCTTGTTCCATTTAAATTTGTTAAGGGCCCTGACTATCATTTCACGCTCTATCTGCTCCCTTGCCCTGCCGCAGGCGTCCTTTAGCGGCAGTATCTCCCCGGAGTCACTCCCGCCCGCCCCGCCTTCCATGCCCGGCTGGCCGTAATGTTCGCCGCCCGCCACCCTGTCAGTAAGGCTCTTTGGCAGGTTTGCTTTTGTAATATAAGTGTCGGCCATTATTATGGCGTGCTTTATTGTGTTTTCGAGTTCCCTCACGTTGCCCGGCCATGAATAATCCATAAAAATCTGTTTTACTTCATCATCAATTTCTTTCACATTTTTTTCAAATTTAAGGTTATATTTCATTATGAACCTGCCAGCCAGGAGAAGCACATCGTCCCCCCTGCCCCGCAGCGGCGGCAGTTCAAGGTAATATTCATTTATCCTGTGGAAAAGGTCGTCCCTGAATTCCCCTTTTTTCACAGCTTCATTAAGGTCCACATTTGTCGCGGTAATAACGCGAATATCCAGGTCTATGGTCTTGCGCCCCCCGATTCTGACTATCTTGCGTTCCTGAAGGACCCTTAATAATTTTTTCTGCACATTAAGCGAAAGATTGCCTATTTCATCAAGAAACAGCGAGCCGCCGTTGGCAAGCTCGAACCTGCCTGTTTTCGCCTCTGTGGCTCCGGTAAACGACCCTTTTTCATGGCCGAAAAGTTCCGATTCGACGAGATTATCCGGCAGTGTGGCGCAGTCTATCGAAACAAAAAGCCCCTCTTTTCTCTGGCTGTTCCTGTGTATGGTCTTGGCGACCAGTTCCTTGCCGGTTCCGGATTCACCCAGCAAAAGCACGGAAACCTCATAACCGGCTATTTTCCTCGCAGTTTCCACAACTTTGGAAAAGCCCGGATGCCCGGTTATTATTTCTTCCTCGGAGTCTTCGCCTTTTATTTTTTTACGGAGAAGTTTAATTTCCGTTTCCAGTTCCCTTGTCTTAAGGGCATTCTGCACCGTTACCCTGAATTTTTCCTCATCAACGGGTTTTACAAGATAATCATAGGCCCCGAGTTTTGTCGTTTCCACCGCAAAACTTACATTTTCATAGGCTGAAAGTATTATTACAGGTGCCTTGAACCCCCTCTCGTTCATCTGTTTCATAACATCCACACCCGACATACCCGGCATTGTAATATCAAGTATCACCATGTCAAAGGCTGTTTTTTCTATTTTAGAAAGGCAGGCTTCGCCGTTTGACGCGCTTTCAAAATCGTAGCCGAATTTTTTTACCAGGCTGCTTATATACCAGACTATCTCAGGGTCGTCATCCACTATAAGTATCTTATGCGTTTTTGGATCCATTTTTCCTCCATGTATTTCCGTTTTTTTTGGATTCACGGGGCGCATTAATAATAATCATTTTCCCGCCATTAATCCATAACATTTTTGTCACCCGCGGACCCTTCCGGCAGCCCTATTATGGCCACTGATTCAACATTATAAAGCGGGTCTATTTCATTGTAGGAAATTATATTTAAATGGGGGATTATCCGCTCCGTCAGCTTTTTCAGGTGCATCCTCACATTGGGCGAGCACACCACCAGCGGCATCGGGCTCACCGAAAGAAGTTTTTCAACCGCCGTGCCTATTGATTTCACGATTTTCTGCATAAGCGTCGGTTCTATGGAGTAAATCACGTCGTTATCAACCTGCCTTACGTTGTCCGTTATTATCTTTTCAAGATTGGGGTCCACCGCCACAACTGTAAGATGGTTCTTGCCGTTGTTAAACTGGCTGCAAATGGAGCGTGAAATTGCCTCCCTTATTATCTCCGTCAGCACATCGGTGTCCTTGATTTTCTTTCCGTTATTTGCCAGTGTTTCCAGAATGGTCTCGATATCCCGCACCGGTATCCTCTCCTTGAGCACATTTTTTATCACCGCTTCCACGTCGCCGGCGTTCAATGTGTTTGGTATCAGGTCCTCGACAAGCGACGGGTTGTCCGCTTTAATAATATCTATCATCTGGGTAAGTTCCTTCCTGGTAAATACCTCGTGGGCGTATGACTTTATGACTTCTGTCAGGTGTGTGGCAAGCACAGATACCGAATCCACGACGGTGTACCCTGATGTCTCCGCTTTTATCCTCTCTTTTTCTATTATCCATATTGCCGGCAGGCCGAAAGTCGGCTCCTGTGTCGGAATCCCGTTTATTTTCGTTTTTATATCCTTATTTGAGGTCATGGCGAGAAAGTGGCCTATAAGTATCTCCCCCTGGGCCACTTCATTGCCTTTTATCTTTATGGAATACTGGTTTGTCGAGAGTTCGCTGTTGTCTTTCACCCTTATAAGCGGAAGAAGAAAGCCGAGCTCCTTTGAAACGTTTTCTCTCACCATCTTGAGCCGGTCCAGAAGGTTGCCCTTTTTATTTTCATCAATGAGCGACAGCAGCCCGTAACCTATGTTCAATTCTATGGGATAGACCTTGATTATATTGTAAAGCGGGGGAATGCCGTCCTTCTTTTTTTCCTCCTTCGGATCCTTGCGCTTTGCCGTTTCAGACGCCGCCTTTACCCTCATTGAAGCCATTGTCATCAGGACCGCCATGACAAGAAACGGAAGCACGGGTAATTTTGTAAAAAAACCGAGAGCGGCAAAAACATAGAGAAATCCGGCCACTATTTTTATTGCCTTTGGCTGCATGGATATCTGGGCGGTAAAATCTGATCCGAGGTCCGATTTTGACGCGGCTCTTGTTACTATAACACCCATGGCTATTGAAACCACAAGCGCGGGAATTTGCGCCACAAGCCCCTCGCCGATTGTCAGTATCGTGTATATCCTGGTTATTTCCAGCAGCGTCATACCTCCCCTTAAATAGCCCATCACCATGCCGCCTAGTATATTTATAAAAATTATTATTATTGCCGCAATTACGTTCCCCTTGACGAATTTTGAGGCTCCGTCCATGGCCCCGTAAAAATCCGCCTCATCCTCAACTTCCTTCCTCCTGCGCCTGGCTTCTTCGTTTGTTATCAGGCCGGCTGAGAGGTCCGCGTCAATGGACATCTGTTTTCCCGGCATGGCATCCAGAGTGAACCTGGCCGCGACCTCGGCTATCCTTTCCGCGCCCTTTGTTATAACGACAAACTGCACTATTGTTATTATAATAAACACCACGAGCCCGACTATAACGTTGCCGCCGACTACGAATTCGCCGAAGGCGGACACGACTGATCCGGCGTTTCCGCTGAGCAATATCATCCTGGTGATTGATATATTCAGCGTCAGGTCAAGCAGCGTCATCACAAGCAGCACGCTGGGGAAGACCGAAAATTCAAGTGGGTTGCCGATATAGAGCGTTATCATCAGTATAAGCAGCGAAAGAGTGAAATTAATTACTATCAGGAAGCTTATCAGCGCGGGAGGCAGCGGGATTATCATTATCAGAATCAGGCTGACAATCATTACCGCGACAGCTACGTCCCCCTGTTTAACGGCCTTTTTATCTTCCATTTTTTTTCTCCCTTTCCATTTTATAGATAAATACCAGCACTTTGGCCAGCGCCTTAAAAAGTTTAGGCGGAATGAACCGCCCTACATCGGTTGAAAAGTATATTGAACGGGTAAGCTCCGGGTTCTTTATCACCGGAACCCTGAATTCTTTGGCAATTTCCCTTATCCTGAGGGCCATAAGATCGGCGCCTTTTGCAAGCAGCCTCGGCGCCTTCATTCCCCGCTCATATTTTACAGCCACAGCGAAATGTGTCGGGTTAACCGTCACAAAAGTGGCTTTTTTAACCGATTCCATCATCGCGTGCCTGAGCTTGCGTTTGTGCCAGTTCCTGATCATACCTTTTGTCCTTAAGTCCCCTTCGGTCTGTTTGACCTCTTCCTTTATCTCTTCCCTGCTCATTTTAAGGTTGGACATATAGTCGTGCCTTTGCCATATATAATCGACTATGGCAAGCGCTATAAGAAAAACCACAATCTTTTTTATAATTTCCGTAAAAAGGTACGCGGCGAATTTAAGAACCGTATAAACATCGGCCCCGGAGAGGAGCATTATTTTTTCCTTTTCCGTCATGAATATATTCTGAAGTATGATAAAAACAATCGCTATCTTAAAAATTGCCTTGAGCAGTTCCACCCAGGAACGCATTGAAAACATCCTTGAAAAACCGTTTATGGGATTTATCTTTCCAAAATTTACCGACAGCGCCTTTTCCGCAAAAGAGAAGCCTGACTGCGCTATGCCGGAAAGAAACGCCAGCGCCAGCAGGGTTAAAAGGGCCGGCGTCACAGCGGTAAGGACATCCATGGCCCCGCCCGTTAGAAGCGAGTGCGCCCTGTCAAAATCAAGGGGTCTTCCGCTGCCGGCCGCGTCAATGCACCTGTAAAAGCTTTTTACCATAACCGACAGCATGGTTTTCGACGAAATAAAGACAACTGAAAGAAAACCAATCATCTGTATCACAGACGAAACTTCCGGGCTCCTGGCGGCCTCTCCCTTTTCCCTGGAATCCCGTATTTTCTTTGGTGTGGGCTTTTCTGTCTTGCTTGCATCGGCCATTATTACCTCGCAAAGACGGCCAGAAGGCCGTTGATCTGTGTAAACATCCTGGCTATGATGTTCCTTATAATCTCGATGTCCATAGGCACCATTATAATGATAAGCATGAACGCCAGCATTATCTGCAGCGGTATTCCGACCATAAATACATTGAATTGCGGCATGGTCCTTGAAACTATTCCCATGCTGATATTTGACATAAAAAGGGTGACGGCCACAGGCGCCGCTATCAATACACCCGCCATAAAAATGGACCCTGAAGCTGTGGTAACTTTTTCAAGGACAGCCTGATTAAAAACAATCGGCTCCAAAACCGATATTTTCGCGAAGGAATAAACAATCCCTTTCAGTATGATAAGGTGCCCGTTTATGGCAAAGAACATTAACATTGCCATTATGTTGTAAAATTCCCCCCATACAGTAACCTGCTGTTCCATTGTCGGGTCGATAACATTGGCCATAGAAAACATGGTATTAAAACTTATCATGTCTCCCGCGGCCCTTACCGCCATGAAAGGCACCTGCGAAAAAAATCCAATAAAGAATCCTATAAATGCTTCTTTAATTATATAGACGGCAAACATTATATTATCGGACAGGACAGGGGCCGCAATTGCCGGCGTTCCCATTATAACCACAAGCGATATCGCTCCGATTATAAATATTTTGGCTATTCCGGGAAACCCCGTTGACCCGAACCCCGGAAATAATATTATTATGGCGCTGATCCTTACGGCCATAAGCGCATAAAATTTTAGTACAAGTATTAATTCCTCCACATGACCCTCACTTTACAAGGTCCGGAATGGACCTTATCAGATTTGTGGAAAAAGAAACCACCATCTGTATCATCCACGGCCCGAAAAATATTATACAGAGCAAAGATATAAGGATTTTCGGTACATAAGTAAGCGTCATTTCCTGAATTGATGTTACGGCCTGAAATATTGATATGGAAAGCCCCAGGATAAGTCCAATTACCATAATAGGAGAAATTGTTATAAATGTGACAATTGCGGCTGTTTTCAGTATCATAAGCACCTGCGAAGAGCCCATTTTTCCTCCTTATAATAAATATATTAAAATTATTGCATTTATACCATATTGCACAAAGTATGCCGGAGAATGTTGTATAAAAATAAGGGGTAATATTATTATAATGGAAACTTTTCCATGCTCAAATATGGAAACAATTCCATAGTTTTTTATTTAATTTTGTATGCAGAAATTGGCGTTGATTATTAAGAAACTATATTATTGCATGTAATAATTCAGCTGCAGTCAGACCTTAATAACCCGCATTTGGTTTCGTCAATGAAAACTTTTCAGAAGGGCCTCTGTAACAAGCCTCCATCCGTCGATAAGTACAAAAAGAAGTATTTTAAAAGGCAGAGATATCATAATAGGCGGCAGCATCATCATTCCCATGGACATTAATATTGACGCGACTATCATGTCAACAACAAGGAAGGGTATATATAATATAAAGCCGATTTCGAATCCCACCTTCAGTTCGCTCAAAACAAAGGCCGGAGTCGCCACAAAAAATGATATGTCTTTGCGTGTTTTTGGTTTTTCCTTAACCATAGAAAGAAAAACCGAGAGGTCCTCGTCGCGGGTCTGGGAGAGCATGAATTTCTTCAGAGGCTGTGTTCCGCTGTCCAGGGCCTGCTCCCATGTTATCTGTTTTGCGTAATAAGGCTTAACCGCGTTCTCGTTTATCTGCTGTATCACAGGGAGCATGTTAAATATGGTGAGAAATACGGCGAAACCGACCAGCACCTGGCTGGGAGGCAGCGTCTGCAGCCCTATGCCCTGCCTTAATATGGTAAGGACTATTATTATCCTTATAAAAGATGTGCAAAGCACGAATATTGCCGGTGCCAGTGAAAGCACTGTAAGCACCACCAGCGCTTTTACGGCGCCGGATAATTCTTTTTCGCTTGACGGCTCGGCTATATTAATGGCGACTGAATTTCCCCGGGAATTTACCATTCCGGAGCCGTTTGACGCCCCTACGCCCACGTTAAGATTCAACGAATCCGCGGCAAATGCCGGGGTAAAAAGCGCCATAATCGCCGCTGCAGCCAGCAATATCCTGGGGTTCATCGCGTGCCGCCTTTTTTTGCCTTCTTCGCCTCTCCGAGCGTGTCGAGCAGTGTAATTGAATCCCGGCAAATGGCAACAACATATTCCCTGCCTCTTGCCTCTATTATTGCGGCTTTCTTGTCCCCGAGTATGGTTTTTACCGACTTTAATTTTATCTCATCATTGAATGCCGCGGGGTTCAAATTGTACTTTTTCATTATTTTTACCGCGGCGTAAGCAAGCCCCGTCATCACGGCAAGCGCTACCAGTATTTTTACCGCGTACACCGCGGTCAGGTAGCCTGTGCCTTTATATTCATAACCTGCGTCCTTTGCGGCGGGTACGGCTCCCAAACAAAATCCCGCCATAAGGGCCGTTATTAACAGGACCGCCGCTGTTTTTTTCACAGTTTTCCCGCCTTTATCGGGGCCCCTGCCGCAAGCTCGGTGATGCGTACGCCGTACTTCTCCCCTATCACAACCACTTCACCCCGCGCGAACAGGTTTTCATTGATGTAAAAATCGACCGGTTCTCCGGCCACCTTGTCAAGTTCTATAACGGTCCCCACGTCAACGTTAAGCGCCTTTTCAAGGGTCATTTTTGTGTTGCCCAGCTCCACAGTCGCTCCCAGGGTTACATCAAGGATTTTTTCTATCTTTTCCCTTGTAATTGAATCCTTCGCCTGAGCCTGCTCCGGAGAGCTGTTTTCTATCTGCGCAAATTCAGCCTTTTTCACATCATCCATTTTCTTTTCCTCCTTTTATGCAGGCGATAACCTTGACCGCCATTTTTTTTCCGCGTAATCCGGGCATCGCGAGAAATTTTGCCTTGCCTCCTATTGCAACGGTAAGGGGCTTGTATATGTCATGTTCGAGCGTCACGCAGTCCCCGGGCTGTATGTCAACCAGGTCCTTAAGCTTTATATTTATGCCGCTTAATACCACCTTGCATTCAACCGGCATATTTTTGAGCCTTCCCGCCTTTACTTCCATGGTTTCCTGACTGGAATTCTTTTTTTCCTGCTGGGGCGGTTTTTTTATCCCTTTTTTAAGGACTGGTTCAAGCAGGAACGAAGGGAACCCCATCACAAAACCACCCTGATTCTCCGCAAAATTTACATCAAAGTGTATTGTGGTGACAAGGTCGTCAACCATATGAATCTCAAAATTTTCCGCTTTTTTTATCACTTCCTTGATTTCAAAAGAGTACCTGAGGTTTTTTGGAAGGGCCCTTTCAAAATGTTTCAGTATCCTTTCACATGTCCTGAAAAGGATCCTCTCTTCCATGCCCGTAATCTCCTGGCGTTCCTCGCTTTTTTTTGAGTCGCCGCCCAGAAATCCGTCCGTCATAAGGTAGCTTAAATTCCTGTCTATCTGGATGAATATTTCCCCTTCCATGCCCTCAATGCCAACCCTGGCTATTACGACCGGCATCTTTAGTTTCTTGGCCGCCTGGCCGAATTTATTGACGACAGTTTCCCTGTACTTTACGGCAAACGGCCTCTTAAAATGGCTTGAAAAAGCGAATGACAGCATTTCTGTAAAGCTCTCCGAAAGAAATTTTATAGACTTCAGTTCATCCGGCTGCAGGAGTATGTTTGACTTAAAATCGTACAGCTTGACACCCGTGTCTTTTTTTTCCGCAAGCGCCATCATTTTTGCCCTCCTTTTTTTACTGCATCATCAGGGCGTTGAAATATATGTTCACTACCTTAATATCAGGATCCAGGTCGGCAATTGAGGCTATTATCTCCTGTTTCATGTTCTTTTTCCCGTCCGGCATGCTAAGCTGCTGTGTGGTATAGCTGCTAAGTTTCTCCAGTATTGTGTCCCTGTACATGGACTCTTTTTCCTTTATAGCCTTTTCGACTTCTTTTGCGTCCTTGACTTCCATTGTTATGTCGGTCTTAAGATACCTTGTGGCTTCCTTGTTTGCAAGGTTGACAATAAATTCACCCAGCTTGTAATACATTGTTTTTTCCTTTTCTTTCGCTTTTTCCTTAACCGGAAGGCTTCCGGGATCCTTTCCCGCCTCTTTTGCCGCAGCGGCACCGCCCTGATTCTGCGGCGCCATAAACTTCACCGTCAGAAAAGACGACAGGAAAGCTCCGGCGACCATAATTCCAGCCAGTACCGCTATTCCCGGAAGTCCGCCCTTATTTTCCACCGGGACAATTTTTTCTTTTGGTTTCTGCGCCTCATCAGCCATTTCATTTACCTCCCCTGAATGTTTTTTTCATTACAGCAATCAATACCCTGTCGTTTTTTTCGTCGCCGCCTTTGCCGCCGAAAAGCGGCCGCCACTGCCCGTAACCGGTAAGCGAGAGCCTCTCCGGCTCAAGCATGCTTGTGTTCTGAAAAAAACTTATTACAGATACCGCCCTTGCCGCCGACAGTTCCCAGTTATTTTTAAAAAGGCTCTCTGCGGGAGGCGTAGTGGAAGTATATCCTTCGACGGATATTTCATTTTTAAGCGGTTTCAGCATGCCCCCGATATCAGTAAGTATTGCCTTCGCGTCTTCCGTCAGCACGGCTTCACCCTGCCTGAAGAATATCTTGTCCGTTATGATTACGATATAAATGTTCCCCTCTTTTTCCTTTATATCTATTATACCCTGCAGTTTTTTGTTCATTTTAAGGTCTATAAGCTGCTGCTTTAACTCGGAAAAAATCGCGTCATTCGGGGATGTCCCGCTGGATTCACTGGTCATTTTGAATCCTCCGGTTTCTCCTTCCTTTTTACTTACAACAAAAGGCTGCACCGACATGTTTTTTTCCTCTGAAATCACGGTCTGCCCTTTTTTTCCCTCCATTTCTCCCATAAATCCGCTCTTGATGGAAAGGGCTATTTCCTTGAATTTCGCCAGATTAAGCACGGACATTGAATACATCATTATAAAAAACGCAACAAGCAGCGTCATCATATCCGCGTATGTCAGGAGCCAGCGTTCTTCATTGTCATGATCATGGCTCTCTTCATTGAGTCCGGATCCTCCGCCTGGCGGCGTTTGCGATGCCATATTTTCTCCTTGTTATATTTTTATATTATTTTGTATCTTTTGCCGGACTTTTCTTGCTTCTGCCCTCGTCCCTCTGCTTGGGCGCGATAAAGGACAAAAGCCGCTCCTCTATTATCCTGGGATTGTCCCCTGCCTGTATCGAAAGCAGGCCTTCAAGCATGATCCTTCTTTCCGTAACTTCCTTGGCGCTTATCTTTTTCAGCTTATTGGCAAGTGGCAGATAAACAAGGTTTGCCATTGAAACGCCGTAAAGCGTCGCTATAAAAGCAGAAGCAATTGCCGGCCCCATTGTGGACGGATCCGACAGGCTGGAGAGCATATTCACCAGCCCCATGACGGTTCCTATTATTCCAAGGGTGGGCGAGAACCCTCCGAGCTTTGAGAAGAAATCCTGCGATTCCGCGTGCCTCTGCTTCAAAAACACTATGTCGGTCTCCATAATCAGCCTGATATGATTCATATCAACACCGTCCACAAGCAGCTGGACCCCCTTGCGCATGAACTCATTTGTTATATTCTTTGTCTGTTTTTCAAGCACAAGCAATCCGTCACGCCTTACCTGCCTTGAGAAATTCACCAGCGTTTTTATTATTTCCGGGTAATTTGCCTCGGTGTTAAAAAACGCCTTCTTGATATATGAAGGTATCGCCATGACCTCTTCTTTTGTCAGGCCTATCATGGCGGCCCCGAAGGTGCCGCCGAAGACAAGCAGGATCGGCCCCATTTTTACGAACATGGAGACATTTACGCCGGATCCGCCCTCCATCCCTTCAATAATCACCGAACCAATGAGGGAAGCCCATGCAAGGACAAGCCCCAGTGATGTGATGATGTCCATTATTTTTTACCTGCCCGCCCTGTTTTTTTTGTTCCATTTCTCGATCATTTCCAGTATCTTTTCCGGGGTTTCCTTGACGACGAAAGTAGTGCCGTTGTGCAGTGTAATAGCCGAGTCGGGGGACGCGTCCAGCACCTCGATATAATCCTCATTTATATAGACCGCCGTCCCGTCAAGCCTGGTTAATTTTATCATTGTGCGCCTCTACCTTTTAAGCCCGATAAGGGTCTGCAGCATTTCATCGCCTGTCTGGATTATTTTGGAATTTGCCTGGTAGGCCCTTTCGTCCACTATCATATTTGTAAATTCCTGTGAAAGGTCCACATTTGACATTTCAAGGCTTCCTGAAATAATACTGCCCCTTGAGCCCGTGCCGGCCGCGCCTATGTCGGCGATTCCCGAGTTTGGACTCGACTGATAATTTGAGGAACCTGTCTTTACGAGCCCTCCGGAATTCCTGAACGTCGCCATTGCAATCTGGCCTATTCCCTTGGTCGAACCGTTGGAGTACACGCCTGTAATTGTTCCGTCCTGGCCTATTGTGAAAGACTGAAGCACCCCCGGCGCGTAGCCGTCCTGGCTTCCTACAGTAACCGTCGATGCGGTGCCGAGCTGCGTGACTCCGGTGAAATCGGGATTAATATCAAGCGGTGACATCGCGCCATTGGCTGTTACATCAAGCTCCAGCGTCCCGGTCTGGTCGACAAAATTTCCGTTTGTGTCAAAATCTATAACGCCTGTATTGTCTGGGCCGACTGTTACGCCCGTGCCTGACGCGGTCCACTGCCATTCATTTGTTACAGCTGTTTTCTCAAATGTCACTGTGACCAGATGACTGTTGCCCAGCGAATCATAAACCTGGAGAGTGTTCTGAAAATCCGATGTCGGCCCCGCAGCCTGTGTGGAATCAAGATTTCCCACATAAGTGGCGGAATCCGACGGCTTTGACGTCATTAATTCGCCCATGGGTATCGTGAGATTTTGCAGTGGCGCGCTTGTATTGATATTGCCGTTGGCATCCGCCATCCAGCCCTGCACTTCCATTCCGTTGCTGGGGTTTACAAGATTATTATTGGCGTCAACATTAAACGAACCGTCCCTTGTATAGAACTGCTGCTGGCTGCCTCCCTGGGTCAGTATAAAAAATCCGTTCCCCTGTATGGCCAGATCCGTCGGCGATGAGCTTGTCTGGAGGTTCCCCTGGGTAAAAATAGTGCTGATGGTCCCGCTTGTCACGCCTAGTCCCACCTGTCTGGGGTCCGTTCCTCCGGAATCATCGGTTGGAGCCGACGCCCCGGCCTCTGTTTGTGATATCATGTCTTCAAGGGTGACTTCATTTGCCTTGTACCCCACAGTGTTGACATTTGCTATATTGTTTCCCACAACGTCCATCATTTCCTGGTACTGCTGCAATCCCGAAACTCCCGCGTTCAGCGACCTCATCATAAATTGTTGCCTCCTTGATTTATTTTTTTAATTTCAATATATCTGTATTATATTTGACAGCGGAATACTGGTGTTGTTAACCATCACGCTGGTATTGCCCGCGCTGTAATCAATATTCGACACCATCCCGGTAACCTGGTTTCCGTTGGCGTCCGTGGCCACTATATTATGGCTCACAAGGTTTACGGCAAAATTTAGCTGGCAGAGGCTTTGCTGTGTGAGCAGGCTCTGGAAATTTGTATTCATAGTTGTCATCTGCTCCAGGCTTGAGAACTGCGCCATGTCAGCGATAAAATCCTTGTTGTCAACAGGGTCAAGCGGATCCTGATTCTGCAGTTCAGTAACAAGCAGTTGAAGAAAATCCGCCTGTCCCAGCGTCTGTGTGGCGTTGGTTACGGCAGTTGCGGTTGATGTGCCTGCTGTGGTCCCCGTCGAAGAGGTAACTCCCGACACCGGATTGGTTGTGGTCATTACTTCGCCTCCTTCTATACCATGTATGAGTTTTTTTCAGCATTCGCCGCAGGCTGCCCTGCGGACATGTGGACGGCATGGTTGTAAACGCCGTCCTGATATATTATTTCTTCACCGCCGTTGTTTTGTTCCGCGCCGGTGTTGCTGTAATTTTGTCCCGACATATCCTGCGCCCCGACATTAACATCAAGCTGCCCCGCGCTTCCCTGGAAAACACCCGAGAGTTCGTGTTTTAAAGAATCTGCGTTGGAGGTGAGCATTGATATCGTATCCGCTCTCGAGGCTGTAATTTTTACGCTTATTGATTTATCCGCCTTCATAACCGTCTTTATCTCCATTGATCCCAGCGACGGCGGGGATAGCTTGACTACCGCCGTGTATTCAACCCCTTTTACCGGCGGTTTTTCAAATGATGCCCTGAGTTGTTTTCCCATTGTTTTAATTATTTCCTGCGCGCCGGCTGAGGCTCCCTGCGGCCCGGCCTGCGGCAATGATGCCTGTTTTACCCCGGATTGCTGCGCCGGTTCCTGCGTCTTGAATATATTTTCCCTGCTGTTCTGGCCCGGAGCGTCGTCTGATTTATTATCGCTGTTTTTTTGTTTTGAACTGGTTACCAGTATTGAAGTCACGGGCGCGGCGGTTTTCGTTTCAGGTATTTCGCCTTTTACCGGATCCTGTTGCCTGGAGTTATATAATGAGTCCTGAGCCTGCCTGTGCTGGGCCGGGGAGGCCTGCTGCTGTTTTACCGCGGTTACATACCCGGAGCCTTCTGAAGCCGTGTTTTTTGCAGCGGCGCTGTTTGCTTCCGCGGACGGCTTTGCCTGAGTACGGGCTTCGTTTATCGCACCGGAAATAACCGGGGAATAAAAAGACGCCGTGATTTTATTTCCAGCCAAGGGGGCGCCTCCGCCTTCATCTTCTATTTCCTGTTTTTTGGACTTTATGCTGCTTTTTGACTGTTTGCCGTTGTCCGGCGTTTCGTTTTCCGTACTTTCTTCATCACCACTTTTTTGTACGATAACATTTTTTGCGGCCGGCAGCTCTTCCGCCGCAGCCGACATCAAAACCGTTTTAAAAGCCGATGGGAAATTTTTTTCCGCGCCTGAGAGCGGCTTTTCGGGGCTTTCCTTCACATCTTTAAGGCTGGTAAACGTATGCATTGTGTGTAATTTCATTGTTCCACCTAGTTTAATCCCGCGCCCTGCGCCCTGAATTTAAAAACCGCGTACTCGTCCGATGCCTTTTGTTCATTCAGATTCTCAGCGTCTTCATGTACCTTTTCATCCCGTTCCCTTATTTTTTCATATGTAAGTGTTTCTTTTCCGGCTTCTGTCAGGTCCCTGTGCAATTCCTCGAGCTTTGCCTCAAGGGATCTTATCTCCTCTTTTTTTCTTTTTATAAATTCACCGATGCATACAAGATATGTGTGGTAGGATTTTATTTCATTAAGATTCTGCGGCGTACGCCTTCCTTCGGAAACGGTTTTAAGCATCGTGTGCCGCATCAGCATCTCTTTTTCAACAGCTATGTTAAGTTTTATCTTTTCCACGCCGATCTGTGTATTCAGGGTGTCACACTGCTTTTTTATTTCCTTCTCCGTGAGTTCCTTATTTTTCAGAATCTTTTCAAACCTGTATTTAAAGCTGCTCATTTTTTAGCCTCCTGTCTCATAATATTTTCAAGTTCTGCCAGGCTTCCGGCCGGCTCGCTCTTTTCGTCGATTCCCTGCCTTAAAAACGAATTCAATTTTTCAATTATATGACGCGCGTGGTCCACTTTTGGATTTGCACCTTTTTTATACGCGCCAATATTAATAAGATCCTCCATCTCCTGCATTATTGAGACTGTTTCCCTGGCTTTTCCCGCCGTTTTAATCTGGGCGTCGTCCGTAATGTCGGCCATCAGCCTGCTAATTGATGAAGTCACATCAATTGCCGGATAATGATTCCGCGTGGCAAGCTTCCTTGATAGAACTATGTGTCCGTCCAGAATAGATCTCACAGAATCCGCCACCGGCTCGTTCATGTCATCGCCTTCAACAAGCACGGTGTAAAACGCCGTTATTGATCCGCCTTTTACAAAATTCCCGGAACGCTCAAGTAATTTTGGAAGCTTGGTAAAAACAGAAGGCGTGTATCCTTTTGTGGAAGGCGGTTCTCCGGTGGCAAGCCCTATTTCCCTTAGAGCGGTCGCGTAACGTGTGACAGAATCCATCATTAAAAGCACATTGAGCCCCATGTCCTTAAAAAACTCGGCTATCGTGGTCGCCGCCATGGCGCCGTGAACGCGTTCAAGGGCGCTCCTGTCAGATGTGGCCGCTATGACCACCGCTCTTTTTAAACCCTCTTCCTGCAGGTCCTTTTCAATAAAATCCTTTACTTCCCTGCCCCTCTCGCCGATGAGCCCTATTACAATGACATCAGCCGATGTGTTGCGCGCCATCATTCCCATAAGAGATGATTTCCCTACCCCGCTGCCGGAAAATATACCCATTCTCTGCCCTTTTCCGCATGTAAATAAGGAGTCTATGGCGCGTATCCCCGTGGTTAGTTTATCCTTGATTCTGTCCCTTTCAAAAGGCGTTGTCTGTATCCCGTAAATGGAGCGCTTTTCCGTAAATTTTATTGCCGGCCCGCCGTCAATCGGGTTTCCAAGCCCGTCCATAACACGGCCAAGCATATCTTTTCCAATCCCGAGTTCAAACTGCTGCTTTAAATCAATAACCCGGCTGTTGGGGCCCACGCCCTGCATTTCATCAAGCGGCATCAGCAGGTTCTTGCCCTCCCTGTAACCTACAGCTTCAGACTTTATCCTTTTCTTGTTGTCTTTGGTGAATATGTCGCACATGTCTCCTATAGAGCACTCAAGCCCCTCGACCTCAATAACGCTGCCGACTATTTCCTTAACAACTCCTTCGACAGTGACAAGGCTTGTTTCAGGAGTTATTTCATTTCCCGTCAGTATCTTTTCCCCGGCATTTTTAATCTTTTCATTTATGGTCGCGTCAACGGCCCTGCTTCCGGATTCTACTATGCAGCCGCCTTTTGAAAGCGTCCTGTCCTTTTTAAGTGTTATTCCCTTGCGTGATTTTTCAAGCTCAACCGCAAGGCCGCTTGCCGCAAGGGCGTCAAAGTCAGTTTCGTTCAGATAAACCTCGATTTCCTCGTGCGCGGCAAAATTGGCCATCGCATCTTCAACTGTTTTTTTTATCTGTCCCTCGTCGCTTTTACCTCCGGCAAGAATGTTTCTGAGTATATCCATCATATCTTGTACATTCGCCCGTCTGCGCTTTGCCTCAAGGGCGTCATATTTTTTCAGTACGCCCGAGAGCAGTGTCTTAAAACCCTTCCTGGCGTTTTTTTCCGCAAGAATCCTGGCCTCATTTGTCTGCGCAAGAAGCATTTTTTCAAATTCAAGCGCGGCTTCTTCATAACCGCGCGTGTATTCCGCCGACTTTGTCCTTAAAGCGGCCGGCAAAATTTCGTCTATTACCGCCCCCATTCCGGCCGCTGCCGAAATCATGGCGCTGGATGACGGCTTTTTTGTGTTCTTTATTATCCTATACAACGACATCAGGGTTGCCCCCTTCCAGGACTATTTCTCCGCTGGCTTCGAGTTTCCTTACAGCCGCGAGCACCTTCTGCTGGGACTCCTCGACTATCTGCCTTTTCAGCGGCCCGGTTGCTTCCATATCGTCCTTTATCATTTCCGCCCCGCGCTCGGACATATTTGTGAATATTTTTGTCTTTAATTCCTCCGATACGCCTTTAAGAGCTATGACAAGCTCTTTTCCCTCAACTTCACGGAGGATCCGCTGCATGTACCTGTCTTCAATGGCCTTTAAATCCTCAAACCTGAATAGTTCTTTTTTGATAAATGAGGCCATTTCAGGTGCGTCTTTTTCAAGGATGTCAATTATCTCCTTGAGCTGTTTTTTATCGACTTCGTGCAGTATTTTAATAAGTTTTTCAAGGCCGTTAATCTTTATCTCCTTCTTTTTTACAAGCTTGTCCCTTAAGATGGAAATTATTTCATTTATCATTTCCGTATCGGGCTCGGTTTTTTCAATAACCCCTATGCGCCTTGCTATGTCGGCCCTGGCGTCTTTGGGCAGGAAGCTTAAAATATCGGCCCCTTTTTCAGGCGACGTAAAGGCCACTATCACAGCTATTATCTGCGCAGGCTCATTTTTTATCGCCTCAAAAATTTTTTCGGTTTCCAGTTCCTCGATAAACTTGAACGGCCCCTCGTCGGGCCTTAAAAAAGATATCATTTCATCAGCTTTTTTGGAGTCGTAAAGGTTTGAAAGTATTTCCCTGGCAGCCGGATAGCCGCCGGTGCTTTTTTCGTCCGCTTCCACCATTGACAGTGTAAAATCCCTTATTATTCCAAGACGCTCTTCCATTGATATCTCTCCGAGGTTCATCACCTCGGCCACAACATGGTTGACCTCGTTCTCATTTAAGTGTTTGAGGATGTCCTTTGAGAATTCCGGCCCAAGCGCGACTATGAGTTTTGCAACCTTTGCGAAATCTTTTCCTTTTTCAATTGTTGCGGGCATATTTATTCTCCATTATGATATCCATGATTTTATGACCTTGGCGGCTTCTTTGGGGTTTTCCCTTGCCATTTTAAGTATTTCCTCGGGTTTTAAATTTTTCCCGTGGCCGTTTCCATTTCCATTGCCGTTTCCATTGCCGTTCCCGTTGTCATGCCCAGAAGATATATAAACACCCTTGGAAAAAAGCTGGATGCCTTTTCCCATATTCACGGCAAAAACAACACCAAGAATTATCAGAACCAGGGCCGGTAAATAATCTTTCAGCAGGTTTACATAAAAATCGCGCTGCGCAAGAGAATCTATTTTAGCGGTTTCTTCCTCGGATATTGACGCCTTGAATTCCATGGCTTTTATGTCAATAACGTCCCCGCTTTTTACGTTTATTCCCGCGGCGGCCGCGATGGATTGTTTTAAATTGTCCATATATTTGTCGTCGTATTTTCCGTTGAGCACAACGGCAACTGTCACGTTCTTTACATCGCCGGGCGTCACAACTGTTTTTTCAGATTCCCTGTTTAATTCATAATTTACGGATTTTTTCTGCCTGACTACCGGCGGTGGTGCCGGAAGGGACGAGTTTGTGGTCACAGTTGCGCCGTTGGAAGGCGCCACTCCTTCGGAAGTGGAGTCTTCCGATTTTACCGCGGCCTGCTGCGGCTGCGGCGGAGGTGTATATGATTCCTTCGCTTTTTCCACCTTATTAAACTGAAGCGCAGCGCTGACACGAACCGTTGAATTTCCGGCTCCTACTATATTGTCCAGGAATGACTGTATTTTGTTCCTGTAATAATCCTCAACCCTGCTGGTAAGTTCAAGTTTTTTATCGGATATGTCGGAATCCGCGCCCCTTGAAAATTCCGTCAGTATTTTTCCGTCGGTTGAAATTACGGCCACACCCTCGGGCCCGAGCCTTTCAACGCTGCTTGCGACAAGATTCTGTATGCCCAAAATCTGCTCTTTTTTCAGGTCAACGCCCGGCTTTAATTTAAGGTAAACCGAGGCTTTTGACTGTGACTGTTCATCATCGAATAATTTCTGGTCCGGAATTGAAAGGTGCACCCTGCACTTTTCGATTCCCGGTATATTGTCAATGGTCCTTTCGAGTTCCGTCTGCAGCGCCCTCTGATAGTTTATTTTCCTTTCTTCATCGCTCATTCCAAAATTAGCCTTGTCAAAAAGCTCAAAACCGACTCCGCCGCCTATGGACATCCCGCTTCCGGCAACTTTTATCCTCTCCTGCATCAGCATATTTTCCGCGACAAGCACGGCTCCCGTCGCCTTGTCAAATTTATAAGGCACCTTGTCATCGTCAAGCTTTTTTACTATTTTGGCCGAATCTGCGTCGGTCAAATTCGAAAATAACGGCTTATAATCAGGCGTAGTGGCCCATACAAATATGCCGCTTCCAAGCAGCGCCACAATCAAGCCGGTTACTATCAGCCCTGTCTTCTGCCCGGGCTGTAGCGAGTTCCACCAGTTTTTGGCGGAAGCTAAAAGATTATTAAGTTCAGTAGGCATTCATTCCTCCTTAAACCTGCATCTTCATGACGGTATTGTAAGCGTCAATTATTTTGTCCCTTACTTTGACAGTAAAATTAATTGAAAACCTCGCCTGTTCAGCCGCTATCATGACATTATGAAGTTCCTCTTTACCCTGGAGAAAATTATTTATTTTCCCTGTGAGTTCCTGCTGCGGCGCGTCCACGGCTTTCACAGCGTCTTTTATGAGCCCTTCCATATCAATATCAGGGGCGTTAAAAGAACCTGACGCGACCGACATTCCCGGGCTTAGGTCCAGCCCGGACGCCTGGTCCAATCCATCCATTGGCAGGTCAAGCTTGCTGATATCCATACCCATGCCCGCGTTAATTCCGTCAATTTTCATAATGATTCACCTCATATGTCAAGGGTTTTTGATAACATGTTCTTTACTGAAGATGCCACTGCGATATTTGCCTCATACGCGCGCTGGGCGGAAATCAGGTCCGTCATTTCCCTGACAGTGTTGATTTCCGGGTATTTTACGAACCCCTTCTGGTCCGCGTAGGGATTATTGGGTTCATATTTAAGGACGCCGTTGCTTGCCTCCTGCATAATTTCCTTAACCTGAACCCCTGAATTTTTTCCCTCATCGTCAACTATCGACTCAAAAACCGGCGTCTGTCTTTTATAAAAACTGCCCTCTTTTGTCATTACCGTGTCGGAATTCGCCACATTGGCCGCTATAATTTCCATCTTTTCTTTCTGGGCCTGCATGCCGCTTACCGAAATTTCCATCGGCTTTAAGAATCCACTCATGAGCCTGTACCCAGTGATGTATTGAGTATCTGCATTCTTAACGCCGTGATTTTAGCCACCGAATCATAGAGAACGGTATTCTCGGAAAGCTCGGCAGTCTCATTTTCGAGTTTTATAGGCACCCCCGGCTGCTGCTGTATTTCCGGCCCTGTCCAGTTTTGAATATCTCCGTCATTTTTAAGCAGGTCGTCTATCTGCCCCTGAAAATCAACATCCTGCCTGACATACCCCTGTGTATCGGAATTCGCTATATTTCCGGCAATGGCCTCATGTTTTGCCCAGATAGTGTCAAGCGCCTTTGAGAGTATTTTATCGACTGCTTCCATTTATCTGTCCTCCTGCAGAAAAAGTCCTTCACTTCTTGTGTTTTTATAGGCATTTACCAGCATTACGCGTTTCTTTACGTTATTTATTTTTATCCTTGTGCTGTCCATGTTTTTCTGGAGCATTTCCGCGTTGCGTGTCTGAATTTTGATGAGCTCTTCAAGCAGAAAAGAAAGTTTTACCAGGAGCCTGTCCAGGTCCTTTGAAGAAAATCCGGTCTTTTCTTTCACCGTCATATATTCATTTTTAAGGGGTTTTATCTGTTTTTCAATCGCGTCAAGATCGGCTATTATGGCTGATTTCTCGGAAAGCACTTTCATGGTCTTTCCGATTTCCCCGCCTTCCTTTATAAGCTTCATTTCTTCGTCAAGTTTTAACAGCAAAGATTCATAACAGCGTATCTCAATGGCATACTTTGCTATTATTGTATTTATTTTTTCCTCGGTCATTCTTTCCATATTTCACCTCCTGCTTTTATCAACGTATACTTATAAAGCACATACCGTGCCGTGGCAAAAGGCCGTTAATTTAAAGGCTCTTCTTTGGTTTTCCGTAACTTATTTGGAAATGAATGCAACCTATATGCAAAAGTTTCCAATTGCCTGGTTCCATATGACGGTATAATGATTTTTGGACAAATAATATTTTTTCTATAGTCTTTCGAGCCGAAAAAATCTATCTGGCCCGGCCGCCGTTGCAAGCCGCACTTGAATTTTTTGTTATTTTAGTTTATAATAATGATGTTAATATTCAAATAGGCTGCATCTATTTTCAAAATAAAGGAGTATATTATGGATGGCCAATTTTCCGTTAACAAACCGCGCCTTTTTGCGTTTATCGCGCTTATTTCCCTGATATTTACCATGGCTATATACGCCGGCTGGGGTTATCATAACGGCGGCTACCGGAACGACGGTTACAGATATGGCGGCGGGTCCCGCGGCGAATCCGCTCAGGGCACAAATTACCGGGCGGAATCGGAACAAAAGCAGGATTATAGCGGCCAGGGGTATCATAATGGCCGGGTGCGCGGTTATGGTTTCAGGTATGGGGGCTGGCGCGGCTGGTATGGCTGGTACGGTTTATACGACCCGTTCTGGCTGGTCGATATGCCCTATTTATATTTTCCATATTATCATCCTTACACGATAACATACAATTACAGCGATTTTTCCGACAGCTATTATTACAGCCCTCTTCTTGACAGGTACGAACCTGTATCGCCCCTTGCAAGTTCAACGCCTCTGGTTGATACGGCGGCCGCAGCTGCCGCGGCGCAGGTTGATACGGTGGCAAAGAAAACTGAATCAGCTGATAATACAATAACAATAAATATCCCGAATTCCAAAGGAGGGTTCACTCCTGTAACGCTTAAGAAAACGGATGGCGGATATACCGGCCCCAACAATGAATTTTACAAGGGGAATCCGACCGTCGAGGAACTAAAGGCGTTATACGGGAATTGATTCCATTTTGTTTAGCAGGCTGTTATATAATAAATGTTTTATCGCCTGCGGTTTTCAAAACTAAAAATTATATCCGGCAAAAGCCGATATTATAAATCCCCTGTAATCCATTGTGGTTTCCCCGGTGGTTCCCACGCCATAAACAGCGCCTTTATTAATTGTAATTGTCGATCCGTTGGATGTTGTAACCGAATAATCTTTATCAGCCGTTAATTTATCCACAATGCAATACCTGTATCCAAGGTCAAAGCCGTATGAAAGCCCTTTATGCCCTTTATCAGGATATTTAATCTTTAAATCAAGATCGCATAATCCCGAGCCGCCATAATAATTGGAATTGATGTCATAATTGCCGTATGCCGGATCGCCTGTTACCTTAGCATTCCTGGATACTTCCGCGAAACCGTAACCCAGTCCCGCCGATACATCCACCACAAAAGGCAGGTCATATCCTTTGATTACATCGCCGGGTTTAATTTCATATCCCGCCTCGGCTTCAAGCGGGATTAAGCCGGCGTATATATCTATGTTGTGCGGACTGCCGTTCAGGTCGAATTTTCTATTTGCGTCAATACAAAATAAATATCCCGCCTCAGGGCCGAAATAAAAACCGTTGGCCTTCACGTCCGCGCCGGCCATTATTGATATGCCGCTGTTCATCTGCGAATAGCTTACATTACTGTAACTTGGATTGGCCTTGAATATTTTATTCATTGTGTACATGCCGTTGTTCAGGTTTGACATCAGGACATACTGGTAACCAGCCTCCAGGTTAATAATCAATTTATCCGTGCCAAATGTCCATGAGGATGGAGCCGCCGCGTCAGCGCCGCCGGAATCCATGCTATTCTCTCCAGCTCCGGTTTTTATACCATTTGAATTTTCAGCGGGCTTTTCAACCTCTTCAGTTTTCACAGCGGCCTGCGAAAAAGGATATTCATACCCGATCCCGAATATCCATGACGGCCCGGTTATTCCGGCCTCGACCAGGATCCTGGAATCGCTTTTTGGCGGCGTTAATTCAGCGCTCAGGGAAAAATCAAGGCCGAGCCCGAGCCCCGGCAGATATTTCTGAAGAAAGGCTGAATGCCAGACGTATGTGGAATTTGATATAGGTGTGGAATAACCCGACCATGGGTCGTCAATGTTCATACCCATATAGCCGTACATGCTAAAACCCAGGGACGCGCCAAACTTTATATATTCATTCATTGCCATATGGGCCGTAAATTCCGGAGAAAGAGCCCACCAGAAACCAGATATATCTATCATATCACCGCTGTGTATATAAACCTGGCTGCCGAAACCGTTATCAGCAAAATAATTTCCAGGCTCTCCGCCGCCCTGCTGCGTCTGCCAGTATGTATATGCCAGCGCGAGCTTTCCTTTTAAACCCCAGTCAATTGGCGTGTCATTTAGATGGAGCCTGCCCATTATCTTTTCTGCGCCGCCCTGCAGCACCAGGTCAAATGATCCGATTGTATAAGCCGAATTGGCATTGTCGTTCTGGTCAATAAAGGCCGGTACAGGCAGCCCCGAGACAGATGTGCCCATGTCAACCGAGGCTGATAAAAGTATATCGTCAACCGTGGCCGTCACATGCGGCGCGGAAATGGCTGAGATTGCCGGCGTTCCATCCGCTCCGATTTTCATCCCATCCATCGCGGAAAGACTGGTGGAAATAAGCAAAATTAACGCGAGTCCCGCAAGAACCCTGCGGTGTCCCATACAATGCCTCCTATTTTTAATAAAAACACAAAATAATTTTTACGCAAGAGGCGGGCTAATTGGCTGTCTTTTTAAATCCCTGTAAAGCTTTTTGCTTTGACCTTGCGTCCATTATATATCTTCTGACTTTTACCGCGTAATCACAATCAGGATCAAGTTCGTCAATATTTTTCCAGTAAATAACTGCCGCGTCAAGATTGCCGTCGGTGTACTTTTCAATGCCCTTATAATAATAATCCTTTGTTTTTAATGCTATGAGTTCTTTCAGGGTGGCCAGAATATCTGTCGCTTCCTTATTTGCCGGGCATATGCCTGAAATTGTCCGAAGCCTTTTTACTCCTTCAATAACGGAAGCGTCGTTGGCAACCTCGGCTTTTGCCTTGTTTATATCATCCCAGATTTCACTTTGTTTATACTTTGTCCTGGCTATATACTGTTTTATCTTTGTATTCTTCGGATCCTTTTCAAGCCCCTGCTCCCAGGAGGCAAGCGCTTTGACATAGTCGCAGTTGTTATAATACTTGAGCCCTTCCTTGAAATATTTTTCGCCCAGTTTTGTCATGCCTTTGTTTGCCTTTAATTCCTTCGCGTCGCCTATCCATGTATCAATATCCTTATACGCCGGCGCAATGTTTTTTACTTCGTTCCATTTATTAAGGGCGCATTCAAAGTCAAACGCCTCATAGCATTGCATTCCTTCGTTATATAAATCATCCGCTTTTTTAACCCCGCCGCCTGTTGATATGAGCTTTTTTACCCTGACCAGCATAAGATCAATGTCTTTATAATTTGGCGCCATTGATTTAACATCCGACCAGTCAGCCAGGGCCTGGTTGTAATTTCCGGCATTAAAAGCCTCTTCCCCGTTTCTGTAATTCTGATAAGCCAGAAACTCCGTTAATTTCTGATAGTTCTTTTTCTCGACTTCGTCCTGGGCTTCGTATAGCAGCTTTATGCTGACAAGATTTGTTATGCCCAGGTCTCCCTTTGAAGCAAAAGCGTAATCAAAAGAAAGTTTTTCTAAAGTAATCCCCAGGCCTGCCGAAAGCCCGGATAACGCGCCAAGCGCCTGAAACGAATTATTAATCGCGTAGCCGCACCTCACGGAGAGAATCTTAAAAATGGTTAATTCCGCGCCAACGGCGCCTGAGGTGCCGTAAATGCCCGAATATATTAAATCCAGATCCGCCAGCATTTTATAATCTTTAATATTAAAAAGATTTATTCCAACCCCGGCCCTTAAATTATACCCGCCGCTTAAAGATGTATCAAGATTTTGTAAAGCGGCCCCTGCGGAAAACATATCGTTGATTTTCAATAAAAGCCCCAGGTCGAAGCTCAGCATATAATCGTTGTAACCGGCCATGGAATAGTTTGAAAAGTTTATCCCCAGGCCTGCCGACAAAGCTTCCCTTACCGGCATGCCGTAAGCAATCGTCGCCGAAAGATTATATGGATTAAGGTCATTAAACAAATTCGCCCCGCCGGCGTCGCGCTGGACAAAGGTTCCAAAATTAGTATAGGTGAACATCGCGCCAGCCGAGCCCGGCCCGGCCGGAATGACCAGATTGCCGTACTGAAAAGATGAATCCATGAGCCATTTATCATAAGCAATATCAATTTCAACCATTTTTATATTTGAGAGCCCGGCCGGATTGTAATAAATGGCAGAGGCGTCGTCCGCAATGCCGGTAAAGGCGCCTGCAAGGGCGGCCGCACGGGCTCCTGTGTTTATATCAAGTGTAGAGAGCGCGGCTGATTGAGCGGGTGCAGCGTTAAGATACGGGCATACAAACACCGTAAGCAATATGATTATAGTTTTTTTCATTATTTATCCACCGCTACTTCTGCACTATAAACTTGTTTATTTTATATTTAATTTCTTTTCCGGATGCCGTCACGGCTTTTATCAGGTAATAATAAACGCCCCTGCTAAACCGTGAAATATTGACCCCTGTAATTTCCGCAATATTTGACGCCGCCACATTACTCCCCGAAACTGTCTTGACTAAATTTCCGGCGAAATCAAATATATTTATTGTTACACTGGCGGTTTCGTTGAGCGAAAAAACAAACGAAATGCTTGATGAAGCGGGCATCGGATAAACATAAGAATCGTCATTGGCCGGGATATCCAGTGAAGCCACAGGCGTGGGTGTCGTAGTATATGTAGGAGTAGGCGATTCAATAGGGGTCACTGTGTACGTTGGAGAAACCGTCCATGTCTGTGTAATTGTCGGCGTAATTGTAGCGGTTATTAAATATCCGGAATTGGGGCAAAAATTGGCGTAAATTGACCATTCCCGTGATTGCTGTGAATAACCGCTGCCGAACGGATCCGGAAGGGTCCCGAATGTATTGGCAATAACCGCACCCTCTCCCGGCAATGAATCCGTGTAATAAACTCCGATACCTGTCTGCGCTTCGACGGCAAGCCAATAAAAACCCGCTGAAAGCGGCATAACAGGGATGCTTACCACATTCCATCCCGGCGAACACGTAATCGGAGCGGACGGAACAATAAGCGAATCCGGAGCGTCGGAATTATCAGAATAAATTGCCGCCATTATCATGCCGCTGCCGGAGCTCACATAAACATTAAGTTGCAATATTGTTGAATCCTGAAGCAGTTGGAACCTGCTTGCATAAAGGCTTGATCCGCCGCTTATCATAACACTGGAACCGGAGTTGTTTCCGAATGTGCCAGCGGCGCAGACTGTAAGGGTCAGTGTTGGCGTTGCTGTAGGTATGCTTGTAAAAGTATTGGTTACCGTAAATGTCTGGCTTGGTGTTTGCGTTAAAGAATCCGTCCCGGTAGCCGTTTGCGTAACCGTCCAGGTATAAGTAGAAGTATATGTCGGAGTAATTGTTTTAGTATGAGAATATGTTTCAGTTGGAGTATATGTATAAGCATCCGTTCCGGTCAGCGTAAAAGTAAATGTGGGTGTTCCGGTAAAAGTCGGCGATATGCTCGATGTGGGTGTAATTGTAGCTGATATTAAAATAGTTGTCGCCGTCTGTGTTATTGACCATGTGGGCGTGATTGAAGGTGTTTTTGAAGGGCTCGCAGTCAGAGTGGCTGATAATGTGCATGTAAGGGTTGGTGTGTTTGTCGCGGTAATGGTAACAGTGGGAGTATATGTCTGCGTAAAGGTAACTGTAAAAGTCCTGGTTGCGGATGGAGTAAATGTTCTGGTAAAAGTTGCCGTAGGTGTAATTGTCGCGGTTAAAGTATAAGCTTCCACCGGGCACTCAATTACCCCGCCGTAACCATGCGGGAGCTGTGAAAGCAGCGTCATATAACCGCCGAAAGATATAAGGTTGTCATTTCCGGTTATCGCGTCAACAGTGCTTCCGGAATTCGGATTCCATGCTGAAAGCACCTGGTTATTTATGTCATACGCCCCAAAATAATTACGGGTGCTGCTGCCAAGGGTTGAAAACGCGCCGCCAATCAGCAGCGCGTCATTATCAACCTGCAGGGAATATACCGCTGAATTTGCGTCAGGGTCCATTGAATTCAGGGTTCCTGCCGTTGAAATTGAAGCCACTCTGTTCCTTGTTGTTCCCAGCACTGTTGTAAAAGTACCTCCAAGATAGATGTTGCCCTGTGAGGTTGCCAGAGAATATACACTGCCGTTAAGGTTTGGGTTCCAGGCCTGGGTTGTGCCCGTCACCTGATCAAATGCCGCGGCGTAATTTCTTGTAAATGTACCGCCTGATGTTGTTGTAAAGTCGCCCCCTGCGTAGATATATGTGCCGTCAGTGGCAAATGTCCTAACATATGTGTTCAAGTTCGGGTTCCATTGTAAAACGTTTCCGGAAACCAGGTCCGTTGCCGCCGCATAATTTCTCATTGATACAACAGAGCCTCCCATTGATGTAAAGGCCCCTCCTATATATATCGCGGAACCGACTGGAAATAATGCCAGCACCGTGCTGTTGGCGCTCGGGTTCCATGCTGCGGCAGTACCGGCTGTGGTATAATCCGAAAAAGCAGCCAGGTAAGCCCTTGCCAGCGATGAAGTTGTGGTGTTTACATTTGCAAAAATCCCGCCCGCGTAAACTGTTGAGCCTGATAAGGCTAACGCATATACGGTATTATCCGGCGCCGGATTCCAGGCGTAACCCGCGCCCGTGGACAGATTAACAGCAGCCAGGTTGTTTCTGTCCAGGCACTGATATCCCCTGAATGACCCGCCTATGGCCGTATTCGTAACTGTTGATGACGCTATATTTTTTACAGCATATACAAACCCGTCCGGATTGGGGGCCCACGTATTCACAGTGCCGCTGTTTAAATCAAAATCAGCGGCGTACTTTCTGCTTAACGACAAAAGCCCCGCAGTGGTAAATTTTCCGCCTATGCAGACCACTGTTCCGCTGGTAGCAATCGCGCTGCCCACGGCGTTTAAATTAGGGTTCCATGCGGTTACAGTTCCCGAAAGCGTGCTGAAAGCAGCCGCATATTTTCTGGCTGTTGTCCCGTTAACATTAAGAAACCCCCCCGTTGCGTAAAGCGTTGATGTGCCAGTATTAATACACATGGCGTTTACAGTATTATCGCAGTTGAAATCCTGTATGGAAGGGGTAACTGAAGTATAAGAGCTGTAAACAGCCATCCTGTTCCTCACTGTTGAGCCGTTAACTAATGTAAAACTGCCGGCAATGAAAAACTGGCCCAGTCCCAGCGCGATATCATTTACATTTCCGTTTAACCCGTAATTAAGTCCGGAATTTATGCCCGGATCAGTGGTCGGGTCTACAACAGCAAAATATGGCGTGGTAACTCCGCCTATGACCGAAAATGCGCCGCCAATTAACACCGCACTTGCCGCGTCAACCCTTATGGAATATACAACACCGTCCGCGCCCGGATTGAAGCCTAAAAGGGCTCCTGTTGAAGGGTCAAAAGCCGCAAGATCACTGCGCGCTGTAAGGTTCCCGCCTGAACCCGTGGCGTTGGCAAAGTTTCCCCCGACAAATACTTTCGGCGTAATTGCCGGATTATAAGCAATGGCCCTTACCGTTGAATCGGTTGAAGCGGTCCAGTTAGGGTCAAGCGATCCGTCGGATAATATATGGGCAATATTATTGCAAGGCAATCCCGCCACATATCCAAAAGACCCTCCGATATACGCACCTCCGGTTGTATCAGGCTCGATTGCGTATATTGTCCCGTTCACCTGGGGAAACGGCGGATTACTTACCTGCTTGCCGGTGGTGTCCAATAATATCAATGCGCCGGTCCTCAAACCAACTTTTGAAAAACTTCCGCCGATATAAAGGGCGTTTGCAGTGCGTGTAAGCGCGTATATGGTGCCGTTTGTTTCAAAATTCTGATAGACGAATCCCGGCCCTATTGTAGGGGTAGGCGTGGGCGCTGAAAACAGGCAAAAAGGGAATAAAAAGAATGCAATAATAAATAAAGCCCCTGCTAAAAATCTTTTTACAAAATTCATTTGCACCTGCTCCTTATTTGGCCCGGCTGTTTCATTCCTTCCTGGATATTGGTTCGTATATTTTTATAAAATCCTTCTTGCCTTTTACCTTTATTGGTTCCAGTTCCCTGTAATTAATGCTGCTTTTTGTTTCAAGATATGTAGCTTCGCTCACGTATACCTTGCCTGCCGGTGCATTAGCCTCAAGCCTGGAAGCCAGATTTACGTTATCACCGATAACCGTGTAGTCCATCTTCTGCGGAGAACCCACGTTTCCGGAAACAACTTCGCCGGTATTTATGCCTATGCCTATGCCGACTGTCTGCTTGTCGGCTTTTGCCCTGATTTCATTTAACCCCTTCACACTTTCCCTTATTTCCATCGCGGTGATAACCGCCCTTAAAGCATCATCGTGCATCGGCACCGGAATTCCAAAAACCGCCATTATACTGTCTCCGATAAATTTGTCCAGTACGCCTTTATTTTCAAATACCCGTTCAGTCTGTATGGTTAAATATTCATTTATAACCGCAACCACCTGTTCAGGTTCAAGAACTTCCGACATTGAAGTAAATCCGCGGATGTCGGTAAAAAGCATGGTCGCCTTTACCCTTTTTCCGCTCAACGAAAGTTTCTTCGGGTCCTTTAATACTTCGTTCATTACCTCACTTGACACGTAAGTTGAAAAAGCTCCTTTTAAAAGCTCTTTTTCCTTCAGGCTTTTTGCCGTGTCGTTGAATATATCCGTGAGCAGGCCGAGCTCGTCGGAAGTCTTAAGGTTTATTTTAACATCGTAATTGCCTTCGCCAATCGCGTGAACGCCTTCCACAAGGTAGCTTATGGGCTTTACCATAAAACTGACCAGCATTATCGTCACTATAATCCCCAAAAAAAGCGCGACAATTACTATGAACCCAATCCTTACCACGGCGCCGGTAACGGCCTTCGAAATAATAGAATGCGATATGGTAAGGTGCACTTCTCCGATGGAATATTTCTGGTTATTTAAAACGGAAGAGACGGCAACCGCAATGTCATAATAATGTTTTGAATTCACGACATAATCCTGAACCAGTTCGTCTTCGCCCGGTTTGAGGAGCCTGATTCCTCCCGGTGGGACATATTTATTGCCTGTCTTTCCTACGTCATTGGACGACGCAATAATACCGTTTTGTTTTATTATCTCGGCCCCGTATATGCCCTCGTTTTTAATATGGACGCTTCCGGCTGCCGCAGGATTGATTATATTTTTTATCTCGTCATAGGTGAAATGAAGCATATCTTCTTCCACTGCTTCTTCTTTTGCCGGGGATTGAACCGCTTCTTTGGTAAAAATAGCCAGCGCAAGATCATCATTTTTAATAAGGGGATCCGCGGCGTTATTTGCTATGTTCTTTGCCACGGCAAGCCCCCTTTCTTTGACTTCTTTTTCAAGGGCCACGCTTACCCAGTTATATATAAATATTGTTATGATAACCATTATGACAAAAAGCAAAAGTCCGGTAAAAAAGCTGAATTTTGCCTTTAAAGGAAAAGAAACTTCCTTTTTAAATATGGCATTTTTTGCTTTTTTTAGTTTTTCTTTTATTGCCTTATTTTCAGTCTTTTTTGCCATAAAATACTCCTTGGTAAGCCTTAACTGAAAATAATTATAGCAATTTTAACCCGGCTGGTCAAACCCTTTTGTTTTAGTTGTAAAAAGCCCCTTTAACGTCAATTTTTTTATCTAAAAATCAACACAACAAAAGGCCTGGATGATATCATCCTTCCGTTTGCGTCTTTTGCGGTTATTATAAAATAGTAACTGCCGCTTGAAAGCCCCGATAAATACCCTGGCGGCAGGTTCAGTTTGCAGTCCGGATATGTAATTCCCAGTTTCCATTGTTCATCGCTTTGAAGGATTTTCCTGAAACTTACGGTATAAATCTTTACCCCCATCATTATAGGCACACCTGATAACTGAATATCAAAATTAAGGCCGGCGCTGTTGATGATGAACGGATTTGGATATGCCGTAACACCTGTTATACCGAAAGTGCCCTGCGGCGCAGGCGGTGTTGTCGCTGTATATGTCGCCGTCGGTTGTGCCGTAATTGCCGGCGTATTGACCGGCGTATTTGTGGGTGTATCTGACAATGCCGCTGTGCTTGTTGAAGTAAAAGTTTGTGTACATGAAGGAGTCATACCCAATGTAACAGTATGTGTCGCCGTCGCGGTTACAGACGGCGTTCCTGTAACCGCCTCCGTAAAAGTAACAGTCGCGGTTGATGTATAAGTCCCCGTACCGGTGCAGGTTGAATCCGGCGTAGCGGTTAATGTTGCGGTAAATGTCCGGCTTACAGAAGCTGTGGCGGTCACGCTTGGAGTGACCGTGGAAGTCGGCGGCGTTCCGGTTTCTGTCTGTGTTATTGTCTGCGAAGCTGAATTTGTCTGCGTAACTGTTGCCGTTTCAGTTTCTGTCAAAGTGATAATTGCCGTAAAAGTGGCCGTACAAGTAAACGAAGAAGACTCCGTGACAGACTCTGTCGGAGTAAAGGAAAAAGTATTTGAGGGCGTTGATGTCGCTGTTGCGAAAGCCGATTGCGTTTCTGTTTCCGTTACCGTGGGTGTCACGGTTGCCGTTGCCCCCGAATTATGGACAACGCTGATGGCATAATCTTCCACAATAGTATATGGAACCGTAGTTAACGTACCGGAAGCCGCTGTCTGGTCATAATCCCCGCACTTAAAGTAGAACAGATCGCCCTGAACCGCCGCGCCAATTGTGTAAGTATATACCTGCGTGCCGTTTACCATTATTGTAAGCACATCGTTGGAAAGCGACAGGCTGAAGGTGTAGGTTGTGTTCAGGGCCATGGGCACGCCGAGGTCAATGTAGCTTCCCGCCCCTTTGGCTTCCTCGTAAAGAATTTCAAAGCCGCCCAGGCTGTTTGAATATTCGAATTCGCAAAGCGGGAATCCCCCGGTGCTGTCGAATACCTGCGCAATCGTGGTGTGTCCGCTTGTTCCGCCGCCAACCTGGTTGACTGCGCCCGTTACAGTCATAATATTGTTGTTGGTTGGCGGCCATGCGGCGGCAGCGCCTCCCGACATTTCACGGAGCTCACAGCGCGGGTGTGTGGATCCTGATGTAGGCGTGCCTGTTGCCGGATCCATAAAGGCCTGTCCCCCGTCCCCGGCAATGTAAAAATATGAATCCGTATAACCGGAAACAAGCGTGGCCGTCGAAACGGTAGTGTCGTCGGGTTCCTGAAGTTCCCAGACGGAGAAATCTATTGAGGAGGCATGCAAATATGACGCGCCCATAAGAAAAAACATCAACGCTGCAATTAAAAAAAAAGCTGTTTTTTTCATCTTTTACCTTATGCCCTGTGATTTAAAGTCTAAAAAGCTTCAGCCAGGCTGCTTCTAATACTAATTTTACTCCAAATTATCGTTAAATCAAGGGCAAAGGAGGCTTTCCCGGCATCGTTTGAAACCAGCTCAATATCAAACCGGTTCCCGGATATTACGTCTTGTTTTAATCATAATTTTATTTGGTTGGCAAAAGCAAAATAAAAAAGGCCCTTCGGTCTATTAGCCGAAGAGCCTTTTATTTTGCTTATATGTTATAAAATTTTTAAACGCGGTGAACCGTGCCGGCGCCCCCTTAAAACGCCACTCCTATAAGAGCCAGTTCAGCGAACCGGGTTGCTTTTGCAAGGCCTATTTCAATCATATCGGTTCCAACTATGGCCATCGATCCAAAAACATACCGCCAGTCGCCGGAAAACACAACCCCCATATCTGTTCCAAGATTGACCGGCGCGCCGGCATTAACATACGGGCCGGCGGCAATGCCGACAATGCTATTGGAGTTCCACGGGCTCTTAAAGCTGAACCTTGCAAGCACCGGAATATCTGCCCCCCATCCAATTATCATGCCGCTCCTGACGTCGAACCAGTTGCAAAAGTGGTAAGATACCATTCCGCCATACCTTAATATATTGCTAAACGGGTTATAGTTTCCGCCGGAATCAATCGCTGTATCTGTAAAGGTTCCGAGGTCAATGCCTGTTCCGATATAAAGCTCGAATGTTACAGGATAAAGGAAATATTTCCCTTCGCCGAAAACTTTTTCGTCAAGCGCCTGTATCTGTTTTTTCAGCGCTGGCGTGGGCCTTAAGTCATATGCCCTCTGGAAATATTCATCGGCCATGTCATTATCCTTAAGCGCAAGATAAGCCATGCCCATATACTGGTAGGCATAGGCGTTATCCGGGTTGATTTCAATGGCTTTTTCATAGGCGAGCACGGCCTTTTCATACTGCCCGGATTTGTACATGCTTATTCCGTATTTTACCCATTGCATATCCTTGGTGTCCGCGGCATAAGCTGTTATTGCAGCAATTCTACTGATACCAGATAACCCCGATACCATGTTATATAAAACAAAAACCCCGGAGGCTAAAGTCTCCGGGGTTTTTATTTTAATGGCGTGCGGAAGAGTCCAAGATCTCAAAAATCATAGCCGAAGTTAAAGCATGGCTTAAAACAGAAGAGCCTGCTATATTAAGCACTCAATTACTTAATATATTGTTTTTAGCGTCATCACAAATATGCTAATTCTAACAAAACACTTTGGCCCCATTTATTCACCCGTTTTTAAATTGAATATAACATCCCTAATTTTATAAACCAGCCTGAATAGTCGTAATCATAACAAACGGTTGTATTCACCTTAGACAAATCACTGTTTTCAGTATATTTGCTATATTCATCTTCTTCATCAGCCTGCCTATAACCACCATCTATTATTATCCCAATGCTTTTATTAATATGTCCTATAATGCCAATTTGAAAATTTGCTGCAGGGTAAATGCTATTTAAAAACAGGAATTGCCTGTGCCAACCATAGAATCTATTTCCATCCGATTGGGATTGTTCAGCGTCCTCAAATCCATAAGTGGTCATAACACCAAC